>DHPI01000021.1 GCA_002407865.1 Spirochaetia bacterium UBA5368
GCAAATGCGTGTTTGTACGGTGTAGTGCATTCTGCAATACACCGTACAAACACGCATTTGCCGAAGAAAGGGCGCGGTTAACCGGATCGCCGTAATTCCAGTTGCTCTGGTCATAGCTTCTTCCTGTCCATTGTACGCCGTGTTTCTCGGATAATTCCTTATACGCTTTCCGCACCCGCGCCCCCTCCATGCCCCGTATCTGCTCTATGGTGCAATCAGGACGTATCGTTTCATTGAAGCGCTTCTGATACATTGCCCTGACCACGCGGTCGCGCGACACGGCATCCGCGTATACTTCCACCTGTTTCAATAAGTTTCTTGACGAATACGTACCCGTATACCCGGACGAGTAAAACCGTACGCCCATTTCCCCCGTCCATGCGACAAGGCAGCGGCTTTCAGATATGCGCTTTATTGCCTCGTGCGTTATTGACGTCCCCGGTCCCAGCATTACCAGACAAAGGGTTTCCACCGGTATTGGTATTACCTTATCGAGATAATGAAACCCGATTGATTTCTGGTACTGATCGATCAACCCCCTTTCGAAATACAGGTACGACCATGTATCTTCGAATTTCGGAAGTTCTTGCAAATCGCGGTTTGGCATGATATATTACAGCCTTTTTATTAATAGCAAACCGCACCCAAACGCTTTCGCTTTGCCGATTCCACGTTTCAGCGCCTTTTCCATAAACACTTCCGAATCCGTAACTTTTAATATTCCGCTGTAGTCGATAACTCCAAGTTGAATGCGATGATTTTTTTTATCTTTCATACCCTCAAAGCGATGATATCCTTCAACAATTACATCATTATTCTGAACCGAGAACCCGTAATCAGAAACCCGTTCGGTGATCCATTTTAACCCTGCTTCAACAAGAATTTCATTATTTGTCGGACGGTCCGTTTTGGGCACCCCTTCATAACGAGCGAGGGCTTCCATATAGACATCATCCCGCTTCCGCTTTTTCGATTCCACATCGCCGGTTTTTTTCGTCACCACGGGATTTACCCTGAGACTGAAGCGTAAATAATCACCGTTTTTAATTACAGGATCGAAAACTTTAGTCTCGATTTTCCAAATTTCCTGTTCGTTTACCGGTGCACGTTTCGACAGGATGTAGTATTGAGGCAAAGCACCGGCATCAATCTTTCGGTACAGAAAATCCCTGCTGGCCTTTTTGTCATCCGGAAAGAAATTCCATATCTTTCTGTGCTCGTTATATATACCGCCGCCCGCACTGACATATCTGATTATGCTACCCCGGCCGGGTTTCATGGTTATTCTACTTAAAAACATCATCTTCACCTACCTCAACAAGTATTTCCTGGCGATCGCCGTATTGCCAGTTTCTCCTGTTAATCAGCCTGTCTTTTCTCCAGTGTGTAGCAAGCTTTTCCACGTCAATTCCCTCTTCCCGCTCAAGGTATAATAAATACCTGCCCTTTGTCCCGGTCGAAACACCCACGCCTTTACCGATCCCCCTTAAAAGATCACCGAGCGAATGTCTGGTTTTGGAAATGGCTTCAGCAGCCGATGACGCATCTATCAGCTCCGGTTGAAAGGGAATTGCGGGCGGACATGATTTGCGTCCCAGGTATGGGGCAAAAACAGGCATCCTCAGGGCTTTCCAAATACTATCAAGGTCCGCGCTGTCATCACGTGCCCACAAAACTATTCTGTATGCGGCATCCGAACGGTAATCTCTCGTTGACAGTATGGTATTTTGATCCTTGTAACTGAGTTCATCCTTACGCGTAAAGACCGGGCCTTTTTTTATTGTTGCCTGCGATGGGACCTGTGTCGTATGATAATCGCGCAACAATGTTCCCGGCGACAGCACCAGCACACCGAATCCCAGTTGTTCCGACAGCACACGCAAACGTCCCTCGTCTGTCCTTTTTATGCCCAGTGCACCGGCGACCAATCCTACAATTGCCGACTTGGAAGGATGGGAAAACGTAGGTCTGTATTCGCCCACAGCCGTATCACCCCATGACGACATGGGCCCATATATATGGAACACAAGGTACTTGCCCATAACCTACTCCTTAACACAGAAATCGAGTATTTCCTTAAGAGTACCCTTCCCTCCGAGCACATCCATTACCGCGGATTCGTCACTGCATTTCCCGTATGCGTTTTCCATTTTATCCTTTGTTTCCTCAATTATGGATACGGCATTCTCCAGCATGTTGCCATATACAGGCCTGACATATGCAAGAGAGAGAGACCTCGGCTGCTGATTGCCAAGTTCGGCCAGTATATAATGTGAATAGGCCCTGGATGCAAATGAGTTCTGTTTGCCTGTCGGGGCTACTTTTGCTGCCGCTTCAATTATCGCCTGAATCGTCCTTGACCACAGATCCTGAGAAGCTTTTCCCGCCCCTTTAAGGTTTTCGAAGAGCAGTTCGCGATCGATGTTTATATAGGTATAAAAGATGCCCGACGCAAACTCCACATCGCCCATATGTCCCGCGCCGACTTCTTCCTCGCCCCTGTTAAGGTCATCGACCGCGGTAAAAAAATCATCTTCCACATCCACCGCCTGGACAGAAATAGCATGAGATACCTGAATCGATGCTTCAAGGTTAAAGACGGGCGTAGAAGCGAGCATTCTTCCGAACAGGGCAAGATCGGCAGCCGAATTTTCATGCCGAAGCAGTTTAAGATCGTCTTCTTCCGGCGCCTTTTTATTCTTTATACACTTCTCCACAAGGTCAAACGCCATCTCCTGTTCTTCAGGGGAAATAAAGGCAAGCTGTTCAATATATAAATACTCAGGATGTTTCTCATTTTCACCTTTTAACTTTCCGAATTGGGACGCAATCGACCGACTCCATTCTTTTGCGTTTTTTTCATCAATTTTATTATTAATCAGCTTATTATAAATTTCCTCACCAAGTCTTTTTGTGCGTATTCCGGTCTTTCCGCCAAGCTCGATTTTTCCAAGCTTTTCCTGAAAGATGGATGATGTACGCCATGCGCGCTTAAGGCTCTGTGAGGAAATTCTCAAACGGTTCGTGCCGCCAACAACGGCTGTTTTGGGGCGTCCCAGATCGTCTCTGTTCAGATTTGCCGGTGGATATGAAGTAAGCATGTGTATCTGCAAAAATTTTTTCATGTCATTCTCCTTGTGATATTATCTTCAATTTTCACTGCCTTATGAATAAATGTCTTTTCTAAGGTAATACTGGCTGGCCCATCTCTTCCTTGTCATATCGTCCCAGAAGAACAGCGACTCCGCCAGATTTTTTACATTAACCCTACCGTCCATCATGCGGACCATGCGAATCATCATGATATAAAGC
>DHPI01000067.1:0-1723 GCA_002407865.1 Spirochaetia bacterium UBA5368
ACAGCTGATGAGATCAGGCGCCTGTGGCGTTCTCCGGCAATCCTGTTCAGGATAACACCGCCGATTCTGAGACGCCTGTCGAACTTCTGACACCCATAGACAACCGCCGCGATGCTTCTGCTCGATTTCGCGCAGTCGACAACAAGAATGACAGACATATTAAACCGCACTGCGATCTCGGCGAAGCTGTGCGAACCGTCAACATCGAATCCGTCGAAAATACCGCGGTTTCCTTCAACCACGGCGATATCGCATTCGGCGCCGCGATTCAGCAATGTTTCCCGCAGACAGTCATCATTCATCAGAAAGCTATCGAGATTATAACATGTGGAGCCTGCGGCGAGTGACATCCATGCTGGATCAATATAATCAGGCCCCTTTTTGAACGATGCCACCTTCAATCCCCGGCGCTGTAACGCCCGTATAATACCGAGCGTCACGATCGTTTTTCCCGATCCGCCCCGAATACCTCCGATCGCCAGCAACCCTCGTTCCATTCTTTTCTCTCGCATTCTCCAAGCGCGAAAACCACGTGAGCCAGACCTGACAATGGATCTGGCTCTTTTTTTTAAACAACATTTTTACAAAGCAATGGAAATGATTGTCGTATTATACGCAACCAGTCGGTTTTGGCAGGCCCGCCCACTTGCACGCTGAATTTGCCGGCCCCTGGGGAAACAGCTCGTACATTTCCTTCAGATTAACGCCTGTTTCCTTCGTAAGTTTTCTCACCATCGGCGCAATCCCGTTATCGGTGTAATACGTCCTGAGATAACTGATAACCTTCCAGTGGTTCTCGTTCAAATCGTTGATGCCCTCTTTTTCAGCCATCGCCTTCGCGACATCTTCGCTCCAGACTCCGGGCTCCTGAAGAAAACCATCCTCATCGACTTCGTAATTTTTTCCATGTAATTCGATTGTTGCCATTATAAACCCCCTTCCCTTACGCAAACATGCTACGTATTTAATTCTCATATTTGCTTTGCTTCGCACATAATATATTTATAAACTATCGCGTATAAATGTAATGTCAACAAATATTAAAGTCGATTGAAAATTTTTTACATTTTTATTTCATTGTACACATTATGAACTATGTTCATAAAAAATATATGGTTCATGTGGTGTTACATTTTATTATTCATATAATAATTTATATTCATTATTCACAAATAAAAAAACCCCTTTCCAAAAAGGGGTTTTTTTGTGACATCTCCACCACGATCTTATGCCCAGACCTCGGTCTTCACATTGCTGATTGTAACCTCTTTTGTTGGATACAGTTTTTCCACTATTTCATCAGGACTGAACCATAACTTAATTTCTTTTTCAGCGTCCTCAATGCTCGACGACGCGTGTACGATATTTTCGAACACTCCCGTCGTCGTGATTCTTCCATACGCCCCGCGTATCGATACAGGATTCGCCTCTTCGGGATTTGTCGCTCCCACAAGTTCGCGTATTCTGCTGATAGCGTTTTCACCGTAATATACAAAGGCTATGACCCTTCGCGTATTATGTAGTTCACCGGTAAGGTACTTTACGAGTTCATCAAAAAAAGGCTCATTTTTCAAATGTTCATAATGATTCGTCGCTAATTCCGGCGAAACATGAACAACCTTTGCGCCGACAATAACCAGCTTCGCCTCAGACAAACGTGTAAGTATATTACCGGTCAGCGATTTCTTAAGTCCGTCTGGTTTGATTAAAACCAACGTTTGTT
>DHPI01000067.1:1860-2394 GCA_002407865.1 Spirochaetia bacterium UBA5368
GTTTGATTAAAACCAACGTTTGTTCGACAGCCATGATCAACTCCTCATTAAATTGTTTTTTATGCAAACTGACATAAATTACATACTGCGATGTACACTCATATTCTCACGGTAACGATGCATGCCAACAATTCCGATAGACGTTCGGTATCCAGTCATTCATCGCTGCAATGAGTAACAATTATAGAATAATTAATTATACAGCAAATTAAGCACAACATAATTCATTATTCAAAAAATCACACTCGATGCGGGTGATTTGACTCATACGTGCTTTTTTTTCAACTATTTTTATAAAATGATACCGTTCTTTCTGGTTTGAGAGTTTCCAATCATATTAAACTATTACAACACAACCATTAGTTTTATCCGGGACCGTCATGGCGGCTATTTCCCTTACATAACCATTGTCGCAATGCGCGTATATGGATGGTTGCAAAGCGCCAGAAGGTTTGTGGGGAGAGTCGGCATTCCGGCCGACAGCATTTATGCCATTATGCGCGCAATAAAGCCGTACGGCATAATAATGCGTAA
>DHPI01000067.1:2503-12360 GCA_002407865.1 Spirochaetia bacterium UBA5368
TTACGCATTATTATGCCGTACGGCATAATAATGCGTAAACTTATTTTTTGAAAAGTGCTACAAGCCAGCGGAAAAAACGCCGAACCAGGTAATAAATTTTTTTAAATCCCCGCGACTGAAGCTCGTTTCTTCTTTCACTGATCAATTCGAGCTCTTCGGATGTAAAATTCTTTCTATAGATATTTTCGTCCGTTTCAATTTCAAACTTTTCCAGCTTCGATTTCGCGTTTATAATATTGCATTCGATTTCATGCCATCCCAGTTCCCGCGCAGCCTGCAATCGTCTGTATCCCGCGAGGAGCTCGAACTTCTGTGACACGGTTATCGGGCTGATCAGTCCATGCTTCCGCATCGACTCCCGAAGATCGTGAATGGCGCCAATATCGATACGCATTCTCTTCTTTATCTTTATCTGATCTATTCTCACCTTCAAATCGCGCGTCCTCGTATATGCGGGATATAGCGATATGCTCTTTTATCTTTATCGAATTGTCAATATTTTAAATCAATTTTTTAATTGACTTTTCAGCGTAAAGGCACTCGCCTTACATAGACAAGAACGGCTGATGAGGAGATACGAGCATGGATCATGTATACAGGGTTATTGAGTTAATCGGCACAAGCACAAAATCGTGGGAAGACGCTGCAAAAAATGCTGTTGAAAGCCATGCAAAAACGCTGCATGATTTGCGAATTGCCGAAGTAAAACAACTTGATATGAAAGTTGAGAAAGGAAAAGTTGTTTTGTACAGGGCGAAAGTAAGCGTTTCTTTTAAATACAATCAATAGTATTGGTCGTGTATCCCATGACGTACGTATGCGCTATACGCGGACGTCAAAACAGTAGTATTATAAATTCACCATATCGTTTGAAAATTTTAACCGGAAGCGTTTATTTTGGTTGAATATATTACTATATCTTGATATAGTAATATATGTAATTATGGAACCGCTACTTTACTTTAAATCGCTTGCTGACGCAACTCGATTACGGCTGGTACACCTGTTGAGCCGGTACGAATTGAGCGTGAACGAGATCGCCGACATCATGAAAATGGGGCAATCGCGGATTTCCCGTCACCTGAAAATATTATCCGATTGCGGTATCCTCACCTATCGCCGCGATGGACTCTGGGTTTTTTACAGCGCAGCCACTGAAGGGGAAGGTCATGAGGTGGTGTCAGCGCTGCGCTTTCTCTTTTCACGTGAACCAGTATATTCCGCCGACGAAGAGCGCGCACACGGCATACTTGCGAGAAGGACGGCGGAAACGCGGTCATTTTTTAACGATATCGCCCACGAGTGGGATTTAATCAAAAAATCCATGCTCGGTGATATCAACCTTACAGACGTAATCATGAGCAGAATTGCGCCATGCCGGGTCGCTACCGACCTCGGGTGCGGCACCGGCGATCTTCTTGCACCGCTCACGGCAAAGGCCGAAAAGGTTATCGGTGTTGATAATTCGCCGGCGATGCTCGAAACCGCGCGGCGGCGTTTCAACGGAAGCGCCAGCACAATCGATCTGAGACTGGGCGAACTCGAGCATCTGCCGCTGCGCGACCTGGAGGCGGATTGCGCCATTATTAATATGGTGCTTCATCATCTCTCCTCCCCCGAAAGCGGGATACGGGAAGCACATCGCGTAATTAAAAAAGGCGACACGCTGCTTATAATCGATTTTGAGCGGCATTCCGACGAAGCGCTGAGAAACCGTTACGGTGACCGATGGCTTGGATTCGATCGGGATTCAATCTTTATGTGGCTTTCAAAAAGCGGATTTGTACTAAACGATTATGAACGACATGCCATACCGAACGGTCTGGCAATAGGCGTATATACATCAATAAAGGAATAAAACAGCATACTTTGTTATTGGAGGATATTTGATGAAAACAATGGAAATCGCATTGGATCTGCCGTATAAAATAGCGGATATCTCGCTGGCTGAGTGGGGCAGAAAAGAAATGATGCTCGCGGAAAACGAAATGCCGGGACTCATGGCAATACGTGAAAAATACGGTCCGTCGAAGCCGCTGAAAGGACTCAAAATCACCGGAAGCCTGCATATGACGATACAAACCGCCATGCTGATTGAAACGCTGTATGAACTCGGCGCCGATATCAGATGGGCATCGTGCAACATTTTTTCAACGCAAGACCATGCGGCCGCGGCAATCGCGAAAGCTGGAACCGCTGCCGTATTCGCATGGAAGGGCGAAACCCTTGAGGATTACTGGTGGTGCACGGAACAGGCACTCACGTGGCCCGACGGCTCCGGCCCCGACCTGATAGTCGATGACGGCGGCGATGCGACGCTTATGATTCACCAGGGCGTCAAGGTGGAGAAAGACCCTTCCCTTCTCACTTCAGTGTACGACAACAAAGAATTCAGCATCATAATGGACCGCCTGCGCGATTCGTACAGGCGATCGCCAAACCACTGGACAAACGTGGCTTCGAAAATACGCGGCGTATCCGAAGAAACGACAACCGGCGTGCACAGGCTGTACCAGATGCAGCTTGCGAACGAACTGCTGTTCCCGGCGATAAACGTAAACGACTCTGTAACAAAATCGAAATTTGACAACCTGTATGGCTGCCGCGAGTCGCTTGCCGACGGAATAAAACGCGCAACGGATATAATGGTGGCGGGCAAGGTTGTTGTCGTATGCGGATACGGTGATGTCGGGAAGGGATGCGCGCAATCGATGCGTGGATTCGGTGCAAGGGTCATCGTTACGGAAATTGATCCGATTTGCGCGCTTCAGGCCGCCATGGAAGGATATGAAGTATCAACAATGGCTGAAATGGCGCCCGTGGGGGATATTTTCGTCACGGCAACAGGGTGCTGCGATGTCATTACCGGACAACACATGGAGATGATGAAAAACGAAGCCATCGTGTGCAACATAGGCCATTTCGACAGCGAAATCGATATGCATTATCTCGAAACGACGAAAGGCTGCGCCAAGCTCACGATAAAGCCCCAGGTTGACAAATGGACGCTTCTTTCGGGCCGTAGCATTATTATTCTTGCCGAAGGCCGTCTGGTTAACCTCGGATGCGCTACCGGCCATCCAAGCTTTGTAATGAGCAACAGCTTTACAAACCAGTGCCTTGCGCAGATAGAGCTTGCATCGAAACAACTTGAGTGCAAGGTATATACACTTCCAAAGAAACTCGACGAAGAAGTGGCCCGCCTCCATCTTCAGAGACTCGGTGTAAAAATGACCACGCTCACTCAGAAGCAGTCCGACTATCTCGGTATCTCCATTGAAGGCCCGTTTAAGCCCGATCATTACAGATACTAAACATCGTGATATATATGGGCCGGGCAGCAATAAAAAAGGCGATTTTTACATCGCCTTTTTTATTGTGTTTCATGTCGTTGTTTAATCCTGCTCGTTTGACGGATACATGCTCTCGATTTCTTTCGCGTACTTTTCGGCGATTACTTTTCTCTTAACCTTCAGCGTCGGCGTCAGTTCGCCTGTCGCCTGCGTCCATTCAGCGTCGAGCAGCCTGAATTTACGTATCTGCTCAACCCGCGCGAACTGCTTTGTGTATTTTTTTATTTCAGCGTCTATAAGGCCTTTGACCTGCTCGTTTTCTATGAGATCCCTGTTGCTCGTAAACTGAATATTGTTTTTCTTTGCCCATTTCTTCAATTCGTCGAATACCGGTATAACAAGCGCCGACAGATATTTTCGTCTATCGCCTATGATGGCCACCTGCTCTATATACGCCGATCCCTTCAGGCTGTTTTCAATATTCTGCGGCGATATATTCTTTCCGCCCGCGGTCACAATGATGTCCTTCAGCCTTCCGGTAATCGAAAGAAAACCGTCTTCGTCAATAACGCCGATATCCCCCGTTCGAAAAAAACCGTCTTTCGTAAATGCCTCTTTTGTCGCGGCCGCGTTTTTATAATATCCCTTCATCACCTGCGGCCCTTTTATAAGCAATTCGCCATCATCGGCGATTTTCACCTGCGTGTCCTGGACCGCCGGCCCGACTGTGCCCGGTTTGATCATCCACGGCCTGTTGAAGTTTGTCACTGGCGTCGTTTCAGTAAGGCCGAACCCTTCGCAGATGCTAAGCCCCATGCCGATAAAAAATTCCGCGTCGGATACCGACAGCGGCCCGCCGCCCGAAACGGCTACACGCAGCCTGTCGAGCCCAAGCGCATTTTTCAGCTTCGAAAATATTATCTTATCGGCAACCGCGAATTTCACGCCAAGCAGGCCTCCCGGCTTTTTCATGCGGCATGCATACGGGAGATTTTTGCGCGCGACTCCCATCGCCCAGTTGAACAACGCCTTTTTTACCGGCGGCGCGTCCGACAACTTTGCAAGAATCCCCGCATGTACTTTTTCGTACAACCGTGGAACGCTGATGATGCACGTCGGCCGTACATCGTTAAAGTTCTGCTGTATCGCCTGAAAACTTTCCGCAAATGCGACCTTCGCGCCAAGCATTAAAGGAAGATAATAACCGGCGGTTCGCTCGAGAGAATGCGAAAGAGGAAGGAACGAAAGGAAAACGTCTTTGTCGTTCAAAAATCCTTCGATACCGTCAACAATCTGAGTGATATTGGACACAAAATTACTGTGCGTCAGCATTACGCCCTTCGGATTCCCGGTTGTTCCAGATGTGTAAATAAATGTGGCGATATCGGTCATTTTTACGCTTTTAAGCATTTTATCGAAATTTTCTTTATTTTTGTAACCCTCTCCTTTTTTATACGCCTCTTCCAGTGTCACGATACCCGCTTTTTTGCTTTTGGGCCTGTCGATAATTATTATAGTTTTCAGTTTTGACAACTTCCGACGCACTTCCATAACCCTATCGCAATGGTCATCGGACCCTACGATACAAGCCTTCGACTCGGAATTCGAAAGGATGTACTCGGCTTCCGACGCAGAATTCGTCGCATAGATGGGAACATTGACCGCTCCTATTGAAAGGATAGCCAGATCACATACCCACCATTCATATCGGTTATCCGAAAACAGGGCCACACGGTCGCCCTTCTTGATGCCAATGGACAGGAGATACCATGCAAGCGTGTGCACCATCCGGTTCATTGCGTTCCATGAAATATCCGTATACACCCCATCCTTTTTGTATGACACACAGGCCTTCTCGCCGTATTTAGCGGCCTGGTTTTGAAAAATCGCGCCCATGGATGTTTCTTTAAACGTAGCCATGCAATCCTCCATTATGTGTAAAAAATATTCTTCTATTAATAATTTAATTAATCCTGACCACTTGCCGCCATTAGACAGATTTATATTAATGCACAATATTTACTATTTTTTATTCACTTATCTTTTCATATATAAATTAACATATTTATTATTATTATCATGAATTTATGATGATAATAATAATATAATTGTCAACTATCTTATGGTGTGTAACGCAAAAATTTGTAGATCGCGGGAATTATACTACGGGGAAAATTATGATGAATTCAGCGCCTTTGCCCTCGACGCTTTTGACGATAATCTCCCCTCCATAACTTTTTATTATCGAATACGATATGGAAAGCCCCAGTCCGGTGCCTTCAGCCTTTTTTGATGTAAAAAACGGTTCGAATATCGTCTGGAGGCTGTCCTCGGGAATCCCAATACCATTGTCGCGAATTGAAATAAAAACAGACTTTTTGTCTTTTTCAATAAATCCGGTTTCTATAACGATTTCTCCTTGTTTTGTATCGCTGATCGCGTCCTCGGCGTTCGCTATAAAATTCATGAGCACCTGAATAAACCTGTTTTTTGGGATGCGAATGCACGATTTCGCCACACGTAAGGCAAGCGTGATTCTCACGCCTTTTTTCTGTAGTTTCTTCAGATATATTTTAATGGGAATTGTTTTTATCAGGTCGTCAACGTTTACATCGTCCGGTTCGATGTGCGACGGTTTCGAGTAATCCTTGAGCTGCTTTACAATCCCGGAAAGCCGGCTTATTTCCTCCTGGATTGACTGTATGGTTTCCCTGAAGGCGCCATCCACAAACGTGGTATGCGCATTGCTCTCGCAAAACGTCTTCAAATCATCGACATCAAATTGCATGATCGACAGCGGATTGTTGATTTCGTGCGCCACCCCGGCGATAATCCTCCCCATCGCCGTCAGACGCTCATACCTGTCGAACGTGCTGCGCATCAACGCCTGCTCGCCAAGCGATACTATCTTTTCAATTGTAATCGACGCGAGATTCGATATGCCCGCAAGGATATTGAAGAGAACGCTGTCGATCTCGCTTATCATCCTCTCGAATGAAAGAATTATAAGCGACGTGATATCCCCCTGTATGTTCAGCGGAATAAATATGGCCGATTTATATCTGACGATGCCGGGAAAAACGGCAACGTCCTCATCATTGAGCTCGGTTTTCGTATCGCGAACAAGTATCGGCGATTTTTTCGCGACCGTCTTCGAGATGATGAGCGACAGCCGTCCGTCCACTTCGTAGCGGTCGCCACGGGAAACAGGATTGTACGCATACGATGATATAAATCCCTTCTGCCGTTTCGACAGCACCTCTACCGAATCGGGATTGAGCAGCGATTTGATCGCCTCGTGTAAAACCGAATATACGTCCTGTATTTCCACGCACTGCAAAAAACCAGCCGATATCGTCGTATAAATATCGATAAAATTCAGAATCTTCCTGTTATACGCAATCAACTCGCCCTCAATTTTTTTCTGCTCGGTAATATCCCTTATAAACGCGAAATTGCCGAGGGGCTTTCCAGAATCGCTATATAAACGCGACATTGACACCAGTACCGGCATACGCGAGCCATCCTTGCGTATAAACTCCTTTTCAAAAATAAAAGGTCTGCCGGATTTTTGCATTTCAGCCACGAGCCGTTTCTGCTCTTCCACATACATCGACGCGGTAAAATCGTAGAACGTCCGGCCTGAAAGATCGGATTTTTCCCTTCCTAACATCCTGAGGTATTCATTATTGTAATCGAGGTATTCATTGTCATCATTGACAAACACAAATCCAAAATTGACATTCTCGATAATTCCCCGGTTGTAGTTTCTTTCCTCACGTAGCTGGTTTTGCAGAATTTGTATTTCAGTGATATCTTTAACAAATCCGTACACGCTGGCCTTTATTCCCTGCAATTGCGGTACGTCGATAGGATTCAGGCTTATGAGGCAGTATTTCCGAGTGCCGTTTTGTACGAGTTCTATTTCCTCAGTTGCCGATGTTTTTTCCCGCCGTACATAGTGGATTTTCTTGCGAAGATTTTTCCTTGATTCGCCAGACACAAGATCGAACAGGGTAAGTGTTTCATCGGCCAGATTATATTCGCTGAAGATACGGCTGAACGACAAATTGTACCGCACTATCGCGCAATTTTCATCGATGAGAAAATATCCGTCTATGGAATTATCGATTATGCTTCGATAAAAATCATTTGTGTAATAAGAATCCACTTCCCGTGGCACCCGCCTGTCATGAAAATTCCCCGTGCGGCGTTAACAACCGGCGCTAAATCGCATTCCCGGGCTCACCATGACGGCTACTCAGTATGTACCAATACTCCGCGGCATTTGCAAGATAATATTTGATTCTGACTGCAAGTATTTTACTGTGTGTAAAATTACTTGACATCCATGAAGAGGTACAGTGCTATTCCCGTACTTTATTAATGGAGACGCCCCTTGGCCACGAAAAAGGACACGAAAACCACTGCGTCAGCAAAAGATAACACAAAGACGAAAAAGAAACCGGCCGCCGCCCCAAAAAAGAAAGTGACATCGCAAAAGAAAACACCCACACGCGGCGTAGCTAAGACAAAAACGACCGCCGTAAAAAAAATTACCGAAAAAGAAATACCTGACATCGATCCGGCGGCGAAGGAACGCGGCGACATACCGATGAGCCTGATCGGCCATCTTGATGAATTCAGGTCTCGCTTTCTTGTTTCGCTTGTAACAATAGTCGTCATTACGCTTGTCAGCTTCTTTTTTTCTGACCAGCTTCTTTATATAATAAACAAACCATATCTCGCAACCGGTCTCAAACTTAACGTTTTCAATCTTATAGACGGATTTTTGCTGCGTCTCAAGTCTGCATTTATCGCCGGCATTCTTCTCGGCTTTCCCATCATTATATATGAACTGTGGAAATACATCGTTCCGGCCATTGAAAGGAAAGACAGAATGTTTTCCAGGGTCACTATCCTGATCGCCGTGGTTCTGTTCTACCTCGGCGTTACACTTACCTATTTCGCGCTACCACTGGCAATAAAAGCGCTGCTCAGCTTCACGCCGCCCGAAATGACAAACACCATAAACGCAAGCCAGTACCTGAATTTTGTTCTGATATTCTGTCTCGCTATCGGCGCCGTATTCGAGCTTCCAATCGTGATTCTCATCCTTACAAGGATCGGGATTGTTACACCTTCGTTTCTCATCAGCAAGCGCAAATACGCAATCGTACTGATATGGATTCTCGCCGCTATTATCACGCCGACTGTCGATCCGCTGACACAATCGCTCGTAGCGGTCCCATTGATGATTCTCTATGAAATTTCGATTGCCATATCTAAAATGGTGGTTTTAAAGAAAAAGAAAAAAGAACTCAAGGCAGGCTGATCAAAATAATCTTGACGATGCGCCGCACACGGCATGTACTATTAATTGTCGCGTAACCTGTTTACCATACACATGATCACATGACCGCGCCGCGGTAGTTTCAGGGCAATGCCGACGGCGTTGTTACCCGCCATTGCTCACGAATATAATCACGATTGTGATTCGGTGTGTGCATATATTTAATTATATAAAAGAGGTGTTTGTATGGCCATTAAGTATCTCGACAAGGTCAACTTACAGGGCAAAAGGGCTATAATACGGGTAGATTACAACGTCCCGTACGATAAAGAAATGAACATTACCGACGACACCCGCATTACCGCAACACTGCCGACAGTAAAGTACTGCATTGAAAAGGGGGCAAAGCTCGTATTGATTTCGCACCTCGGCCGGCCGGATGGCAAGGTTGTTCCAAAAATGAGCCTCAGACCAGTCGCAAAGCGCCTGTCGGAACTGTTGAAAAAGGACGTTCGTTTCATCGATACGCCCATCGGCGACAGCGTAAAAAGCATTATTAACGGGCTGAAAGAGGGCGAGATCGTATTGCTTGAAAACATACGATTTTACCCGGAAGAAGAAAAAAATGATGACGGCTTCGGCAAACTCCTCGCGTCGCTGGGCGATGTCTTTATAAACGACGCCTTCGCAGCGGCGCACAGGGGCCACGCCTCGAATGAGGCAATTACCCGCCATATCGCTGAAAGCGCCGCCGGCTTTCTTCTCGAAAACGAAATTGAGTATTTTAACAAAGCGATGAAAAATCCCACACCGCCAACGGCCGCCATAGTCGGCGGCGTCAAAATTTCCACAAAAATAAATGTGCTGAAAAACATCCTTGACAGGGTAAATTATCTTATCATTGGCGGCGGCATGTCGTATACGTTTTTCAAGGCAATGGGATACAATATCGGCAAATCGATATTTGAAGAGAATCACCTCTCGACGGCGAAAGAAATAATAGACCTCGCAAAAAAGAACAATGTCGAGCTGGTGCTTCCCGTGGATATCGTCGTCGCTCCCGATCTTGACAGCGCCGACAAAAAAAAGGCAGTCCCGGCTGACAGCATCCCGTCTGATATGGAAGGCGTGGACATTGGGCCGAAAACCATTGATCGATTTAAGGAAATAATCAATAAATCAAAAACTATTGTCTGGAACGGCCCCCTCGGTGCGTTCGAAAATCCCGCATTCGCAGTTGGCACCAACGCGATCGCTAAAATCGTCGCGGC
>DHPI01000067.1:12475-13991 GCA_002407865.1 Spirochaetia bacterium UBA5368
TCGCTAAAATCGTCGCGGAATCGAAATGCCTCAGCGTTATCGGCGGCGGTGACAGCGTATCGGCCCTCAATCAGTCGGGCTACGCCGACAGGATGTCGTATATCTCGACCGGCGGCGGGGCGTTTCTCGAAATGCTTGAAGGTAAAACGCTTCCCGCCATCGCAGCGCTTGACAGGTAATACTGGGGAATTTCACCCTCGCCCAGCCTCCCCCATCAGGGGGAGGTGTTATCGGGCTTATGAATCAGCCCTTTTTTATTTAACCCGCTCCCTTCGCGACAAGATTTCCTTCGGATTGATCTCTCCGACGTTATTGAAAATATAGTCCGGCTGGTAGGGAAACCTGTCCACCATCTCCATCGTCGTTACACCCGAAAGCACGAGACAACAGGTCATGCCGGCCTCAAGCCCGCCCACGATATCGGTATCCATGCGGTCACCTATCATGAAACAATTCGCGGAATGCACATTGATATGTTTTCGCGCCCAGTACATCATAGCCGGATTCGGCTTGCCGAGAAAATAGGGCGTAACACCGGTAACCTTTTCAATTGGCGCAACGAGGGCGCCGCATGCCGGCACCGGTCCGCGGGCGGTCGGCCCCGTAATATCGGGATTTGTCGCGATGAACCGGGCGCCCTCTGAAATCAGCAGGGTCGCCTCCATAATTTTCATATAATCGTATTCGTCGGTTTCTCCGATTATCACATAGTCTGGATTCTTTCGGGTAATGGCAATTCCCATTTTATTCAATTCCACAAGAAGGCCCCTCCCCCCAATGACATAGGCGGAGCATTTCGGCTTCTGGTAATCGAGAAACATCGCCGTCGCCATGGCGGATGTATAAAAATTTTTCTCCTCGACCCCGATGCCGAGATCGGCCATTCTGCCTTTCAGTTCGGCGGGAGTATAATACGAATTATTGGTGATAAAAAGGAACGGGTACCGCGTTTTTTTCAACTGATCGACGAATTCTTTCGCCCCGGGAATAAGCGTATGCCCCCTGTTGATTACGCCATCCATATCGATCAGGAAGGCTTTTTGATATGTGTCATCCCTGAAAGACAATTTCATGAAATTCACCTTATTCGTGTATTTCACAGCATATGCGCAAAGTCAATATTTTTGTATCATGGTACATCAGCAAATTTCGATGATATTAGAAAATACGACATGTGACCACTTGCGATGTTTTTAATTTTGTACAGAATTTTATAAGCGGCGGTTATTCATGAGAAACGGCATGATGGCGTTGCAGCGTTTTGTAGAGATTATACGGAATCGACATGCCATCATGCCATGCGCCCAGAATTTCATTTTTATCCCCGTGGAAATCGCTTCCGCCAGAAATCAGGAGATCGTATTTTCGCGCAATCCTCGCAAATTCATCCGCCTCGTCGGGAGAATGCATCGCGGCATACGCCTCTATGCCCTCGAGACCCATCTCGATAAACGCCTGAAGTTCGTCTTCGAAAACAGCAAATGAACTGAATTCAAGCGATGCCGGATGCGCCAGA
>DHPI01000067.1:14101-15578 GCA_002407865.1 Spirochaetia bacterium UBA5368
GATGCGCCAGAACAGGTACGCCGCCAGAGCCCTTAATGAGGGCAATTGCATCCGCCGGCGTAATTTTTTCCTTTTTTATATCCCCCGGCTTCCCGTCAACAAGGTATTTTTTAAAGATTTCCTCGACACTCTTTCCATAGCCTCGCTGCACCATAACCCGCGCAAAATGCGGCTTTCCAAGCGGCGCGCCGCCTGCTTCCTCTATCACGTCATCAAGCGCTATGGTAATGTTAGCAGCGCGTAGATCGTCTATTATTCTCGACGCCCGTGTGTCGCGCAGGTGCTTCAGTTTTTTCAGTGTCTCGTCAAGCAATGTGTTATGAAAATCAATATACAATCCAACGAGATGAAACGAGCCACGGGGATATTCGACACTGAACTCGATGCCCGGGATTACATCAATATCCTTTCCCAGCGCATACCGCACTGCTTCATTCAGGCCTCCGATCGTATCATGATCGGTAATCGCAAGCGCGGCAATACCCCTCGCCAGCGCGTAATCGATAAGCGCCGACGGGGTAAGTATGCCGTCTGACGCGGTTGTATGCGTATGCAAATCAATTCCGGCCATAACAAAATAGCTCCCTGTGCGTCACATGTATGAAAGAAATGCCCGCCGTGTCAAGGGGATTCACGGCCGGTCGCACAGAAAAAATCATCACGCGTACAAGATCAGGGCCCTGCCAGTCACAAATTTATAAAACTGCTTTACTTCTGCTGTTCTGTTTTTATACTGATTTTCTCATGGTTCGCGCAAACGCAACATCGCGGACGATAGCCCAGCATAGACATGGTTGCAAATGAAGAAACTGTACATCGGAATTGATCTCGGCGGCACGAACATCACATTTGTGCTCACAAACGCGAACGGCGACATTCTTGGCTTCACGGGTATTTTAACCCCCGCGACATCCGCCGGAATCGACAGCGGCATTATCGATTCCATTTACGCGCTTGCCGCTGCCGCATCGTGCGACGTATCCGATATTCAGGGCATCGGCGTCGGTTCGGCGGGCTCAATCGACAAGCACAATGGAATAATTATCACAAGCCCGAACATCCTCTGCCTCAGCGGCCATCCGCTTGCGCGCCATATACATGAACGCACCGGCATTCGCGTATTTCTTGAAAACGATGCGACCGTCGCGGTTATGGGCGAAAAATGGATGGGCCACGGCAGCAAGTTCCGCAACTGGATTATGCTGACGCTGGGCACCGGCGTCGGCGGCGGTGCCGTTATCGACAACAAAATTTACACCGGCCAAAACGGCAACGCAGCCGAGTTCGGCCACACGAGCATCGATTACAGGGGGCGCCGGTGCCCCTGCGGCAGCACCGGCTGTCTTGAGCTCTATGCGTCGGCGACGGCGCTGGTGCGTTACACGCGGAGCCTTTTACGCAAGTATCCCGAATCATCATTGCACGCTCGCATGCGCTCCGAGCCGCTCACACCCATCGTTATTGAGCAGGAGGCCGT
>DHPI01000067.1:15723-25447 GCA_002407865.1 Spirochaetia bacterium UBA5368
GCCTATAAAGATGTCGCAACATGGCTTGGCATCGGGATCGCAAATTTCGTGAATATATTCAATCCTGAAGCCGTTATTCTTGGCGGCGGGATGTCGCGCGCCCACACGCTGCTGCTTCCCGTTGTAAAAAATGTCGTTGCCCAAAGAAGCCTCAAGGGTCTGTACGAAAATGTCCGTTATTTTATGGTTGAAGACCAGCGCACAATGCCGGCCCTGGGCGCGGCAAAAATCGCTATTGATGCATTATACAACAACGAGGTGGTTTGAATGGAACTTTTTTTCGCCAATCAGCTTCTTTTCGGGGAGGAAATTCTCAACCGGCTGCATATTTTCGCGGGCCCATGGCTCGACACGGTTATGGCCACCATTACCGCCACGGGCAATGAGATTTTTTATCTGCTCGTTATTCCTGTACTCTACTGGTGTTACGATAAAAAATTCGCATCGCGCATAGGTGGGGCGTTTCTGACGTGCGTGCTGGTAAACGAATCGGTGAAGGAGTATTTCAACAATCCGCGTCCCGATCCGTCACGGCTTTCCGACGGCATCAGCCAGTTGAATATCCGCTACAAGCCGAAGCACAGCCCCGGGTTTCCAAGCGGCCACGCACAGAATGCCGTTGCGTTCTGGGGTTCACTGGCATATTTCGCGGGAAAGCGCAACATCACACTGTTTTCCCTCATTTTTATTCTGCTGGTTTCATATTCGCGGCTGTACCTCGCCGTGCATTTTCTCGGCGACGTGCTGGGGGGGCTCGTTATAGGATGTGTATTTCTTTTACTCTATATTGTGTCGGTCGCATGGATTAAAAAAAAGTACGCATTTATCAATCAGACAGCCATTGTAATCGCCGCCTTTGTGGCGCCTTTCGTCCTGTCGAAAATTATGCCGGGAAATGAAGTCGTTAAAACGCTGGGCGCGCTTTCCGGCTTTATCATCGGCATCATCTACGAAAATGACCGTATTGGCTTTTCGCCAAAAAACAGGCCCATACCGAACATCATCAAAGCTTTCGCGGGAATCGTCGGGGTCATCGCGATAAAAGCCGGCGTCAAGGCGATACTGCCGTCGGTTGCATCCGCGGATTTTTTTCGGTACTGGCTGATCGGCATCTGGATTACCCTGATTGCGCCGCTGTTGTTTACAAAAATATCATCGTTGAACGGCATACCCGCCGATACGCGAGACTGACGGCAACGCGTCGGCATGGTGCGTTTTCGTTCATCGGTTTTCGAAAAATCATTTTTCCTTGACTTTTGCCATGCCTGTACGCACCGTAATCACCTGGCTGAAGTCAGCGGCCGGCCATGCGGCAGTAGGCGCATGCGTGTTGTATGTATATATAAATATTTATATCTGGATTCATCACTATGGAACAAAAACTTGACGAGATACAATCCAAAGCGGCATCGCAGATTGCCGCGGCACGCTCAATTGAAGAACTGGAAAACATCCGCGTAAAGGTGCTCGGCAGAAAGGGCGATCTTACCGGCATCCTTCGAACCCTGGGCGAATTATCGCCCGAGGAGCGTTCGCGCATCGGACAGAAATCCAATGCGATCAAGGACGACATTGAATCTCGCATCGAAAAAAGAAAAAGCGAGCTTCTCGAATCGAAAATCAACTCCCTTCTTCAGGAGGAATGGATCGACGTGACGCTGCCGCACGCCGACAGCCGAAAGCAGTTTGTACGCGGCCATTTGCATCCGCTGTCGCAGATACAGTACGAAATCGAGGATATTTTTACATCGATGGGATTCGAGGTGCTGGACGGCCCCGAAGTGGAAACCGATTATTATAACTTCGAAGCGCTCAACATTCCGCAGCACCACCCCGCGCGCGATATGCAGGACACCTTCTGGACGGAAGACGGCAATCTGCTCCGCACCCACACATCGGCGATCCAGATACGCGGCATGGAAAGGCTCACGCCGCCGTTCCGGGTTATCGGCCCCGGGCGCGTCTTCCGCTACGAGGCGACCGATGCCTCGCATGAAAACACCTTTTACCAGGTGGAAGGCATGATGGTGGATAAGAATATCTCGGTGGCGCACCTTATTTATTTTATGAAGGTGCTGTTAAAAGAAATTTTCAGGCGTGATGTTAAAATCCGTCTGCGGCCGGGCTACTTTCCATTCGTCGAACCCGGCTTCGAACTCGACATCAATTGTCTCATCTGCGGCGGTTCCGGCTGCAGCGTCTGCAAAAACAGCGGTTGGGTTGAACTGCTACCCTGCGGGCTGGTGCATCCGAACGTACTGCGCTACGGCGGCATCAATCCCGATGAATGGTCGGGATTCGCATTCGGCCTCGGCATGAACCGCCTCATCATGATGCGCTACGGCATCAACGACATCCGCCATTTTCTCAGCGGCGATATTCGTTTCTTATACCAATTTTAGTTTAAACCCGGAGCAAGGCTATGTGGCTTTCATTGAATATACTTTCGAAGATGGTTGACGTGCGGGGGCTCTCCCCTGAAGAAATCGCCCTCAGGCTTACCATGTCGTCTGCCGAAATCGAAGGCATCGAGTACATGAATTATCACCTGAAGAGCGTCATTACGGCAAAGATTACGAAGAAATTGCCGCATCCAAACGCCGACAAACTGACGCTGTGCGATCTCGACGCCGGAGGCGAAACATACCGCGTTGTGTGCGGCGCTCCCAACCACCGTGAGGGGGATATCGTTGCGCTCGCCACCGTCGGCACAAAATTCGGCGATGAATTTGTCATAAAAAAAACAAAGATACGGGGCGAGGAATCTTCCGGCATGCTCTGCTCGGAAAAAGAGCTGGGGCTTTCGGACGACCATTCGGGCATCATGATTCTGCCGCCTTCCACGAAAACGGGCGTTCCCCTGAGCGAGCTGTATCCGGACTACGTTGACGTCCGTTTCGAGATTGACAACAAGTCGATCACCCACCGGCCCGATCTGTGGAGCCACACCGGATTTGCGCGAGAAATTGCCGCAATTTTCGGAAGAGAGTTTACGAGCGTCGTCAATTACTCGCTTGAAAAAGAGTTCACGAATACGGAGCCTTTCAACGTACGCATCGACAACCCGAAGGCGGCGCCGCGCTACTGCGGACTCGCCATGAAGAACATTACCATCGCTGAATCGCCCGCATGGCTCAAGGCCGCGGTAACATCGATAGGGATGCGCCCCATCAATAACATTGTCGACATCACAAACTACGTAATGTCGGAAATCGGCGAGCCTATGCACGCATTCGACAGAAGAAAACTGCGAGGCAACGAAATCATCGTGCGCATGGCCTCGAACAGCGAATCCCTCACGACGCTGGACGGCCAGGACCACACCCTTATCGCCGAAGACATCGTTATCGCGGACGGCGGCGGCGCCATAGCGCTTGCGGGCGTCATGGGAGGCGGCAACAGCGAAATCGAGCCGGACACGACCGACATCATCCTCGAGGCCGCGAATTTCAATCCTGTCAATATCCGCAAGACCTCAGGCCGGTATGCGCTCCGTACCGAAGCCGCGATCCGCTTCGAGAAAGCGCTTGATCCGGGGCTTTGCAAGGCGGCGATTATCCGCTGTTACGATCTCATCAGACAGGTGGTTCCGGGATCGGAGGCGGCATCGGTCATCATCGACGCCTATCCCGACGCATTTCAATCGAAAACCGTGGCGACAAGCACGTCGTTTATCCGCGCAAAACTCGGTCAGCAAATTGACGATGGCAGGATAATCGAAATACTCACCGCCCTCGATTTTAACGTAAAGAACGACAACGGCGCGCTGACGATAGGCATTCCCGATTACCGCGCGACAAAAGATGTATCGATTCCCGACGACATCGTTGAAGAGGTGGGCCGTATTTTCGGCTACGACAACATTACACCCCAATCCCCGTTTGTACCGTGCGCGCCGCCTTCGATAAACGCGAAACGCCAGTTTGAGCGGCTTACCAAGGACATACTTGCCCGCAACCATAACTATACGGAAGTAAGCAACTACTCCTTTGTCGGGGAGGCGCTCCTGTCAAAGATCGGGCTAAACGAAGGCCTGGAGCTGAAACTGAGAAATCCCCTTTCAACCGAGCAGGACCGCCTCAGGCGCAGCCTTATTCCCAATCTTATAGAAAACATCGAATTGAATCAGCGGTATAATGAAAGCTTTCGCATTTTCGAGATGGGCCGCGTCTATTTCAAGAACCGGCAGGAGCCGGCCGCGCTCGCCCGTGAAACGACGCGCGTAACCGGCGTGCTGTTCCGGAAGAAAACGGACACGCCTCTTTTCTATGACGCGAAGACAACGGTAATTGACCTGTTTCAGCAGTTGAAAATAAAAACCATGCGGCTCACGCCCGAGCAGAACGATTTGCCGCCGTACGCCCATCCCGCCCGCGCCATGCGTGTGTATGCCGGGAAAGCGAACACCGGTTTGATATTTGACCTGCACCCTAAAATCCGCGAGGCATTCGAAATAAAGGGGCAGGCCGCCATTTTCGATCTCGATCTGGACATTCTCTTCAGCGCCGAGAAGGAAATTACCCGGTTCGTCGAATTGCAGAAATTCCCCGAAGTGCCGTTTGAAATCTCGGTGCTTGCGGATCGCTTCACCTATTCATCGGAAATACGCGACATCATCACCGCAAGCGATAAAGAGCGCGTCCGCAACGTTGATGTTGTCTCAATCTATGAAGGGGAGCCAATCCCGAAGGGTATGAAATCGGTGTCGATACGGATCGTCTTCTGCGACAGGGAAAAGACCCTTGCGCCGCAGGATATTGAATCACTTCAAAAGAAGGTGATCGGCGATCTTGCCGCGAAGGGATTTAACCTGAGGTAACTGCAAAGACCGGATGTCCGGCGGCACGCGCTGCCGGGCGTCACTTCCCCGCGGAAAGCTTCATTTCAAGGTACGATCTGCTTTCAAAACGCTCAAGACCGAGGCGGGCCGCAAG
Organism: Spirochaetia bacterium UBA5368; assembly: GCA_002407865.1. Classification (GTDB taxonomy): domain Bacteria; phylum Spirochaetota; class UBA4802; order UBA4802; family UBA5368; genus UBA5368. The sequence continues at coordinate 20,658 of DHPI01000067.1, forward strand.
GTCGAAAAGCCTCTTCTCGGCGGCGGCCCGGTCTTCACCGATAATTTCGAGCTCCACGAAGTCGCCGACGTGCTCCACCCTGTCCACGCATATTTCTATGCCGTTCAGCGTGTAAATATCGCGGTTTTTCACAACTTCGGCAACGGGAATAAATCCAAGCCTGCACAGAATTTCCCGCAATCCTTCCGCGTCGGCCACCTCTATTTCCTTTTCGAATCGCGTTTTCGTTCTCGAATCGAACCGCGGGCCTTTATATGTTATCATGATTCTTCCGCCCGCGCGGCGGATGCGAAGAGCTTCATCCGACATCTTGAAATCTCGCGCCGGATGGTTGAAATATTCATCCACTTCCCGAAGCGATTCGCGGAACACGCCGCCCTCGCCAATGATCATCTCTCGTGCCGCGCCTATATCGCCGCAATACGCCTTTATTTCTATTTCGAGCATCGTATTCCCATTATCTATGTTTTCTGCTCAGCGGGCCGCCGAGCGAGAGGCCGTCACCGCCGATAAATTTTCTGGGTTTGCCGTTAACCTGTATCAGAACGCTTTCGACCGAATCGAACTGCGTGGCCGTGTAGAGTATCTGATCGATCCTGTTGATAAGAATATTCCCGACGGCGTTGAATTCAATCGCTTCGTTAAAATCGATAACGGCCGTCTTGTCTTTTATAACGACGCCGCGCACGACAAGATTCCCGGGAACGGCCGTCAACAGGTTTTTCTCCTTTTCTTTCCGCGTAGGGCCTTTTATCAGCTCCCGGAGGGAGTTGACTACCGGCTCATCGGATTTTATTTTTCTGCGCACGGGATAGAGCACCGTTTTTTCGGTTTTTTCATTAAACATAAGCAGATATATTTTTACGTCACGTTCCGGCACATCGCGTAATTGAGCCGTTTCCTGTTTGTTATCCTTTTTCGCGTCACTTTCGAGCGCCGCCTTTTCCGGGGGGACATTTTTTCCGCTGTTATTGTATTTTTTCTCCGGTTCACCGGAAACCGTGCGCTGTGTGTCTTTTTTTATCGTTGAAACGCCATTAAAATAGTTTTTGTTGACAAGTATCACAACTGCCGCCAGCAACGTGAGAATAATCAGCACCAATACCGCGTTACCGTTCGATTGCCTCACAACCGGTTTCGCGACACTACTCTTTTTCACGGTAGATGATTTCGCCTTTGACTTCCCTTTTGTTCCTTTACCCTTTGCCGCGGCCACGCTCATACTCCAAAATTATTATGTTCCCATACAGTTTTCTGTAATGCCGCATCCCCAGCGCCGCATTATTCATTACGCCGGTACTCATACAGGGACAAAACGGCATATGTACATTGATGTACACGCCGCAATCATTCACGTCAATACCTATACGCGAACTGGCATCATTTTTTTGGAATACATACGCACCCGCGCTACACTTGTATGTATAGATGCCACGGCGTGAGATTCACTGAAAGCGCCATGGATGTCGCAATGCGATGCAATCTATACCTCCTGAAATAGTGAATTTCTCTGTGGTGTACTACCTTGATGAGAGATTCAGTTAATCCCCGCATATGCGGGGATTTTTTTCCCATACACATTTACGCCACCGCGCTAAATTTTTGTTGAATAAAATTGTTCACATACCATTATTGTTCACTGCATGTGTATATTTTAATTACACTATTATATATTCACTGACGAAGGGCATGAAAGATACTTTGTCGAGAATCGAAACGCTGATAGAATCACTCGCAAGTGAAGACCATTCCGTATGCGACAACTCGTGCAGCGAACTCGCCGCTATCGGCAATGACGCCGTCGGTCCGCTTATACAGGCGCTTGCGACCGATAATGACAGGATACGCGAAATGCTATCGTGGATTCTCGTCGAAATAGGACAGCCGGCGGTCCCTTCATTAATTTCGATTCTCGGTGAAGGCAATGTCAGTCAGCGCATCAGTGCAACCGAGATACTCGGCCTTATCGGCAACATTTCGGCGATAGGACCGCTCATTATTTCGCTGAAAGATGAAAATAGCGATGTCCGCGACGGCGCTGCGTGGGCGCTCGTGAGGATTGGAGAACCGTCGATAGGGCCGCTTATTCAATCAGTTAACGATAAAAGCAGTTTTGTCCGCCACGGGGCCGCGTGGGCGCTCGCAGGGATCGGCGATCCGGCGGTCGAGGCTCTCATCAACGCCCTTTCAGGCGCGACCCACGCGATACAACAGATACTGATCGATACGCTCGTTGAGATCAAGGAAACTTCGGTGCAACCGCTCCTGGATTTACTCGATAATGACGATACGGAAATGCGCATGCTGGCGGCGGATGCGCTCGGCCGGATTGGATCGCCCCTGGCAATTGATCACCTCATCTCATCGCTGAAAGACCGTGACAGGATTGTGCGAAGAAAATCGGTGGAAGCGCTCGCGAAAATCGGGCATCCCGCTTTTGAACAGCTTTTTACCATTCTGTCGGATAACGACGATGAAGAAATACGCGACGGCATCACGCTTGTGTTCGGCATTGCCGGCCGACAGGTAATCAGCATGCTGGTTGAAAAAATATCCACGGCCGATGCGGATCTGCGAAGAAGGATTGTACGAACCTTCGGCATTATCAAAGCCCCGGCCTCCGTACCCGCGCTGCTGAACGCACTCCACGATACCGACAATTCAGTTCGCGATCTTGCCGCATGGGCGCTCGGCGAAATTGAGGACAGAAATGCCATTGAACCTCTTCTTGCGCTACTCGGTGATCCGACAATGGAAGCCAGGTACTCCCTTGCTGCGTGGGCGCTGGGAAAGCTCAAGGCGCATGACGCCACAGGCGTCATTACCAAATTTCTGAAGAGTCCCCATCCTCACGTGCGATGGCGCGCCGCGCTCACCCTCGGCATACTCAGGGACAGACGCGCGGTAGGTCCGTTGACCGCCGCGATACACGATGCCGATCCCGATGTTAGAAAGCGAATCATATCTTCGCTCGGGGATATTGGAGATCCCGCGGCCGTGGAGCCTCTGACGCGGTTGCTCACCGAAGACGGCGCCGATTACTGGCTGCTGATAAAGGACACGTTGACGAAAATAAAATCACGACGCGCCGATAGCGCGAAAGCGAATTACGGCGATCATTATGACACATAAGGATGCTATTGGATTATGGTAATCAAACTGTACGACATGGACACGCTTGAATATTCCGGCCAGATAATTGCGGCCAGCAACACAAGCTGGGAATATGAAAATGTCAACAACGACTTCATGATTCAAATGACAAAGGGCATGCCACTGAAAGCAGTGCTTGCCAATCTCGTCGTATTCAACCTCGTATACGATGTTCATCAGAATTAATATATCTGTTGACATATTTGCGTTGCCATATAATTCTATTCCCTGATAACCCTGAATGCGAGCTCATCATATTCCGTAACAGGCGAGAGAACCGCATAATAAACGAACAGACATATGGCCGACGAAAAAGAAAAAAATAACGATCTGGATCTCAATTCCTTCGATATCGATGTCGATCTGGATAATCCTTTCGCGGAAGAGATTACCGTATCCAGAGCGGTAAAAGAAAGCGCACCGAAGACTGCGATGTCGAAAAAAACGCCGCAATCCCCGCCGCGGCGTGAGGAGCCCCGCAAGCGCTCGTCGAAGGATTTCAATCCGGATATGGAAGCGCTTTTGCTGACAGCCCAGTCGTCAATGATAATCGACGGGATGCAGCTTTATACGGAAGGGAATTTTTCGTCATCGACACTGCCGATTTACATGGAAGCCCTCAAGGGCGTGTCTCTCTATATAAAAATCCTCGATAGAAATCCAAATAACTACAACAAGCTGAAAGCGCTTATCGACGCGGATTCTGACTGCAAAGAAGTGGAAGATACCGCCTTTTCCATATACAAACGCGTGTTCCATTCAATGCCCGAAACCGAGCAGGAAAAACTTATCGCGTTCGAGAAGTTTGAGGCGCTATTTAAAGAAGCAATACAAAAGGCGTCTATTTCAAATTCGATGAAGCTTCTGAAAAAATATCTGCTGCTTTCCGGCAGTATCGACGAAGTGAAAATCAAGGATTGCATCAACAGGGGAAGCGCCGACTTTACCGCCGACATAAAGAATATCGCACATCATGTAAAACTTGCGCTTGAATTGCAAAATAAAGGCAAATGCGAAATCGCAAAAGGACTCAAGGGCCGCGACATCAATATCTTCGTGATAAAGGCATCGTATTTATTATATTATTTTTATACGCTTACCGGCAACGAAAAACTTTCCGAGTATTTCGGGAGGATTCATTCCAACTACAAGAAATACTTTATTATACGTGATTGACCGCGTCAGATATATTTTTCCAGAGCCCTGTACAATAAACCGTCCATATAAAACATCCCCTCTTCCGTAAAAGCAAGCACGGTATCATCGCCCTGTCGGATAATTGACACAAGTCCCTGTTTTTCAAATGATATAAATTCATCCATAATATCTGCGGGAAACTCTCTGCCAAGCGTATCTTTGAAGCGCCGCAACGACATACCGCGAACGAGCCGAGTCGCTGTCATTACATACTCGGCGATGGCCGATGTCACGGTGCGCACATCGCGCACCCGTGCCGGTAGAGCGCCGGCCAGATATTCATCGACCGTCTGATTATTATAGTACCGCTCATTTCCGTAAAACGAATGGGCGCGGACCCCGAAACCGATATATGGCTGAAAGAGCCAATATTTCATATTGTGCTTCGATTCGAAACCGGGCAGCGCGAAATTGGACACCTCATAATGCGCATACCCCTT
>DHPI01000067.1:25579-51723 GCA_002407865.1 Spirochaetia bacterium UBA5368
ATGCGCATACCCCTTCTCCCTGAGCAGGCGCATCGTCGTCCTGAAGAGGTCTTTCTGCGACAATTCAAGCTCCTCTGACATGCGCATCCGCGCGCACAGGGACGTTCCGCTTTCAATGCTCAATATATATGCGGAAATATGTTCGGGCCTGTACGCGCACACCCGGTGTATATCATCAATCAGCATCTCGCGGGTCTGGCCGGGTATGCCTGTAATAATATCGACACAGTGCGTAATACCGGCCATGCCGCAGAATTCTTCCAGCGTGATGCTTTGTACAAGCGACGCCGAACGTCCGATAACGGAGTGCAACTTTGCATGCATCGTCTGCACACCGAGAACAACACGGTTGATCCCCGCATCGCGATACGCGTTGATTTTTTGCGCGGAAAAATCATCCGGATTACATTCGAGGGTTACTTCAATGCCCACAGGTTCGATCCGGTAATTATCGCGTATCGCCGCATTGATACGCGCAACATCGGAGGGTTCGAGCAGCGATGGGGTGCCGCCGCCGAAATATATAGTATCGATGACGCAACCTGACATTTCGTTGGCGCGGCTGTTAATTTCACCGCAAAGCCGATCGATATATCGCCGTATCAACGCAGCGCGTTCAGGCGGGGAGAGATGTCCTACCGGAACTGAATAGAATCCGCAGTAATCGCATTTTTTTCCACAGAATGGGATGTGAATATACGCACCGGTATTCATATCGCCAAATCCTAATCCCCGCTTTTCGAGAATTTGCGGTTACCTCGTTATTCCCAGCGAGAAATTGATCGTTTGACGCGGCGTAAACTCATTTCGCAAACACGACGCAAGCTGGCGGATGGATTCGGGCGTATTCGAGAAGGTAAACAGCGCTATTGGCGTCGGTTGCAGCTTCATTATCGGAAACGGATTTCCCGTTGACAGAAGCACCAGGGTAACACCGCTACGGCGCATCAATGCCCTGATCGCGGCGGCCTGCCCTGCTGAAAGCGCATCCACATGATAATAAACAACAACTTTTTTTCCACCGGATGCATTAATCGCGGAATTTAATCTGGCATCCGAAACCAGCCTGAACGCCGCGCCGTGTTCCACGGTCAATTCCTTTGCCAGCAACGGATTTGCCGTGACAAGCAGCCTGGTCCCCGACGAAGCGGGTCCCGCAATCGAGTCAAAACCGCGATCACCGTAAAAATACACCGCATTCCGAGAAACGGCTCTGTTAATCGCGTCCGCTTTCAGCAGGAGACGCAACTCTTCGTCGGAATACACAGGGCTCGCCATTTCCGGTTTCCCGTCAGCATACCGCAGTATAGTATAGCGAAGCTTCGCGCGCAGAATTCTTTGCACCGAGGCATTAATGCGTTCTTCCGTCAGCACACCCTTCTCCACCGCGCTTTTCAGGGCGCGCACGATCGCCGGTACGCTTTCACCGTGAGAACTCAAGAGGACGATATCGGCCCCCGCCGCAACGGCCTTCACCGCAGCATCGCCGATGCACATCATTTTCGTCACGGCATGCATCTCCATATCATCCGTGAGTACCAGTCCCTCGAATCCCAGATCCCTGCGCAACAGGCCGGTAAGAATCTCCTTCGAAACAGTCGCGGGAATAGAATCGCTCACCAGCGATGGATACATGATATGCGCCGACATTATCCCGCACACGCCGTTTTCGATGGCGGCTTTAAATGGAACAAGATCTACCTTCCACAGTTGGTCGACTCCATAGCTTATTACGGGAAGCGCAAAATGCGAATCCACACCGGTGTTGCCGTGCCCCGGGAAGTGCTTGCCGATCGCCATGCACTGCGAATCCTGAAGTCCCTTAATATACGCGACCCCCATCCGGGCGACAACATCGGGGGACGAGCCGAAGGAACGAGTGTTGATAACAGGATTGTCGGGATTGTTGTTCACGTCGAGCGCCGGCGCCAGATTCATGTTGACGCCGTACATTCTAAGCTGGATGCCCAGAATCCGCGCCGCGTCGCGGACAAGCGCAACGTCATCGGCGATTCCAAACGCCATATTGCCCGGAAACTGCGTTACTCCATCGGTGATGCGCTTTACACGGCCCCCTTCCTGATCGATCGACACAAAAAGCGGGATTCCTGCCCCCTCCATCGATTTTCGCTGCATCGCCTGAATATACGCCGATGTTTTTTCGGAAGATGCCAGGTTGAACCCAAACAAAAGCACGCCGCCGGGACGGTACTTTTCTATTATTGCCGCGGTCGATGCGTTCATTACCGTGTCTGGAACGCCCACCATGAGCATCTGCCCAATTTTCGTATCGAGATCCATCATCAGCGCGATTTGCTCTTCATCACTCGCGTTTTTTTGATATCCCAGAATAAAGACTGCGGGAATAAAAACGCAGACGGCGCACACAATAATTTTTTTATACATTATGCCCTCTATACACTGTTACCGGCCAGAAACGCACTGTATGCAACCGGCGATATGTACTGTTTCCGTTATCGTAGACGCAATTTTTATCAAGCCCGATCAGACGGCAAGTACTTTTACCGTCATGCGCCATTTTCACTTTCCACACATATTGTTGTTTACATAAACACGATTAACTGCGACGATATCATCAATAAGACGAAAGTAAATCTTTTTATACGCATTTCTCGCACATCATATGCAGCGAAAAAAACCAATTAAAACAATTAATTTTCTCGAAAGTTATCCCGCAGACACGGCTATCATCGGGGGGCTCATCGCGCACCTGCAAAACGACCTTTTCGCGATGACATTTCCGCAGAGGGAAATCGACGAAATCATTATTTCGGTCGACGAAGCGCTTACAAACGCGATCCAGGAAACGCTGCGCAGGCAATGCGACAGCGCCGCGCCGACACGGGAACGGACACGTGAAATCACCATTCGCTACCGTATTACACGAAAGTCGTTCGACGCAACCGTGATCGATCATGGCGGCGGGCTGAATATCCTGACATCGATCGAGCAATCCCCGAACTCCACTATGCCGAATTACAGCGGACAGATTATGCGGTATATGACGGAATCGGAACAAAAAAAACTCAGGATTACGCGAAACGGAAGAAAAATCGCCCTCAGGGGCATAGGCGCGGGACTGAAGATATTGCTCGCGTTCATGGATTCAATAACAATTGACTTTATCGACAGAAAAAAAGTAATATCCACGGATATAACCTCGTTTACGGACGGTACGATTTTAAACATGCGGAGAAAAAGGAGATATTAATGGCGAACAAAAAAGCGATCAAAGCATATACTAATATCGAATTTTTAAAATCGAGGGACGCGCGCACACTTCGCATATTAAGCGAATATCTCGAACCGGAAAAGCGGTTCAAAGATATGCACGTGCATCATACGGTCGTTTTTTTCGGATCAGCCCGAATAAAGCCCACGGCAAAAAGGGGCGACGACGATTATCGTTATTACCATGCGGCTGAAGAACTGGCCTTTCGTCTGGCTGAACTCGGCAAATCGCTGGCCGACGATGGAAAAGGCTTTTACATCTGTACCGGCGGAGGGCCCGGCATAATGGAAGCCGCAAACAGGGGCGCCCACAGGGCCGGCGCGAAAACGATTGGCCTCAATATATCGCTGCCGTTCGAGCAACATCCGAACAGCTACATCACTCCGGCGCTGAATTTCGAGTTTCACTACTTTTTCATGAGAAAACTCTGGTTTCTTTACCATGCGAAGGGACTGGTCGTCTTTCCGGGAGGATTCGGAACGCTTGACGAGCTTTTCGAAACGCTGACGCTTATTCAGACCGGGAAGCTTGAAAAAAAACACGTGCCGGTGCTTCTGTACGATCGTAACTACTGGGAATCGCTTATCAATTTCGAGAAGCTCGTCGAGATGAAGTATATATCGCCGGAAGATCTCGAGCTCATCCATTTTTTCGATACCGTGGACGACGGCTATAATTATTTGAAACCTCGCATCGAAAAACTGATAAAGAAGGTGAATCACAAATTTATTGATGAAAAGTAGATACTGCGGGCGTCACTCTTTCTTTATACTTTTCAGTATTTCTCGCAGCGTCTCGGGGGGGGCGTTACTGATAAGTGATTTAACCTCTTCCCGTAATTGTAGTACCTCATCGGAAACCATATCCGTTGCGTATCCAAGCGCGGATTTTATCGCTTTCACATACACTGCCGCTGTCACCGGCTTTTCCAGGTAGACTCCCGGGCCCGAAAGTGTCATTTCATTAAAATCAGCCCTCCCAAAATCATCGCGGGCGTGGCCAGTTACTATGATCACGGGGATATTTGACCAGAGTGGATTCTTTGCAAGCTCGCGGTACAGTTTTATACCGGAACCTTTCGGCATGACAACATCAAGCGATATTACATCAGGCCTGACATGTTCCATTATCTGAAGAGCCTCCACGCCACCGCTCGCAGTCACGACAGTGAATCCGGCATCCTCCAGCGTTGCCGAAAGAAATGTCACGACATCCTCCTCATCATCAACAATGAGAACCGTTTTTTTGTTCATCGGCTTCATTAAATGTCCCTCCCGTATCACGTGATTCGTTATATAATTCATACAGGACATGTAAAGGAAATGCAATCGTAAAAACAGAGCCCTTTCCGCTTTCAGAGGTATACAATATTTTACCGCCATGCTCATGTACAATTTTGTTTGTTGTCAAAAGACCAAGCCCGGTGCCTTTCCCGCCTTTTGTAGTAAAAAATGTGGTGAAAAGCTTTTGTTTCACGTCATAATCCATTCCGCACCCATCGTCACTGACTTCAAAATACAGGGTATCGTTCTCCTGCTTTAATCCAATTCGCACACTCGGATTCTCCTTTGAACTCATCTGGCAAGCATCTATCGCATTAGATATCAAGTTCGTGAGGCATGTATGTATACCTGCGGCATCGAGCGGCGCCGGTTCGACACCGTCAGATGGATTCCGTGTCAGGGTAATCCCTATCCGCTTCGCAGTCGACTCATACAATTCTATGATTTCATCAACAAGGCAGTTTGGATCGATTATTTGCAGTACCGGTTTTCTGCCCTTGGCAAAGCTTAAAAAGTCCTTCACCAGCGACGACACCTTCACGATATTCCGCTGCAACATATCCCATCCCTTCGCCATACGATCTTTCTGATCCTGTTCGATACCGGAACTCAGCATATACATCCCGCCCTCCACGCCCATAAGAATGTTCTTAATCGTATGGGCAAGTCCCGCAACCGTCTGTCCTACCGCCGCGAGCCGCTCCGCTTCCAGCTTTTCCTTTTCAAGCATTTTGAATTCAGTAATATCAGTGAGTATCTCAACAACGTATCGACAATTATCATATCCTTTTATCAGGGGAGATGTTTTGACTACATAATATGTAATCGAGCCATCGGCCGACATGCCAACATGCTCGGCTGTATGCTCTTGACCATCAATGAAACTCAGGGCAGCAGGACAATTTTCACATGCGCGATGCTTTTTTTTATACACCTCATAGCATTTTCTATTGTTGCATTCGCCGAACGTGTCACGTAAATTGTCGTTGGCGCGCACTATAGTGAAATCACGGTCAATGACGGAAATATAATTTGGAACTCTTTCAAAAAATATCTCGCATTCCATCTGCCTGTTGTGAATATCTGTTATGTCTTCCAGCATGGATATAATACGTATGGTATTTCCGCCGGGATCAACAACCGGGATGATGTTCACCATGTAGTATTCTGCTTCATTGATGCATTCCTCATATTTCCGGGCCATACCATCGGAAAAAGTTTTCATAGCCTCACAATTAACACACGGTTCGGAACGCTGTTTTAAAACTTCATAACACTTGCGGTCAATGCATTTCCCAAACCGCTGCACAAACTTCTCGTTTGACACACATATGCCGTAGTCCCGGTCGATTACCGCTATATTGAGCGGCATTTCATTAAAGAGTTTTGTTGCCACCCAGACATTCAACTCTTCCAATTTAACAGGCATAGCTGCTCCCTCTGTCGCCACGGGGGTCTGTCCCGCCGGATTATTATTGTGCTATCCCGATTCCACTCAGTATCGTGCGTATAGCATTAAGAAACTCATGTTTATCGATAGGCTTTTCAAAATACGCAGAGGGCGGGTTCACCTGTTTTCTGTGAGAAATAAAATCTTTAAATTTAGGATCAACACCGCTCACAATAATAACAGGAATATCTTTTGTGCGATCATCATCGTGAAGGTTCCGTAACATACGCACGCCCGTTTCTTCCGGCATGGAAATATCGAGACAGATCAAGTCCGGCTTATCATCCTTAACGAGCTCCATTGCCACCTTCCCGTTCAGTGCCGTCCGAACTTCATATCCGTTATCCTCGAGTAACGACGTCAGGTACTCAATAACGTCCGGCTCATCATCTACCACAAGTATTTTCCTTTTCTGATCCATACCTTTCCCCCTGTATTTTCCATTATATGCATATAGGCACCAATGTAATAAAGATACTGTATGCATATGGCCGATGCAACACGTTTTAAAGCTCATCCTGGTGACAGAATCCACATTCGCTTAAGAATTTTTCTGAATTTTTCGCATCTTCTTTCTGATGACAACCGTTGCAGCGCACATGCATCGCATCCGTATAGCTTCTCGCCGAAAGATAATACCGTATGTCGCGCGTATAATCCGAATGACACTTTACACACCTTTTCACATTATCAATCGAACGGTCGTCCGGGTGGCACTCGTTACAGTAGCCCGTTTTTTTATAATAATTCATATGTGCCGCATGGTCAAATATTGACGATGCTTTCAGCATGTCTTTATGGCATGTGTAACATGCTGTGCACCTGTCACCGGGCATATTCATATGGTGACAACCATCACATCCAGCGCCGGCCTTCAACGCGATTTTCTGGTGTCCTTCATGAGAGAATTCCACATACTTTCCGTTTCTATTGCCGTCTATTCGCATCAACTGCCAGCCCCGTGCGGGTTTCACCGTGGCCGAATCGCTGCACTCATAATTCATTACGGCAAAAATAAACGAACATGCAAAAACAGCCATTAACGAGCCGATTGAAAAAAACCTGTATTTCATTTTCATCTCTTCATTTTCTTTCCTGATGTAATGGCACAGCGGAATTACTCGCCGCCACCCTTCTCTTATTCGCCACATCGCCGCTGAAACATGGGCATGTACATCTGCTTCCGAACATTGCGTTTTTCATGCATTCAATTAATACGTTCAATACGCCAGGCGCATAAGGCCTTATTATGACTTACGTCCAATCGTCGCCGGCAACTTCCATGCGGCAATCGAGATAATCCGCACAAAAGGGCACAAAACGGCGTGCGCAAGCTTTGTGAAAGGCATAAGCGCAAGCGCGGCATTTCCCAGCAACGTGTGCAACAAAAGAGTCGTTGAATAGGATAACGGATTGTATGGCCGCGAAGATATATACCCCGTTAGAAAAATACACAGCAACAGCGTTAGAATCACGTAATCCTGCAAATCGCTGATACGCCGCACTTCCTTAATAAAAATACGCCGCGTCAACATTACGCCGCCGGCGCACAGGGTCAGCAGCGTCGCAATATCCGCAACCGCACGACCGAGGCGCGGCCAGGGTATGTCAATTGTTGAACGCCATAAATTATAATGGTCCGCCAGGAATAACGGAACAAAAATCAATCCGATATGGAAATCAAACGATATAGCGCTGAAAACCGGTTTCGCCTCCGGCAGCCGTTTAATCGGGATTACCCATGACAGCGTGTCCGCAAAGATTTGCCTGTAGCGCAGCGATGAATCCCGTACGGAATTCATCGACTGTCGAATTCCATACAATCCAATGACTGCCCTGCGAAGCAGACCCAGAACCATGAGTGCAAAGCAAAACCTGAAAAGCGGCCCCATTGCGAAGTTCAACAACGATTCCATCACTGGCGCCTCCTCATGCGAATAGCGCTAAATATTATATCATGCAATCCCGCCTGACGCATGACGAGCTTATAATGCTGAATAAGCTCACCAAGCTGTTTTTTGCAATTCGCGCAGGGGGCGATTACAATTTCCGCCCCCGTTTCTTTAAGCTGCTCGGCCTTTTTTTTGCCGGCGACATCCATGCGATATGATTTCAGTTCATTGATCGTGACAGTGCCGCCGCCGCCCCCGCAACAGTAATTACGCGAACCATGCGGTTCCATTTCGATATAATTTTTTATACATGCCCGCAATATCGATCGCGGCGTATCAACAAGCAAGCCGTCACGCGCGATATTGCATGGATCGTGATACGTAACGGCCTCTTTCACGGCGTCAGCATCAAACTCAATCTTTCCCGCTTTCATGAGATCATACGTAAGCTCAATAACGCTCACAACCGGTATCGCCTCACCGTCATTGTACAGTGATAAAAACCGCTGTGCGCTCCTGAACGCATGCCCGCATTCTCCGATAAGAATTTTTTTCCCCTTCAGTCTCCGGACTTCTCCAATCATTTTTAACAGCACCTTCTCTAACACTTCGTCGCTGTAAAAAAGACCGTAATTGATCGCATCATAATTACCCGACGCTATCGTCCAGCTCACATTCGCTTCGTGTAATACGCACGCAATGCCCATAAGTGTATCGGCTTCCATGATAAAATCGCTGACGGGCGGGAAAAAAACGTACTCGGCATTTTCAACATCAATGGGAAACGCGACATCCACCCCTTTAATTTCCCATATTTCTTCGTTGAGAAACTCAAGTGTCGTGTGTAACGCCTTCAACGGAATTGCCGATGTATTGCCGGTAGATCCCTCAAGTTGTTCCCTCACAGACACGGTAAGCGACTTTGGAACAATCCCCATTCCACTGAGAATAAAGCGCCCCAGCCTCAAAATGAGCCGATGATCGATTCCCAGCGGACAATACAGGCTGCACCTTCCACAGGCCGTACAGTGATAATAGCTTTCAAGCATCTCATCGATATCAGATTCGGTCATTGCCGCCCTTCCGGAAATCGCCCCGATAAATCTTCCCCCCATTGTGAAATGCCTTTTATAAATCCGTATAAGAATAGAACTCCTGTAACATGGAATATCCCGGGCATCACCCGAAATCTGGTACAACTGGCATTCCGACGCGCACCTTGAGCACTTCATTGAAATCCGGGAATATACATCCAGAATATTGACGTAATTGGAATTCTTCAGTATTGATTCAAATACTGTCAGAAAAGCCTCAACCCGGTGATGTTCTAACGGATTTTCCATATTATACGGATATTTGAACTCATATTTTAAAGGATACATTGCCGTGCTAAAACCATTTCCTTTTATTATTAAAAAGCCTGTTGTCTTTTCAGCTCTGATATCTATAATATCCAGAATTACGCTAAATGGCATTCATATATTTTCTCCTCTGGTAATACTATGAAACCGCTTTGCGAAACCTGATTACTTCAAATGCGTAAAACTGCACACATAATAAATAAAGCGCTACGGACTCAACTCCGCACTTTACTCATATGCGTAATCACGCACCGAGACCGGTAATTTCACCCCAGTCAATGATCGCAGGCGTTTGCGCCCGTTGCGAGTTTGTCGTGTAAAAAAGCCAGCACAATCTCCGACGGTTCATCGGCAGGAGCGCCGGTGATGACACGAACGCCATAGTGCTGAAAAATGCCCGCGGCCCTTGACCCCATGCCGCCGGCGATGATGCAGTTTACCCCTTTATCGGCAAGCCATCGCGGCAATACGCCCGGTTCGTGCGGCGGGGGCGTAATGCTCTGCGACCCCAGAATTGCTTTATTTACATCGTCAGTTTCAAATATCTTAAATTGCTCACAGTGTCCGAAATGCGCGCAGAGTTTCCCCCCGGCGACAGGTATGGCGATCTTCATGATTGTTTCTCCTTCAATTGTACTATCTTAGCGACAATGGCATCGAATGAACTTTGCGCACTCGATGAATCGGACGGCACAGTATTTACAAATGGCTTACCGGCATCGGCCTGCTCCGATATCCGAGTCTCCAGAGGAATCCGGCCCAGGAATGGCACGCTCATGTCGGCCGCCATTTTCAACGCACCGCCGCTTTTGAATATATCTACCGCACCGCCGCAATGCGGGCACACGAACCCGCTCATGTTTTCAATAACGCCGATGACGGGCATGTTCAGCATTTTACAGAATGTAATCGATTTCATAACATCGGCAAGCGCGACATCCTGCGGCGTCGTGACAATAAGCGCGCCATCCGGATTTTTGATAAGCTGGCATACGCTCAGCGGCTCGTCGCCCGTTCCGGGAGGAGAATCTATGATCAGATAATCAAGCTCGCCCCAGGCGACATCCTTGAGAAATTGCTTTATCATGTTATACTTCAGGGGGCCGCGCCAGACAACGGCATCCTCCATCTTTTCAAGAAAAAAACCGACTGACACGACTTTCAGGGTGTCATTATACAACGCGGGAATTATTTTTTCCGAGGCGCTGTCGGCCATGACCTTTTCCCCGTTCATGCCGAGTAGAACGGGGACGCTCGGGCCATGAATGTCAATATCGAGCAGCCCCGTTCTGTATCCCCTGGCGGCCAGGGCCACCGCGAGATTAACCGCCACAGTACTTTTTCCCACACCGCCTTTCCCGGAAAACACGACAATCTTGTTGTGTATTTTTTCCATATTTTCATTCAGTTGGCGGGTTTCGCCGGCATCCTTCACCTTCTGAATATGATCGGCAGGGCTTGCACACCCCGATGCGTTCGATTTCGCTTTACGCTCAAACATAATTTAATCCTCCGGTATTTTTATTGCCACGCCATTGCGTTAATTATTTTCATTGTATGCCTGCGCATATAATCCATTACATCAATTCACTTACACGATCCCAGATATTCCGTATCTCGCGCGAAGCGCGTCCCCTTGAATACTCCACAACGCTCATCGCGTTGATCTGGGCTTTCACCGTATCGGGATCATACGGGATTGTTCCGACCATAGTGATATCATGCCCCTTGCAGAACTGCTCGATAACGGCGGTAATTTCCTCGCTCACATCGTATTTATTGACGCACGCAAGCGTATTAATTCTGAAATGCCGTGTGAGTTCGAATATTCTTTTTAAATCATGAAGACCGGCGACGGTCGGCTCGGTTACGCAAAGCGCGGCTTTGCTTCCCGCAAGCGACGCAATAACCGGGCATCCGATTCCCGGCGAACCGTCGATAATAATCAGCGGGTAACCGTTTTCCTTCGCGATTCTTCTGGCATCTTCTTTGATGGCGCTGACAAGCTTGCCGGAATTCCCTTCCGCAAAGGCAAGCCTGCCGTGGACAAATGGCCCATATGTCGTCTTCGATATATATTTGCGGGCCGTTATTTTACGTTCCATTTCAATTGCCATACACGGGCAAAACTCGGCGCACACTCCGCACCCTTCGCACCTTGACTCGTCAATCTCGTACGAACCTGATATCGCCTGAAAGCGGCAAAGCTGCGTACATTCACCGCACTGTGTGCATTTTTGTGCATCGATTCGCGCAATCCATCCGCCATGAAAGTCTTCCTCTTTTTCGACCTCCGGGCGCAAAAGCAGGTGAAGGTCAGGGGCGTCCACGTCACAATCGGCGATTACCTTGTTTTTCGCCATTGAGGCAAAGGAAGCCGCAATGCTCGATTTGCCCGTGCCGCCCTTTCCGCTAATAATAACCAGTTCATTCATTGCGGCACACTCCTTTCAATTTTCCGGAGAAGACACTCGTTATAATAGAATAAAACTCCGCGGAAAATCTTTCGATAAATGCTTCATGATAAAATCCAGACGCGTATTCCGAGGCCGATTCGGGCGAATACGGAATGGACGCCAGAACAGCAACGGCCTCCTCCCGGCAATATCGATACACGCGGTCATCACCGATATCGCTTTTATTTATAACAACACCGAACCCCACTTCAATCTGGCGCAGCATGCCAACGATAATCTGAAGGTCGTTCAGCCCGAACGGAGTCGGCTCGGCAATCAGAATGACGTAATCGCTGCCCCTGACAGATTCTATCGCCGAGCACGACGTGCCGGGCGGACAATCGATAACGCGGACATCGGCGTCACATGCATATTGTTTTACTTCTTTGATCAGCGGTGCCGCCATGGGCTCGCCAATCCGCAACCGCCCCCCGGCATAATGAAGATTTCCCTTTAGGCCCTCCTCAATACCGCCAATCTCTTTTGGTATTTCCTGTATTGCCTTTTCCGGGCATACGCGATAACAACCGCCGCAGGAATGGCACATGTCCGGCAGCACAAGCGGTTTTCCGCCGACAATCACAATCGCGCTGAAACGGCACATCTGTTCGCATTTGCCGCATCCGTTGCAGCGCGCCTCATCTACGGAAGGCACCGGCGTGTAGACCGTATCAACGCTATGAATGTCGGCTTTCAGGAACAGGTTTACATTCGGTTCTTCCACGTCGCAATCGAGGATTGCGGCATGTATGCCCCTTTGCGACAGCAGTGTCGCGAGCGCGAGCGCTATTGTCGTTTTGCCCGTTCCCCCCTTGCCGCTGGCTACAGATATATTCATAAAACCCCCCCCCGGTGCGAATTAAAAAACATTCATATACTTCATATACGTTGCAGCATTCACCTGTTCAGAAACCGCCATCGACACGGCCACGGGTCTTTCTTTTGCAGGCAAGGCCCCGCAGCCATAATAACGCGTAAAGACGCCAGCATATCACGCTGCATGCGGTAACAGTACAATACACGCTACATAAAAAAAAGACGGCCGGAATACCGTACACAGCGTATTCCCGCCGCAATTGCTCAATGGCCTATTCCTGATTTTCAAGCTGCCCCAATCTTTCATTAATCTCATCAAGGCTTTTACTGAAAAAATCGGCCTGTTCGCGAAGGAAACGAACTTCGTCATCTTTTGTAAATTGCTGATTTCCCGATCGATACGAACTCTGTCCTAAACGAAACCATCGCGGAAGGCCCGTCATGTGGAACCAGTGACGGAATCCCCTCCCCCGGCCTCCTCCAAAGCTTCCGCATCGAATTCCGCGATTGCCGAACATATATCCCGGATGCTCGTATCCCGCACAATATCCGCGGCGCTGCCCCGTACCCGGCCCCATGCCGTACGGACCTGTTCTATCTCCAGCAGGCATACTGTAACCTCCTTATATAAAATAATTAATGCGTTTTTCTTTTTTCAACGCCATACGACGTTCAGCATACAATGTTTCAAATTTTCTCAAATAACCGGCCATCGCGCTGAAACGCTCTATAATATGCGTATCACTTTCCGCGCACGTCAGCGAATCCGCGATTTCGCTACAGGAATTCAGGGACATTTCAATTTTCCTGTCGCATTCTCGGACAGCGGCATCATCCACTTTTGCCATACCCTGCCGAATGTGCGGCGGAAAATATATGGATTCGCTCTCCGTCATCCTCCGCTGTATTTTTTCAATCCGATTCCGCAATGGCTCGATCTCCGATAAAAGTTTTATACGCCCGTTTTCACGGGCCTTTACCGAGCAATGCCTGATTTTTGCGGCCAGTCCATTAACAAGCTCCCCAATTCTTTCACGTACATACCGTTCAGCAGTTTCTATTGAACCGGCGGCATATCCGTCAAAATCCTGATGTATTCTCGTGACCGCAACCATGTTCCCCTCCTTATAACATCCGGTTTACATGCAACACCTCACCAGTGAGGCGCGGCGTTCGCATCATTCGCCTTTTGCAGAAGACCGGTATTGTAATCTTCAATCGCATCCCATACAGTGCCATCCGCCCGCGTGTATACGTCAATTCCCGCCTTCTTTAATACGTCAAACGCCTTGGGGCCGACATTCCCCGTAATAAGAACACGCGCGCCGGAATTAATAACATTCTTCGCGGCCTGAATTCCAGCCCCCTGTGCGCTCTCAAGATTCTGTGTATTGTCAATGTATTCGTTCGATCCACTTTCCATATCGTAAATGATAAATCCCACCGCACGTCCAAACCTCTCAGACACCGGCGATGTCATGTCGTTATCAGAAACGCTAACCGCGATTTTCATGGTTCCCCTCCTTAATCACTCACTATTCGTAGTATTGCCCTTTATACAACGCCCGCGCCGACCCTGGCGCCCTCCCCTGCCGCAGCAACCGGGCATGCGGTACTCCCATAATTGCGCTTCATTTTTTGCATAAACCGCGATAATCTCATCCACGGGCCCAATAATACCGTGAACAAGCTGGATTCCCGCGTTTTGTACCGCTGTTGCGTACACCCTGCTTATCGCGCTGCATATTATGACACCGACATTCTGCCGCCGTAATAACTCGATATTTTCCATAACGCACAAATTGCCGGTTTCCAGATACTCCGGTTTTCCGACAGTATTGCCCTCAACCGCAACACATAGAAAACACCTCGCTACATCAAAAAGCGGCGCAATGCGTCCGTTGTACACGGGTAATGCAATATTCTGACGCCTCATGCATATTATAATGCATAAATCGTACCTGAAATATGCAGGATTATTATTTATCATGATAAAATTACGATTTTACAGCAAAATACCATACAAATTTGTGTAATGGCGCTTTTAACTCATTTATGACGGTATTATTTGTGGGATTACAGCCAGGGGTAAGACGATTAAATAGCAACAGAAGGGTATTTCAGGCAGTACAACAGCACTGGTATTGCATTATGCAAACAGCAGCATCAATAAATCATTGCACAATGCAATACTTTTTCATCTTTCGCCACAGGGTGGACTGATCAATACCCAGTATACGCGCCGCTTTTGTCCGATTCCACGAGGTAATTTCGAGAGCCCGCAGAATATATATTCTCTCCATACTCTCAAGATTGAGCGAACCTTCCGCCGGCGACGACAACTGATCGCTCAATATCAGGGGAAGATGCGAACGCTGAATATACGACTCCTTGCACAAAATGAAAGCGTGCTCAATAATATTCGCAAGCTCCCGTATATTTCCCGGATATTCATAGTCCATTAAAATATTTAGAACATCATCTGACACTCCTTCAATCACCTTGCCTTTTAACGCGTTAAATTTCCTTATAAAATGCTTCACCAGCAGTGGGATATCTTCTTTCCTTTCTTTCAAAGCCGGCAATGTAATAGTGATCACGTTGAGGCGGTAGTAAAAATCATCCCGAAAACGCCCGTTTTTAACCTCGTCCGCGAGGTTTTTATTCGTCGCCGCGATGATACGCACATCCGCACGCACCTGTTCGACAGAACCGACCGGTTCATATGTTTTTTCCTGCAAAAATCGCAGCAGTTTTACCTGCAGCGGCGGGGAAAGCTCTCCAACCTCATCAAGAAAAAGAGTACCGCCCTCGGCCATGTCAATCCTGCCGGGTTTATCCTTTTTCGCATCGGTAAAAGCCCCCGCCTTATAACCGAACAGCTCCGATTCGAGAAGCGTTTCCGGCAGCGCGCCGCAGTTGATAATAACAAGTTTTCCATCTTTCCTGCCGCTGAGATTATGTATGGCTCGCGCCACCAGTTCCTTGCCCGCGCCGCTCGGCCCTTCGATCAATACTGTGCTGTCACTCTCCGCGACATCGGGAAGAATGGCGAAGATGTCATTCATCCTGTTGTTTTTGCTGACAATATCCTCAAATGTATACCTGGACTCGATCGTCTTTCTCAGCTCCTCAACATCCGATATGTCCCTGAACGTTTCCACCCCGCCGATGATGCCGCCATTTTCATCTTGCAGAAGCGCCGTACTGATGCTTACCGGAATGCGGGTTCCTTCCGCTGTGACAATGTAAATAGTTTTATTGATGATATTTCGCCCCGTCTGCATGGTTTCCCTCAGGGCGCATGAATGCTCGCAGATATTCGCGTGAAATATCTCATAACACAACTTACCCGCGGCCTCGTTCGCGCTAATGCCCAGAATTTTCTCAGCCGCCTTATTTACGTACGTTATTCTAAAATCAAGGTTTACGGTAAAAACGCCGTCTGCGATACTATCGAGTATGATGTTATTAAGGAGTATATTCTGATTCATGCCATTCCGTAATCAAGATACAAATTATATGAACACTGTAAGCCGCGCCCCAAACACTCCACGCCGATATTCCCATACTAACGCATAACAAAGCAAAGTAAAATATTTTTTATAATTGATTTTCTTTGGCGGTATATCATATACTTTCCGCATTGTATATTCTATAAAAAAGGTCACCATACATGTCCAGATATCGTTGCATACTATGCTGCATAATGCTTCTGTTGCCGCTTTGCCGCAGCGCCGAAGCATCATCTGTTGTCTATACAAACGATGCGTTCAATTATTCGATCGCCATCCCGGCGTCATGGCGCACTGTCAATATCAATCTTGAAACAAAACACATCATGTACGCAAGCCCTGATAAAAAAACATTCATCAAGGTAAAGGCGCTGAAATCCACCGAAGAAGACCTTGATAAAATAGCGCGGACAAACACGTGGAACCTGCGCACGATAGACTCGCGGCTTCACAGCATCATTGAAACGGGCAATATAAGCATCACTAAAAACATTTACGGCAAACTGCTCGTATTCCAGTACCGCTCAAACAAAGGCGCAACGCTGCAGCGCACGCTTATATCGCGCAACGGCGGAATAATCTATATTGTGGAATGCAAATCGCCTCTGAAAGATTTTTACAAATTTGAAAGCGATTTCAACGCGGCGTTTGGCAATTTTGCGTATATTTCGCCGAATACCGAACGAGAAGGAAAGGAAGCAGAATCACCCGAAAAAACATCGCCGCCAGCAAAGAAAGCAGGACCGGGCGATGAATCTTTCAACGAGACGGCCGAACCGTGACATATGCCCAAGGCCGGACTTGAACCGGCACGGACGTTAACGTCCAAGGGATTTTAAGTCCCTTGTGTCTACCACTTCCACCACTTGGGCTGAAAAATAAAGTCGAAAGGTAAAAGATGAAAGCCGGAAAGCGCGTATTAACCCCCTCCACGCAATAAGAGCGATCGGACGTGACGGACTTTCAGACTTTTAACTTTCAACTTTCGACTGTCTTTATGAGGCGCCGAGCGGATTCGAACCGCTGCATAAAGGTTTTGCAGACCTCTCCCTTAGCCACTTGGGTACGGCGCCGAAGCATTCAACGCAGGAACAGCAAATTGCCGCCCCTTATTTAATCCATATAAGAATATGGGTGAGGCATATGTCAACAGAAAATATACCAAAGCGGTAAATTAATTGCACACTGACGCATCGGGCAGACCCGCAAAGTCATGCCATACAAATTAACTCATAAACATAACAATTAACAATGATACGCATATTTATACCAAAAAGGACAAATTCTTTATTAATATTTAATTATAAATATTGACATTTTGAATTTATATTTCACAATTGGTTTATCGTGGCTTATCAGATTTTCATCCAGATTTATAATTAAATTTTCATACTCAAATCAAACATTTTCTTAGGAGGTTTTTATGATACGAAGGATTGATAAGGCAGCCGTCATCGGATCCGGTATCATGGGCGGTGGTATCGCTGCTTTACTGGCCGATGCGGGAGTAAACACCATGCTTCTTGACATCGTTCCATTCAATCTCACGGACGAAGAGAAGAAAGATCGGAAAGCGCGGAACAGAATCGTTCAGACCGGCTTCGACAACCTGATGAAAGCCAGACCGGCCCTCATCATGGACAAGAAGAATGCAGCCCGTATTTCACTCGGAAACCTTGAGGACGACTTCAACAAGCTGGCTGACTGTGATCTTATCATCGAAGTTGTTGTTGAAAATCTCAAAATCAAGCAGGATCTTTTTGCTCGCATCGAAAAAGTGATGAAACCCTCATGTATCGTTACGACAAACACATCGGGTCTTCCCCTGAAAGAAATCTCGAAGAACCTTGGAAAGGGTTTCAAAGAGAATTTTATGGGAACTCACTTCTTCAATCCGGTTCGTTACATGCACCTGCTCGAGCTCATTCCGGGACCCGACACCAAAAAAGAAATTCTCGATTTTATGGCTGATTTCGGCGAAAAGAGACTCGGAAAAGGCATCGTATGGGCGAAAGACACCCCGAACTTCATCGGCAACCGTATCGGCGTATATTCAATCGTCGACATTCTGCCCACAATGAAAGAATTCGGCATGACTTTCCCCGAAGTTGACGCTATTTTCGGACCCGCGATGGGCAGACCGAAGACCGCTGTTTTCAAACTTTCTGACATGGTCGGTTTGGACACTCTGGATCACCTTGCCGACAACTCGTACGAACTTCTTCCCAATGACGAGCGCAGAGAAGCTTACAAGGTTCCTGCGTGGTTCAAGAAGATGATCGAGAACAAATGGCTCGGCGACAAAACGAAACAGGGTTTCTACAAGAAGGAAAGAAACGCCGAAGGCAAAAGAATTACCCTCGTTCTGAATCCCGAAACCATGGAATACGCAGAAGCTCCGAAGAACTTCGACTTCCCGTGCCTCCAGGCCGCGAAGGCTGCAAAAGCTCTTCCGGACAAACTCAAAGCTGTTGTATATGGCGATGACAAAGCCGCCAAGTTTGCATGGAAAGTTACGGCAGCCGGCAGCATTTATTCGGCAAACCGCGTTCCTGAAATAGCCGACAGCATCGTTGACATCGACAACGCGATGGTATGGGGCTACAACAACGAAATGGGTCCCTTCCAGACCTGGGACGCGATCGGTGTTGAAGAATCAGTGAAGAAGATGGAAGCTGAAGGAATGAAGGTTCCCGAAAACGTGAAGAAGATGCTCGCATCGGGCGCGAAATCATTCTACAAGTCGGAAAACGGTAAGGAATTCTACTACGACCTCGTAAACGGCGGCTACAAGGAAGTCAAGAGAAGCGCATCGATGATCATTCTCAAGAACCTCAAGGCAGCTGGCAAAGAAGTTGACCGTAACGATTCCGTATCGCTCATCGACCTTGGCGACGGCGTATTCTGCGCTGAATTCCATACAAAGATGAACGCTGTAAACGGCGAAATGGTTGATTCTCTCGGCAAATACGTTGACTATGTAGCAGCAAACGGCGTCGGCGTTGTTATAGGCAACCAGGCTGGCGGCATGCCGGGCGCGTTCTCGGCGGGCGGCGACCTCGGTTACATGGGCAGTCTTGCGAAAGCCGGTAAATTTGATGAAATCGACAAGTTTATCGCCAATGTCCACTCAAATATTTTGAAGATGAAATATTGCAACATCCCAGTTGTTGCGGCTCCCTATGGCATGACTCTGGGCGGCGGCTGCGAAATATGCCTCGCGTCAGATAGAATTCTTGCTCATGCTGAAACATACATGGGTCTTGTCGAAATCGGCGCGGGTCTCTTACCGGGCGGTCTCGGCATGCTGAACCTCTGGAGAAAGGTACTCGCCAATGTTCCACCAGCGGCGAAAGTAACCGACCTCGGCGGATTCTTCCTGCCCTGCTTTATGGCTGTTGCGCAGGCTCAGGTTGGCATGGGCGCGTTCGATCTCAGGAAGAAGGGTTTCCTTGGGCCGAAGGACAGAATAATCTTCAACCGCGATCTCCAGATCGGCGAAGCGAAGAAAGAAGTCCTCAAGATGGTCGAAGAAGGCTATGCCGCTCCTGCAAAAGAAAACATTCTTGTAATGGGCCAGGAAGTACAGGGTATGGTATGGGCCGAAATGCTCAATATGAAGAGCGGCGGCTACATTACTCCTCACATGGAATTCATCGCGAAGAAGATTGCATGGGTTATGTCAGGCGGCGATGTTCTCCAGGGCACAAAGATTACGGAAGAGCAGTGGTGCAAGCAGGAGCGCGGGGCGTTCGTGGAACTCTGGAAGACTGAAAACAGCCAGAAGATGGCCGAGCACATGCTGACCAAAGGCAAACCGTTAATGATTTAACATTGAATAACAATTTGGAGGAATAAATATATGAGAGAAGCATATATTGTTTCATCAGTGAGAACTCCCGGTTGCAGAAGGGGAAAAGGCGCATTCGCACAGACTCGCCCGGAAGACCTTCTGGCGCAGGCCATGGCCGGCGCAGCGGAAAAAATTAATCTCGATAAGGCCCTTGTAGACGATTGCTTTACCGGTTGCGCATTCCCGGAAGCCGAGCAGGGCATTAACGTAAGCCGTATTGCCCAGCTTATGGCTGGCTTCCCAGTAACCTGTTCAGCCGCTGTTGTAAACAGGTTCTGTAACTCCGGACTGGAAGCGATTGCGATTGCGGCATTGAAGATTAAAGCCGGATGGATGGATGTTGCGATGGGTTGCGGTCTCGAGTCGATGTCAATCGTTCCCATGGGAGGCAACATGCCGAGGCCTCACCCCGAGTGGGCAAAGCAGAATGCCGATGTCTATATTTCAATGGGTATTACGGCGGAAAACGTGGCTTCCCGCTACAACATCAGCCGTGAAGACCAGGACAAGTTCGGTTGCGACTCACAGTTGAAAGCGGCCAAAGCTCAGAAGGAAAAACTCTTCACCGAGCTTATCCCGACAAAGGCAACCAGGTTTGTACAGGACGCTGACGGCACATTCAAGAAAGAAACCTTCATTCAGGATTTCGATGACGGCGTTCGCCCGGATACAACCGTTGAAGGCCTTGCAAAACTGAGACCGGCATTTAAGGCCGGCGGCTCCGTAACGGCAGGCAACGCTTCACAGACGACCGACGGCGCGGCGGCAACCATTCTTGCCTCCGAAGAAGCATGCAAGAAGTACAATTTGAAGCCACTTGCACGCATCGTTTCCTATGCTGTTGCAGGATGCGAGCCCGACGAAATGGGTGTTGGCCCGAAATACGCGATACCCAAAGTTCTCAAACTCGCAGGCATGACGCTTGATCAGATTGATCTTATCGAGCTCAACGAAGCCTTCGCGTCGCAGTCGCTGCATTGCATCCGCGAACTCGGCCTGACCGACCGCATGGACATAATCAACGTTCATGGCGGCGCATGCGCACTCGGACATCCCCTGGGATGCACCGGCGCGAAACTCATGGCTACTCTCACAGCCAACCTGCACAGATATAACAAGAAGTTCGGCCTCGAATCAATGTGTATCGGCGGTGGCATGGGCGGCGCCATGATTGTTGAAAGAGTATAAGTAACATTTTTACGCGTATAAAACAAAAAGCCGCCCGAAGGCGGCTTTTTGTTTTTTGCACATCACCCTCCCCTTTTCTTAATACTAAACAATAACGCCAAAATTGGGCACATAAAAATATCTCACCTCTTTTGCCAAACATTCCGAAATATATAATGATGATCATGCGAATCGGCATCATCATTAGCTTGTATTTGGCCAGGAGGACATATGATACATTCAGAACGAGAGCTGAAAAACTGGAAAATCGAACAATTAAATTATTTCAGGGGCTATCTGGATAATTTTAAAAAGGATTCCCGCGAATACCAGTTGCTGATTTCCGGCATTAAAGAGCTTGAGAAAAATCTGTAGGCTGAATTTTTCATCGCAAGGAAATACGACAATGACAGTGTGTTGTCATGCATCAGGGCGATAATACAATA
Organism: Spirochaetia bacterium UBA5368; assembly: GCA_002407865.1. GTDB lineage: Bacteria > Spirochaetota > UBA4802 > UBA4802 > UBA5368 > UBA5368. The sequence continues at coordinate 47,072 of DHPI01000067.1, forward strand.
CCGTTATTAACGCCATGATTATTTCCGTACAGCAAAAAGCCGGCTAATTTAGCCGGCTTTTTGCTGCAAACGACATCATTCCATGACCGCAGTCTTTTTTATTATAATATTGTATTTTTTCAATTTATTATGCATCGTTTTGCGCGATATCTTCAACGCCCGTGCCGTATTCGAAATATTGTAATTAAAATGCTGAAGCATCCGCTCGAGATAGTCTTTTTCCATATCCTCGATGCTTTTCACGGTAACATCCTTCGATCGTGATACTCTCATTTGCGGTTTCTCGGGAAAAGCGCTCACTATCTCGGCCGCCGTTCCGTAATTTTCATATTCCAGAACACTGCTGATATCATCGACAGTAACAAGCTTGTTCGTCGACAGCAACACAAGCCTCTTAATTACATTTTCAAGCTGCCGCACATTTCCAGGCCAGCTATACTCAACAAGAAACAATCGTGCCTTGAGTTCGATATTGACATCACGCCCGTATTCGGTATTGAATTTGTTTAAAAAATGATCAATGAACAGCGGGGTATCCTCTTTTCTTTCGCGCAAAGGCGGCAGATAGACAGGGACAACATTCAGACGATAGTAAAGATCCTCCCTGAATTTGTTTTCCACAACAAGCTCGCGCAGGTCTCTGTTGCTCGCGGCGACTATTCTCGTATTGACTTTAATGATCTGATTGCCGCCGATGCGCTCGAATTCCTTTTCCTGTAACACCCTCAGCAGTTTGGCCTGCATATCAATTGACAAATTGCTTATTTCATCAAGAAAAAGCGATCCCTTGCTGGCGACTTCGAATTTCCCTATTTTTCTTGAAATCGCGCCAGTAAACGCGCCCTTTTCATGGCCGAATAATTCGCTGCCGATAAGGTCCTGCGGAATGGTGCTGCAATCGATCGATCTGAACGGAAACTGCTTCCTGTTGCTGTTATAATGTACGGCTTTCGCGATTATTTCTTTTCCCGTGCCGCTCTCTCCTATTATCAGCACGGTACTGTCGGTATCTATCACCTTCTCGAGCGTGCTGAATATCCGCTGCATCTGCGGAGACTTCCCAATAATGTTCTTGAAACGAAAGCGCTCGCCGACCTGCTCCCTCAGACGCGTCACTTCGCTTTCAAGCTCGATTTTCTCGACGATATTCTTTAATATCACCATAAGTTTATCGGTATCGAAAGGCTTTACCAAATAATCGTACGCGCCAAGTTTCATTGATGTGATAGCGGTTTCTATATCATTTGACGCGGTGATTACGACTACCGCGATCTTGATCTTTTCTTCATATATCTGGCGAAGAACGTCGATTCCATTCATGCCCGGGAGCTGCAGGTCGAGGATGAGTATGTCGTGGGCGTTTCTCTTTATCTTTTCAAGAATCGTGTCTCCCCTGTCAATGGTGTCAACATCAAAAGAATCCCTGAGAAGATCGCTCAGAAGATCCCTGATCCCTTTTTCGTCATCCGCGACGAGTAATTTATAATTTCTATCCATAGTATTTTCGTGCATTACAGGCGTATGCCAAACCCGCTGGATGTCTCATCAACAAACATTTCGAACTCCCAGTTGAGGCGAAAGGCTATGACATATGCTTCGTACAACTCCAGCCCGGTTTTGAAGTGCTTTTTTGACGCAAACGGCAGAAAGAATATAGTATTCTGCAATTCGCGGAAATCAGCATTTTTAAAAATAATACTGATTTCCGGCGCTTCCAATCCGTTATTACGTATTTCAATCCGCAATCGCGCTCCCGGATTGTTTTCCCAATCAAATCCAGCAAGTATATTCGTAATAAATCGTGCGCATAGCTCTCTGTCGGTATTTGATAGTATCGGCGCCGTTCCTGTCAGCAGTTCAGTCCGCGCATATATCTCTTTCGGCATTGTCTCCAGTATCGCACCGACAAGACGAGAGATATCGACCTCTTCTTCTTCTCCGCTTCGTATCGTAAATATTTCATAAAGATCACGAAACAGCGCATCAAGCCTGTTTATCTGTTCTATGATTGTTCGGCGCGCCTTCGCGGATACCTCAGAATCTCCGGACTTCATTTCGAGTATCTGCGCATACCCTTTTATGGTAGTAAGCGGATTTTTTATCTCGTGACTGAGATTTCGGATTACGCGTTCAATAAGATCGTATTCTTTTATTTCCATCCTCATCAGTCTCGTGAATAGTGTAGGAACCGCGCCGCAGTAAGGCCGCATTAAAACTTCAGTTTCTCGGCATCAGCCCATAATTTTTCGAGTTGATAAAACGCGCGCATCTCTTCTGTGAAGATGTGCAATATAATTTCATTATAATCGAGCACAATCCACGGCGAATCAAGTTTCGATTTCATTCTTTCGTGCAATCCGTTGTTCCTGAAGTATTTTTGAGCCTCCCGCGCGAGCGCCCTGCAATGAATGAGCGAGTTTCCGGTGCAAATGAGGAAATAATCGAAATAGCTGTGTATTCCCATCATGTTAAGCAAAACAACGTCTATTCCCTTTTTTTCCTCGAACAACCGAGCGCAGCCCTGCGCATAGGCGACTATTTCAGATTTATGCAATCGTTTACTCATTATCCTGACCTTCATCCTGCCCTGTCTGCGCATTGTTTTTCGGGTTCTGCGCGCCTCCCTGTAAATAGTCCTTGCCAATTATAATCAACGCGCTGTTCAATTGCATGCTATCAACGATATGGTATATCTTGTTAATACCCGTAATTTCCGCGACCCTGCGCACGCTGGACATATCCCCATTCTGATTAATCACGACAGTGGCATCCATAAACTGGTACGGCGATGTGCCAAATTCAACAACATTGAGCCCTTCCCTGTTCAATATATTTCTCATCTTTTTTGCGAGACCCGGAACGCTGGTGCCGTTGAGTATCTTCACTTTGACCGACGCCGATTTGTCCGGAGCGTCCCCCAGAACAAGTTTTGTTAAAAATTCCTTCTCGTAAAGCTTGTAGGCAATATCATCGACTATGTAATATCCTCTATCATCAACAGAGCCCGGCAACAGTGTGCACATCAATTCATTATCATCATACATATATTTCAAAAGCGAAAGTACTTCCTGATCGAGCAGGTTCGTTTTTATTTTTTTTACCGCTTCCAGAACAAAATCGCTGCCGGTAAATTTTTTATAATGGTCCCTGTTATAGTATAGAGTATAGAGAATATCCTGTATCCTGTCGTATTTTTTAAATATCGACGACCCTTCCACCATATTGATGTACTCGACGACTTTTTCCCCATCGTAATAATTAAGGCCGATCTTTGCACCCGGAATGCTTTTCGCCTGGTCCAGGATAAAAAGGTCCACCCCTTCAATAAGGTCCACAATCCTTTTCACGTCCGGAGAGTACAATTCAATATAAAACGGAACGTACATTTTCAAGTCATGGCCGAGAGATTCGCTTATTCGCGTAAAGCTTCCGGATTCCAGCTCATCGATACGCTTGAACGATGTCCCCTTTCTGTTAAGGCGTATTTTATAGGAGGGCGGAATAAAGGTAATACCGATCTTTTTGCTCTCAACGTTGACACTGAGCACCGCGAAAAACCTGTGCCTGTCATCGTTAAAAACGTTGTTTCCCTCTATCAGCACATTAATCATTTTTTTATTGCGTACAAGAATCTCTATGGCATTCCGTGTCGCATATCTGTACATAAAAACAGCGATAAGAAAAACAATTACCGCCGCTGCGCCGGCAATAGTGTATCGTACTACTTTTTTGTCCAAGATCTGTATAACCCCTTAGCGCAAATATATTCTTCAACGGCAGGCGGAACCATGTTCCGAATGGATAATCCCCGTACAACTCGTTCGCGTATCATTGAAGAACTTATGTCAATGCGGGGATTCTCCGCGAAAATTACAGACGCCTCTTTCAACGATATATGGCTATTGGCAAGTTCATCCCCCGGCCGGCGCATCACAACCAGCGTCACCATCCGAAGAAGCGTTGTGTACTCCCTCCATGTTTGCAGCTCGTTGTACGAATCCGCGCCAACCAGTAAAAAAAAATCGTCGTCGGGATACATGGCCTTCATTTCATTGACGGTAAAAATTGTATATGAATCCGTAGCCCTGTCAATCTCAATACGCGACGCGAAAAAGTCCTGCTCGCCCTCGATGGCACATTCCATCATATGATAGCGTTCCTCCGGCGAGACGTCCTCCTCAATATGCTTGTGCACGGGGCGTTTTGACGGGATAAAAATGATTCTATCAAGGAAACACTGCTCCAGTATAAACCTGGCGCAAATCAGATGCCCGCAATGAACCGGGTTGAAGGTGCCCCCAAAAATCCCGGTTCTCACGACCTGATCTGCCCCGACCCGTAAATTACATATTTAAGGCAAGTAAGCCCTTCTATCCCCATGGTTCCTCGCGCATGAAGTTTCTGCGTCGAAATACCGACTTCCGCGCCAAGGCCGAATTCGCCTCCGTCATGAAAACGCGTCGACGCATTCACAAACACCGCCGCAGAATCGACCTCCTTGAGAAACCTTTCCGAATTGGCATACTCTGATGTTATAATCGCCTCCGAATGCCCTGAACCATATCTGGTTATATGCTTCATTGCTTCGTCAATTGAATCGACAATTTTAACGGAAAGAATCAGATCGCCGTACTCGGCAGACCAGTCATCCT
>DHPI01000067.1:51798-60533 GCA_002407865.1 Spirochaetia bacterium UBA5368
GTACTCGGCAGACCAGTCATCCTCGCTGGCCGGCCTTATTTCCCCGGGAAGAATGCGCAACGTGCGCTCGCACCCTCTCAGTTCCACACCCTTCTCGACCAATGCCCTGAGCAGGCTTTCTTTCTTCGGATACGCGCTATGAATGAGGAGCGTTTCCATCGCGTTGCATACGGCGGGACGCTGCACCTTGGCGTTAATTGATACCCGTTCCGCTATTTCACAATCCGCCGACGCGTCGATAAACGTATGACAGACTCCCTTATCATGCTTGATAACGGGTATTGTCGATTCCCTCGTTACCATCGAGATAAGGGTTTCCCCCCCGCGAGGGATGACAATATCGATGTACTGATTCATTTTCAACAATTTTGAAACCAGTTCGTGTTCTGTCCGGGTTATCATCGAAACCGCCGACACATCCACGCCCGCGTTGTGCAGCGATTTTGACAGTATTGAATGCAGCGCGATGTTGGAATTGATGGATTCTTTGCCGCCGCGAAGAATACACGCGTTACCCGACTTCAGGCATAATGCCGCGATATCGGTCGTCACGTTTGGGCGTGACTCAAATATGACCGCTATCACACCGATTGGCACCCGCATCTGTCCCACCCGGATGCCGGATGGCCTCATTTTCATGTGCTCGATACGCCCCACGGGATCATCGAAAATGGCGATTTCCTCCACGGAACGCGCCATCCCTTCAATGCGCTGTTTGTTCAGAAGCAGTCGGTCGATAAATGCCGGTGAAAGCCCATTTTTTTCGGCATTTTCGACATCCTTTCCATTTTCGGCGATTATATAATCACATTCCCTGCGCAATTCCCCGGCAATCGAATTGAGGAGCTCGTTTTTTTTCACTGTCAACATGGTAGCGATCGACCGTGATGCGTTTTTCGCGTTTCGGCATAATTCGTCTATATATCGTGTATCTTCCATTACATTACTCCGTCGGTGAATGTCATTTCCAAACGTAACATCAATTATACTTTACGCACAGTAGACGTAGACAAATCCGTTGTACGTCAAGAACAATTAAAACGTCATACGCCCCTTCATTTTACAATTCCCGCAATACGGCATCCTTGGCGGTATGCTTCTTTAAAAAATCGTGTATCGAATCCCTGTCCAGGCGGATTATCGACCTCAATATTTCCTTTTTTATACCGTCAGGACTGGCGTCGTATATCCCGGAATATGCGCGAATCGCCAACTGTGCGTTTCCGCTGAATCCCATCAACCAAACGATAGTTCGTTTAATATAAATGGAATTTTCCCGCTCATAGCGGTCAAGCAGAAAAGGAATATCGACTTTTCTAATATCATAAAGCGCATAATACCCCTCGATACGTTTAAATTCGTTATCGTTGTTTAAAAGCCGTACCGCCCTGAAATATTCAAACGATGGCCTGTAGAGCAATAACGCAGCAGTTCCTTTACCCGTAATAAACTGCCGCATCAGTATATTGCCCGACACAACGCCGGCAATAAACCCCATTGCAATAACAATGATAAGCGCACCAATCGTCGTAATTGTCGATGAACGGTGTTTCATGCATGCTCCCTGTTCCGATATGATACAGCCCTCTAATAAAAAAACGTGTTTTTATCATACGGCAACCATTTTTCTTGACAAATAAGGTTCAATATCATAGAAATTCATGATGCATAGTACCCGATCGTTGTATTGTTGCAATTAAAATTTACATACACGATATACTGCATGTCACTCCGATGTGTGCGTTTCCCTCCGCGGCGGTTTGGAAATGAAATCGGGGCATAGATGATGATTTTTTCATTTTTCCGTAAATGAGGGTTGTATGTACCTGGAACCTGTTATTGGGCTTGAAGTGCATGTTCAATTAAATACCAAAACAAAAATTTTCTGCGGTTGCTCGACAACGTTTAAATCCGATCCCAACACCCAGACGTGCCCCGTATGTCTCGGCCTGCCGGGTGTCCTCCCTGTACTCAACGAGGAAGCGCTTAAAAAAATAATCATGGCGGGAATCGCGCTCAATTCGACAATCTCTCATTACAGCAAGTTCGACAGAAAAAATTACTTTTACCCTGACCTGCCGAAGGCGTATCAGATATCCCAGTACGATAAACCCATCTGTGTCGGCGGCTTTATTACTGTGACAACAGGCAACGGAACAAAGAAAATCGGTATTACACGGCTACACCTCGAGGAAGACGCTGGAAAATCCATCCACTCCGATGACCCGTTAAAACGCGAATCGTACATAAATTTCAACAGAACCGGCGTCCCTCTTGCCGAAATCGTCTCCGAGCCTGACATATCGACGCCCGATGAGGCATACGAATATCTTCGCAATCTGAAAACAATTATGAAATATATAGATGTGTCTGACTGCAACATGGAAGAAGGAAGCCTGCGGTGCGATGTCAATATATCGCTCAGGGAGAAAGGCTCCGCGAAGCTCGGCGAAAAGGTGGAGATAAAAAACCTTAATTCGTTTAAAGCCGTGAAAATGGCGATTGAATACGAAATCGGGCGCCAAAAAAACCTTATCGATGACGGAAATACGATAATACAGGAGACGCGGCTCTGGGATTCAAACCGCAACGAAACATTCAGCATGCGCTCGAAAGAGGAAGCGAATGACTACCGTTATTTCCCCGACCCCGACCTTGCGCCGATTGTACTCAATGACGACTATATTGCGTCAATACGTGAATCGCTGCCCGAACTTCCCGACGCAAAATACAGCCGATTTATCGCGCAGTACGGCCTTCCTGAATATGACGCGCAAGTGCTCACTTCGAGCCGGCAGCTCGCCGAATATTATGAATCCGTCGTGAAAAATGGCGTGAACTCCAAAAAGGCATCGAACTGGATTATGAGCGAAATGCTCGCGAAAGTGGCCGATATCGACGATATCGCGTCATTCAGCATCATCCCACAGCGGCTTGCATCGCTCTTGAAATTGATAGACAATGGAACCATCAGCGGCAAAATCGCAAAAACCGTATTCGATGAAATGATTCTCACGGGTGACGATCCGATGAAAATCATCAATGAAAAGGGGCTTGTACAGATGACCAATGTCGGTGAAATTGAGACGATCGTCGACCGCGTATTAGCGGATAATGACGCATCCGTGCGCGATTACAGGAACGGCAGGGATAAAGCGCTCAAGTTTCTGGTTGGCCAGGTGATGAAAGAATCGAAAGGAAAAGCCAATCCGCAGATTGTCAACGATTTGCTGTTGAAAAAATTACAGGGCTAACATCAACTCTTGCAGGGAAGGAGCGATCAATGGAGGCATTAACATCGACAAAAATTCCGGGAGCTAAAAAGCTTTTCAGCGGCAAAGTGCGAGACGTATATGCCGTTGACAAAGAACACCTTTTGATCATTTCAACAGACAGGGTTTCCGCTTTTGACCATGTATTTCCAAACGGCATTCCCGGAAAAGGCATACTCCTCAATACGATATCGAACATCTGGTTTTTGAATATTAAATTCATAAAAAACCATATAGTTGAAAAGAATTACTCCAATTTTCCGAAACCGTTTTGCGATTTTCCCGAGCAGGTACGCGATAGGGCCGTGCTTGTAAAAAAAGCCAAGCGCATTGATTTCGAATGCGTGGCCCGGGGCTATCTTATCGGGAGCGGATGGAAGGATTATACCACAAGCGGCAGCATAAGCGGGATGCAGCTTCCCACAGGTCTCCAGATGGCGGACGAACTGCCCGCCCCCATTTTCACGCCCGCAACCAAAGCGAAACGCGGGCACGACATCAACACGTCAATGGACGCGATGAGGAAGAAAATCGGGCACGATGTCGCTGACCGGCTTGGCGAAATAACGCTGCAGATATACGAATTCGCGCGGGAAAAAATGAAAAAAGCCAGCATTATCGTCGCGGATACGAAGCTTGAATTCGGCTTTATTGGCAATGAAATCATTTTGATTGACGAGCTGCTGACGCCCGACAGTTCCCGCTTTTGGGACGCGTCCCGGTATGCGCCAGGCGCATCGCCGGTCAGCTTTGACAAGCAGTTTATTCGCGATTATCTCGAAACGACGTCGTGGGATAAAAAATCTTCGCCGCCTCCGCTTCCTGATGAAATAGTTGAGAAAACGCGGCAGAAATATGAAGAAATAATGAACAAAATCAGTTCGATACTGTGAACACGGATAATCCTTTCTTTGTCACGTTTTGTGTGCGGCATATAATTTTGTCAAGTTTCGCGTTCATTATGCCGATGTTTTTATATGATGCGGTTTGCGTAAATGACTTAAAATCGGGAGGGCGTACAAATGGGTTTACCGCAGAAAAATCCATATGATCAATATAAGCGTACTGAAATAAATACCGCCAATCAGGGTAAGCTCATTGTGATGCTGTACGACGGCGCGATTAAATTCTTGAACATCGCGCTTGAAAACATGAATCCAAAAACATATGACATCGTAAATACAAATATCATAAAGGCGCAGGATATTGTCACAGAGCTTCTTTTATCGCTTAACATGAAAGAAGGCGGAGAAATTTCCAAAAATCTTATGAGCCTTTATGTATATTTTAAGCGTCGGTTGCTCGAAGCCAATCTTCGCAAAGACCCCGAAATCATTAAAGAAGTTATGAAAATGATGAAAGACCTCAGAGAATCGTGGGACAAAATATCCTCAAAGGAAACCCGCGGCGACCAGCATGCCGGGTTACATTCAAAAGGCAGTTTTAGTGTTGAGGGATGATGTAGAAAATCTTTTTTCATCGCTGCAGGGACTCTACAAAGAAAAATTAGCCCGTCTCAAGCAACTGCATCTATCCGAAGCCGACAAGCGTTACTTCATCACAGTAAAAGATAGCGACCGGCTTGCCGATTCCTTGAAAAAAGACGGTACGATCATTGATGAAATTTCCGTACTCGATTATTCTATCGCCTCGGTAAAAGACCGCATTCGGTCAATCGCCGGGATTCACATTGATAACGGCGACAGACGCATATATCCAGACGATGAGGCGATAGTGCGTGACATCAACGCCATTATATTTTCAATACAAAATATACTGAAGGGCATCATTTCAGCCAGAGAATCTTTAGTGCGGGAAATGGAAGCGCAGATGCTTTCGACGGAAAAAGACATTGCGACCCTCTCAAAAATGAGGCTGCTGAAAATTATCAAATAACCGTCCGCCCCGGTTACAGGTCGCTCGGATTCTTTTGCCTGATCATTTCAATACGCCGAGACTGCATTTTTTCAACATCCATATAATACTTTTTTCGGGCGTAGACTTTTTTAAATTTTTTTACGTATCGTTTCGATTTGTAATAATCCTTGAGGCGTTTTGACACCGGAAAAAGCTGCTCGGACGGATCGTATACCTGCGGCAGGCCGGTGCTTTTATCGATTATGGATTCGGTGATCATGCCCCATGAAAGGTCGTACAACGAGTACTGTTTCAGATCTCGCATAATCGCTCTCAAAATCGCCTCATGGGAAGGATCGAAAAATTTAAAATTTCGAGAGTACATCACTGCGCCATGCATGTGATCGGGCACATCGAGAAAGCCGTCTTTTATCACCCCCTCGGCGACAATGTACATCATCTTCATTAAATATTGCAGACAACCCAGCCCCGGCCTTGTCTGGCCCGGCAGCTGTGGGCGCCCTTTCGTAAAATAGCCCTTCGGGTTCTGCATTGAAAGCCATTCGATAACAACCATGTCAAGGGTCACGATATCATTCGAAGGCTCGAAAAATCTTTTATCCGGTACAAATCTCGAATCGGACAGACGGAGATCTATCAGGAGATTATCGGGAGTACGGTCGTCGTTGTATATTTTCAGATAATATATCAACGCTTCGTCGATATCGATATCGACAAGCAAGTTGTTATATCCCTTTGATTTCAAATGATCCGTTAAGCCGGATTTGTTCATTATTCCGGTGAGCTTCTCGATGGAATATACGTTGAGAAAGAGCTTGTTCTTCTTCGGCAAATGCGCAAAATAGCCGAAGCTTTCGCTGATATCGTCGGAATTGAAATCGTTTTTCAAAATATTTGTGACATCGACAGGCTCAAAATATTTCAGCACAGATTTTTTCGGATTCTTCAAAAGGAACCTTCCCATCGTATTATTCGGACCACCTGTCCGAATTATAAACAAGCCGAACCTGAGTTAGAAAATGATCGATGGCGCGCGGATTTATTTCGGGCACCACCATCATCCGCGCGAACTTATCATACTGCTTGACCGCAATCAACGATCTTTTATATGTTTCCAAAATATTTTCACCGATAATGATCAGCCGCGCGTGCGACTCAATATACACCTTTAAAAGTTCCGTCGGATTTGTGACTGAAATCGTATCATGCTCCGGCAGAAAATCCGGTGCAATCTCGATGTTGCAATCCCTTTTTCGTGTCACTATAGCCGCCGCGAGATCCGCATTTTTCCTGAAGCGCTCGATAAACGCGGTTTCCGCATCCGGGCGCATATTGATAAAGATCAGTATCGCGTACTCCGAATTTCTATAATAAAACTTCTGATCTTTAACGACAAACCGCTTTATCTCATTCCATTTCTTGTAATCGAGAGGATCGTTATGCCGCAGCATTATTGTGGGGCGCCCGGTAATAGAGTCGGTTCCGTAAATATCGCCGATCACATACAGAAAACGTTTCCGTTTGGACAGCGTACTGACACTATTCAAGACATCGAGATGCCTGTCCATTGTGATGAAATCGAAACTTCCGTAAGGACGCCGGTATTCAAGAGGAAATTCGTGTGACAATATGGAATAAAACTTTTCATTGAACTGCACTTCGATTTCTCTGAAATTATTTTCCTCGAAGAAAATGAGGTCGCCTTCAACAATCTCCTCAAACGAGCTGAATCTTCTGCCATCCAGCCTGAAATCGTCGAAATACCTGCAATGCAGAAAATCGACATTGTAGTTCTGCCATAATAATTTCAGTTTGTCGAGCGATACTCTCATTAATTATTCTTTCGTAATATTTTTAGATACGCATAAATAAATTTATTGATATCGCCATCCAGCACATACTCGACGCTTCCCATTTCTTCGCCTGTTCTATGATCTTTTACAAGGGTATAGGGCTGAAAAACGTACGATCGTATCTGGTTACCCCATGAAATATCCTTTTTTTCGCCGATTTTTTCCAGCTTTTTTTCTTCCATCTCTTTACGGCGCAGTTCGTACAGGCGCGCTTTCAAAACTTTCATCGCAAACGCCTTGTTTTTATGTTGCGACCGCTCGTTCTGACACTGAACGACGATTCCCGTAGGAATATGCGTAATACGCACCGCCGAATCCGTTCGATTTACGTGCTGGCCACCCGCGCCCGAAGCCCTGTATGTGTCTATCCGCAATTCAGATTCATTAATTTCAATATCGATGTCTTCCGCTACTTCCGGTATAACCTCCACCGATGCAAAGGAGGTATGCCGCCGTTTGTTTGTATCGAACGGCGATATCCTCACGAGGCGGTGAATGCCCTTTTCACATTTCAGAAGACCGTACACATACTGCCCCCGTATCAACGCCGTTGCGCTTTTTATTCCCGCCTCCTCGCCGGGGGTGTAATCTATAATATCGATGGCGCAATTATTGTTTTCCGCCCATCGCACATACATGCGGAAGAGCATGCTCGCCCAATCCTGCGACTCGGTCCCGCCCGCGCCTGGATGTATGGTGACAAATGCGTTGCTCGAATCATCCTCGCCCGAAAGAAGCTCTATCGTTTCAAGCTCGTCAAAACGCTTTTTAAAAGTTTCAATTTTTGTCACAACGTCACTCATAACGTCCGTATCATTCTCGCTCATGGCCATGCCCATCAGCTCCTGCGCATCGCGAATCTCCGCAAGGAATTTCTCCCACGGCTCGACCTTCTTCTTCAACTTGCTGATATCCTGGTTGATTGTCGCCGTTTTTTCCTTGTCTTTCCAGAAATTGTCCTTCAACGTTTCGTTTTCAAGCATAATCAACCTGTCCCTCAGCGAGGGGATGTTAATCGAGTTGTATAGTTCCACCGCGCTTTCGTTCAACGCAGCGAGTTCTTTCTGGTATTCCTTATAATCCTTATCGTCCAAAACCTTGCACCTCGTCATTCTGCATAAATTCATTTATAAACACTGTCACACGCCCACCATGACATTCACAATAACTTTTAAGTATGCGACAAACAAAAGCTCCGGGTCAACCTTTTTATACTGTTTCTGAAAAAAACACGTCGCGTATATGCCGGCTGAAATCGAGTTCGAGCTCGTCAGAGTCAGAATATCGCCTGCCGAAAACCTGCCGCCACAGGTCCCGCCCTTCCATGCAAAGATAGATGAAAGGCCTGTCCGTATGGCTCTCTATACACATCTTCATTTTACTGTATATATCCCTGCGAACATGTTTCATATAACGCATCTTGCCATCGGTTCCGGGAAACATCTCTTCCGAGGTAAGGGATTGTCCGGGGAACCGCCGCCGCATCGCATCCTTGAATGAAGGGCTGTATCTGAAGCAGCCCAGCGAAATCCAGACAACCCTCTCAGGATTCACCTCGCGAAACAGCATATCGACGACGTCTCTGTATTCATCCTCCCATCCTGGATAGCGCAGCATCGGATCGAAATGAAACGCCACAAAATAGCCCGCATCTGCGGCGGCCCGAGCGGCCGCCGCCCTTTCCGCCAGTGACGCCGATCCGCTTTCATATTCGAGTATATTTCTTTCTGTA
>DHPI01000067.1:60650-63850 GCA_002407865.1 Spirochaetia bacterium UBA5368
GCTATTTCTTTCTGTATTCATGCTCCACGCCAGTACCGCATTACCCCTGTTTTGAATGTCCACCAGATGCCCGATATTGTTTGATTTTGTTTTCAATTCTATCATTACATTTTTCATTGGCGCCGCATGTTCTATCAGCATTTTTCCGATGCCGGTAATTTCATCGAACATGAGGGAATCCGTGAATTCCCCCGTGCCGATACGGTATATCATATCGCCACTGTTCTCGGAATGGAAAGCGCTCAATTCGTTCAGTATTTCCCTGACGTTCGTGAACTGCACAATTCCGAATGAATTTAGATATGAATTTAAATAGCAATACGTGCAATCATAGAGGCAGTTAAAACATGTATTCAGCAGACGGTACCGGCAACAGATCATGCCGTTCGAGCCCGGACATAATTGAAAAAATCTTCCTTTAAACCTGGAAAGAATCAGCACCTCTTTTGAGTCATAGCCGGCGCGTTGCAGCAATGCGATTTGCCGGCCGCAATCGTGCTCATCAGTATACGATAGTGACGGTATATTCAAAGAAAGGAATTTTTGCACCACTTCGTTTTCAATATCATTCGAGTTGTAGACAATATAACGGAGCCTCTCGACGGTCTGCACTGCGTAGTCCCCCCGGCCATACGGATCAATCCATGCGTTCCCTTATATTATCGCTTGACATCCGGATTTTTTCAATATTAATATCTGTTTTGGAATTCTGAATATTATCGATACCGCGTGCAACGTACGAATTTTGTGAACGCGCACGTTACAAAACTGAGAGGTGGCATATGAGCTGTCTTTTCTGCGATATATTCGATGGAAAGATCCCTTCTTCAAAAGTGTACGAAAACGACCGTGTCGTGGCATTTGACGATATCAATCCTCAGGCGCCCGTTCATGTTCTCATCATTCACAAAAAGCATATTAAGAATATCGACGAGCTGACCGCCGAAAACGGCGCCATAATGTCGGATATTTTTCTCGCGATAAAGGAGGTCGCCGCGATTAAAAAGACCGACGACGCCGGATACCGCGTCATCATCAATAACGGAGAAGCCGCCGGCCAGGTGATCTGGCATCTGCATGTGCATGTACTCGGCGGAAAAAAAGATCTGGGGCCCATGCTGTCGACCTGAAAACGTTATCCTGGTAGATGCCGGGGCTACGAATACGGCTGGCCCTTCTTTAGCGGAGGGATATACAGTACTTTTTCCACAGACCTGTCGGTTGCTTCGTGCACGATAAACACGTGCTTGTTTATTTCAAATTTTTCCCCTTTTCTGGGGATGTGGCCGAAATTAAACATGAGATATCCCCCCACGGTTTTAAATCCTTTTTTATTTATTCGCAATCCAAACCTTTTTTGAAAAAAATCGATATCGAGACTGCCGCTTAAAATAAACCTTCTCGGGGACACCTTATGGATAAGTTTTTCCTCGTGATGATCGCGGGTCTGTATCTCCCCCACAATCTCCTCGGCGATATCCTCTTTTGTAACAATACCATCGACAGCGCCAAATTCGTTTACCACAAAAACAATCGGTACCTTTTTTTCCTGCATCATGTGAAACAGGTCATGTATCTTCTTCGTCGACGGCACGAAATCAGGCTTAATCAGCAAATCGTCGATAGACTCGATCTGCAAATCGTCCATAAGGTCGCGGTAATACACATACCCGATAATATTATCCACCCTGTCCTCATATACCGGGATTCGTGAAAATCGGGTCGCGTCGATCAGCTTGATGCAATGGCGAATGCTCTGTTTTCTTTCTATGGAAACGACATCGATGAGCGGCGTCATAACCTCGTGCGCGGTCACTTCATTGAAGGAAAGAATCTCACGTATGTATTCATGGTGGTCCTCGTCGATCACTCCCTGGCTGACGCCCATCTTGAACAGGAGGCCGATATCGTCACGTGAACTGATAAAAGAATATCGCGCTGATTTCAAATTCAGCATTTCTTCCAGCCTGTGCGAAAAACGCAGTGAAAATGAAATAACCGGCTTGAACGCCGTCATCAGGATAACAACCGGATATGAGAAAAACATCAGGTACAATTCAGGGCGCGAGCGCGCTATGACCTTCGGCAATATTTCACAGAACATGAGAAACACAACCGTTTGAACGGCTGCCACGATTGCCAGCTGTGTTTCATTCAATAAAAACGCCCGTGTCATGATATACACGATGAACGCGGACGCGGATATTTCGATAATATTGATGGCGATCTGCACCATCCCCATCGCATCTTCTATGTTATCGAGGATATACAGCGAACGCCCGGCCTGCCGGCTACCCTTTTCATGCAGCGCGCGAAGCTTGATGGGGCTGGAAGAAATAATCGACGTCTCGACCGCTGAAAAGATGAATGTCATCATCATAAAAAAGACAATGCACAGCTCGTATATTCCAAACATCTGCATCATCGCTTTTCTGTCCTTTCAGCAACTTCCACGGAAGAGATCCTGTTTTTCACTATCTTCTTGACACGCAGAATATGCCTTTCTGTCGCGACAACAGTATCTCTTTCTGGAAAGTGACCAATTTTTTCTATGATATACCCTCCGACCGTCTCCGATTCACTGCTTGTGAGATTATCGTGAAACAGTATATTGAAATCGTCGATCTGGAGATCGCCGGCAATTATGGAAATTTCGTCGCCAACCCGGCGCACTCCCGGACGGTATGATTCCTCGAATGCCGAAAATTCATGGCCCATCAATTCCGATAAAATGCCGTTCAACGTCACAACGCCCGCAGTGCCCCCGTACTCATCGACAACAACCGCAATCTGTATCTTGTTTTTGAGAAAATCTTCCAGTAGTTCGCCCAGTTCTTTTGACGCGGGATAATGATATACCGTATAAAGAAGCCTGCCAATGCTTTTCGATTTTTTGTATCCCCACAGGTACGGCAGCAAGTCCCGCGAATCCAGAACGCCGACAACAGTATCATAGTTTTTTTTATAGACGAGCGCGCGTACCAGCCCTGTTTCAAGAAATATCTTTGACGCATCTTCGATTGAGGCATCGTGAGATATAAAAACGGCCTGATTCCTCGGTATCATTATATTCTGCGCCTCTTTTTTCGAAAAGCGCATAACATTTTTTATGAAAACTGCTTCCTCCATGCCGATAACACCGTCACGTTCCCCCATGCGTATTGCCACATCGAGGTCTTCCTCGGTTATCACCCCTTCGT
>DHPI01000067.1:63951-79242 GCA_002407865.1 Spirochaetia bacterium UBA5368
TTATCACCCCTTCGTCGCTTCTGCCAAGCCCGAACAGCCTGATGATGCCGTTATTTATTTCCAGGAGCATCACCCTGACCGGCATAAAAATTTTATGGAAGAAACCGAGTATGAACACCGCAAACCTGGAAAACCCTTCCGGATCGCTGCGGGTTATCGTCTTTGGGGTTATATCACACAAAATTATTATGAGGGGCGTAACAACCGCAATCGCCACGAAGTGCCCGTACTTGCCCCAGATATCGAGCATCATTTTTGCAGAGAGGGCCGATATCAGCATGTTTGCCAGAAGATTGCCGATAAGTATCGTCACCAGTATCTTCCGCGGGTCCTGCATAAGGGCGGCTATCATTTTTTCCGATTTTTCATGCGATGATGAAAACCGCAATAGCCTGGATTTACTCAGGGAAAAAAGCGCCACCTCCGATCCCGAAAAAAACGCGGAAAAGATGACAAGTATCAATAATACTGACAGATCAGACAGCATGGCGTTTTTCAATGTTCCGGCTCAGTTTCGGGCAACTACGATTATCCCGTTTCACGAAAAAAGCTCGGATTCCCTTTTCTTGAGAATTTTCGCGCACATTTTTCTGAACTGCTTCGTGGGTTCCTGCAGGCCTTTTTCAACTTTCGAGAGATATGAAGGAGAACAATGCAGCTGGCGCGCGAGTTCGTACTGCTTGATTCTTTTTTCCTTTCGCACGCTCCACAGTTTGTTTTTAAAACTTTTATTGATTGTATTGATTTTATCGTGATCGATGTCGTCGGGGAACAATACGGACACCGATACGCCAAGGTATTTCGCGCACGCGGTTTTAAATTTATCAGTCGGCTGCTGAATCCCTTTTTCAATCTTGCAGAGATATGAAGGAGAAACATTCAACGATCTTGCCATATCATATTGTTTGATGTTTTTTTTCCTTCGGATATATGGTACAATATTTTCCACGAAAAGCCCCTCCCCGATAGTACCGGCACACCGCGATGAAAGCAGCCGGGCGTTACTGAATGTCCAGCTTCACATTAAACGATATCTCTTTCGTTGCCTGATTTCCCTGAAAATCGGATGCGATTACCTGAAGAGTGTTGACGCCCTCAACATATGAAATATCGACTACCTTATAATACCCCTTTTCATCGTATAAATCCTGAAACGGTTTGGCGCAAATTGTCAATCCATTTTTTGAGCTGTCAATTCCGCTGAAATTAATTTCCAACACCTTCGCCGAATTGAAATTGACGCACAGGCGGTAAATGCCAAGCTTTTCCCTGCCGCCCATACTGTCAGTAACGTCAATCAGCAGCGGATAGTGCTTTGTCAGTCGGATATTCACGGCATCCTTGATTATTGTATATGAATCGCCGATACGCACAAGCGCGTCCCCGATTTTCGGCGCTGTGGCATCGCCCGTAAAAGCCGCAAACTGCAATGGATTTTCCGATCGGCTTTTTTTCATATCCACCATCGAAAAATGGAGGTGCCTCCCGTACGACCTGCCCGTGTTTCCAGCGGTTCCGAGCACATCATTCACGGTATACACCTCCTTCATATTCGGGCTATCTTCGAGATGAAGATACAATGAGTACATGTCATTCTTGTGTTTGAGTATTTTGTAATTGCCGCCGCCCGCATAGTTGTCGAGCGGAAACAGCGCTCTGTTCCACATGTACACGAGATCGCCTTCTTCTGTTGGATATATTTTGTTATCGGGCGATATGACGTCCATGCCGTCATGAAAATGGTCCCCGCGCGATTCTCCGAAAACAGATGTAATTTTGCCGTTTTCGACCGGCCACCTGAATGAGAGGTTGAATGACAGTAATAGTAAAAGGCATGATACAAATATTCTATTTTGTCCAATTGACACGATCTGGTCTCCCTCCAGGTTGATAATAGTTACTTTCGAACGTGCAACGGGCAATATTCGCCCGGCTCGGTACCGGCATAAAACAGGACATCCACGGCCGTTCGCGGGCACGGTCCCGGTTCCCGCGGCACAAGCCCGGAATCGAGGCATATCGTCTGTCGCGATATCCCGTCTTCCGGGACCATGAACTCCCCGGGGGCCTCGTCGTTATATATCGACGCCGTGTAATCGGCCCATATGTTCGCCGATATAACGCTTCCCGCCCTGCCTTTTCCCAATGAAATCGCTCCTTTTTTATTGCCGACCCATACGGCCGTCACAAGATCGGCGGTGCAACCGACAAACCAGGCGTCGCTGTAGTTTGAGGTCGTTCCGGTTTTACCCGCAATGGGAAACGATATCTTCCTGTTTTTTACCGCGTAATATGCCGTGCCACCGTCCTCGAAAACACCCCTGAGCATTGATACGGTAACCGAACACGCCCGTGGGTCAATAATTTTACCAAGTTTCACGCGTTTTTCTTCGGTATGCCGGCGCACTTCATCCTCATTGTTCCATACGATATTGCCGTTGTAGTCTTTCACGTAACGCATGCCGTACGGTTTGATGAAGTTGCCTCCATTCACCAGGAGGGAATAAAGCACACTATTTTCAAGCGGCGACACCTCGTACGCGCCAAGCGCAAGCGACAGGGTTCTTCCGAACCGTGTATGAAGATCGCCGTCTGAAAGCTCGAGCCCGTTCTGTAAAATTCGAAACACCGTGGAGTACCCCGTTTTTTCCAGCACCTCGACCGCGACGATATTGATCGACCTGCACAGGGCGTCGCGAACTGTCACCCGGCCGAGATATACTCCGTTGTAATTCTTTGGGGCATATCCGCCCTCAAAGACCCTCTGCTCGTCATTGAAAATCGTTGACGGCGTAATGTCCCTGTCCTGTACGGCGGCGGCATACACAATCGGCTTGAAAGACGACCCCGGCTGACGAAAACTCTGGGAAACGTGATCTATCTGGTTTTGCGTGGAAAAACTATAGCCGCCTACATGCGATATAATCTCGCCGGTATAGGGATTCAGCGAGATCAGCGCACCCTCGATATTGCTCGCATTGTCCCGTTCCTGCTGCTGTTTCGCACCGCGCGTCTTTCCGGCCAGACCGAGATGATGCTCGCGCTGTTGAAGCACGCCGGCCAGCAGCGCCTTCAGCGCGATATCCTGTTTCGCGCCGTCGATAGTGGTATAGACGCTCAGCCCGCCCCGCTTCACGACGTCCTCGCCGAATTTTTCCACAAGTATCCGCCGAATCTGCTCATTGAACAGGGGCGCCCGGTTGACCCGGTACGAGCTCAGTATAAAACTGCCGATCATCGACGACACGGGTTTGCCGCTCTCGTCGAACCTGATATCCCACTTGTCGATAAAACGCGAATACTGATACTCGGCGGTTTCCTTTTTCATATAGCCGGCATCGACCATCGATTGCATAATGCGTTTCGTTTTGTTGAGCGCGTTATTCAGGTTGGCAAGCGGAGAATAAATGAGCGGATTGGAAATCGCCGCGACGATCATTGCGCACTCCGTTTCATTCAGTTCTTTCACCGATTTGCCGAAAAACATCTTCGACGCCGCCTCCACACCATACGCTCCGTTGCCGAAATATATAAGGTTAAGGTACATTGACAATATATCAAGTTTGTCATAGCGTTTCTCGATCTCGACCGCGCAGAATGATTCATATATCTTGCGCTTGATACTGCGCTCCATGTCGGTAAAAAGCACCTTCGCAAGCTGCTGGGTAATGGTGCTGCCGCCCTGCACCACATGCAGATGGGCAATGTTGACGAGAAACGCCCTGAAAATCCCCTTGTAGCTGATGCCGCGGTGGTTGTAAAAATCGCGGTCTTCGCTCGCGACGACCGCGTTTACCAGCCATTTCGGGATATAGCTGTACGGCACGATTTCGCGCTTCTGCTCGAAGAACTCGCCTATGATCTCATTGTTTCTGTCGTAAATACGGGTCGGGATATCCACAACCT
Source organism: Spirochaetia bacterium UBA5368 (assembly GCA_002407865.1). Classification (GTDB taxonomy): domain Bacteria; phylum Spirochaetota; class UBA4802; order UBA4802; family UBA5368; genus UBA5368. Next base: position 67,858 of record DHPI01000067.1, read on the forward strand.
TCGCATTCAGGTCGATATCGCTGTAGCTGTAACTGTAGCCTTCACGCAGCTCTTCCGTGTGATCGATCAGGCGTTTGTATTTAAAAAGTTTGTTAAGCGCCTCTTCGCGGTTGCGGTCCCAGCTCAGATACACAAGGCCAGTATACATCGCGAAAAGCATTATTACGGATACCGGTATGTAAATGAACACCGTCTTTTTATGGGAAAGAACCCATTCAATTATGTCCTGTACCATGCAGATTCCTCTGATCTGTAATTATTGCATACGAACGCATCATTGTCGTTTTCGGTAAATGCGCGCCTTCAACAACACGCGCTTCTGTAGTGTTTGCCCGAGAGCTGCCCGCAGGCGCCGTCGATATCCTTCCCCGAGCTTTTTCTCACGGAAACGGGCACGTTCATTATTTCGAGCTCTTTTATAAAACGCTGCATTTCATCATCCGATGGTATGCCCAGCGGATGGTCGCCACTGTTTAACGGTATCAGGTTCAGCTTGATTCGGCTGTATTTAAACATCTTTTTCAGCCGTCGCGCATCGTCCGACGATATGTTGTCGCTTCGCATTATGTATTCCACCGTCAGCCTGTTTCGCGATACGGGAAATTTTATTTCGAGCATGCGGGCTATATCGCCAATCGGATACTTTTTTTCCACCGGCATGTTCAGCATTCTTTTTTCGTGCTCGGTATCATTGAGCGATATCGCGAGATTATACGGCCGTTTCTCGTCTATAAACCGCTCGATGGCAGGCTGTATGCCGCATGTCGACAGTGTGATTTTGCGGGTTGAAATGTGGAATCCAAACGTATAATTCATTACGGCTGCCGCCTTCATGACGTTGTCGTAGTTGAGAAACGGTTCGCCCATCCCCATGAAGACGACATTATTGTTCTTTAAACCCGACACCCTGCGGACCTGACATATCTGATCGAGAATTTCCGCCGCTTCGAGATTTCGTCTAAATCCGATTTTCGCGGTCTGGCAGAAGCGGCATCCCATAGGGCATCCAACCTGCGACGAAACGCAGATGGTAAGCCTGCCATCGTCGGTGCCTTCGTTCTTGATCAGCACCGACTCGATAAATTGATCGTCCCGGGTGCGGAAGAGGTATTTCTGGGTGCCGTCGAGGGCCGACACCAGCCTGTCTTCAAGCGCAAGCGGCGACAGCACATACCGTTCATCCAGCTTTGCCCGCAACTGCTTTGAAAAATTCGTCATATCAGAAAATGACGCGACATTTCTCTCGTAGAGCCAGTTAAAGAGCTGTTTTGCCCTGTAGGGTTTTTCTCCGAGGGAATCGAACAAATCCTCCGCTTCCGGAAGAATGAAATTTTTTATACACTGCTTTTGCATAGAATCCACTGCTTACACACTTCATCCCATTTATATGTACCAAAAGCAATGTCCCGTTTACAACTACTTTTCTGAAATACCGGCGATTTCAATTTATCTTACGCATACATTACGATCATATTTATGTGCAATGCAAGGACAAGGATTATTTACCATAATGCATGCAGAAAATTTCATCGATTTTCCCTGTGTTGCTGAGGTTTATACGATGCGGTCTGCTGAACAATGCATATTCATCTGAATTGCAGCAATGTGATCATACATAGGTAATAAAGATAACACCTTCTGTATAACTATTTATATAAATTTCACAGAATATTCGTTGACAAATATTATTAATTTTATATTCGTGTTACCTAAAGAATACATAATCCAGGAGATTGTTATCATGAAATTGTCACGTATGATTCTCCCGATGCTATTTATCGCCACCTCACTCCTCGCGCAAGATGCGGCAGAAGTAAAAAACGACAGCGACCTGCCAAAAAAGCAAAAAAGCTTTGAATCGAAGGAAATTATCGTCAAGGACAAAAAGTATCAGGCGGGCGTCGTTTCAGTTATCACCGACACAGAGGTAAAAAACTCGACGAAAACCGATCTCATCAATGTTATCAACCAGAACGTGCCGAGTTTCTACACCGGCAACAACCGGGTGATGGGATTCGGCGTGGCCTCGAGCGGCTCGGCAGTGATGTCAATTCGCGGCATCGGCAAATCCGGATGGGGTCCCACAACGGGATTGCCCATACTCATTAACGGACTGGATACAACAACGTCGATTATGGGCCACCCGATTGCCGATGTCTTCACCATGAAGAACATCGACCGCATTGAGGTGCTCCACGGACCGCAGCCGGTGCTCTATGGTTCAGGGGCGCTCGGCGGGGTGGTAAACGTAATCACCAAACGTCAGGAGATCGAGGGTTACAAAACGGAGCTTTCTGCATCGTACGGCTCGTTTAATTCCACCGATGACTATGTACTGCACCAGGGAAAGATCGGCGCCTTTGATTACGGGGTTTCGTACAATTACCAGTATACCGACGGCGAAAGAAAAGAGACGACGCCGAACGGGAGCACGGTAACATCAAAGTATTACAACCATAACGGCACCGCCCGCTTCGGATACGAACTGGGTAACAACTGGTACGCGGGAATCAACGCCTTCGTCGAGAAACAGAAGATTCACGACCCGGGTCCTAAGGGCAAAACGACAAACACCCTTGAAACCTTCGACATTCTCCGCAACGGCATTTCGCTCAATATATTAAACAGTTATGATAAATTAGACGGCATGATTCATGTCTTCTACAATCACGGCCATCACGAGGCGGAGCAAACCGCTCTCGACACTGACTCGTACGAGCACAACGACAACCTGTACGGCATCCGCGCGGTTGAGTCGGCAAAGCTTTTCGCCGGCAACACCATTACGGTCGGTGTGGACGCGCGCACATGGGGCGGCACCTCGAAAAAGCTTACCGCACCCGTACGGTATTACGTAAAGGACAAGCACCTTGTCGACACGTCGGTATTCGGCCTTGTCGAGCAGCGGCTTTTCAACGCCTTTACGGTCAGCGGCGGCGCGCGTTATACGGACAACTCGAAGTTCGGCGGCTACACGACATGGCAGGGAGGGCTTATCGTTAATCCGACGCCCTATTTCAAGGTTCACAGCACGGCGGCGAAGGGATTTAAGCTTCCGGATATCCGTGAGCTCTATATAAAGATGTTCCCTGCGGAAGTTCCCAATGAGAACCTGAAAACGGAAACCTATCTTTGCTACGATGCGGGAATAGAGCTTACACCCGTCAAGGAATTCTCTTTTGATGTCACCGGCTACCGCATCTATGCCGAAAACAAAATCATAAATTCGGGAGCAGGCTGGACAAACGCCGACGATTTCGACTACGACGGTCTCGAGGCAACCGCGAAATACACACTTCTGAATATGATCACCCTCAGCGCCGGGTATTCGTACATCGACAACGAATATCACAATCAAAAGCTTCCTTATGTGCCACAACACAAACTAATCGGCGGCATTGCCTTCGAAAAATACGGCATATATGCGGGGATGGACGGCGCATACGTTTACGATGTCTATGCCGACACGGCAGGGAAAATCGATCTTTCGAACTATCTGGTGCTCAGCGCCAAGCTCGCATACACATTTATGGAGCGCTACCGTGCGTTCATCAACTTCAACAACATTACAGACAAGAGTTATGAAACATACCAGGATTATCCGATGCCCGGATTCAACGTGCTCGGCGGGTTAAGCGTAACCTTATAAGATACTATTTCCCGTATAACACCCATTTCTCGCACTACACACAGGAGCGTTACCGCGACTGTGTGTTTTTTTATAGAGTCAGAAAACAAGCCCGCGCACATCGCTGCTCGCCAGCGCTTCATCACGGGCATAGAACCCGGAAATTTTTCCCGCATCCATCACCGCTACGTGCGTCGCGAGCTCTTCTACAAGAAAGCGCCGGTGCGTCGCGATGAGCATCGTCGCGGGAAACGATTTCAGAAGATCGATCAGCACGACACTGTTTTCCCTGTCGAGATTCGTCAGCGGCTCGTCAAGGAGCAAGAGCTCTGGCTCGCGCGCAAGCACGCCGGCAAGTGCCGCGCGTTTCATTTCTCCCGACGAAAGATCAAGGGGATTGCTTCGCGCATACCGCGACAGGTTGAAGCGGTCAAGCCATCGCATGGCGATCTCATGCTTTTCAGATAAATTCCCCGCATTCTCCGGCAGGCTGAGAATGATATCGTTCACAAGATCGGGCATGATGAACTGGTACTCAACCTGGCTAAACAGGCAGCCCACCATCCGCCGAATGTCCTTTATAGTCCGCCGCGAGCGCACCATCTCCATGACGGCAATACGGCCTTCACCGTCGAGAAATCCCATGATATGCAGAAGGAGCGTTGTTTTACCGCTGCCGTTTTTGCCGACAATCGCCACGCGCATGCCCTTCTCTATTTCGAGGTCAACACCGTGAAGCGCTCCATGCCCTCCGGGATAGCTGTAGCTGAGCCCTTTTATTTCGAGTGCGTTCATACGCCCCTGCAAATATTTTACGCAATGCGGCCGGCAATAAATCCGGCAATAATTATCACAATAGCCGTTATATCATGTAATGAAGGTTTCCGCGCGTCAACATGGAGCGACGGCGTCCCGTGTACGCGGCTGTACAGCGCAGACTGGTAATGGTGATACGCGTACAGCTCCTTGAACATGAGATTCTGCATATAGTATCGTGCGATCAAGAGCCTGTTACGAAACGTAAAATCAAGCCGCGATCGAAGCTGGTTAAGTATTCTGCCATGGGCGCGCACAAATATACCGGCTGTTCTGTAGAAAAGTACACAATAGAGCCTCAGCCGTTCAGAGGGCATAGCGTTCACAATGCGCATCAATCCCTCTCGTCCCAGCCACAGTCCACCCAGATAAAGGCAGTTGAAGGTAAGCAATATTTTCGCAACAATCTCGATGATACGCCGAAAATCCAGCGTCTGGGAGATCAAACCCGAAACAACGGCAAAACCCGCAAATGTGGCGGCAAAGGCCGCGATCACCGAATTTCGCAGCAACAATTGCCGTACGCTGATCGATACGCACCAGAACATCGCGGCCAGCGCGCACATCACGATTGCAATTTGCACGGGATATTCCGTCAGGAGAAATACCTGAAGCAGCATCAGCGCAATAGCGCACAACTTCACAGGGATCAGCATGACACGCATTCGACAAAATTCAGGCCGGGCCGGTCGATATACGTAACACACGAAAAAGAGGCGGCGCACAGCATTGCTTCAAGCTCATCTTTCTCCGGCATTATGTCCCCGCTCACAGGAGCATCGAGAGAGCTATGAAAATCGTTGAGCGATTTAGTGTCGGAGAGATGAAAAATATACAGCCTTCCGTCCTTTTTCAATATTTTACGAAATACACAAAGCGCCCCGATCTTATCGCTTATGTGCGGGAACACAGAAAAGCAGAGTATCACGTCAAAATATTCATCGTCAAATACCGCACCCTCCGCCGTTCCCCCGAAATAACGGATGTTCTGAAATTCAGGATATAATTCTTTCGCTCGTGCAAGCATTGACTCAGCCGGGTCGAGGGCAGTCAGTTCGCCTTCAATGCCAATTTTTTCCTCAATCAACGGAAACAGCACGCCGTTGCCGCACCCCACATCGAGCACCCTGTTTCCGGCCGATAGTTTTATCATGTCGAACACATTGCGCAGAAGGGCCAGCTTATCACCGTTATTGCCGACTATCTCATCCCATCTGCCGCCACGCTCATCGAAATAGCGTATCTTTTTTTCTGTTTCAGCGGATTTCATGTTCGTGTTCCTGTTTGTTATGTTCATACAATCGCAACGAGTGTTTCCGAATGATGCTGACGCATTTCGGGACCACAACCGGAATTACCGCCACCATGAGAAGAATGCCCGGAAACGATTTGATGAGATCGTAGCCAGTATACAGTGCGGCGCTGATCCCGAAAAGCGGAATAATGAGAAAATAATAGCATGCAAGCAGCACACGGTCGACGACAATGGCGACAATCAGCGGAATTAAAGTAATCGACGTCACGTGGTGCGACATCCATGAGATAATCCAGCAAAACACCGTGAGCTGGACTATCATCAGCGGCGCAATAGGAGGGTAAAATGGCGGCATACCGGTCAGAACTGCCGACGCAAGCGGGGTAAAAAATCCCATAATCACCGCATTTCTCCCCGCAAGCATGTACGCACCCACCGCAAGCGGGAGATACATCGGCATGAATATCGAGCCAAGCCCTACCACATGAAACAACATGGGAAATGCGATGCCCATCGCGGAAAATATCACCGCGAGAAGCATATTGCTCACATCAAATTTTTCGTGCATGATAGCAATCTTCGCCGCAAAATAATTATTTTTATCCAAGTAATATTATTTAATTTAATTTAATGACACCGTAAAGCAAAAAAAATATTCTTTATAAATTATAAATTAAAAAAATTGTTCTTCATAAAATCATCCAACGCCTTTTTCCAGTCTCGCACGTTGATCCCCGTCTCCAGGACTAACTTATCTATTGAAAGCATGTTATTCAGGGGTCTTTCCACAGGGGAAATATATTCCTCGTAGTCGGTCTCATAAATCGAGATATTCAAATCTTTTCCACTGTATTTATGATAATAATCAATGGCGGCGCGTATAAAATCGAGCGACGTCGCCTTGCCCGAATTGGCAAAATGATAGACGCCCTCTTTTTTTTGATCAATAAGCGTATTCAGCGCCGACGCGACATCGAGCGCATATGTTGGGGAAATAAACCTGTTTTTAATCACCTGCAGCGAGCCATCGATTGTCATACGCGTGAATTTATCGTGCAAAAAGGATTTTCCCTTCCCATAGACGGCATACAGCCTGATTATAAGGTACCGGCATCCCGATTCAAGAATATGTTTTTCGCCCATAAGCCTGGAATCGCCGTATACCGATATCGGATTCGGCTCATCGGTTTCGCTGTATGGCGACTTTTTCTTCCCGTCAAATATGTGTGATGTGCTGAAATGGACATACAGCGCATTTTTTTCCTTACACAGCCGCGCAATTTTTCCCGGCGCGAAACCGTTAATTCTATAGGCAACATCTCTCTTGTACTCGCACTCTTCGATATTGCCAAGCTGCACACAATTGATAAAAACTTCGGGCGATGTTTCGTCGAACAGTTTCCCGAGAAACGTCTCATCTTCAATATCGCCTGTCTCCTGGTCAAAGGCGCACACCTGATACCTGTCCCGCAAAACAGGCAGAATATGATTGGCAAGAACGCTGTTCGATCCCGCAAGTACAAACATACACTTTTCCCGCATTATGGCCGCGAATACCCTTTCTGCATCACCGATGCATCGAGGCGGACTGTCAGCACATTCTCAACGGTAAGGTCAAAGTTTTGCGGCTCCTCGAATTTAGGTATTCTGACCGATTTGATATATCCACGGCATGTATCGCAAAAATCGATACGATAACGATCGTCGCCTTCTTCGCGGAAGCAGCCGAGGTTTTCCGCGTCTTCACTGCCACACACCGCACAGGCCATCCTTTTATATGCCCATATTGCTTCACAGAGCGCACAGTGGAGGTACCTTTTGCCGCCCTCGGCATCAAGCGTCATCGCCATATCGGGGAGATATCCGCATACGGGGCACACCTCACGGTCCCATTCGTCTTGAGATGCGCCGATTCCACGTTTTTCGGAAAGCGCAATAAAATACGGTTTTGCCCAGTTTACGAGGACGAAAATAAATTCATCAAGTCCGAGCTTATAATCACTCGCGCGTGCGGCCATCGCATTTGTATCACGCTCTAACAGCAATCGTATATGTACGGCGCTCTGATTGTCTTCCATCGCAAAGGCTTTCTGTAAATGGGTAAAATCCATACCCTCGTTATATCGATTCACAAGAACAAGCAGATCCCGCATCCCTTCCCGTAAAGAGGACTCTTCTTCATCGGTCAATTGTATAACGCCTGTATCGATTTTCGGCAGTCGTGTTTCATTGAGGAAACCGCCAATCGAGGCGAGTTCATTATATATCGCGTATCGGGCCTGTTGATAGTCAAAGAGTGACGTATAAAAATCGACCAGCACACGCTCAAGGCCTCTGCCGGCATTCTTTCGATCCGCTTCTTCCAGATACTTTTTATGATCCTGCATCGCTTTCGTTATTTCTTTTCCTGGTTCTCGTCATCGTTACCGGTAACGGCTTTTTTAAATTCCTTGATACCGCTGCCCACATCTTTCGCGATTTTTGGAATTTTACCTGCGCCAAATACAAGCAGCACTATCAAAAATATTATCACCAGTTCCCAAATCCCGGGCATACCCATGATCGTTCCTCCATGATGTTGAAAATCATACTCTTACTACAGTACTCCATTCATTTGTCAAATTAAATTCTCACAGTATTTCCCGCGGCTGGCGCCGCCTGCAAAGATGCTAATGGCGGGATCAGGCCGCGAAATTATATCGCGGCCGTAAAATGAATCTCTTTATCGTTCGGGTCCTCGTAAAACTTTACGTTGTCCAGTTTTTCATCAATTCTACGCCTTTTCTTTTTAATGCTGATCACCGTCCCAGGATAGGCGGTTTCCGTTATTACGACAACAGGTTCCCGCTCCAACTTCAGCTTGCTTTCGGTTTCGATTCTTCGCTGATTGAGGGCATTCATTTCCTTGTTCCTCTCAGTAAGCTCCATCAGCAACAAAAGACAGTTTTTCTTTTTAAGCGGAGGCAATATCGATAAAAACTTTTTCGGGTCTTCAAACAATCCTTCCCCGAAACTTGTCTTTATCTTTCGCATGATTTCCTCAATTGCCGCTTTGAGGCTGTCGATCTCTTTTTTTATCTCGTTGATCTCACGTTCGATAAACAGGCTCACACCCACATTTATCTTTGTCAGGTTCTCGTTCGGGACGCCGACGACATTGACAACAACTTCATGGCGCGCCGTCGTTTCGCCTCCAATTATTTTGCCATGACGGTCGGTCACCGAAACCTTGTCGTTGGAAAAAACCCTGCTGTTGATAATGGAATCGGAAACCTCTATTTCCTTCATTGCCTCCACATCGGAATTCAAGATATACTTCGCCCTCACCCTGCCGCCCGCAACGATCTTCATCGCCCCCTTGCCAGCGATCCCCTGCTTTATGATGATATCACCATCCGCCTCAAGAAACGCGTCATCCGCATTTTTGTCGATTACAATATTACCCTTCGCGCGGACGGAAAAACCAGGCAGTACCGACCCTTTGATATGCACCGAGCTGTTAACATCGATATTGCCAGAATCATAATCCACATTGCCTTTAATAATTGCGGTGTCGGAAACGGAAATTATTTTACCATCAACATTCAGCGAACCGTCTATCTCGGATATATAGATATTTCGGTCACCAAGCGATTCGATGACATGCTCGCCGGGAGTAAATCCTTCTTTTGTCTCGAAAACCGCCGACACCTTTTCGCCGTATATATCAAGACCGTCCTCGGGCTTCATGCCGGGATGCTTGCGCAATATTTCCTGGCCCCGCTTTACCTCGATAATCGACTCAAGCTCCTTGAAATCTATGCGCCCATCCTCGAGCATCTTTCCGGCCTTTTTCTCAAGCTTTATCAGCGGAATAAAATATTCGTCATACCCGTTAACTGCCTCTTTGCCCCGCGAAACGAGGATTCTGTTTACACGGGGCTCGCTCGGATTTATCTTCGCCAGTTGCTCTTCGATATCCTGCTTGTCTACGATAACGATTATTTTTTTCTTTTTTAAACTATCCTCGATATCAATATACGATGGGATATTCAACGATTTCGTAGGAAACACCACATAGTACGCTCGGACTTTGTTTTTTGAAACCTGGATCGGGGCTATAACCCTGATTCTCTGTATCGATCGATCCAACAATACAAATCCATATTCAGTCGCCTTATACGAACTGGTAAACTGGTCATAGTAGATGCCATCACCGGCCTTATACCCTGGATTTTTTTCTATGGCATGATATGCAATTGATGTATCGATTTCAAGTTCGACATCATCCTGATTCTCCGCTGAAACCGCCTTCGCGACCATCTCATCCCTGCAAACAAAATTATACGGCGATGAAAGAACGATCGTTTTCTCACCATTTTCATTCAGCCTCTCTACGAACATTTTAGAGACTGTGGGGTCGAAGTAACATATCAAATATTTCATGGCCTGCTCAATTTCTGAAAGTAGTCTGAATCAATAATCGCTTTAATCGTTGAAATATTACGTAAATATCTATATTATATTATTCGACCGATAGCAACAATAAATTGAATAAAGACCCACACTTCTGTCAGTTTCTCGCGCATTAGCGCACGGGGGCGCATCCGGTATTATGAACATGGATGAAATAAAATTGCGCGAAATTCTTCAGCTCGAATCGCAATTGAACGAAATTAACGATCTTGATATATTGCTCGAACGCATACTATCAGAGGCGCGTAAAGTTGTCAACGCCGATGCGGGCTCCATATATATACGAAACGGCGACGAGCTCATTTTCAGCCATTCACAGAATGATACGCTTCAGAAAAAACTTCCGCCAGGAAAAAAGCTGATTTATTCCACGTTTGTCGCAAAAATCAACACGAAATCGATTGCCGGCTATGTCGCATCAAGCGGCGCCATTCTTAACATCCCCGATGTCTATGAGCTGCCGTCCACGCTTCCGTACGCATTTGACAGGAGTTATGACCATATTTCCAATTATACCACACGCTCCATGCTGACAGTTCCGCTAAAAACCAATGTCAACGATATCGTGGGCGTATTGCAGATAATAAACGCAAAAGACAGCGATGGCAACATACAGCCCTTCAGCGCGGAGGACGAGCCCTTTGTGCAACATTTCGCAGGCATTACGAGCATGATAATACAGAGGGCCCGTCTCACCCGAACAATTTTGCTTCGCATGATCAGCATGGCGGAGCTGCGCGATCCCAGGGAAACAGGCGCTCATGTCAACCGTGTCGCATCGTACGCAGTGGAAATATACGAGCGATGGGCAAAACTAAGAAATACCCCCCCGCAACTTATCGATAAAAACAGGGACACACTGCGCATGGCCGCAATGTTGCACGATGTCGGCAAAATAGCGATATCCGACCTGATTTTGAAGAAACCCGCAGGATTTACCAAGGAGGAATACGAAACAATGAAAAGCCATACATTTCTGGGCGCTCGATTGTTTCGGGACAGGCAATCCGATCTTGACGATATTGCGGCCATTGTGGCGCTCACGCATCACGAAAACTGGGACGGCACAGGCTATCCGGGACATGTTGACGCTGAAACGGGGGCCATCATCGAAAAAGACGCATGCGGAAAGGCCCTTGGATTAAAGGGCGAGGAAATACCCATCTACGGACGGATAGTCGCAATTGCCGACGTATACGACGCGCTCACCTCGAACAGGATTTACAAAAAG
>DHPI01000067.1:79373-80883 GCA_002407865.1 Spirochaetia bacterium UBA5368
CGAACAGGATTTACAAAAAGGCGTGGAACGAGGATGCCGTGATCGCCGAGATGAAGAAATTATCCGGCACAAAATTCGATCCTGAACTCGTCGATGTTTTTCTGGAAAACATCGACTTCCTTCGTTCGATACGCCAGCGCTATCCCGACAGCGAATAGCGCCCGACTTCCATCAATGCAATTTTGAAAGCGCCGCCCGTCATGCCTCACCGCTCGCCGCAAGCGGCGAAAACGATACCGCAGATTACTTCAGCATGTTTCTGGCAATGAGAAGCTCGGCAATCTGAACCGTATTCAGGGCGGCGCCTTTGCGGATATTATCCGACACTACCCACATATCGATGCCGTTGGGAATGGACTCATCCTCGCGGATGCGCCCCACAAATACATCGTCTTTTCCGGCGGCATTAATTGCCAGAGGATACTGGTTCTGCGACGGATCGTCTATAACGGTCACGCCCGGCGCATTTTTCAATATGGCCCTCGCCTCGTCGGCGGTTATTTTCTTCTCTGTTTCAATGTTTACCGATTCTGAATGGCCGTAAAGAACGGGCACCCTGACTGTCGTGGCGGTCACGCGGATAGAATCGTCACCCATGATCTTCCTGGTTTCGTTGACCATTTTCATTTCTTCTTTCGTATACCCGTTCGGCAAAAAGACGTCGATATGCGGCAGCACATTGAACGCGATCTGGTGCGGATATACCTTGCGCTGGGATATCGCCGCGCCCGCAACGATATCCTTTACCTGTATGTTGAGCTCATCTATCGCCTTCAGTCCCGTCCCGGAAACTGCCTGATATGTATTGACCACAATCCTCTTTATTTTCGCCCTGTCGTGCAAAGGCTTCAACGCAACAACCATTTGGATGGTCGAACAATTGGGATTGGCGATAATTCCATTATGCCATTCGACATCCTCCGGATTCACTTCCGGAACGACAAGCGGCACATCTGGCTCCATACGCCATGCCGAACTGTTGTCGACAACGATACAGCCGGATTCCGCCGCCATTCTCGCAACCTGTTTGCTTATCGACGCGCCTGCTGAAAAGAGGGCAATATCGAAACCCTTGAAGCAATCGTCGGTGACCGGCTCCACTCTGACCTTTCTGTCGCCGAATTCCACTTCTGTGCCCACTGTCGTGCGGCCGAGAAACCGTATATTATTTATCGGGAAATTCCTTTGCAGCAGAATCTTCCTGAATTCAATTCCCACAGCGCCGGTAGCGCCTAAGATGACGACGTTATACTTTTTCATTCAAGCACCCTCCATCGAACCGACATCCATGTGTTGTTATATATCAACACAAAATTTTTGAGTGTAATTTTTACATATAAAGCAGCGTGTATTGCAATTTCGTTGCGGTGTTTTGTCAAGTTTAATATGCATCCTTTTTGCTCAAATGAGGTAAAAATGTACATTCATATCACGCAATTCGACCGTGTCGGCTTTTCGGGAAACGTTTTTCACGATAATCCGAGGACGGTAGCAGTAGAACTTTAGGGGT
>DHPI01000022.1:0-876 GCA_002407865.1 Spirochaetia bacterium UBA5368
GAAGCAGAACGACGGCATGCACACCGAGCAGTTTATCCGCGAAAGAATAGAGCCGGTCGACGACCGGCTTTCCCTTTTGAATATCGCTTTTGGTTCGAAGGTGAAGGTGAATCCGGATATACTGTCCCCTGTCATTGTGACGCTGTCGTCGGAGTACCAGTATATCGTCATCGACCTGTCGCATCTTGACGATTCACTCCGCGACAGCGTTATGCGGTTGAGCGATATTGTGCTTCCGCTGATAAAGAAGGTGCGGGACAGGGAGATGCTGTACGATCTGTGCGATGGCAATCTCCGCGAGGGGCAGAGAGTATTGTATGTGCTCAACAGGCAGTACGGCAGGGATGTGAAGCGGTTCGAGGGGGGATTTTTCTTCGAGCGTGTACCCCTTGAGGATGGGAAAAGCGCGAGAGACGTTCTTAACGAACTGTGCGATGGCGGAAAGGCCGATGACATTATGAAATTTGCGGCAGGCCCGCGGAAAGCCCTGGTATGCGAGCCGCGCATGGTCGATGCGGTCATGTTCGCGGGACTTCTCGGCGCGATCCGGCGGGAGCACATTGACATCAGCCTTATGTATTCGTCGGCGATGACGTATATGGTTATTGCGCTGTTCACCGTTTTGAATGATTACGATGAATTCAGGAAAACGATCGTAAAGCTGTTTTCCGAGGAAAAGATCAATTCATTGCTCGACGTTACGTTTCCCGACGAGCATGTAATCGCGAACAGCAAAATATACCGCTATACGCGCGAAATCGCCGGGAGCCGGAGAATCGAGGCGTATGCCGGGCTCCCTGTCGCGATGTGCGCCGACGAGCGTGCGAACGAATCGAGGTTGTTCAGCACGGGGTATCTCCGAGATCTCATGGCGGC
>DHPI01000022.1:975-3111 GCA_002407865.1 Spirochaetia bacterium UBA5368
GACGCTCTTCCGATCTGTATCTCCGAGATCTCATGGCGGCGTCGCTGCTCTTGTATCCGGTATTCGAGCCGGCTAATTTTTCGGGCGGCCTGCATCACTGCGGGTTCCCGTTGACGAACGCCCATCCCGATGACCTGCTTCGCGCTGACGTGGATGAAATACTCTATGCATCGATTACATCTCCCGAAAGGGCACGGTTTTCAGACAGGCGGATATTGAACTTTTATGACAGGTATCTTCGGTATGCCTGCATTCAGTCCGACGGCCGGGGAGATCCTATCGGCTGTGATGGGCACGTGACCCTGGAGTATAACGAGCGCGAATACAGGGCGGCTCGGATGATGGAGCTTTCCGAAGCTATCGCGGAAAAAATTATACGGGAAAAAAAGATACGGACGCAATAATGCTTTACGGAATACGTATGCTGCTGTACAATTGGGCACGTCTGTCGCGTAACTATACAAGGATTCTGGAGGGAAAATACGGATGCGGTCGAAGAAGACAAATTTTTTGCAGGCAGTCATGATGATAACCGGCATACTTTATGTTCTGTTCGGCCTGGTTTTTTATGTTTCACCATTTTTTTTCAGCAGTGTGTTCGGAGTTGCCGTTCCCGAGGACTGGTTTACCCAGATAAAATATGACGCCGTTGTCGCGCCCCTCTATTTCATTGCAAGGGGTTTATCGGCGCTGTTGTGCGCTATTGGGGCCGCCATGGTGCTGCCGCTTTTCGATCCCATACGGTACCGCGGTCTGATATATTTCACGGGCATTATATTTCCTGCGATGAGCGCGTTACTGCTGCTGAGAAACGGGTTTTTGTACAAGCATGCAATTCTCATCATGCTCGGATGCATGTTCGGCGCTTTACTTGCCGCAACGGCTGCCGGGTTGATGCTGACGAAAAACGAGGTGCCGACGGTTGGGGAATAACGTGCGGCCGTCATGCCGTACAGTCGGCGGCATGTGTTTAATTTTATGGAGGAAAAAATGGAATTAAAAACGAAAAAGATCAACAATGTGATCGTCATATATTTAAACGGAAAGCTGGATGTTCATGCGTCGGCGGATATCGAAAAAGAGATAAATAAGATAATCAAACAGGAACCCTCATCGCATTTGCTGTTGAATTTGGCGCAGGTAGAGTATATGAGCAGTTCAGGGTTGCGGATATTCGTGTCGACGATGCGCATTTTAAAAGAAGCGAAACGCAAGCTCAAACTGTGCGCAATGAATAATGCCGTAAAGAAAATATTCGAGGTTGTCGAACTAATGGATATGTTCTCCATTTATGATACCGAGGAAGACGCGTTGAAGGATTTTTAGCGCTTCATGACAATTCAATGGGTCTGATAAAAATTGTAAAAAAAAGAAACGCGATATCGGGTGAGGCTTTTCCGGGGTGCGCATCCCTCGATTTTGTTGACCCGGAAAAGCTTGCCGGTCTTAAAAATGAAATTATAAGCGGCATTCATAATTATTTATTGTTTCAGAAATGCTCGTCTATTCGATGGCCGCTGTGGGTTTGCGGCGAATCGGCTTCCGGCGAAGAGGAAGTATATACCGCGTATCCGCCTCTGCTGCTCAATAGACGCCATAGAAACTGGGTGCGATTCACTAACCTTTTTTCCGAATCGGCCGTCAACATTGACCGTGCCGGCATGATAAGCCCCACATATGATTCTTGGTCTATCGAAATCTGGGCAATTTCCGGCGATTTGCTGGTGCGCCCCGCCGAGCGGATGGGGAATGTTATGCAGCATCGGGATCTTTCCACCGCTGTAGTGCATACCGTCTGGAAAGAAAAAGATTTCACAGTCCGCACCGCCGTGTACGGTATAAAAACCTCCATTGACGAAGCCATTCTTTCTATTGCGTGTTCGACCGGCAAAAAAAGCGCCGTCAGCGGCATAATGGTAGTAGTACGGCCGTACGACCTCGAACGGATCGGCGGTGCGCATGACATAGAGTATAAAAGAGATGCCCGGATTCTGAGAATCAACGGATACGAACGGCTGCAGTTCGATTCTCGTCCATCTTTTGTGGCCGGCAGGAGCGCGATTTCCGGTGATTTTACCAGCGGCGTTATCGACGACGAGTCGCACTCGGTATCATGCCGGTACGGGATGGCGACGA
>DHPI01000022.1:3205-11607 GCA_002407865.1 Spirochaetia bacterium UBA5368
GCGCTTGTCTATCCTTTAGACGATGGAGAGGTTGAGTGCGCGATACGGATCAGCCTCTCGAGAACGCGCGGCATTGCGCCGGCGAAGGTGAATCTTAGCAAATCCAAAGACGAGTACGGGCGGTTTGCCGCGCTGCGCATGCATCAGGGTATGAACCTGTCTTTTCCCGATGCCGCGACGCAGAACTGGTTTTACGGCGCAAAGCTTTCGCTCCTCAATATCGCGCGCGCCAGTTCGGGAGAACAGACGGCGCTGACGGGGTACAACGCGCGGACCGCGTTTTTCGTTTCAGCGGCATGCGCTCGCGCGGGGTTTCTCGATGAATCGGAAAAAATTGTCAACGCGCTTTTACAGAAATTCGGCGCGGTGCGGGCGGAGCCGTTTGAAAAAAACGGCATCGCGGCCTGTATCGTCGCCGCGTGCGCCGATCTTTTTATCCACTCGCGTGATACTGAATATCTGCGCAGAAAGTATTCTGCGCTTTTGAATATCGCCTCCGGCCTGCATGCCGGGTCTTCGGCGCTGCGTTCCGGTGACACTGTTCTGGACCGAAACAAAAACTCGCTTGCGTATAATTGCTTGGAAAAACGCATCTTCCCGATGTACTGATCATGCACCATGCGCTGGCGCAGTTTACGTATCTTTCCCGCTGTATGGGATTATTCGGTGACGAGGCAAAATTCGGAGCTGAAGCGAAACGCATAGGGGGCATTCTCGCGCGGGTGCTTTTGGAGCGGTATCCCGACGGAGAACACGGTGCAACCCGTACGGCCTGCGACGAATTCGATGTGTATGATATTTTAGCGTCATACCCTTTTACCGTCGGTGCGTGGAACGAGGCTGAAACCCGCGCGTTTGCCATGCGTATCGCCTCGTGTGTAAAAAGCGTTCCAGTGTACATGAAGCCGCTCGGCGGATGGGATTGTTTTCTTTCAATAATAGTATCGATTAATATGCTCCTGGCGGGCGATGCGGGGAGCGTTGTGGGAATGCGCCGTCTCATGGAAACGGATAGCGGCTGTTTTGCGCTTCCCGATGTAGTATGTCCGTCGACGGGGAAGGGCGTGCTCGGCAATGGTGAATCACCGCTGGCGGCATCGGCGATGTTCATGTGGCTTCGAAGCATGGTTTTGCACGACAGCGAGCGGAGGCTTGAGCTGTTTCCGGCGCCGGTGCATGAATGGTTTAGGCCGGGATCGGAAATAGTTATACAGAACGCGCCGACGCGCTACGGGCCGGTAAGCGTACGCGTGGTATCATCGTCCGGTGAAATCCAATTCCGTTTTCCAGACCTTCCGAAATTCGTGCCGCCTGAAATAATGCTGCATCTTCCCTGCAAGGCGAAAATAAAGAAAGAAAATGACTTTCTTATAAAAAAGGAAGATGGTACGACATTTGTTATTAATGGATGGCCGTCGCTGGTCCGCTGTATGATATAATCATGTATTGGTACGCAACATGCTATTTTCGGTTCTGATAACAGCCATTATCATTTTTGCCGGCATCAGCCTGTATTTTTTGTACATCAGGCCGAAGCTGGATCCCATGTATCGCGCGGAAACCTTTGAAAAGCTGAATCTTCTCAAGGACGCGATCATCGAATACAAAAAGGCCCTCGACAACAACAGCAAAAATTTCGAAGCGCATTACAGCCTGGCGGGGATATATCTCCGGCGGAATGAGATAGACCAGGCGATACATCACCTGGAAAAGGTCTTGGAGCTTAACAGGTTTAACTACCGGGTGGATAAACTCGATGTCCAGAAGAAGCTTGCACATGCGTATTATCTGGTCGACGACCTCGAGCGGGCGTTTACACTATACCTCGAGATACTGACCATGTACCCTTCCGACCCGGATGCGCTGTATCATGTATCGTTCATGGCCCTCGGTCAGGAGGAATTCGAGTTTGCACAGAAATATTTTGAACGGCTCGCAAAAATCAATAAATCCGATTTCGAGGTCTTTTTCGGGGCCGGCATTTGCAGTTATCAGAACCAGAAGATAAGTGATGCGATCGCCTATTTCAGGGTTGCGCTCGACATGCGCGCGCAGTCAGATGCTGCGAACCTCGCGATGGCTTTTGTGCTTCAGCAAAAAAAGGATTTCAAACAGGCCGTGCCGTATATCAACGCAGTACTAAATCGCGTTACCGATCCAGAAGTGCTGTTCGTCGCAAAGCGTTTACTTGCCTTTCTGTATATACAGATGAAAAGGTTTGATGACGCCGTGAGGCTTTTCGAAGAGCTGCTCGTCCGGGCGAAGAGCGATGATATTCGCCAGAAAATGGCGTTGCTGCTGTACGATGCCGGATACGCGTGCATCAGCGCGGGGATGAATGAAAAGGCATATGCGTACTGGAACGAGCTGTATCAGATAGATAAAACCTACAAAGATATCCAGAATCAGATTGCTTATCTGCGGCGCGAGCTGGACGCAGAACAGAAAAAGACGCGGGATGATTTTGAGATATCAATCGCCGACAATGTTGATGACTGGGTGAAAGCCGCGTTTCCCGACGATTTTTTATGGAATATTTGCGGATTGAAGAGCGATAAAACGTTTGAATTGAAGAACATTGTCGTGAGCGCGCGCATCCCGGTGGCCGGCGCGGATGATTATGAGTCTGTATTGGGCTCGGGGGGCGATTTGCTGGACAGGTTTTCCGAACTCGATACCGAAAACTTCAGGATTATCGCGAACCGTGTTGTCCAGAAAATGGGATATAAAGTCGACCAGATTTTGCAGACGTACCGGGAGTCCGATGGCGTCGATTTTCTCGCCGTGTCGCTGGTCAGCAGGGAGAAGACGCTTGTGTGGGTGCGTCGGTGGAGCAAGACCATGGTGGGAGAAATCACGCTCAGAAACTTCGCGCAGGCGATCAACGATAGTAAGGCGAAGCAGGGGATATTTATTACCGCCACCGATCTTACCGACGCCGCGAAGGGTAATCTCAACAGGCTGTCGAAGGTGACGGTAATCTATCCTGACCAGCTCAACGAGTTTTTACGGGGACTGCTCTGATAATGCGAAATTTTATACGCGGAACAGTCCGCGATGTGAGTCTACGCGAAATCGATCTTGAAGGCGAAGCCTTCCGCGTATCCCGAAGGCACACGGATGACAGGCTCCGTAAATCCATTTTGAATTTCGGATTGCTTGAATTGCCCGTGCTTCTGGGCGGCGTGATGCCCTTTGAGATCGTGTTCGGCCATAACAGAATAGCGGTGGTAGCGACGTCGGGCGCGGGCTCATGCCGGGCGCTGGTTGTGGACGAAATTGGCCCTGTTGAATACGCCGACTACGCGCTGTTGAAGAATTACAGAAACGAACTTGGACCTGTGGGCAAGCTGCGCGTCATTCACATTTTGCGCGAAAGATTGAACGCGGACGCGGTCATGATCTCGAACGTTGCTTACGCAGGATTAAACATCCCCGATTTCTTTATCGAAGGCGGCGTCTCGACTCGGGTTCTGAGTGGCCTGCCGGCGGTCCTGACAGACTATCTCGATATCCGCGACATCAATTTTCGCGTTATTCGAAACATGCTGTCGCTGCCGGATGACGGTATTGCGCTGCTGGGAAACTGGGTCGGCGCGCATTCGCTGCGTGTGAACGTCTTCAGGGACATTGTCGATATGCTGTACGATATTTACGCGCGCGACAGGTCGCTTGCTGCGCTCCGAGGGTGCGGCGGTTTCTCGCTGGAGGACAGAAGGGCCGACGAGGAGCGCCTGTACGGCGAGATATTCGCCGTGCGCAATCCTGATTACGTGAGGATTCGGGAATCGGCAGATCGGCGTGTGCGTGAATTCAGTGAAAAGAAAATCGAGGTGGCGTTCCCGCCGTATTTCGAGGGCGATACGGTGAAAGTTTCGCTCACGTTTGAAAAAGGTGAAGACGAGGAGAGCGTCAACACAAAACTTGCACGGCTGCACGGCGGCGATATTATGAAGCTGCTCGAATATCTATGATTTTATAAAAAATTTCTCCATGTCGGCAAGCGCTTTCCTGTGGGTATCTTCGATCCCGAGTTTTGATTTATACCCTGCCGCGTTTTTATGGCCGCCACCTCCATTGACGATGGCGATTTCAGCGACGTCGTAATCTCCTTTTGTACGCATGCTCACCTTGACGGGGCCGTTGATGTCCTGTTTTATGAGAACGCTCGCGATAACGCCTTCGATAGTCAGCGGGATGTTGATCATCAGCTCGCCTTCCGAAAAGCTTGCGCCGGTTTCCTCTATCATCTGTGGGGTGAGCCTCATGATTATAAGGCCGCCGTCGTGATGCACTTCCATCGTCGAAAGAACCATCGATTTGAGTCTGAAACTGTTGAGCGAGTTGTTTTCGTAGATGTGCTCGTATATTGTAAATGGGTTCGCGCCGAGTTCGACCAGGTTCGCGATAATGCGGAAGGTTTCGGGCGTGGTTTTCGGGTACCGGAACGATCCTGTGTCGAACAGTATTCCCGTATACATTGCCTGCGCCGCCTTGAAGCTTGGCACCTGCCTGTAATATCCATAGAGCCCGTAGACGATTTCGCTGGCCGATGACGCCTCCGCCTTGATGAAGTTCGATTCGAATTTATCGTTGCCGCCTTCATGATGGTCGATGATGAAAATTTCGCTTACGATATCGCGCAGATGCTGATATGCCGATCCGATATTCTGGAAGTCGTTGGTGTCGAGCACCACGACGGCCGCGGGGCCGGCGCCGAAAGGAATGGTGCGTGCGTTGCGGAACACATGGATTTCATTGTCGATGTCCATAAAGTGATACTTGTCGGGAAGGGGGTCCGAGTTGAGTATGTACGACTCTTTTCCCAGCTTGTGCAGAAGCTCGTTGAACGCGATCTCCGCGCCGAGCCCGTCGCCGTCGGGGCTTTCGTGCGTGGAAATAATAAAGTGATCGTGTCTGGCGAGAAATTTATCGAGATTAATGAATCCGGAATGCATGATGTCCCGTTATACCCTGATCTCCCCTTTTTTCAGCAGGGGGAATCCCATCTCTTCCCTGATTTCGAGATATCGTTCGGCGCACCTGCGCGCGAGATTGCGCACCCGTGTAATGTAGCCGACCCTCTCGGTGACCGATATGGCCCCCCGCGCATCGAGCATATTGAAGGCGTGCGAACATTTCAACACAAAATCGTATGCAGGCAGCACGACCTTTACGTCCTGATACGCGAGGATGTCGAGACATTCTTTCTCGCACATGTCGAAAAGCCTGAAATAGAAATCAGTATTGGCGATGCTGAAATTGTAATGGGAAAACTCGAATTCGCTCCTGTGGTGCACGTCCCTGTACAAAACGCCCTCGTTCCATTTGATGTCGTAGACGTTGTCGACGCCCTGAATATACATGCAGATCCTCTCGAGGCCATATGTCAGCTCGACGGGTATCGGATTGAGCTCGAAGCTGCCGCACTGCTGAAAATAGGTGAACTGCGTAATTTCCATACCGTCGAGCCATACCTCCCAGCCGAGCCCGGCGGCGCCCAGCGTCGGCGATTCCCAGTCGTCTTCGACAAAACGCACGTCATGTTTTTCGAGTTGTATGCCGAGATAGCGCAGCGAATCGAGATAGAGATCCTGCACGTTGACCGGCGACGGTTTCATAATGACCTGGTACTGGTAGTAATGCTGCAGCCTGTTGGGATTGTCGCCGTAGCGCCCGTCTGTCGGCCGTCGCGATGGCTCCACGTACGCTACGTTCCACGGCTCGGGGCCGAGCGCCCGCAGAAACGTTGACGGGTTGAATGTGCCGGCGCCTACTTCAAGGTCGTACCCTTGAATAAGGATGCATCCCTGCTTTGCCCAGTATTCGTTGAGTTTCGCGATTATATCCTGAAAGTACATGATGTTCTCCTGTGTGTAAAATACGCGTGTCGAGGCGCGAATGGTGAATTTCTCCGATATCCTCATATCGCAGTCAATAATAATTCTTTTTTTGCGTTGCCGGGGCGGGTGTCGAGGTGCGTTACACGGCTTTTATTGAGCTGTAACTCTTATATGCTTCCCTGAGTATGTGATGCAGCATTTCAAAATTCTTTTTGTCGACCAGGTTAAAAAACTCGAGAACATCCTCGTCGACTATCTCAAATCTGAAGTTTTTATCCTCGATTTCCGCGAACACGTAGGCGAGGTACACGGTAAAGATAAGGTCCCTGTATTTCTCCGGGGAGAGGTGGGGGCGGTGGTGAAATTCTATCGTTTTAACGAGCGCATCGTTGAACTTCCACTTTTTGCAGATGAGGCTTCCCAGCGTGCTGTGGCTGATGCCGAGCGTGATTTCCTCCAGGATGTTAGTGTCTGCGAGATTCTTATTGCCGGTTATCTCGATTAGTTTGCCCATCTTCGCAGGATTGATAGACAGCACGACGATTTTTCCGATATCGGCCAGAAGTGCGGCAAGGTACGCGAATTCGCTCATCTTCGAGCGCTTCAGTTGTATGGCGATCCGCTGCGCGTAAAACGCGGTTTTGTATGATTTTTTCCAGACGCTTTCGAATTTTTTGTAGCGCGAATCGAGTATTTTCTGCACGCCGCTTGCGACAAGCAGGGTGTTGATGCCTTTCGTGCCGATAATTTTTACGGCCTCTTCAATCGTCTCTATCTTTTTTATTGTGATATAACCGGCCGAGTTGGCGAGCTTCAGTATTGCCGTTGTGAGGCCCGGATCCCGTTTTATGCTTTCGGCTATCTCCCTGATCGTGGATTCGGGATTTGCGCAGAGGCGCTGAATCTCCACAATGTTTTCCGGAAACGATGGGATGTTTTCGAGCTCCTCTAACAGTTCATCGGCGATCTTCGTATGAAACTCCAAAGGATCGGAGTGCTTTGGGATGACTATCTTGGTGATTGTAAGCTTTCCGTCAGTGGTAATGCTGAAAGAATCACGCGGGAATCCGACGTTTTTGAACAATATAAGCGCCATGATAAGTCCCAGCCCGGCGCCTTCCGAATCGTCGAGCACATCGTCGAACGCGTCGGAGATATCGTTATAGGTGTACGCCTTTTTCACCCTGGATTCAACCTTGCTCAACTCTTCTTCGAGTATCGGCATGTTGTTGATGACGCTGATGCGCAGCGTTTCAGGCAGCACCTTGAAGAATATGCGCACGATGAGCTTGGCGTCGTGCAACTGTTCGAGGATGGGGTTGTTTTCGCTGAAAACCTCTTCTTTGAAGGTTTCCATTCCCTTGCGGTATTCGTCCTTGTTTTTAATATCGAGGTTTTTTTGCCTGAAATACAGCCTCTTCGCGTTTGCCTTGATTGCGTTGTTAATCAGCTCTTTCAGCACCGTCAGCAGCATATCTTTCATGTAAAGAATGTCATGGTTTTCCAGGTAGCGGTGCAAAATCTTGATAAGCGTTTCCTCGGCCTCGGGCGTAATGCGCGAAAACTGGATGTAAAAATCCTCGCTGTTTTTTATGGCGTCTTTAAAATTAGGCGGATTGAGGAGTATCTGTGTTTGTGCCGTTCCTTCCAATGTTTTACTCCTGTTATTCAGAAGTATCGTAATCTATTTTTTATATATGTAGTGACGAACATTTACATCTATATAATGCCATATTAATAAAGTATTTATCATTATCTGTCAAAACAATTATGGAAATTTTTTAGGCACCCCTCGTAGTAATTGGAAACGCCGAAGTACGCTTGTTTTTCTCCGTTTTTTCCGAATCCTGCCGCGAATCCTCCGTAACCGCGGACATCGAGATAATATCCTATGGTTATCCGCATATGCAGCTCAATCCCCGCGCTTGTGCGCAGTCCGGGAGGCGTCATCCCATCGTCCCATACGTTACCGCATTCAAAGAACATCACGCCCCAGATGTCCCTGAACAAAAGGGGCAGTGTTTTGTATCCGGCATCATGCTGCACGACCGGCGTCCTGTATTCGATCGTGCCGGCACACAGCCGGTTGCCGTATATCATCCCCGATGGATAGCCGCGGAGTCCAAACTCGTCTTCATTTGTTGCGGGCGATCCCTTTTTTCCTTTTTCGAAACGTCCAAGATTGTACGGGGACAGGTACCACGGATTGCCGAATGACGCCCCGGCCCTGCCTCTGAGCATAATGACGCTGTTCGATGGCAGCGCACCGATGTATTCCGCGTATTCGGCGCGCCCCTTATACCAGGAAATATCGGACCCAATACTTTTGTTATATATATCGGTAATTATTGTAAAATCTCTACCATCTTCTTTGCTGATCGAATATGGATATTCAGCCGCGTTTGAAAAGTAATATGCACACCGAATGCTCCCTTCCGCGACGCTGTAGCCGCGTACCGGCTGCAACGGCAGCGCCGTGTCGATGTCCGTTTCGGAGTATGTGTACGATGCCGTAACTACATGGCTGCTTATGAAGAATCGCAGGGGCACCATCACGCC
>DHPI01000022.1:11790-21529 GCA_002407865.1 Spirochaetia bacterium UBA5368
TTCTGAGTGAGTAGGGGAGGTTGTCGCTCCACGGGAATTCGTCGCGGGCGTAAAACAACTTTTCATTTTCATAGCTGAATATAAAGTTCGGATAGAAACGCTGCAGCATGTAGTTAACGCCGACAACGGCGCGTTTCTGAATATCATACATGTAGGCATGCGCGTCGTAATAGTGGTGGTAGAGGGTATCGGCGCCCATAATTGAAAAACCGTAAAAGCCGTCATAGCGTTTTTCATAGATTTCTTCCGATCCGAAAATCGGGATCCAGAAGGAAGGTAGAATCGAGCGCCATGGAGAATAGGCCGACGATTGCGGTATTTGCTCCGGCGTCTCATCGGTGTATGCGGCAGTGAAGTAATCGCGGTCGACCGGCGTAAAGTGCAGCACTTGTGTTTCGTACGGCGTGCGCGGGTATTGCGCAAGCGCAATGTTGAATCCCCGGGAACTGTACGATGAAAAGGCAATGGTCGCGCCCTCGGGCGACACGTCTGGATGAAATGCTCCTCCGGTGAGGTTAGTCAGCCTTGCGAACGCACCCGTTTTGAGATGTATTTCATATAGGTTATAGACGCCGGTACGATCGGAGCTGAGGAGAATCCTGTCGCCGCCGGGGTGCCACGACGGGCAAATGTCATTAAACCTTCCCGATGTAAGCCGCAGAAATTCATTTTTTCTTATATCGTAGACAATAATGCCCGTATCGCCGTTCGGTTCCCTGACGGAAAATACCAGCTTTGACGCATCGGGCGATAGTCGTGGAAATGCAAACTGAAATGCGCTGCCGCTCAGTACAGGGGTATACGATGAAAACGACAGGTCGGAGAGTACAAGGGAATAGCGCCCGCGCTGCTGTGAAATAAAGACGGATTTTTTTCCATCCGCGCTTACGTCGATATAGGCGCTTCTGAGGCCGCTGCTCAACTGTCGGTAGTGCGTGTTGTATCTGAACGCTTCGTTATATAATGAAAACGATTTATAGTATTCGGCGTCCGAGCAGTACAGGATTCCGTCGGCGGTAACGCTGATGCTGTTTGGATCGTGTACCGGGCAGAGGCGCGTCGATGTTTCCGATGCCATGGAATACCGCATCAGCGCCGGCCTCGACGTATTTGTGCGCTGAATATAATACAGCGCTGAGCCGTTATGCGCAAACCGCGGAAGCGAGGCGCCGTAGCCGCATGTGGTTATTTCCTTGAATTTGGTAATGCCTTCAGATTCTATCCGGCGTATTGTGTTCCGGTAGCGGATTGTAAGATACGATTCCCATTCCTTCCAGAGCGAGGGGAAGCTTTCGCCGTACACGCCGCGCGCGGTGTAATTGACCAGGTACGGCAGCACATTATCGGAGTTTTCAATCATCACGTCGCTGAAGACGCCGCGCCCGTATTTCTTCTCAAGGTATTCGACGAATCTGCCGCCGTAGAGGTATGGCACGTTCCCGGCCGGCCAGTCGCGCGGAAAATGCGATGCCAGCGCGATCGATGAAAGCCGGCTTTCGGTGACATCCATGCGGAGCACCATGTCGGCGTAGGTGCTGTTATTTCTCCCGAACGGAAGAATTTCCGATTCGTGATAGACCGCGTTTCCTTCGGTTATCCAGATTGGAAGAAAAATACTGGGAAAACACACCCTGCCGAGGGTATAGCGAGTTACCGATGGAATGCCCGATATCGTATCGAGATTGAGGGTATGTGTGTATTCATGTGTAAACACGAGCTCAAGCCAGTTCGCATAATTGTGCAGCGCCGAATCGGGCGCGGGGCGCGTTATATATATCTGCACCCTGTTGTAGGGAAACGGCGTGGAGAATCCGTTGGCGAAATCGGTGGTATCGGCAAGCACGACATCCGTGCGAAAAAACGGCTGCCAGCGGATGAGCGGGCTTAACCTGCGGTGTGTGTTTTCCGCGATGACCGACAGCAGCGCCGCGTCCTTTTCCAACCCCTGATGATAATGTATCCAGAAATGTTCGGTCCTGATTGATTTCCATGTGAGCTCCGGGCCGAACATGACCGATGCGGCAAGCGCCCGCGGGAGCAATGCCAGTGCGGTGAGAAGCCATATTGTCAGCAGCGGGTGGCGTTTCATGCCGAAAAGGTATTTGGTATGTGGGAATAGTCAAATGCGAAATATGTGGTGCGGTCATTTTTTAAATATAAAATAATTGCCAATACGACCCCACATGATAAAATGCGATTTTTCGGAGTTAAATCAATCCAAATGCTGCGGCGTATGCCGTGTTATGAGGCAGAGAACAATGAGTATCGTATATTTTTCCAATTTCAGATGCAGCAGTAAAGACAATATCTTCAGTAAAACGAAGAAGCTCCTTCTTAAAACAGAGTTTTTGCAGCAGGTAGCCGAAAAAGACCTTGTTGCCGTGAAAACGCATTTCGGCGAATATGGTAATCTTGCCTTCATACCGCCGCAGGTATTAAAGGTAATAGTGGATATGATTAAGGAGCGAAAGGGACGGCCGTTCATTACCGACGCGAATACGCTGTACCGCGGAAGCAGAAGCAACGCCGTCGATCACCTGAATAACGCGATCATGAACGGTTTTGTCATGGAGGCGGCCGGCGCGCCCGTGATTATCGCCGACGGCCTCAAGGGGGACGATTACGCGATTGTTTCAGCGAAGGGCAAACATTTCAATGAGGTAAGAATAGCCTCTGCCATCCACGGAGCGGATGCCGTTATCGCGATGTCGCACGTAAAAGGCCATGAGCTCTACGGTCTCGGCGGCGCCATCAAAAACATCGCCATGGGGTGCGCGCCGCCGTCGGGAAAACAGACGATTCATTCAGACCTGAAGCCGAAGGTAAAAGAGTCGCTATGTACGGCGTGTATGACGTGCATCAGGCGGTGCCCCGCTGACGCGATATCGCTTAACGAAAAAAAGAAGGCGTATATAAATCAAGATATGTGCATCAGCTGCGGGGAGTGCACCGTTCTATGCCCGTACGACGCAATACCTGTCGTCTGGAAGACGGACCATACGCCGCTGCATGAACGGACGGCGGAATACGCTCATGGCATACTGTCGTCAAAACCGGGCAAATGGGTGTTTATAAATTATATTATGAATGTGTCGCCGCAGTGCGACTGCTATTACTGGAACGATGCGCCGATTATTCAGAATATCGGGATACTGGCGTCAACCGATCCGGTTGCTATCGACAGGGCCTCGGCCGACCTGGTAAACAGCGCCGTACCGCTGCCCGATTCGAAGATTGCCGGCAAAGACCCTTCAAAGGATAATGTGAAGGCTTTGTATAATATTGAATGGGAATATCTCCTTACGTACGCGGAGAGCATTGGAATGGGCGAAAATAAATACGATCTTGTGGAAATATAGTTCTTTTTTGCTGTTGACAGCATATGACGTGATATATAGTACTATGATGTGATGGTGCCGGAGGTAAAAAGGGTGCTATGAAGAGTCAATTTGATTTTCCAAATCTGAATACCAAAAGGCCCGATGGAGTCAAACCCAGCGGCCGGCCGTATAAAGTCATGGTGGTGGAGGATAAGGAGTTCCAGCGCAAGCAGTTGGTGCAGATTCTCGAATCGGAGGGGTATGTCGTGGTCGCGTCCGCTGAAAACGGCGACCAGGCGTTGAAACTGTACGACGAACACGCGCGTGATCTGGATCTTATTACAACCGACCTCGACATGCCTGTTCTCGACGGTTACGCGATGCTTTATGAGTTGATGCAGAAAAAGCCAAAGGCGAGGATTGTTTTTATCAGCGAAGATACCACGAAAACCATACTTGCGGAGCTGCTGAAAATGGGTGCGGCGGATTATATACTCAAACCGATTCAGCGGGGCCTGATTCTCGAGAGAATCAAACAGGTTTTAAACAAGGCAAATCCCACATAAGAATAGCGCGAGACCGGAAAGGCATATGAACAATGAATTGAATACGGCGCTGAATTCCCTTTCAGAACAGACGAACAAACTTAATGTTGCACTGCATTATGTCAATGGCGATATGGAGAAGGCCAGGCAGATGGTGGCGGGATCGTACAAGGATATGTACGCCATCAAGGGAAAATTCATGTCGTCGTCGATCAGCGGCGCGTTTCTGATTTTTTTCAATTCCATATACAGCAAGCCGGTCGATATGGCCGTGACAGTCATTACTACATACGCGAAAAAAAATTTCGAGGCGTCGCTCGATTGGAGGCTGTTCGAAAAGGAAATACTCGACTTGATGGCCGGCGGCGATAACGACGATCACCTTGCGATTCTTGTGGCCAATAAATTTCGTGAAAGCTTCAATATTTCGTTTGGCAGGGAACTGTGCCGCTTTCTCGAAACTGATAACGCAATTGCGATCGAGCGGGTGTTCCATAAAATACTTCAGTTTATCCTGAACATCCAGCGTATCGACATGAAGATCGAATATCAGAAGATGTCATCGCTCGAAATGGAGCTCCTTTCCGCAAGCAGCCACAAGCTGACACCGGCGGATTTGATGAAAAACGGCGAAACCGCACAGGCGCAGGATATGGCGTACGATGATACAAAGGATGATGCTGCCAATGTGGAGGGAGTGAAACTCATTATCAACGCGGCGCTGATTCTCTCGCCGATAAAGGGCAAGGATATCACGAAGCTCGTTCCCGGCGACCGCATCAGGGTGTCGGTTACCGACATGGATGCGAATGCCGTTTCGGTTATGCAGGCGCTCGATGCGTATAAAAATGGCGAATTTAAACCGGTTACCGCCAGGATCAAGTCGATTGATTTCAAACCGAATAAGGGCTGCACGATCTATGGCATTATCGCCCGCGGGATATATATTAAGATTGTTGAAGAAGAATTGAACATCAAAGTCGCGATGGATCCCACTTACGAAATGGCCCGGCGGGATCAGGCCGACGTGAATGAGATGAATATACCGCTTCTCGTGCTGTTTATTGTCGTATTTGTCATCGTCATGGCGCTTGTGCTGCTGTATCTGCTGTAGCTTATACCATCCTGATGGGGATGTTTTTTTTTCGCAGGTATTCCTTCACGTCCCTGATGGTGATTTCCCTGAAGTGAAAAATGGACGCCGCAAGGACCGCATCGGCTTTCGCGGCTGTGAGGCCTTCGTATATGTGTTCTTTTGTGCCGATGCCTCCCGATGCGATGACGGGGATGCTGACAGCGTTGGCTATGGTGCGTGTAAGCTCGATATCGTAGCCTATTTTCGTTCCGTCCCTGTCCATGCTGGTGAGAAGCAGTTCGCCGGCGCCGAGCCGATTCGCACGGACGGCCCACGCAACCGCGTCAATGTCGGTAGGTGTTCTTCCCCCGTTCAGATAGACGTTCCATCCTCCGCCACTGTTCCGTTTTGCGTCGATCGCGACGAGGATGCATTGTGACCCAAACTTGACGGCCGATTCGCCGATGATGTCGGGATTCATTACCGCCGCTGTGTTTATTGAAACCTTGTCGGCGCCGCTTTCAAGTATCATGCGGATGTCGTCGATCGTGCGTATTCCGCCTCCTACCGTAAAGGGGATGTTCACCGTTTCAGCGACATTTTTAACCATTTCGAGAACGATGGAGCGTCTGTCCGACGATGCCGTTATGTCGAGAAATACCAGTTCGTCAGCGCCTTCTTCGTCGTAAAACTTGCCGTTTTCGACCGGATCACCCGCGTCTCTGAAATTGATGAAATTAACACCCTTGACGACGCGGCCGTTGTTAACGTCGAGACATGGAATTATTCGTTTTGCGAGCATGCGCACTCTCCGGAGATTTCCGAACAATTTTTTCGGTCCGGTGCTGTTAAATTCAATTAAAATTTTACCGTGAAACCGTTTCGTGCGCCCGTTTTATATCGAGTACGTGAAAAAAACGCAGCAGCGCGCTCAAGATGAACGGATAGAAGAGCGCGAGAGAGAACAGCCTTACGCTGAAAATGTATGGGTCAGGGATGATAGTATAAAATGGAACGAAAAATCCGGCGAGGATAATCGTTTCAGTCATGAGATACAACAGCGAGCCCGCGGCGTCGTCGGGGGCCGAGGGCGATCGGCGCGCCAAAAGTGATGAAAATCTGAAGGCGCAATATGCGCCGCATAGCATCAGGAAAATCAGGCACGCGGCGGCAATATCGTACGCGATGCGGGAATCGATATGCCGCATCGCGATGCCTGCGCCTGTGACAATGGCAGCGTTGGCGCACAGGTTGATTTTCAGCCCATGCGCCTTCCGGCGCGCCGCCCATCCGGCGAACAGAATGATGAGCAGTGACGCGGCGATTCTCTGCGTCATCATAATGTGTGCCGTCAACGCCGACGGGTAGTTTGATAATTTTTGCGCAAGCAGCGTTTCGTACATGCGCCTGTCATCGGCGGTGGAAAAGGTGAGAGGAGCGGCATCGATCAATGAGGGATGCGCGAGTGATCGCGCCAGCAGCTCTTTGCGCGCGATGGATTTCTCGATATAGCTGTTATACCGCGGTTCGTCGAGCGCTTCGGCGATAAGGTGTCCCGTGGAGAAATCCGGCAGCGGGATTCCAGAAAGCGCCGCGATTGTCGGCGCTATCGAGAGGCAGGTGTAGCCGCGGTCAACCGTTGCGGGACGCAGGTTGTGCGAGAAAAAATACAGCGGTATTTTCAATGTCGAGTCCTCGCTGCCGCCGTGGTTGCCGTCGGCGTTCATGCCGTGATCTGATGTAACAATTACCAGGGATGAGGGATATTCTTTTTCGAGGCCGGCAAAAATCTCTCCTAACAGCGCGTCGATCTCTCTAATGGATGCAGTGTAATGCGGGCCAGTGCCCGATTGCCGTTTGTGAGCCACGCTGTCAGGCGCGGTAAAGTGCAGCAGCGTAAAATAAGGGAGGCGCTTCGTCGTGATGAGGTCGAGCGCGGCGTTTGCGACCTCGCGCGAGTCGCGGTCGCCACAGCATTCGACGGGAATGTAGCTGGTTTTACCGCGAAACATCTCCTTGTACCAGTGAAACCCGATAATGGCGGACGAGAGGCCGGCCTTGTTGAGCGAATCGAACAGCGAACCGGTTTTCTGGCGCCATGGGCGCCTGAAGTCGTTGCCGACGACGCCGTTTATGTACGGAGGCGCGCCGGAAAGGATGGCGAAATAATTTACCGCGCTTACCGATGGAAGCACGCAGGCGGCGTCTGAAAAGCGGATTCCGCACGCGTTCCATCGCGCGGTTATAACCGGTGAAACGGCGTCGCTGTAGAGGTTTTGGCGTGTGGCGCCGTCGAGCAGTACCAGCAGTATATTCGTGTAGCGTGGAGGAAGCGCCGGTCCGCTTTCGGATGCCGCGGCATCGACGACCCGGGAATACTGAATGCTGTGTCTGAAATGTTCGTGCGTATTCGTATTAATTTTTATAATATAGATGAGAAGGCACACCAGAATGCAGATCCCGAGAGTTTTTTCATTGTGAAAATTCATTGACATATCCGCACGACGAAAGTACGCTCAATTTTGCATAGCGTAATGCCTTGCGAATTACGCAGATATTCTTGTACATTGTGTGATTGATGAAGAAAATTTCCAGCAATTCAACTACTCCAGAAACCCTTTTTCAAGAATTCGCTAAAAAGTACTCCCCCGAGATTGATATGTCAATTGGGAAACATCTCGGAGAGAAAAAAAAGGCCGCGGGTTCTGGCTTTACTGCCGAGATATATGGCGACCTCGAGGAATTCTGTCTGCGAAAGGGCAAGAGAATACGGCCGCTGATGCTGCTGATTGCCTATCTCGGGTACTCGGGCGACCGTAAAAAAATGAAAGAGGTACTACGGCTTGCATCGGTTCTCGAAATGATGCATTCTTTTTTGTTGGTGCAGGATGATATCATCGACAGGGCGCGATTGCGCCGGGGGCGTGAAACGATGCATCTCATCATGCAGCGGCGATACGGCGGGCTCACGGCGAACGACGCCATAGGAACGGATATTGCCCTCGTTGCTGCCGATGTTCTCTTTTCGAATGCGCTCGAAATCATCAGCAACGCCGGTATTGACCTGCGCATCAAGAACCGGTTTCTCAAATATTTCGGCGAGACATATGAAATGACCGCATGGGGCCAGATACTCGACAGCATGAATACCATGCCGTTGCATATCGATCCCGGCGCGCTCGCGTCGCTGCAAATCAGCACAATGAAAACGGCCTATTATACGATGTATTACCCGATGGTCATGGGGTACGTGCTTGCGGGCGGCGGCAGTTCGAAGGAGATTTCCGCCATACGCGATTTTGCCATTCCGCTCGGGCGGGCCTTCCAGGTGCGCGATGACATGCTTGGCGTTTTCGGGGAGGTGGATGATCTGGGAAAGTCTGCGGACTCCGACATTATCGAGGGGAAGCTTACCCTTTTGATCGAATATACCCTTCAATCGCTCGAGGGAAAACAGCGGCGAAAATTTCAGTCGGTATTTCAAAAAATCAGAAAGAAACCGCGCGATTGCGCCTATATCAGAAACGAGATTCTGAAAAGCGGGGCGCTCGACCGCGCACGGGAGACGTTTCATGAGTTGCTGGCCGCTTCCCGCGACGGCGCTGCGGGGCTTGCTGTATGCGGGGAACAACGGGCGCTTTTGAATGGTCTTATTGATTCCGTCGCGGCGGTAATGGTGTGAGTGTAGAACGTTTATGTTTTTGGAGATGGTGAATGAAAGATGCGAAAACCGTGAAACGCGGTAAGAACGAAACGCGGTACCACAAGGAAACGTTTGAAAAAATATCGGAAAGCAAGCGCGGCCGCATATTGTCGATCGCGACGACGGAATTCGCGAAAAAGGGGTTCAAAGGCGCGAATATAAACGAGATCGCGCGTAAGGCGAATATCAGCATCGGTTCCATGTATACATATTTTGAAACAAAGGAGAACCTCTACCTGACGGTCGTTGACGAGGTCTACAAACACCTCGAAAACGCGTTTGCCAGCACCGATGTTGATGAAGGCGATATATTCGACAAGCTGGAAAAGATTATACGCGTTGCGCAGAAATATTCAAGGGAACATCCGGACTTTATCAAGTTATACCAGGATATTGCCTCCGAGGGGCTTGCCCGTCAGTCGACGCGGTTGTCAAGAAAGATCGAAAATATATCGGCGGTTTTTTACAGGCGGCAAATCAATGAGGCGAAGAAGCAGGGGATTGTGGGCGGCGATATTGACGATCATGTTGCGTCGTATTGCATTGATAACATCATCCTCCTTATGCAGTTTTCATATACTTCCGCTTACTATAAAGAGCGCCTCAAAGCATTCGTCGGCGACAGTGCGCACGAGGAAGACGAACGTGTGGTGCAGGGCATGGTGCGGTTTATTCGAAGAGCGCTCGAAGCGCGGTAATAACCAGAATCCCCATACACGGCGGACACACGAATAATGGCAACGCAAAAAACCAGCAGGGACATAATAAATATGCGGCGCAATCAGCTTACCGCGGCGACATATAAGGTCATCTCGAAAAAAGGGTATTATAATTTCACCATCAAGGACATCGCGAAGGAGGCGGGACTTTCAACCGGGCTGGTGCATTATTATTTCAAGGACAAACAGGAGCTTCTTTTCACGCTGCTCAAGGTTATGAACGCCAACCTGAAGGAATTTTTAAACAGGGGGTTGATGAAGTCGGACGACCCGCAGGCGAAACTGCTTATTTTTATCAGCCAGGCGTTCGGGCTCGTCAAAAGGGAAAAGGATTATTTTTATGTGCTGATAGATTTCTGGACCCAGATCAATCACAC
>DHPI01000022.1:21631-35679 GCA_002407865.1 Spirochaetia bacterium UBA5368
GGACCCAGATCAATCACAATGAGCGCATTCGAAAGGCGAATGTGAAACTCTACGAAAGTTATCGCGAGGAGATCGGGAAAATTTTAAGCGAGGGCGTGCTGGCCGGAAAATTCGCGGAGATGGATGTCAACTACATGTCCGCGCTTATCGTGTCCATGGTTCAGGGCACTATCATCCAGTATGTTATCGATAATAACTCGTTCGATTACGCGTCGTATACCGAGCGGATCAAAGACCAGATACTGAACATGGTGCTGCGGAAGTAAGCCCGCCGTGACAATCGATATCGCCATCATCGTCGCGTACTGTGTCGTTATAAACATCATCGGGCTGAAGTATGCGGGTTCGTCGTCGATTGACGATTATTTTCTCGGCAACCGCTCGGTGAACTGGATTATCGTCTCGTTTTCCATAGTTGCAACCGAAACGAGCAGTCTCACCTTCCTTTCCGTGCCGGGCCTTGCGTATGTGAAAGGAATGGGCTTTTTGCAGATTGCGTTCGGCTATCTTGTCGGGCGGATACTTGTGGCGCTCCTGCTGCTGCCCGGTTATTTCGAAGGCGACATGGATACGGTGTACCAGTTTCTTCAGAAGCGGTTCAGTATAACGTCGAGAAAGGCCGTGTCAGTAATATTTCACATTACGCGGCTGCTTGCCGACAGCGTCAGGCTCTTTGCGACGGCGATTCCCCTTACCTTCCTCATGGGATGGGACTACAGAATTTCATTGCTGGTCATCGGTGTCGCGACATTCGTGTACACGTTTTTCGGCGGGATAAAATCCGTGATTATTGTGGATACCCTCCAGCTTTTTCTGTACCTGTTTAGTGTTGCGCTGGGAATATATTTTGTCGCGAAAACAATGTCGTGTTCCATCGGTGATGTGTTTGCGCAGATAGCGCCGGGCGACCTGTCGTTTATATCCTCCGGTGCCGGCGGTGGATGGCGTCACTTTTTTAATTCGTATAATATCGTATCGGGCATAATCGGCGGCGCGTTTCTTTCGTTTGCGTCACATGGCACCGATCATATCATTGTGCAGCGCGCGCTTACCTGCAAAGACGTTCGTTCCGCCCAAAAGGCGATGATAATAAGCGGCGTATTTATTATATTTCAGTTCGCTCTCTTCCTTCTTTTTGGCCTCTTCCTCAAGGTGCTTATGAACGGCAGGGTGTTCGCAATCAGCGATGAAATCGTGCCACTATACATCATACAGTATCTGCCGCCAGGGGTGCGCGGCATCATGCTCATGGGAATATTCGCAGCGGCGATGTCGACGCTGAGTTCATCGGTCAACTCGCTGTCATCGTCGACCGTGATTGATTTTCTCGGCCTGCGGGAAAAACATATTTCAGCGGCGAAGAAGGTAGCGCTGTCGCGCGGGGTCTCGCTGCTGTGGACTGTCGTGATTATCGGCATATCGATGCTGTTCAAGGACAGCAAAAATCCGCTGGTGGAAATCGGACTGTCCATCGCGTCGATAACCTACGGCGGCATGCTCGGCATATTCCTCACGGGCAGGTTTATAAAGGGTGTTTCAGATTTCTCCGCGCTGGCCGGCGTGTTTGTCAGCATTGCGGTAATGGGCGTTATAGCGTTCACGACGACGCTGTTCTGGCTCTGGTATGTTGCGCTCGGCTTCGTCATTGCCGTGTCGGTGACCGCGGTTGCGCACTATCTTGGCATGCGCATTGTGCGATAATTCGTATCAGCCTGCATCTTCGATTATTTTCAGCGACGAATTGCTTCGTCTGCCGAGAGACGGCTCCGAGTCGAAGAGAAGAATGATTTCAGTACGGACATCCTTTTTAATTACGAAGCAGTATTCGGCGGAAAGCTTTCTTACCAGATCGATTCCCCGCCCCGTTTCAGATACGAGGTCGCTTATTTCCTCTCCCGTCTCCGCCGCGCGAAGGATGAGCTGGTTTTGCTCGATTGCCCTGTTAATGCTGTCAAGTATTCGCATTTTTGAAAGCTTGCCGCGATAATCGGTGATCGATATCCCGTATCGCGAATCGGTCCGCGCGAAAAAAACATCGACGAATTCGTTTTCCCGCAGCTTAACCGGCACCCGCTGTTCCTTTTCTTTTGTATAGCCGTGCGAATGGTAGACCGCGTTGATTATCATTTCATTGAGTATGAGGTTGAGCGCCGATTTGTTTTTTATCGTAAAGCCCCATTTTTCAATTTCGTGAAGAACGGTCTCCACGGCTTTCCGTATCTGGTCTGATGCGGTGATGCGTATTTTTTTAATTTCCCCGTCAGTGGGCTGTATGTAATTCTGTATCCCGAATATGCCGTCTTTCGAGATCAACTTTTCGGCAAGATTTAAAAGCTCCATCCCTTGTACGGGTTTTACGAGTACGTTGCCGATCCCTTCCTGGAAGATTTTATCGAAAAAAAGGTCGATCTCCTTATCGGTGGTCATGATTGCGGGAACGTACGGATAATATCGAGAAATGTAATTGTACAGGTCGAACGCATTGTCGCCGGGAAGCTCGACCTCGGATACGATCAGGTCGAAATCGTTCGCTTTCAGCAGCGCCATGGCGTCGTAGGCCGATTCGCAAGCTTCGACCGAATATCCCGCCTCGGTGAATATTTTTACGATACTGTCTTTGTGTGATGAAAAATCCACAATGAGAATCTTGTTCATGTCGAGGGTACCCTTTGCATGTCTGAAAATAACGCGCCGACGGCATCCTTGTACTGCAGTGCGGCGGTGTTTTATACACGCCGCACTATGTACTATGAACTGACCTATTTGTCAAAATAAATTATTGAAATAAAACACGATGCAATATAAATGCCCTTATTGGCCGCGTGGTTTTTTCAATAATGAGATTGAACTGTGAATAATCACGGCGTGTAGCCTGTGTGGTGTACGGCGCTGCCTTCCGGATATGTCACAAAATACGCGTGCGATGATCGAAAAACGAATGGAGGACACGATGAAACGAAGCACCATGTATATAGTGGCGGCGGTACTCGGTATTTTGCTGATGGTGCCGGCAAACATCGGCGCGCAGCAGGGAAAAGACGGGGCCGACACGGAAAAGATGTCATCTGAAAATCTTGAGGCCGAAAGCAGAGCGCTCGACAGCCAGGTAGTTGAGATAAACAAAAAAATAGAAAACGTAATAAGCCGCTACAGGCTTATGGAAAACAAGAATATTAGAATCCTCCCGTATCAGGTCACCTATACCCTGGGGAGCAATTATATTGAAATTGAGCGTCATAATTTCGAGAGGGATATTTTAACGAACAAGATAATAATTCTGAAAAAAAAGTCGATAAAGCTCTTTACGTCGGGGCAGTCGCTCACGAAAATCGAAACGACTATAACGGAGCAAAACTATAAAGCCGCAACAGTAATGCACGTGACCATCGTTGATCCTTCCCCTTCGACAGTCGAAACGGGCGATATAATTTTTACGCAGATTGTGAACAATAAAACGGTTGTTGACGGAAAGAAGCTGGGGGATATAAAAAACAGCATCGTGTATCCCGTTCGCAATAACATAAAAAGGGATTTTCTTATTCCCTCGCTCGCGTATTTTTATAATGTGCTGCTGAATATCGCCGAGACGTATTCCAAGGGCGTCAAGGATTCGGATAGCATGATGTACGAGTTTCTGAGAAAATCGACGGAATATTAAAAAGGCATGGTAAGATTATGAAAATTCTTGTAACCGGCTCCGCCGGATTTATCGGTTCTTTTGTTGCAATGCGGCTCCTCGGCGAGGGCCATGAAGTCGTCGGTGTTGACAATTTGAATGACTATTATGATGTGAATCTCAAGCATCGCAGAAACGCCATGCTGTGCGAGCAATACCCGGGGTATACGTTTCAGCGCGTCGATATCGCGGATTACAAGTCGCTGTGCGGCCTGTTCGAGGGCGGTGGTTTTCAATATGTGGTGCATCTCGCCGCGCAGGCGGGGGTGCGATACAGCATTACAAATCCGCACGCCTATTGCGAAAGCAACATCGCCGGTTTTTTAAACATACTTGAGTGTTGCAGGCACTGGGCGATTGAACATCTTGTCTATGCGTCGTCAAGCTCTGTATACGGCATGAACAGCAGGATCCCGTTTTCCACGCATCACAACGTGGACCATCCCGTTTCGCTGTATGCGGCTACGAAGAAATCGAACGAGCTCATGGCTCATGTGTATGCGCACCTGTACGGTATTCCGGCCACCGGGTTGCGGTTTTTTACCGTGTATGGGCCGTGGGGAAGGCCGGATATGGCGTATTTCAAATTTACCGATGCGATAGTGAAGGGGAAGCCGATCGATGTGTATAACAACGGCGACATGGAGCGAGATTTTACCTATATTGATGACATCGTGGAGGGCATCTGCAGAATTATGCTGAAGGTCCCGCAGGGAGATCCTGCATGGAACGCCGACAGCCCCGATCCGGCCGGCAGCACGGCGCCGTACCGCGTTTACAACATTGGGAACAACAATCCTGTCAATCTCATGAATTTCATCTCCGTTATCGAGAACGCGCTTGGAAAAAAGGCCGAATTGAATTTTCTGCCGATGCAGCCGGGGGATGTAAAGACGACGTATGCCGATATCGATGATCTTGTACATGACGCCGGATATACGCCAAAAACGCCGATCGAAAAGGGGATTGGTGAGTTTGTCCAATGGTACCGTGATTATTACGGGGTATAAAGGGTGTTCGCGGCCAAAAAAATCATAAGCGCCTTTATCGTCATTCCGGGGTTGTTCATTACGATACTTCTCATTGCGGGCCTTGTCTGCGCCAGGAGAAAAAATCCCGCGTGGAAGCCGCTTCTCGCGGTGGCGCTGCTGCTGTATCTTTTTTCGGTCGGTCCTGTCGCGAATACGTTGATAGGCGCTGTTGAAATGCACGCGTTGTATAATGGCAAAGAACGCGCTGACGTGATTGTGCTCCTTGGCGGCGGCATCCATGACGGGGTGCCCGATTTAACGGGCAGCAACATACCGGGCGCCGACGCCATGTACAGGGTGGTTGAGGCTGCCAGGCTTTATAAGCTTTATCGCCTGCCGGTTATTGTCAGCGGCGGAGCTGTCGGCTGCGACGCGCCCGAGGCGCCTGTAGACGGAAGATTTCTGGCGGATCTAGATGTTGACAGAAACAGCATTATCTGCGATACCCGGAGCAGGGATACTGGAGAAAACGCCGAATTTGTCAGGGAAATCTGTACACAAAGGGGCTTCAAGAGGTGCGTGCTGGTCACATCGGCCTATCATATGCGGCGTGCGGAATATATTTTCAAAGAAGCCGGCATCGAGTCGCTGCCGCATACATGCGGGGCGTATGCGGAATCCCAAAAGTGTCTTGACTATTTAGACCTGCTGCCGCATATAGCCCAATTACGCAAAAGCTCGCTTGCTCTTCGGGAATTGATAGGCAGCGCGTATTATTGTATGGCATCCGCAACTCGTTAACGGCGGTGTCTGTATGCAGGTGTATGCGGTTTTCGGCATATGACGCCGATACTTTTCGAGTGGGTTCGCGGTTTATCGCAATTGTCTCTCTATCAGTATGAGCGTGGGAGTATATCCACGAGTGGGAAAAGGCGTATCGCCGTGTTTGTATTGGAATTATTTGAGAGTTTAATCTTATAAGGAGGATAATTTGAAGGTAACAGTAATCGGATCAGGATATGTCGGTCTTGTCACCGGTGCGTGTTTTTCCGAAATGGGCAATGATGTCTGGTGTATTGATATCGACGAAAAGAAGATCGAAAATTTAAAAAAAGGGATTCTCCCGATATACGAACCTGGCCTGGAGGACATAGTCAAGAGAAATTATGCCGACGGTCGTTTGAAGTTTTCAACGAAGATCAAAGACGGCCTCGAGAATTCTCTGTTCGTGTTCATTGCGGTCGGCACACCTCCCGACGAAGACGGTTCGGCCGACCTTCAGCATGTGCAGAACGTGGCGCGAGACATCGGCAAAAACATGGAAAAATACGTTGTCGTCGTCAACAAGTCCACAGTTCCTGTGGGTACGGGTGACAAAGTTTTTGCGGTGATTCGTGAAGAGCTTGAAAAGCGCGGGAGAACAGAGCTGGAATACGATGTAGTGTCGAACCCTGAGTTTCTCAAGGAAGGCGCAGCCATAGAGGATTTTATGCGTCCCGACCGCATTATTATCGGCACCAACAATGTAAGGACGGCGGAGTTGATGAAAGAGCTGTACGCGCCGTTTGTCCGAAACGGGCATCCGACGTATGTTATGGATATCCATTCCGCCGAGCTTACCAAATATGCCGCTAATGCAATGCTCGCGACAAGAATAAGCTTTATGAACGAGCTCGCCCGCCTCTGTGAGGTGACAGGCGCCGATATCGAACAAATCCGCGAGGGTATCGGTTCCGATTCACGGATTGGCATGCCGTTTCTGTCGGCGGGCCTTGGCTATGGCGGCTCGTGCTTTCCAAAAGATGTGAAGGCGCTCATTCAGACATCGAAGGAGTTTGGCCTGGAGGCAAAAATCCTCATGTCAGTGGAAGACATTAACAAGAATCAGCGTTCCCGGTATGTCGACAAAGTGCTGAAACATTACAATAACGATGTCAAAGACAAGGTTTTTGCGGTATGGGGGCTCGCGTTCAAGCCGCAGACAGACGATATGCGCGAGGCGCCGTCGATCGACATCATCAACAAACTGCGTGAAAAAGGGGCGAAATTCCGCGCGCACGATCCGGTCGCCATGGATGTCGCGAAGGGCATATTCGGCAACAAGGGTATCGATTACATTGACAATTATTACGATACGCTTAAAGGTGCCGATGCGCTGTTCCTCATTACGGAGTGGAACCAGTTCCGCCGTCCGGATTACGAAAAGATGAAATCGTTACTGAAAACGCCCGTTGTCTTTGATGGCAGAAATCAGTATGACATTAAAAAAATGACGGAGCTCGGGTTCATATACTACTGCATAGGCCGTTCGTAATAGTTGTGATGGCGCATCGTCAGCCGGTTTCTGAGAAATGGCCGTGGCGGTGCGCTTTGCATGAAATCAATCCGCGGGTTGCAATTGCCTGCGGGTGCAGAGAGAAGGGGCGGAACGCCTCTTCTCTTTTTTATAGGGCGCGATGGTGTATACGCGGATAAAATATTCCGATTTTAAATTGTGGTTGAAATATCCCACCGTGTAGTTACCTTTTCGGAAACCATAGGTCATTTCATATTTTTGCACCATCCCCCGGAGAGTATAATGGAAGATGGCAGTTGCCGGCGCATGGTCTGGCGGCGTGCGGGTGGGGTTTCTTTAAGAAAGATAGTTTCGTATTGGATGCGGTTTCCGGCGTTCCTCTGAAGCTTTCATTGAGATTCCCGCCCGTGTTTCAAATGGATAAAGGAGGCGGGATATGAAAAACCCGATTCTTGTCCCGGAATTCAGGGATCTGTTGCGAAGAAAAAAATACCCGATTCTGAAATCGTTTCTCGACGAGCACCATGAAAAAGAGATAGCCGAGTACCTCGGCCTGATGCATCCCGATGAAATATGGAAGATTCTCGGTCTTGTCGATGTATACCGGCGGGCCGAAATATTCAGTTATCTCGACATGGATGTTCAGATCGCGATGGTGTCTGTCGAACAGAAGCGGCATGTTGCAGACCTGCTGATGGAGCTTTCGCCGGACGACCGCGCCGACCTTTTTCAGCACCTCGGAAAGGACCTTGCGGACAGGCTGTTGTTGATCCTTCCGCTCAAGGAGCGATTGGACGTCATCAAGCTGACATCATACGGGGAAGAAACTGCCGGCGCGATCATGACGACGGATTATTCCACTCTGTACGAGAGTGATAGTGTTGAGGACGCCATAAAGAAGGTGCGGCGTGACGCGCCGTCAAAAGAGACAATCTATTACCTTTATGTTACCGATACGGAGGGTAAACTTATCGGCTTTATTTCGCTGCGCAAGCTGATTCTGGCGAAGCCGAAGCAGAAAATCGTGAATTTGATGAAACGCGATATCATCTTTGCGTACGCGGATGACGACCAGGAAAAGGCCGCGAGGTTGATTGATGAGTACGACCTCATAGCCTTGCCGGTGGTCGATTTTAACGAACGACTTGTCGGGATAATCACCCATGACGATGCGATGGACATTATCCGTGACGAGCAGACCGAAGACCTCGAAAAAATCATGGCTATCAGCGGCGGCGTCGAAGAAAATACGTATCTTGAAACGCCGGCGTTTACGCACTTCAAAAAAAGAGTGTTCTGGGTCGTGGTGCTGGCCATCCTCGAACTTATGTCGGGATTGATAATACAGAGCTTCCGCGATACGCTGAAGAATCTCATAATACTCGCGTATTATATGCCGTTGCTGAATTCAACCGGCGGCAATACGGGGTCACAATCCGCAACGGTGGTTTTGCGGTCGCTTGCGCTGGGAGAGCTGAAGCCGGCCGATATCAGGAAGGTGTTGAAAAAAGAACTCGTCGTCAGCCTTTTGATCAGCGTTTGCGTTGGCGTGCTCGTCTCCCTGCGGGTTCTTGTTCTTTCGCATGGATCGGAGGATATCCCCGCGAGCATCGGCCTTGAAAGGATAGCGTTTATGATATCGCTTGCGCTTTCAATTCAGGTTGTATGGTCCACACTGCTGGGGGCGGTGATACCGCTGTTTGCCTCGAGAATGAAAATTGACCCGGCGGTGGTGTCGAGCCCGGCAATCGCGACATTCGTCGACGTCGGCGGGATAACAATTTATTTTGTCACCGCCAAGATGTTGCTTGGCGTATAGAACGCGAACCGGCGGATAATGTGGAACCTTTCCACCGCGCGGGGGGTCTTACAGCCAAGTAACCATAAATACCCAAAAGGAGATAGCGTTAATGAAGCGAAATCTGATAGTAAACGGATTGCTGATAACGGCGCTTGCATTTGCGTATCCCGCGTATGCGCAAAAGGGAATGAGCCAGCGTGATTGCATGAAAGGCCAAAAAAAGGGTTGTGTCTGTATGAAGAATCCGGACAAGGGCGGGCGCTGCACAAAGACTAAAGGGTGCGGCCCCTTCTATGGCGATCCACAGGCGATGAAGACGCGACTGGGACTTAGTGACGATCAGGTGAACAAGATCAGCGCGATAAACCTTGAGTATAAAAAGCAGTTTCTTGGCTACAAAGAGAAACTGGAACCGAAGCACATTAAACTTGAAAAAATGCTGCTGGAAGACAATGTCGATACAAAGGAAGTGCGCGCGCTTTTAAAGGAAATATCGGACGTGACGGTTGATGTGCGGATGCTTCGCGTCAATCACCAACTCGAAATTGAAAAGGTGCTGACACCGGAGCAGAAGACCAAATTGAGAAGCGAGCGCCGCCACATAATGAAAAAAGACAGGCCATCGTGTAAAGATTGATCGTATGCGGATGATGCCGCGGCGGGTCAACGCCTGTCGCGGCAATTACTAATGTGCTGATGTGCGTTATTATAAGTGGAAGGCGCCGGGCATGCCGAGAGGGCAGGGTGATACATGACAGAAAGGGAATTTGCCGATGTTGTAAAGCGGACAAAGGGGATAGTGCTGTCTGCTGTTGAAAAGCACCTTGCGCCGAGGTTTTGCCATGCAATTGACGATGTTGTACAGGAAACGTATCTGCGCGCCTATCGCGGGCTGACGAACGGGAAGTTCCGTGGCGATTCGGCGCTTGGTACGTGGCTTTTCACTATTGCCAAAAATGAGTCTCTCAGGATGACGGCCCGTCTCGTGCGGGAGGAACAAAAGGCTGAAAAATATATTAATTACGCCGCGGGTATTACGTCAGATAATAAAATTGTCCAAATATCCGGCATGGGCAATGTTAATCGCTATGGCGAAGAGGATGTTGTGTCGATGCGCATGTGCATTCAATCACTGCCCGATAAATATCGCGATGTGCTCGAGCTTGTCGCTGATGGCTGTAGCGAAAAGGAGATCGCGAGCCATCTCGCGATAAAAACGGGGACGGTGAAATCACGCCTCTCGCGCGGACGCGAAATGCTGGCGAGACGCATGGAAGGATGTGTTGATCTGTGAACGAAAATTCTGCATATGAAATGCTGCGCCGGGAGCTGCAAAAGCGCCGTAACGACGATGGCTGGAATTACGCAATTGCCGGCAGGGTGGTTACGCGCAGAAAAAAGAACATGAAGATAAAAACAATAGCCGGGGCAGGCGCAATGGCGGGTGCGCTGGCGGTCCTGTGTATCGCGTTATTTATAGCAAATCCGGAGCCATCCATGTCATACGGTATGCATTCGCTG
The DNA here is from genome assembly GCA_002407865.1 of Spirochaetia bacterium UBA5368. Lineage (GTDB taxonomy): Bacteria > Spirochaetota > UBA4802 > UBA4802 > UBA5368 > UBA5368. The sequence continues at coordinate 31,897 of DHPI01000022.1, forward strand.
ATTTCCGAACAGGTTAACGGCGCATACGGTGACGTATTTACGATGAAAGGCCCGGCAGACCCGCCTGCGGCGGTGACATATGTTTATTTTGGCGCTACCGATTCCGTTATCGATAATGCGCTGAACACGCGGTAACCGCACGCCTCAGAGGTCAAACTCGCGGGTAAACGCGAAGCTTGTCTTTGGCTTCAGCTCCGTAGAGCCAGTTGAGTATTCCACAGGAGAGTAGCCTCCGCTGTTGCCGGCCCATATGGCGAAGGTGTGGCGGTATGCGGCGTACTTAAATCCCGCATTGTATGTCATGTATTTAAACGCGAATCCATATACATTTGTGATAGCTTCGCCGCACACTGAAATCTTGTCTGAAATGTAAATCTGTAAAAACGCGCCGAATCCTGCCGAGGTGTCGTGCCTGCTTTTGAATCCGTAGAAGTTCGTGTTGTACGCATAAGTCGGCACAACGCCGATGCTGATCCGGTTTGCAAAAAAATGTTTTTGAATAATAAGCTGGCCGAAATACGATGCCTGGTCTTTTTGCGCCAGCACATCCTCTGAATCTTCCTTATAGCCGCCGCCTGCTGCAAGCGCGAGCGAGAAAAAATTTCCTTCGGTGGGATAATCGTCGAAGAGTGTGACTTTCGTGCTGCCGACGATATCCATGTTCTTGAAAGAGCGAGCGACAGTTACGTCCCAGTTGCCGGTGATGCCGTAACCCAGTGCTATGTTTACGTTTGTGGTGTGCTTCACGGGATCGAAATACCGGTGGCCGTTGTCGAAGAGCAATATGTTTTTTCCGGGCGTCTGGCATGTCGGCAGGTCGAATATATAGTTGACCGACCCTCGCGCAACCGCCGCTTGTGCGGCGGCTATCGTGATGAGGAGGCATAGAATAACTTTTTGTATCATTGTAATCTTCCTTAATCAGAAGTCTGTTTTCCGGTGGCAGAAATAGCACGACGGCGTGCTGCTGAAAATGTTTTTTGTCGTATGAATGTGAGGCTCCTGAAATAGAATATCCTTCATTGTGGCGCTCTGAATGTCTTCGGGCGCAAGAGGCGTACGCATGTGGCACTGCCCGCACGTTGCTTTAATGTTGCGCACGCCCTGCAGGCGCTCTCCGTGGCAGTGCCTGCAGTCGTCGGCAAAGGATTTTTCCTCGGATTTTTGCTGCGTGGAGGAGCATGTCACAGGCATTATGATAACTGCACATACACTAAAAAACATTGAAAGGATTAGTTTATTATTCGTTTTCACTCTAATCATCGCATCCTCCGGGTACGCCACCGTGGCAATTGGCGCATGGCGTACCGGCGCCATTATTCAAAGATGCGGTAGTCCCATGACAATTCCGCGCCGCCACAGTAGGACAGGTGAGGTAACAAACAGTAATTTATATGATGTTGCGCTCCCTCTAAAATGACCCTGTGCCCCGGTATTGGAATCGGAGTGTGGCACGCATAACAGGAATATCCTTTACCGGCCACTCCGGTAAGATCGGCGCCGTGGCAATCCGCGGTACCGCATACTGCGTTTAAATTTCCTTGGTCGACAAGGTAATGATGATAATATCCATGTATCTTCAATGTGTGCGTTGTCGTGAATATCGACCAGCGGTCGTCGTGACATTTGTAGCACGATGGCGCGCCGGAATTTCCGCCCCGGAGATTGGCGCCGTGACAATTTGGTTCTGTGCAGTAGCCCCGCGGAAACCTGTACCTGACGCCGTGGCAGTACATACTGAAATGCGGCTTTGCATTATGGATGCCCTGACATATGTTGTCCGGCGTATTTTCCGAAACGGGATTGCAGGCGAGCAGTGAAAGCGCTGCGAATAAAGTGAATGCGGAAAACACACGAAAGGTTTGCTTCGGGAGAGAAGCGCTGTGTGACATATGGCGTTTTATGTTAATCATATATTGCCATGTTTATCTATGAATATATTTAATAAAAGTATATATGCATAACTGAAATAATGTCAATATGCAATATTGGCGTGTTTGCGCAGTTCCGCATACCGTTACAGGGCCAAAACGAGATGGCCCACGAATGCCGTGATCAGTCTATGAACTGCCTGTAATCCCGCCCGATGCCCCTCGACCTGGCCCTTTCCTCGAGCCACTCCATTTCATCGTTCGGCACGGGTGTTGTATCGGACACGTCACGTCTGACTATTTTTATCGCCTCTTCAGGGCAGGTCGATGCGCACAGCCCGCATCCGATGCAGTTATCGATTTTCGCGGATTCGCCGATCGTGACAGCGCCCGCCTGGCAACGGTCGGCGCAGATGCCGCAGGCTGTGCAGAGGCCGTTGTCGACAACGGCGACGTAATTGGATTTCGCGACCGCGTGCTTGCTTGTGAGGTTGTATCCCAGCAGCGGGCCGCAGCAGCACTTGCAGCAGTTGCAGATGTAAAAGTGCCCCCTCTTCGTGTTCGATGTCATGTGCACGAGCCCCGCTTCTTCCGCGATATTTAAAATGGCAATCGCCTCGTCACGGGTAATGGCCCTGCCGCTTCTGGAGTTGTCGAAAACATGTTCCATGGGGGCGAAGGCGAGGCATACCTCCATCGGCTTGTCGCACCGGTGTCCCAGCAGCGCTTTCTCCTTTTTACAGATGCAGTCATGCACCGCCCACGATTTAGCGCCGTTGATAAGCTGAATAGCGCTTTCGTACGGTTCGATGACCACATCGTGCGGCACCTCGACGTTTATCGGCAGCACCTTCATAAGCGCCGGGGTGTGGCTGAAAAACTCGCCGCCGAACGCCTCGTGCGAGTATGCCTCGAAAAGCTCGGAAAGCTCCCTGTCGATGCGGGAAAGCTGAAATTCGTATATGCCGAACACGAACGGCATGAGCCGGTAATACGTTTCACCGCCGATGGTAATTGCGAAAATCTGTCCTTTTTCGTCCATCACGGATAATATCGCTTTCAGGTAATCCTCGCGCAGTCCCGTACGGGCGGATATCTTCGCCGCGGTTTCAAACGAAATTTTCAGCTTCATGAAAACCCCGGCTTCTTCGTCGGTGAAGATTTTTTTCAAGATTTTTATCTCGACGCCGCTCTTCGTCGCGGGAAACCCGTTCGGAATTGCGTCGAGCCTCTCGCGGAGCCTGTGATAGATGGTGTCGTTCATGGGGGTACCTCCGATGTGGAATCTGTGATATCGGGCATGATGCAAAATGGGATATCTTCAGTGTGTGAATGCGCGCATAGCGTATCGTATGTTGTATCGACTGGCAATTCTTTTTAGGGTGAGTCTGGCATGTAATTATTTTTTATCGTCGATGATTATTGCTTGACTTTGTAGACGACCGGTCTATTATTGCAGAGGTATATCTCTCCGTTCATTGTGTGCGGTGGCGGTACGCATATATGCCGTTGCACGGAGTGTATATATCAGGCCGTCAGGAAAGTACAATTGGAGGGCATGTATGGAAGTATATGAACAATTACGGGAAATTTTAGACTCGCATCCGGCGACCGCGCCGAAATCGAAATCGATCGACGAAATACTCCACATACTTTTTACGCCCGATGAGGCGGCCGTGGCAATCAATATGAGCTTTAAGCCTGAAAGCGTGGAATCTATAGCACGGGCATCATCCATTGCGGAAAATGATGCGGAGAAGCGGCTTGAATCGATGGCCGATAAGGGTATTATTTTTTCAAAAAATAAGGATGGAAAAAAACATTACGGCCTTGTGCCGCTTATTCCGGGTCTTTTCGAGTTTCCCTTTATGAAGGGCGGCGGAACCCTCATGCATGCAACGCTGGCGAAACT
>DHPI01000022.1:35809-40349 GCA_002407865.1 Spirochaetia bacterium UBA5368
GCTGGCGAAACTGTGGGAGGAATATCATTATGAAGCCCTTGGCGCTTCGTTTGCCGGCAATCCGACGCCGCTTATGCGCGTGGTGGCGGTTGAAAAATCCGTTACGGCCACGGACAGAATTCATCCCTACGAGGAAGTATATGCGTTGATTAAAAGCGCGAACTACATTGCCGTGACAAACTGCGCATGCCGGGTCAGCGTCGCGAAATGCGATAAGCCGAAGGATGTGTGCCTTATCTTCGACGGCGCTGCCGAATTTCTCGTGGAGCGCGGTTTTGCGCGGCATATAAGCAAAGACGAGGGAATCAAGGTGCTCGACCGCGCCGAGGAGTCCGGGCTTGTCCATACGAGCAACAACAGCGGCGACAGGGCGTCGGTGATATGCAACTGCTGTCCCTGCTGTTGCACCATACTGCGGGGGCGTACCCAGTTGAAGCACCCGCACGCCTTCGAGCCGAGCCGATTTGAGGCGCGGATCAACGATGCTGAATGCACCGGTTGCGGTATCTGCGCGGATGAGCGATGCCCGATGAAGGCTGTCGAGATGAGGGAGGGTGCCGCTGTCGTGGATACGAAAGAGTGCATCGGGTGCGGGCTCTGCGCGAGCGGATGCCCGGCCGGCGCGATTGAGATGATCGATCGAAACGCGGTTCCCGGCGTTCCCGCCACGACACAGGAAATGGCCGTGAAGGTGCTACAGGAAAAGGGAAGGCTTGAGCGATTTATGAAGGTGATGCGGAAGTGACACGCCGCGCAGCTCAACTATATTTTTTCGGAGACGACAATGTCCGTGCAGGCAAAAACGCGTGATACGATACTGAGAAAGGGGGCCGAGCTGGTTCACGCAGGCGGTTTTAGCTCGACCGGTCTGCAGCAGATACTGACGGCGGCGGGGGTTCCGAAGGGATCGTTTTATTTTTACTTCAAGAGCAAGGAGGATTTCGGGCTCGAGCTCATCGATTATTTTGCCGCGGTCATCGGGGGCATATTTCAACGGTTCCTCGGCGATGAGACCGTTCCTCCGCTCGTACGCCTGAAAAACCTCCTTACGTACTATGAATCCCTGTTTAAAAAAGGCGGCTGGCGGCTGGGATGCCCCATCGGCAATCTCTCGCTCGAACTTTCCGACGCGGGCGGACGCTACGGCGAGAGGCTCGCGGCGGCGGTCGATGCTCTAGTGATGTACATTCAGAATTCTCTTGATGACGCCAAACGTGCGGGAGATCTGCCGGGGGATTTCAATACCGCCGACGCCGCGCGGTTCTTTTTTCATGGATTCGAGGGAGCTATCATGCATATGAAGGTTATAAAAAGTATCGAGCCGTTGCGGATTTTCAGGAAAAGTATCTTTTTGTATCTGTCGGCAGCCGGCGCGAAGAACTAACGTGAGGGGGGCATCATTATGGGTGAATGGAAAAAAACAGGCTGCGTGTTATGCGCGCAGAACTGCGGGCTTGAGGTGGAAGTTGAAAACAACCGGATAATAAAGGCCATGGGCGACAGGGAAAATCCCAGAAGTAAAGGATATGCATGCCGCAAGGGAATGAATATCGCCTACCACCAGCATCATGAAGACCGGTTGAAATATCCCCTCAAGCGCACCGTATCGGGATTCGAGCGTATTTCGTGGGCCCAGGCTATTGATGAAATCGCAATGAAGCTCAAGGAAATTGTCGATAAAAACGGGCCTAAGTCGTACGCATATATGGGCGGTGGCGGACAGGGGTGCCACTTCGAGGCGGCTTTGGGCGTTACATTAATGAAGGCGCTTGGTTCAAGATATCACTACAATGCGTTGGCCCAGGAGCTGACCGGCCAGTTCTGGGCGCATGGCAGGGCGACTGGGAAGCAGTACAAATTTACCATTCCGGACGAGGAGAACACCGACATGCTCCTGGCCATAGGATGGAACGGCATGGTAAGCCACCAGATGCCCAGGGCGCCGATTGTGCTTCGTGAATTCTCGAAAAATCCAGATAAACTCCTTGTGGTTATTGATCCGCGGAAATCTGAAACCGCGGAAATAGCGGACATACATCTTGCTGTAAGGCCCGGGACCGACGCACTGCTGACTAAGGCGATGATATCAATCGTGATCGATGAAGGATGGATTGACGAAGAATTTATAAAGAACCGTGTCTCCGGATATGATGCGATCAAAGGCTGGTTTGCCGGGTTCGACGCAAGGGCGGCAGTCGAGGTTTGCGAGCTCGATTATGAACAGGTGAAAGAGGTATGCAAACAGCTTCGAATCAGGAAAGCTTCGTACCACCCCGACCTCGGCGTGTACATGAACAGGCACAGCACACTGATATCGTATCTTGAAATTATACTTTTTGCCATCACTGGCAATTTCTGCGTTGCCGGGGGTAATGTAATACCGGGAATGCTGATGCCGATTACAGGCCACAGCGATGAAAGGAATGAAACAACATGGCGTACCGTTGAAACAGATTTTCCCGCGCTGTGCGGAATATTTCCCCCGAACGTCATGCCCGAGGAGATCATGAGCGCCAGGCCCGACAGGCTTCGGGCGGTGATGTGCTGCCAGTCGAATCCCCTGCGCTCTTTTGCCGATACAACGGCCTACGAGGAGGCGTTTAAGAAGCTGGAGCTGCTCGTGGTGTGCGAACTTGCCATGACCGAAACGGCGAAGCTGGCGCATTATGTGCTGCCCTCAAAATCTGGGTATGAATCATGGGACGGGACGTTTTTCCCGTGGACATGGCCCGATATATACTTTCAGATGCGCCGTCCCGTCGTCGAGCCGGAGGGCGAAGGGCTTGAAATCGGCGAAATCCATATGCGCATAGCGGACAGGATGGGGCTGCTCCCCGATATCCCCGAATCGCTCTCTATCGCCGCAAAGGAGAACAGACTCGCGTTCGGCATGGAACTGATGAATTTCGGGAAGGCAAATCCATCAGCCTTGAAATACATGCCGTTTATCATTGCAAAGACCCTTGGGAAAGAGATGGGTTCCGTCAATCTCGCGAACCTCTGGGCAATGCTGATGACCGCGCCGGGGAGTTTTAGAAAATGCGCCGAAAGGGCCGGATTTGCGAAGGGCCCCCTGATGGGGGAAGAGATATTCAAGGCGATCATCGATCATCCGGAGGGCTTGTGGATTGGGAAGTCCGATATCAGCGACAACTTCTCGGAGCTCAGTACCGAAGATAAAAAAACAAATGTGCATATCCCCGAAATGGCGGAGTGGCTCTCGGAGATAGAACCGGCCAGGGAAAAGCTTGAACTCGAGCTTGATGCGCAGTATCCCCTCATACTTTCGTCAGGGCGGCACATACCCTTCAATGCCAATACGCTGATGCGGAACCCCGCGTGGAACGAAGGTCGGAGGGCATGCACATGCATTATGAATCCGGCGGACGCGGAAAAACTGAACATGCGCGATGGCGAGATGGTAAAGGTCAGCACCGAGGCAGGTTCGGTCGAAATAGAACTCGAGGTTACCGAACGGACACGGAAGGGATATGTAATGATTCCGCACGGCTTTGGCCTGGAGTACGGGGGTGTCGAGTACGGCGCCAATGCCAACAGGCTCGCGAAAAATACTCACAGGGACAGATTTGCCGCGACGCCGCTTCACAGGTTTATTCCCTGTCGTGTGGACAAGATGCAGTGAACCATCAATTGAATTAATGAGGATATTGTCATGAATAATTCTGAGAATAAATATCATGTAAGCGCGGTTGACGGCATCATTCTCGCGCTTGTGCTCGGTTCGCTGTGGGGGCTCTGCGAATCGGTATTTGGGAACGTCAGCCGCGCGGCCGGCATCCCGTTTCGAGGCGGTATGCTTACGGGCATCGGTATGATGCTAATGGGGTTCGGATTCGGCATTATGCGCCGGCCGCTACCGGCCATGTTCGTTGCGCTTGTGGCCGCCGCGACGATGCAGCTTTCCGTGCCGGTGCTGCACTGTTCGTTTCTGTGCAAGGCGAACTCGGGGCTTGCCGTGATGCTGCATGGAGGAATGCTTGCGGGATGCCTGTCGCTGTATGGACGCCGGCGTGCGCGAACATCTTCCGGATATGCGCTTGCCGGCTTTTCCGCGGCGATGCTTTCTTCGCTGGTGTTTTACTTTGCCGGCATGCGTCTCGCGCCGTGCGCTTACCTTCTTTCGTATAACGTTGACGGCGGACTTGTGCGGTTTCTTTTTCGCGAGGGAGCGGTATGGGGCGCGTTCTCGGCGTTGTTGCTGCCAGCAGGCGTCATGGCGGGATCGAGGGCCGCGGCGGCGCTGTATTCATGGAAAATTCACAGGCCCGGCGTGATGTACGGCGCTTCGCTTGCCTCGATAGCGGTTTGCCTTCTTCTGATCATCGTGTCCATTCAGCATGGAATGTAAATCATGGTATATATAGTTACAGGCGGCCGCGATCGCGGCAAAACCGCGACAATGGCCGCGCTCTATGAAAAATCAGGCCGCGGCGATTTCGAAATAAAAATCAAAGCGCGCGGCGGCAGGTGGAAGCAGAGCGGGCTTTTATGCACCGGCGATACCCTTGAGATCATATCC
>DHPI01000022.1:40369-44415 GCA_002407865.1 Spirochaetia bacterium UBA5368
GGCATCATTACCGCAAAGGTGTTCAATGACGGACAGTGTGCAGGATACGAGCTTGTGCGCCTTTCAACGCGTGCGAGAGTTCCGCTTGCCGTACGCGCCGACGCCGTGGAAGCCGGATGGGACGAGTGCTGCCGGCAAGGCCGGTACAGCTTTTCAAAGCGAGCGTTCGCGTACGCGACGGATGCGTTTGAGGAGATGCTTGCGCGTAAGGAAATCCCAATCTTCATTGACGAGGTGGGGCCGCTTGAGCTTGCCGGCGGGGGTTTTGCGTCGGTAGCGAACGTTCTTGCCCACGTGGATGAGGTGTATATCGCGGTGCGTGACACATATTTTACGCGCGTTATAGAGCGCTATGGCGTCGGCACATATCGCGTTATACCTGCCGGCGACAGCGGCGATTTTGCGCACCATACTGGGGGCTTGCATGACTGACACACTTGCCGAAAAATACACGGTAGATGAATACATTGAGCGGATAATCGCATTCCATGGAACGCTTGCGCCGGGGCTCCTGATCGGCGGCTATATGGTCGATCACGCGCTCTGCAACAGGCCGGGCGGCGAGTTTTTCGATGCGTTGTGCGAAACATCGGTCTGCCTCCCGGATGCCGTGCAGCTTCTCACGCCCTGTACGTTTGGAAACGGCTGGCTGAAGATTTGCGACGTGGGCCGTTTTGCACTCACTTTTTTCGAAAAGTACAGCGGCGAGGGCGTTCGCGTGCATCTCGACGCGGCAGGGCTTGACGCATATCCTGAAATACAAAACTGGTTTTTAAGGCTGAAGCCGAAGCACGACCAGGATATGGAGCGGCTTATCCGTGAGATACGAACCGCAAAAGCCGGCATATTGGGAATGAAACGTGTGCGGGTGCACGAGCGTTTTGTCGGCAAAGAAAAGGGCGGCAGAATCGTGCTCTGCCCGTCATGCGGCGAGGCGTATCCTGAAAGAGATGGACCGCGGTGCCGGGCATGCGGCGGAACGGCGCTTTATATCTGACAATGTCTCCCGCTTAAAGACTCTCGATCCATTAATTCAAAATCACACGAAGAGAACAGATGTCTTCGCCAAAAAAGATAAAAATGCCGCGACAGTACCGCAATAGTTTTTAAACTCATGCAGATTTGCAAAAAAAAGCCGCACATCAACCTCCAGGGTCTATGTGTGCGATGAAAAATATAGTATATATAATCGAGAAAAAATAATTTATGGTGATGGCTATGGAAGATGCGTATCGGGATATGTATTTACAGAATGTGCGGGGTTTTGATATTATGGAAAAACCGTATGGATTCAGGCTTGCGGCAAATACCGGTGACGCGGCAATGCTCCCCGGTGTTACCGAGTTTGAATGCCATATTCAGGATGGCGTCACGCCGGGGTGTGCACATCTTTATTTCGGAAGATCGCAGGATGAAGATGGATATCGTGTGCGGCTATTGCTTGACTTACCAGGCACTGTCAGGCTGATATATCCCGGTATGCGATGCTGTATGAATGTATGGTCGCACGGGAACAGCGGCGGATGAGCATGGCTTTTTTACGAAACAGAAAAGGGGGGAGGGTTGCTTCGTGAGTTGCAGAATAGTACATGTTTCGGATACACATCTCGGCTACACGGAATTTGACCGCGTTACGAAGGATGGCATTAATTGCCGTGAAGCCGATTTCTACGCTTCGTTCAGCCGTATCGTTGACGACATACTCGAACTTAAACCCGATGCGGTTGTGCATACGGGCGATTTCTTTCACAGGCCGTCCCCCGCAAACCGGCCGTTGATAGAAGGGCTCACGCAGATCAAGCGCATAACCGATGCGAAAATACCGGTTGTCGTAATCGCGGGCAATCATTCCACCCCGCGCACCGTGTTTACAAGCCCCATCCTCAGGGCGTTCCGGTCAATAGACCATGTGCATGCGGTTTTCGAACAGCGTTACGAAAAGGTGCTCGTTAACGACATGGCGTTTCACGGGCTGCCTCACATCAATGACGAAGATGCCTGTGCTGAGGAAATGGGTAAAATATCGCCGGTTAATGGCAAGATCAATGTTGCGCTGCTCCATATGTCTGTGGGGAAAAACTATCTCATGGATGAATACGGCGAGCGTGTGTTCACCGTCGAGCGGATGAGTTTTCTCGATGAATGCGACTATACGGCGATAGGACACTGGCATAACACTCAAATGGTGCCGAAGCTGAAATGTGCCTGGTATTCAGGATCGACGGAGCGGCTCAGCGACCGTGAAGCGGAGAGCGACAAGGGATATATTGTTGCCGAGTTTGACGGTAACGGTGCGGCAAGTATCACGTTCCATCCCGTGGCGGTTCGTCCCTGGCGCAGGTTCGATATACGCGCGTGCGGCGAAAAGAGCGTTGAGGAAATTCAACGTGAAATTACCGCGGCCGGCGAATCGAGCACTGAAGGATCGCTGGTAAGCGTCTACTTTCACGGAATAAAACCAGACCAGAGCGCGGCGATATCAAACATCTGGATTACCGGGCAATTTCCCGGCACCCTTGCGGTGCTGCACCGGAGGATTTTTCAGAAGGCCCGGCAGTATATGCCAGTTATGGAAGAGAAGGGCGAGACGCTCGAGAATATATTCAACGAGTATCTGAGAAAAAACGTCAACGGTGACGCGGAGTACGAGGAATTGCGGGCACAGTCGCAAAAATATTTTCATCGCCACGCGACGGGAGAATAATCCGCGCCGGGAAGAAGGAAGGGATACGCATCATGATTTTGCATACGTTGATAATGAAAAATTTCAAAGACTATCGGGACCAGACAATCGAACTGCGTGAAGGCCTTACCGGGATTATCGGCGGCAATGGCGCCGGAAAGTCGAGCATTTTCGAAGCCATACTCCTCGCGCTCTACGGTGAAATCCCGTATAAAAAAGAATATCTCAGAACGGACTCCGCGGATGAAAAGGAGCCGGTACGTGTCGAACTGGAGCTTGAAATCAGCAATCTGTGCTACCGTATACTTCGTGAATTTCGGGGTAAATCGCTCGCCCCGCAGGCCCGCATATACGATTATCGGGATGAATGCATTGCGACAGGGCAGGGAGATGTTACGGCAATGGTGGAAAAGCTCATCGGTATGGGCAGGGACGCTTTTTCACGATCGATTTTTTCCGGACAGAAAGACCTCGGCGCGATCTCTTCCAGCGGCGGCGCTGACCGACGGGAACTGGTGCGCCGCATGGTGGGTATGGACCGTATTGATGAAATACAGCAGCTTGTGCGTGAAGACCGCAGGCGCGTAAAAAGCGAGTTGGCCGGCCAGGAAACAATGCTTTTCGGTGATGATGAAATCGCGGATAAGAAACAACAGCTGACCCTGCTCGAGGCTGAAAAAAAGGCGCAGGGAGAAGAGCTGGCCGGCATACATGAAAGGCTCGGCGATGCGATGACATCGTATGAAAAGGCGAAAAAGTGGTTTGCCGGACAGCAGGAACATTACAAACGATATAATCACGTTAATACCGAATTCGTCAGGGCGAAATCGGCCATGGAGGGCGCGGAAAAGAACCTCCTTGAAAATTCGAACAGGTTAAAAGAGCTCCATAGCCATCAAAGCGAGATGGAATTGCTTGCGCCGCGTGAGGCCGGGTACGAAAAGGTAAAAAAGAGAAAAGAAGAATTTGACGATCTGAAAAACAGGGCCCTTGTGCTCAGGGGACTTGTCGATCAGATGCGGGTGTGCGAGGCCGATATCGCCAAAATGCAGTCTGAAATGGAAAAGGAAAGAGTATTTGTTCGCGAGCATGCGGCTGCCGGAACGGAGTATAAAGCGGTGGAAAAAAAACTTGCGGAGATTGAAGCGGCAATCGAAAAAGCGAACATGGAGGAACACGGCCTCAAGGCGGAAACGGGGCGGCTGAACGGCCTGATAAAGGAACGCCAGCAGAGGCTTGACGCAATTCGAAAGCTTGGCAGTGAATCGGCATGCCCTACGTGCCTTCGTCCGCTGAAAGACGCATATGAAGGCACGCTCGCGAAACTGAGCGACGAGATTCAGATATACCAGGATGGGGAACT
>DHPI01000022.1:44564-46239 GCA_002407865.1 Spirochaetia bacterium UBA5368
TTTTCATGTTGCGCAACATGAAAACATATGTCCAATCGTTGAAGGAGTCGCAGCGAAAAACACGGGATGCGATAAAAACACTGGCTGAGCTCGTTCATAGAAAAGAAGAGAAAGAGAAATCCATCGAAAAGAACATGAAGATTATCCGCGATAAAAACGCCGAGAGGGAGCGGCTTCGTGCAAAGATTTCGAATGCCGGCGATATATCATACAATGAAACCGAGCATGAGGCGGCGAAAAAATTACTTGCGGAATATGAAAAAGACCACGAGCGTTATGTCGCGCTGGCGCAGGCGGTTACGGCGATTCCGGCCGTCCGGGAAAAAATCGCGGGCATTCGCACCGATGTGGCGCGATTGACGAAACATATCGTCGATTGCGAGGCTTCGTTGAAAAACATACCCTATACCGAAGACGCCTACAGGGCCGCCGAAAAAAGCCAGCTCGACGCTGAAACGGCAAAAGACAGATTGCTGCAAATGCGTGACGCGAAAAAGGAGAAGCTCCACGGCATAGAGACGCACGCTGCCGGTATGGCGAAGGAATTGAGTGACGACGCCGCCCGCAGAAAGAAGATTGACGCAACGCGGAAAGAATTTGCGTCGCTGCAGCGTCTCGATACGATTATGGACGGTTTCAAAAGCGCCGTGCTTGAAAAAGTACGGCCGGTGATAGCCGGGTATGCGAGCGGGATTTTCGCGGAGCTGACGCAGGGCCGATACGAGGCGATCCATGTCAATGACGATTTCGATTTCTTCATTCTGGATAATGGCGAGTATTATCCAATTGAGCGTTTTTCCGGAGGAGAAATCGATCTGGCCAACCTGTGCCTGCGCATCGCTATCAGCAGGGCGATACGCGATCTTTCGGGAGGCGGCGCTGTCGGATTTCTCGGTTTCGACGAAATATTCGGCAGCCAGGACGGCGAACGAAGGCGTGAAATTATAGGGGCCTTCCACCGGTTACAGGAACAGTACAGGCAGATATTTATCATTTCGCATATCGATGAAATAAAAGAAGAATTCCCGCAGATAATGGAGATTGTACGCACAGAGAGCGGATCATCGGCGCGCTGGCTGTCGAGCGATACAGGATAATTATTTCGCACGGAGGCGTAACCGGCAACGCTCGTTAAAATTATTGCGGCGCCGCGTTCCGTGCGGCGGCGCGCCGTGCGAGAATAGCGTTAATTGAATGAAGAAATCCGGCCCACTCGTACTCGGGAAGCTCCGCATAATTGCCAGATAAAAACTTCCAGTCTGGTTCCATGCGGTGCTGCTTGAAAAGCTCCTCGAATTGCCGTTTTCGCAGTTCTTTTTTTTCCATCGGTAGTGTCGTTCTCCCTCTACTATACGAACGAGAAACTATCCGTCATGTCAAGAGTATTATTTCGTTGCTGTGCGGCGTGTACTGCCGGTATGACATGCACATATACGTACGAGCGTCATTATGTTCTCGTATATTAATCGACGTAATCTTTGAATTCTGATCCTGGTATGCTGTACATCAAAGATGAATTCAAATTGAATACATGCAAAATTATGATTGCATTAATAAATAATATTTGTAGAATAATTCGTCTGTTTTAATGGGAATACATATAGATTACATAGTCGCACTCTTTCATTGCTAACGGCATACGTTTTCTGTCGCATGTCGCTATGCTGTGCTTGTT
>DHPI01000022.1:46373-57118 GCA_002407865.1 Spirochaetia bacterium UBA5368
AAATGGCGCCGCTTTTCGAATTAAAGGGCATACAAAAACATGTAGCGGCAAATCGTTACCACGAAGGTTATCATTGGTTTTTCGGCAGGTGCCTATGAAGCGTTGTGCGTATGCAGTAATCATACTGTCGGTGTGTGTATTTGCATTGCACTCACGGGTGCATGCGCAAATAATAGATCTGACCTCCGAGGATTTATATGTCCGAACCGGTTTTTCCGAACGATGGACCGCCCATCTGCCCGATGCGGACGACACACACTGGAAGAAGCTCCCTGCCGTAACCGGTGGGAAACGAAAGGTGAAGGTCCGCGATCTTGGTCTTAGCGGCGTACCTCAACGGCCCTTCCTTTCGCCAAAAAAATACGCTCCGCAGACGTTTACATTTATAACATCATTCAACCTCCCTGATGAATATAAGGATACCGGCGCGCTCCTTGCCATGAAGCTGGCGACAATCGGTGAAAACTGGGAAATATATCTTAACGGAACGCGCATACGACAGGAAATGCACCTGAATGATGACGGCTCAATCGCCAAAATTCGCGTTATGCGCGATGTGATTGCGCCCCTCGATCCGCGGCTTCTTACCGAAGGGCGCAATATACTTTCCTTCAAAATTGTCGGCGATCCCACATATGATGACACCGGTTTTTATCAGAGCGGGCCGTATATTATCGATGAGTATCAGAAAATTTTCGATGAAAATTCAGAAACGCTCACGATGGTCCTTCTGTCCCTCTATTTCTTTGTCGGATTGTATCATATCTACCTTTTCATACGCAGAAGAAGCGAGCCGTATAACCTTTTCTATGGAGCATTCTCGGTTCTCCTCTTCGTGTATCTGTTCATGCGGACGCATACGGTGTACGCATTCATCGGCGATACCTCACTCATTACGCGTATCGAATTGTCGACGCTGTACCTGCTTATTCCCCTCATCGGGGCCTTTTTCGATCTGCTTCTCGATAAAACGATACACCGATTTACAATCGGGTATGGTGCTTTCTGTATAGTCCTTTCCATGGTTACCATTCCGATGACGCTTGCGTTTGATGTTAATTTGCTGCGCATCTGGCAGGTCACCGCGATCGTCCCCTTGGTGTATTACTCTATTATCATGATCTGCCGGCGCTTCTGGCGGCGGTGCATGAAAGCGCTGCATACCGCGCGATCGGAAAATAAACGCGGTGCGGTTGTGTATGCGCTCGCAGATTCCCTGCTGCGTACGGTGGAGGGTTTTCTTTTTATCGGCGTTACCGTTATGTTTGTTACGACGGTGTTCGATATCATCGATTCATTCTTCCTGTCGTTCGATCTTGTGCTGACGCGCTACGGATTTTTCATATTTGTAGTCGGCACTGCGTTCATTCTGGGTAACAGATTCATGTCACTGTATAACGATGTTGAAATCCTCAATGAAGATCTCGCTCATAAAATTCAGGACCTTAATTACGCGAATAAAATAATAACGCTGTCAGAAGAAAAATACAGGCTCCTTGTGGAAGGAACGACGGACTGCATCTTTACGCTTGATGAGGGATTAAAGTTCATATCGATGAACCGCGCCATGCTGAAGCAGATTTCAATGCAGCCGAACGATGTCGTGGGAGCGGAATTTTTTGATATCGTGTATAATGATCCCGAGGACCAGGGTCTGTCGATGAATCTTTTGCGTGAAAAAATTTCTGGATTTATCGACAGAAAATCTCCGATGAATTGCAAGGTGAGGTTTAAATCCGCCATCAACAACGAGCTGAAAGAGTACCAGGTGCGGCTTGAATATATCGATATTGACGGCAAAAACGAGATTCTCGGCAAGGCCGTCAGCGTGATAGAAGATTCGCTGATGAAATATTTTGTCTCGGAGCGGCTGACATTCGTTATCGGTAATTACCTGTCGACTGCGGAGGAAATAAGCCAGCGTCTGGTGCGCAATTGTGTGCGGTATATGGATCAGCAGGAGGTGAATTACCTTCGCATCGGGCTCCGCGAAATGATTATTAACGCGATTGAGCATGGAAACTTAAATATAAGCTTTGATGAAAAAACGCGTGAATCCATGAATGATAATTACCTTGAATTCGTAATGGAACGGCAGCACCAGCGGGAGTACCGCGACAGGAAAGTGACGATAGAGCTTTCGCTCAATCCGCAGAGGGTCGCATATAAAATCACCGATGAAGGGGACGGCTTCAATTATAAAAAGATTTTCGCGGCAATAAAGGACCGGGTAAACGATGACATGCTGGCGCATGGACGGGGCATCACCATGGCGCAGAATATCTTCGATGAAATTGCCTACAATAAAAAAGGAAACCTGGTGCTCCTGGTGAAGCGTTTTTCCGGCAAAACATGATAAAATTCTTGCTTTTGTTGTCAGATTGATGCATGATGCCATGAAAATAAATATATCAAGCGCGTCTAATAACAGATAGCGGGGTGCTCGGATGAAAGTTGAAATACTCATTGAAAATATAATAAACCTCTTTGTTGTCGCCATCGTTATTGAAGCGGCCGTGATGTCGATATTTTCAATTTCGTCGATGCGCGATATCGGCTCGAAGAGGCCGGTAGAGGCGACGAGAGACGGATTGATCGTTCTTGTCGCTTTTTTTCTGTGCTATTCTGTGGATATATTGAGCGTGTTCAGAAATACCGGCGTTAAGCTGCCCAGGCTTTTCGATATTATCATCAGCGCGCTCGTTCTTACGAGGTTGACAAATTTCGTATGGACCTTTATGTCGCGTTTTAAACGGGAAGACTGAACAGACCTCCGTCCGCATAAAGCTGCTCTACCTTCATGTTGTGTTTGTGTGTGGGGTAAAAAATAATATGTTTTTATATATTATGACTGGAAGAATGCGTCTGCGACTGTACTACTTCGTTATACTTGTCTAAAATGGCGATTGTAATCATATCTCTCGCTTCCTGTGTAATGGGGAAGAAAAGATCAATGAAATCGCCGTTTTTACGCTTATTGGAAGGCATTCCAATAAAGATTCCCTTATCACCCTGAACTATGCGAAGATTTTTTACGACAAATTTGTCCAAAATCGTGATATTGGCAAATCCCAGCGTTTTTCCAAGATTTTCCTTGGGGAATACCCTAACTTCAGTAATTATGTCTTCCATATGAGCACCACCAATTTCATTAAAATGTAGCTGAGGTTACTCGATGTAAGTGAACATGTCAAGAAAAATATTCATGTGTATGATGTCAAAAAAAATGACAAAATTACATATATTTTGATCATAATATAACATTATGGAGCGGGGGTGTGGAAGAGGCTGGGTTCTTGCGAATATATACGTGCGGGTGTGAAATGTGACGTGCTGTGGTGTACGCGCCATATAAAAAACCGGACACGCTGTTCCGGTTTTTTTATATGCAATGCCCGGTGTTTAAATCACTTTCTTTTGATGATGTACGCGAGCGGGGAGTTGAACATCGAAAGAAACGCCGTATATAGAAATCCGATCTGGAAGAGCATGATGAACGGCAATGAAAAATAAAGCTCTTTGTCGAACGCATAATATACCGCGAAGGTGAAATATACTCCCATACACAATTCTATGATTGAAACCCAGTCTACTTTCTTTATTCTGTAGACATTTGCGACGAGTTTGGTAAATTTCTCGCGGGTTGAAATAGTACCTTTATCCGATACATTGTATTTTGGCGTACGGTTGAAGGGCGTGTTCTTTTTTATAAGCGCCTCAATCACCGCCTTGCAGTTGTTGATGCACAGGCCAATGCCGATTGAAAGCACAAACGGAAGATATATCAGAGGTTTTGCTTTCGACCGGTTGCGGACGCTGAGTGTTTCACTGATGACCATGTATTCTGAATAAAAGTAGAAAAACATGACCGAAAGCGTCGCGAATATAAAAATCGGCAAATCGAGGATGAAAAGTCGTCTGTCAAATCCGTGATTGTAGCGTATAACGATATTGATCGGCATGAGGAGCGAAAGCATAACCATCAGCAGATAGGCGAAATTCGCGCCCATATGGAAGAACGATTCGACTTTGTTCTTCAATGGAATATCCGATTTGACTATCCTTAGAAAAATCTTCATGAAGGTCTGTATAGAACCTTTTGCCCATCTGAATTGCTGCGCCTTGAATGCCGACATTTCGATTGGCAACTCGGCAGGCACCGTCACATTGGGTAAAAATATGAATTTCCACCCCTTCAACTGAGCCCTGTAGCTTAAATCGAGGTCTTCGGTAAGCGTATCGTGCTGCCATCCGCCCGCGTCGGCAATAGTGCTTTTACGCCACATCCCCGCGGTCCCGTTAAAATTAAAGAACCTTCCGGAACGATTGCGTGCGGTATGTTCGATCATGAAATGCCCGTCGAGAAGAATGCTCTGGCACTCGGTAAGCAGCGAATACCTGCGGTTTTCATGGTCCCAGCGGGCTTGCACCATGCCGATTTTGCTGTCGGTAAAATAATGAATGGTTTTTTCGAGAAAATCTTCATCCGGAAGAAAATCGGCGTCAAAGACGGCAACGAATTCACCTGTGGCAGTTTTCAGGCCGTTTTCAAGGGCACCGGCCTTAAATCCGCTCCGGTCGGTACGATGTATAAACGCTATGTCGATCCCCCGCGCGCGAATTTCATCGCATTTTTTTTTCGCGATTGTTGAGGTGTCGTCCGTCGAATCGTCGAGCACCTGTATCTGAAGAAGATTTCGGGGATAGCGCATCATCGCGACCTTTTCGATAAGCCGTTCAACAACATACTTTTCGTTGAATACAGGCAGCTGAATTGTGATCGGGGGAAGTTCCTTAAATTGAGATTCCGGAACCGGATTCTTGTCTTTGTACTTTCTGTAAAGGTAAATCATGTAATAGCGATGAAAACCATATATGGAAAGAATAACTAGTATTACAAAATAGCCATAGAAAAATACTTCTTTCATTGTACGTTTTCCTGTAATTTAAATAAATCTATTTAATTTTTCTTCAAAGTGTAATGAAAAGCTATCAATTGCTACTTTCTGTATATGTCAAGCAAAATATACTTTAATTCGGTGCAGCATCTTTAAAGCAGTTTGCACTTTTTCAGTGTGGATATACATTATTGCTTGTAAAAAACAGCAAAAATAATTATCCATAAAATTTATAATATTTATTTTATCTTGTGGCGTCGATATGTCTGGAAAATAAATTGACATTTTACACTGTATCAGCTTGTATACAGCGTATCGAGTGATATATAAGTTTCAAATAAAATGACAATTAAGGACAACAGTATGAAAAACTATGCGATTTTGCTGAGTGCGCTTATCATGATAGCGCCCGGGTGTTTCGCCACCATGCCCGCGCCGGTAAAAGATATATACCTGGTTGAAAAAACGTCCGAAGAAGATAAGCTCCTGGCGGGAATTGAGGATGAAATTATAAATATTAATAAGCAGAACAATCAGGCAAAAGAGTCGGCCAAGATCATCCGGCAGGAAATATCGGTCAGCGAGGCGAGAATCGGCAGTCTCGAAAGGAATAAATCGTACAATCTTGAGCTTGAGAAACTCTATTCCATATCAAATGACAATGCCAAACTTGCCGAGGTAAAACGCCTTATTCAGCAGAATGATGATGACATGAAAAAGGAAACCGCTCATCTGGAGTATTTGAAAGCAAAAAAGGACAATCAGGAGTCTTCCGTCGATGTGAAAGACGCCGAATTAAGCGTGAAAGTGGCCGAGCTCTATTATGAAAAGTCGAAAATTGCCAGAAAATTTCAGGATAAAACAATGGTTGCCGCACCTGTTGAGGGAAAGGAGCCCGCAAAGGAAGATCGTAACAAAATAGATGTCGATGAGTACAGAAAATACCTGGACTCACAGAAGGATAAGCTTGCGAAGGCGCAGGCTGCGCAGAAGAAATATGCGGATGCTTTCATCAAGGCTGAAGCGAAGCTGAAGGAATCAGGCTATTAATACGTATAACTGACGATATGCGGGGAATATAATGCAATGAAAAAAGTGATTATAAATGGTTTCATCGGCGTTATCGCAATGTGCCTTCTGGTCGTGGGTGCGGCGAAGCCTCTCGGGGCGCAATTCAAGTGGACCAGCGATTATAAAAATCTTTACAACGAAAAAGTCGCGGTTGAGCTTGAGCTGGGTAGCGTAAAACGGCAGTTTTCCAACGAGAAATCTAACTATGAGAGCCGCATCAAGCAGTTAGAGGGCGAAATCGACGCCCTTACTAAAAAGCTTGCTATGAGCGAGAAGCAGCAACAGGAGGATCGGAATCTCTGCAATACACGTATCGCTGAACTTGAGGGAACCATCGATATATTGCAAAAGAAGAGCGGCGACCGTGAGAAAAATCTGATAGAAGACAACAAAAAGATGCAGGCCCGCTATGAGGAAGAGTTGCGCAAGGCCCGCCAGGCGCTCCTTGACGAACGGGAAAAAAACCTGAAGGAAATGGAGTTGCTGAAAAAGAATTACGAGGCGAAAATTGCCGAAATGCAGCTCGCGATTAAAAATCTGAACGAGGAACTTTCATCGCTGAAAAAACTGACCGAGACGCAGAAGGCCGAGCTTAACCGAATGGCAGACCAGGCGAACGATCTCGAGAAGCAGCTCAAGGACGAGATAGAAAAGGGCGAGATTCGCCTCAAAAAATTTCATGACAGGCTTATTATCAACATCGACGACAGGATCTCTTTTGATTCGGGTTCTTCCGAGCTCAAAAAGGAAATACTTCCGGCGCTTGACAAGATTACGAAAATTCTTGCGGATTATCCGGAGTACGATATCGTGATCGAGGGCCATACCGATAACGTGCCGATAAAAACGCGGCTGTTTCGCGATAATTGGCAGCTTTCCACAGAACGTGCGCTCGCTGTGTTGAATTACCTGCTCGGCAACAAGCGTCTCGACAGGAGGCGATTTTCGGCTGCCGGATACGGAGAGTATCATCCAATCGTTTCGAATGATACACCGGCGAACCGGTCGTTGAATCGACGGGTTGACATTGTCGTGGTTCCGCGCGTTCCCAAGCAATAATTCGGATTGGCACAATACTTAAAATGTACGGCCCTTCTGTCACAGAGGGGTATATTTTTTACTACGGGTGTTGGGGTGTGAAATCATAGAGGGGTTGGATTTCGGAAAAAGTTATGCGGGTGTGGAATTTTATCATATTTTTTTCGGTCTTTCTCCTCGTATATGGATTGGTGAATTATTATATTTTCGTCCGCGGGTGGGCGGCGCTGCCGGCGCGTCCGGGCGCACGGTATGCGTATACCATTGTAGTTTTCGTTCTTTCGCTGTCGTTTTTCTTCGGTAGAATTCTTGAGCGTTTTACCGTGTGCACGGTATCCACTACCGCAATATGGATAGGTTCGTTCTGGTTTGCATGCATGCTCTATCTGTTTATCGGATTTATGTGCGTGGATATCGCTCGCGCTTTTTTCGCAATAACCGGGGCATATCCGTTGGTGCTGTATAAAAATCCAGACCTGTCCAGGCGGATCGTATCGGCGATACTGCTGGTTATTACAATTGCCGTTGTAACTTCCGGATATTTCAACGCAAATACAGCCCACATTAAAAAGCTGAATATCGATATTCAGGGAAAAAAATACGGCATTTCTTCCTTAAATATTGTTCTTGTCACGGATATCCATCTTGGCGTTATCATCGGCAATTCGCAACTGGAGAAACTTGTCGCGATGATAAACGGACTCAATCCTGACGTGGTTCTTTTCGCCGGTGATATTGTTGACGAGGACCTCAGGCCCGTGATAAATCAAAACCTTGGGGCAACACTGTGCAGCGTGAAGGCGCGATACGGTGTTTTTGCCGTCACGGGAAACCACGAGTTCATTGGCGGTGTGGAGCCCGCCGTGAAATATCTCGGCGAACACGGCATCACAGTGCTTCGCGACAGTGCGGTGAAAATCGATGATGCGTTTTATATTGTCGGCAGGGATGACCGGAGTTGCGAGAGTTTTAGCGGTAAAAAAAGAATGCGGCTTTCGGATATCATGGCTGATGTCGACAGGCGATATCCTGTTATTCTGATGGATCACCAGCCGCTCCGACTACGTAACGCAGCGGCGGAGGGGGTCGATCTGCAGCTTTCGGGGCATACGCATCACGGGCAACTGTGGCCTTTTAATTATATTACCAAAAAAATTTATGAGATATCATGGGGATATGATTATATCCATCCGGCTCATTTTTACGTTTCGTGCGGATTTGGAACATGGGGGCCGCCGGTGCGCGTTGGAAACAGACCGGAAGTTGTGAATATCAGGGTGAATTTCTTATAGGGGAGTGGTGTGTCGATAATGGAAGACAACGTGCCGATCTATCTGTGGGACGATAAAGCGGAACTCTCGGAGAAGGAAATCTACGACGCGAACCAGAAAATGCTGGAACTTCAGCGCCATTTCAGCATGGCGGCGGAGTATGTCGCGTCATCTTTTTCTAAAATGCCGGAAGTCGTCAGGATCGTGCTTTTCGGATCGGTTGCCCTTCCGCTGGTAAAAGAGGTGCCCCGTTTCAGAAAGTTTCAATCCGCCGGTATTGAAATATTTCATGAATGCAGGGACGTTGACCTGGCAGTGTACCTGCGCACGACAGGCTGTCTCAATGCGCTTCGAAAAACGCGAAGCGAGGCGCTGAATGCGTTGTTCCGGGAGACCGGCATTGCGGTGGCGCACCATCAGGTGGATGTGTTTCTTTTCGATTCGGCGGACGGGGAATATCGTGGCAGGCTTTGTATTTTCGGGAAATGTCCCAAGGGCAAGTTTGTCTGTAAAGTAAAGAATTGCGGAATCGTGCCGTTTCTCCGTCAGCATGAGGGCTTTCATTTTATGTACGATTCGCTGCGTCCGGAAAATATTCGCGAGCTGTATAAGGGGTGATATGATATGAATAAAATGCTTTGTACGCCGTGTATATGTATATTCTCTATGAGATCCGGTATCAGGCGCACACGTCCGGTACAATCATGCTGAATTCAAAACAGGTTATTCCTGACCGAGAGGAGCTCGAAAAAAAATATTCGGCGCTGAGGTCTTCATACGAGACAGTGCTTTTTGAGGTCGTCAGCGAAATCCGGGACGAACTGTCGGCGACAAACCTCAATGTGTCGCTGAAATACAGGGTAAAATCGTTTGAAAGCTATTTCGGCAAGCTGTTGAAGAGGTTGCAGAACGGGCAATCCGCGGACCCGGAAGAGATCACCGATATTCTTGGCGTGCGAATCATCTGCCCGTTTCTTGAAGACATTGAAATTGCGGAAAAGGTGGTTCGTGAGAGATTCGATGTGGTGGAAGTGGAGAGGAAGGGAACGAACCATTCTTTCAGGGAATTCGGTTACAAATCGACGCACCTGATGATTCATGTCAATCCCGATCTGCTTGCATCGACACCGGAACTGAAGGGGCTTATATGCGAGGTGCAACTGTCGACGATTCTTCAGGATGCGTGGGCCGAAGTGGAGCACGAACTCGTGTACAAAGCGGAGTTTACGCCGTTTGATCTGCCATTGAAGCGGAAACTGGCGGCGTTGAACGCGAACCTGACGCTTGCCGATATTATTTTCCAGGAAATCCGCGATTATCACAGGGAAATGCAGACCGAGCTGCGAAAAAGGCGGAACACCCTGTTTGAACGGATAAGTATTACAGGAGTTCAGGATGCGACGCCGAAAACGGTGGAATCTTCGCAGCCATGCGATGATCTGGTTGATTCCGAATATTCGCAGGGTTTGGAAGAGTCGATCGATGCCGTACTGCTGAAGGCTATTAATGCGCATAATAGCGGTTGCTATGATGAGGCCATTCAGTTATATTCACGGCTTTTGCAGTCAGACGCCGAGCCGTTCGTGCAATCCATTATCCATAACCACAGGGGAATGGCGTATTTCTCAAAATCGGAGTACGCGAAGGCCGTTGCCGATTTTACCTCGGCTGTCAACCTGGACGCCATGAATTTCAGGGCGTTTAATTATCGGGGCATCTCGTACCGTCTGCTGAAAGATTACGCGTCGGCGCTCAATGATTTCAACGCCTCGCTTGCTATAAACGCGTATCAGCCGGAATCGTATTACAGCCGGGCGCTTATCTATTACGATCTTGGCGATTATCCGCGTGCGATGGATGATTGCATGCAGGCGTTGAACCTTAAACCGGATATGGAAGCGATCCGTAAATTCGTAGAAGTAATCAAGCGTCACATTTTCTCCTGATTGCATGACACCGTGATCGTACAGGTGGTGTACTGTTTTCAGCTTGACAAAAGGTTGCACGATAAAATAAGTAATACCATTTTGCGTAACGTATAAGGTAAACGGGGCGTCGTATGTTCAGGGAAAGGAATTATTGCGGTGAAATCAGCGCATCGGATACGGGAAAGACGGTGCATCTCAACGGCTGGGTAGAAAAGAAACGGGATCTTGGCGGCATTATTTTCATTCAGCTTCGGGATGTATCCGGCGTGGTGCAGGTTGTGGTGGATCCATCGAAATCCTCTGAGCTGGACGATGCCGCAAACATGGTAAAAAACGAGTATTGCGTTCACATCGACGGCGTCGTAAGAAAACGTGCGGATGAGGCGATCAACCCGAATGTCCCGACCGGCGCGCTGGAGGTTGTTGCGGACGCGATTATCGTGCTGAACTCGTCGCTGCTGACCCCGTTTCCAATAGATTCGCGCGATACAATCAGCGATGAAACCCGGCTGACATACCGTTATCTTGATCTCCGCCGC
>DHPI01000022.1:57256-59360 GCA_002407865.1 Spirochaetia bacterium UBA5368
GCGCAGGTGACGCGCAGGTATCTTACGGAAAACCGGTTTTTCGAAATAGAAACACCGATACTGAACAAATCCACGCCTGAGGGCGCGAGGGACTTTCTTGTGCCGAGCCGTATCAACAAGGGAATGTTTTACGCATTGCCGCAGTCGCCTCAGCTTTTCAAACAGATACTCATGGTTTCGGGCTTCGACAGGTATTTCCAGATTGCGAAATGCTTCAGGGACGAAGATTTGCGCAACGACCGCCAGCCCGAATTTACGCAGATAGACATGGAATTGTCGTTTGTTACCCCGGATATTATTATTGATATAATAGAAGGTCTCATCAGGGAAATAGTGAAATGGATTATCGGAAAGGATGTGCAACTGCCGTTCCCGAGGCTGAGTTATGATGAGGCGATGGCCAGGTACGGCAAAGACGCCCCGGATACTCGCTTTGGGCTCGAACTCGTCGAGTGCGGCGATATTTTCCAGAAATCACAATTTAACGTTTTCACCGCGGCGCTGGCGTCAAAAGGCAGTATCAAATGCATACCGGTGCCCGATGATGGAAAACTGTCGCGCAAAATGATCGATGACTACAGTGAATTCGTGAAGACCTATAAAGCGAAGGGTCTTCCGTGGTTCCGTTTTAAGGAAGGCTCATTCGAAGGCGGTATCGCGAAATTTATAAGCGACGAGGAAAAAAACGCCCTCGCTGCGCGGTTGAAGCTTCAGGGCAACATGCTGGTGGTTTTCGCCGCCGATCGTGAAAATGTTGTGAACGACGCGCTCGCAAATCTCCGCATTCAGATGGGGCGCCAGCTTGGATTGATCGATGAAAACCAGTTGAACTTTGTGTGGGTTCTGGATTTTCCTCTTCTCGAGTACAGCGAGGAAGATGGCAGATTTTACGCGAAGCACCACATGTTTACGTCGCCGACGCCCGCCAGCATCCCGTTGCTCGATATGCTGACGCCCGATACCGTGAATGAGGTAAAGGCCCAGGCATACGATATTGTGCTCAACGGCGTCGAGATCGGCGGCGGCTCCATTCGTATCAGCAATACCGATTTACAGCGGAAAATTTTCGATGTTATCGGGATGACCGAGGAGGATGCGATGGTGAAATTCTCGTATCTGCTCGAGGCCCTCAAATACGGCGCGCCCCCCCACGGCGGAATCGCGCTCGGCCTCGACAGGATTATGATGTTGTTGCTCAAGAAAGATTCAATCCGCGATGTAATCGCGTTTCCAAAAACGCAGAAAGGGCAGTGCCTCATGAGCATGGCGCCGTCGCCGGTATATCCCGATCAGTTGAGGGACCTGTCAATAAAGGTTGTGGAACGATAGCGGCATGATAGATACTGCTGTGGAAAGCAGATTTGAAATAGATGATGGTTCGCTGTATCAACGCCTGTGCGGGTTTCATGATAAAAATATCAAAGCGATTGAGAAGATACTCGGCGTACAAATAATCCCCAGGGGCAATACCCTTATCGTCAACGGCCGTCAGGAGACGGCGGAGAGGGCGCTTCGCCTGCTGCATGTCATGAGCGATTACCTGCTGCTCAAGGACAAAACATACGAGTTTGACGAGTTCGATGTTCGTTATCTGGCAACGACGATTGCTGGCGGAGCAACTATCGATGTTGAAGAAATAAACAGGCTGAAAATAAACATACCGGACAACGGCAAAGTCATTACGCCGAGAACGATAAATCAGGCGCGGTATATCTCGGGAATTCATAGAAGCCCGGTGACATTTGCGATCGGGCCCGCAGGTACGGGAAAAACATATCTTGCGGTGGCGGTCGCGCTGAGTTACCTGTTGGCGGGCAAGGTCGAACGGATTATCCTGACGCGTCCGGCTGTAGAGGCGGGGGAGAGTCTCGGATTTTTGCCGGGGGACCTCATCCAGAAGATCAATCCGTATCTGCGTCCGCTCTACGACGCCCTTTTCGATCTCATTTCTTTTGAAAGAACATCCAGGCTGATAGAGAAGGGAAGCATCGAAATCGCGCCGCTTGCGTATATGCGAGGACGCACGCTGAACAGGGCGTTTATCATTCTCGACGAAGGGCAGAATACCACAAAATCACAGATGAAAATGTTCCTCACGCGTCTT
>DHPI01000022.1:59483-65504 GCA_002407865.1 Spirochaetia bacterium UBA5368
AAAATGTTCCTCACGCGTCTTGGCAACAATTCGAAAATTATTATCTCCGGCGATGTAACGCAGATTGACCTTGACAGGCCGGGGAACTCGGGCCTGCTGCATGCCATGAAAATTCTTAGACATCTGAATGAACTGGCATTTGTGGAGTTTTCAAAGGCTGATATATGCAGGCACCCTGTTGTCGAAAAGATCGTCGAGGCGTACGAACGGGCGGGCAAGGCGGAATAACGCGCTGCCCGCGCGGATAACCTGTATACAGTGATCTGATATGCTGACAACCGTCAAAATATTCAATACGACGATACGCGCCGCAATGCAAAACAACATTGTGCGGCTTTCGATGATTCTTATATTGATCATTATCGCCGTATCGACGTCCTTGCTCTCTATAAATGTCGTCGGTAAAACCTACAGGTACAGCATTGGCGATATTGCGCGCGAAGATATTCGGGTAACAAGCGATATTGCCTTCAAGATCGATACTGAAACCGAAATGGAGAGGAAGCGGGTATCGGAAATGGTGCCTCTCGTATTCGACCGTGACCAGTCGGTACTGTACGAAAAACTGAAGCTTATCGACGATTTTTTCGATTATGTGGCTATTACGCTTCGCGAAGTTGCGCCGCTTAACGCTGATGACCGGTCATCGCAGATGATGACGCTGAAGTCTCGTCTTCCCCGCTATCTGCAGTTTAACGATAAAGTGCTGATGGATGTTATTAAAAGCCGTAATCTGAAAGAGCTTCAGAAGATAACAAAGAGAATTACAATTTATATTCTTGACGCGGGAATTCTCGATACGCCGTACGATAATCCGCTTGGACTGAATAACAGGAATGTCACCATCCGCGTCGTCAACAGCGCGCACGAGGCAAACGAAAAATCGTCGAATGTGAGCGATCTGCGCACGCTGCAGCAGGTGTATGTGGAATTATATTCAATATGCAAATCGATCGCGCCGAATCTGCCGACCGACGAGCTGTCTGCCGTGTATACAATTACACGGGGCATGGTGAGCGGCAACCTGAACTTTAATATCGATGAGACGCGGCGGCGCATCGATGAATCCGTGTCCGGTGTTAAGCCGGTTATGGGCATGCTGAAGAAAGGGCAGACACTTGTGCGCCAGGGCGATACCATTACCACTGAAACACTGAATAAAATTTCGATACTGAATACCTACACCACGTCGTCGCATGTCAATTACATCCTTGGCATTCTGCTGCTCCAGGTTTCGTTCCTGATGATATTTGGATATTTTTTGCTCGAGTATCACGCGCGCCTGCTTCCCGATAGAAAGACGCCGCTGGTTATTTTCTCGATTGTCATGGTTTTCATCATCTATACCTTTTTTATCTCAAGGACTGAAAACATATTGAATTCCACCACAATATTCTCCCTGTACCTGCCCATCCCCGCGGTTACGATGCTGATCGCGACGATGTTCAATATGTTTATCGCGATAATCATCGGGCTGTACGTAATATTCTTTTCGTTTGTTGCAAGCGGCGCGTCTCTGCCGGTAATCATTCTTTCATTCAGCTCCGCCCTTCTGGGCGTGTTTGTGCTGACCGATGTGGAGCGCAGAACGGATTTCCTCAGGGGCGGCCTCATTCTTGGCATAATAAACTCAATCGTGGTAACGGGGGTATGTCTCATGGCTGAGTATACCCTCCATGACTTGCTGACAAATATAGAGATGGCGCTTGCGAACGGCGTTATCAATTCCATTCTCGTGCTCGGCGTGTTTCCCGTGTTTGAAAATCTGTTCGACATTACAACGAAATTTAATATGCTCGAGTTGTCAGACCTCAATGCTCCCATTTTTAAGAAAATGCTGATAAAGGCGCCGGGAACGTACAATCATTCGCTCATGGTCGCGAATATGTCCGAATCGGCATGCAAGGACATCGGCGCCAATTATCTCCTGGCGCGCGTCGGCGGGTATTATCACGATATCGGCAAAATTGAAGACGCGGGTATGTATATTGAAAACAAGGTAACCGACAGGCGTGCGAAATCGATGCTGCCACAGGAGTATTCGAAGCTTATCATCTCGCATGTCGAGAAGGGGGTTGAACTGGCGAAGAAGTACAGGCTTCCGAATCAGATAATCGATTTTATACGGGAGCATCACGGAAAAACCACGATGACATTTTTTTACCATCAGGCGCTTGAAAGCGCCGACACAAACGGTGAAACCGCCCCGGTGAACAGGCTGGATTTTCAGTATCCGGGCCCCAAGCCGCACTCCAGAGAGACAGCAGTGGTTATGCTTGCCGATTCCGTTGAAGCGGCTGCGCGTTCGCTGCAGGAGCCCACGTATGTGAAACTTGAAACGCTGGTTAAAAAAATCATTTACAACAAGCTTAACGAGGATGAGCTCGAATTTTCCGACCTTACAATGGCGGACCTTAACAGGATCCAGAAATCATTTATGCGCATTCTCAACGGAATTTTTCACACCAGGATCGAGTATCCCGACAAGGAAGACCTTGAAAAGCTGGAACACCGGGTGCTTCATAAAGACGATGAAGATTAACGTATTTACCGAAGGCGGAATTACGCTGCCGTATAACGGCATTACGAAACGAAAAGTCGGCGCGCTGGCGAAAAAAATCTGCGGCAGGCTGGGGCTCGATGATGTCGCCGTGTGCGTTATTTTGACCGATAACGAACACATACGCGCCATCAACAGGGATTATCGAAAAAAGAACAGGCCCACCGACGTGATTTCGTTTGCCTACCATGAAAACCCCTTTCCGGAGGTGGATGCTGCTCACAAAAACCTGGGGGATATCTATATTTCGCTGGAAAAACTGCACGAACAGGCGATGGAATACGGCGTGACCGATGCGCAGGAATTCACGCGCCTGCTTGTTCATGGGGTGTTGCATTGCGCCGGATATGATCACGAGCGTTCGCGCGATGACGAAAAAATTATGCGCGAAAAGGAGGAAGAGCTCCTCAGCATGCTGTAGCCGAACGGAGCGTACTTCCGTAATGGGTGGCGCGCGCGTTACAGCGACGCAACGCGCGCGTTCAAGTCCTTCTTATACCCTTCGATTTTTCGTTTCAATTCAAGTTTCGCATCGTCGATGTTTCCGTGCGTTACGTCGCGGTTCACGCTGAAATAAAACTTTATTTTCGGCTCGGTTCCCGAGGGCCGCATCGTGATTTTTGACCCGTCGTCAAGAAAAAATTGCAGTACATTGGAGCCTGGCAGTCCTGTGACGGGTGTGCGCTCTCCGGTCGATGTGTCGGTCACGGTGAGATGTTTCATGTCGACGATTTTGCGTATCGGCGTTCCGTCAAAATCCGACGGAGGGGAGTTCCGGAATGATTTCATGATGACGCCGATTTTCTCCATGCCGTCGACGCCTTTGAGCGTGATTGAGTGGAGATCTTCAAGATAGAGCCCGAATCTGCGGTAGATTTCATCGAGAAATCCGTCGGGCGTCTTCCCGTTTTCCTTCAGCCAGTCGACCATTTCCGCGAAAAAGTAACACGAGCTTATTGAATCCTTGTCGCGGACAAAATCGACCGGTAGATACCCGTAACTCTCCTCGCCGCCGAAGATGAATGTGCGAGAAGCGCTGACGTCGTATTCCTTCATTTTCATCGCGATCCACTTGAATCCGGTAAGCACATTGTCGACCGAGCAGTTGAAGCCCTGCGCTATTTTATCCTGTATATCGCTTGTGACGATGGTTTTTACGATAGCGGCGTTTTCGGGAAGCCTGTTCATCTGCGAGAGCCGCAGCAGCATATAGTATTCGAGCATGGCGCCGATCTGATTGCCGTTGATAATCTCGTATGCGCCGGTATCGGTGCGAAATCCTACGCCCATCCGGTCGGCGTCCGGATCGGTGGCAAGGAAAATGTCCGCGTTCACCTTCTTCGCGAGCTCAATGGCGAGCGTCAGCGCCTCTCTCTCCTCGGGATTTGGGGACTTCACCGTCGGGAAATTTCCGTCGGGCCGGGCTTGCGGCTCAACAAGATGAATATTCTCGAAACCGAAGCGGCGAAGAACTTTCGGAATGATTGTATAGCCGGTGCCGTGCAGCGGCGTGTAGACGATGGATGTGCCAGACGCTTTCGCCGGGCGGAGCGCTTTTGTTTCCAGACGGGAAATGTAGCGCTCTGTGATGTCGTTGCCGATTATCGTGATCAACCCCGATTTCACCGCGTCGTCGAACGATGTCTTTTTTATCGTACCGATCGAGTCGATTTTTCTTACTTCCTCGATGATTTCACTGTCGTGCGGTGGAACAACCTGGCCTCCGTCATCCCAATAAACCTTGTAGCCGTTGTACTCCGGCGGATTATGGCTTGCGGTAATCACGATACCGGAAACCGCGCGCAGCTCGCGTATGGCGAACGAGCATATCGGCGTGGGGGTAATATCGTCGAAAAAGTACACGCATATCCCATTTGCCGCGAGGATGGCGGCGGCTTCCCGCGCGAAGGCATCCGACATGCGCCGTGAATCGCGCGCGATGACGACCCCCGCTTTTTCGCCGCCGTTTTGCCGGATATAATGCGCGAGGCCCTGTGTTGCCATCCCGACGGTATAGATGTTCATCCTGTTGGTGCCGGCCCCTATTACGCCGCGCAGACCGCCGGTGCCGAAGTCGAGCATTTTGTAAAAACGTTCGTGGATTTCCTTTTTGTCGTTGCGCCGTATCAAATCCTGTATTTCATTGATGGTGTCTTTGTCGAAAGGCGGATGGCACCATTCCTCAATTCGCTGTTGTACGATGAGATCCATTCTACCTCCTGAAAATCGTGTGATTGCACATCTTTATAAAACATCGGGTGCGGAATAAAAATCAACCATTTTTCGACCGGCCGGCATGGCGCCATGGGCTGCGTTCGTTGTGTGTATGCTTTGCAATCTACGGGGAGGGCAAATAAATTGCTGGATAATTCCGCGCACCTGAGGCAGTATAGCGGCGGGTATACATGAGGCATGTATGTGCGGAAGCGAGCGGAACATCATCGATAATGTAAGGGATTTTGTGCAAACACGCCGGCTGATCGAGCCGGGCGACAGGATTCTGCTTTCGCTGTCGGCGGGAAAGGATTCCATGGCGCTTCTCGATATCATGCTGCGATTGAAGGATGAATATCGAACGGAGCTTGGCATATTTCATCTCAACCACTGTACGCGCGGCGACGAATCAGACGCTGACGAGCGTTTTTTGCTGTCGATCGCTTCGGAAAATAATATCCCCATATACTCGCAGCGGCACGATTTCACCTGCGATGGAAAGGGTGAGTCATTTGAAGATGTGGCGCGGAAAAAGAGATACGAGTTATTGCACCGGATTGCCGACCGGGAAGGGTACGCGAAAATTGCGACCGCACACACCATGAGCGATAACGTGGAAACCGTATTTATGCGCATTGCGACAGGAACCGGAATACCAGGGCTTGCCGGAATCGAAGCCCGCAGGGGGCGCATTATACGTCCGCTTCTGACGGTGTCATCCGGCGAGGTGTACCGTTATCTTGAAGTTCAAAACATCGGCTGGCGGGAAGACAGTACAAACGCGGATAGCGTGTACCGGCGCAATTTTGTGCGTCACGAGTGCCTGCCTTTGATGAGGACACGATTTACCGGGTGCGATGCCGCGCTTGCTCATCTGGCGGAAAACGCCGCCGAACATATGGCGCTGCTGGGCGAGCTTCTTGCGGTCGCATATGGGGAGCTCTATGAAATAGATGGCGAACGGGTTATCATCCCACTTGGCAGAACAGGGCGCGACGAGCGCATTGTGAAATACGCAGTGGCGTCGGCGATGCGCGAGGCGTTTGGTGAATTCGTGTCGCGCGGCATGCTTGTCGAGATGCTGAAAAACATGGCGACACAACGGAGCAACTGCATTCTCTACCGCAACGCGTCTGTTATCATTGAAAAGGCGATCAGAAATCGTGAACCGGTACTTATTATTTCCAGAAGGGGCGG
This sequence comes from Spirochaetia bacterium UBA5368, assembly GCA_002407865.1. Classification (GTDB taxonomy): domain Bacteria; phylum Spirochaetota; class UBA4802; order UBA4802; family UBA5368; genus UBA5368. The sequence continues at coordinate 65,455 of DHPI01000022.1, forward strand.
CATTGCTGCGCGCCTGCCGGCGGCGTGGAGCTATCGTGTTGATGTGACAC
>DHPI01000022.1:65760-68641 GCA_002407865.1 Spirochaetia bacterium UBA5368
TGCATATATTATACTGAGAAACCGACGGAAGGGTGATAGAGTATCTCTTGTCGGGGGCGCTAAAAAGCTCAAGGATTTATTTATAGAAAACAAACTTGACAGGAGGCGGAAGGACGATATTCCGATAGTTGTTGTTGATTCACGAATTGCGGCTGTAATGCTTGGAGTTTGCGGCGAATTCAACAACAGGATTGCCGGGGATTTTATGGTGAAATCCGCTTCCCAAAAAATACTTGCTATATGTGGTTGTGGGAAATAATCGGTACATCCGGGCTGTATATGTTTATAATCCGTGTATGTGCGAAAAGATAATTCCCTGTTATTATTGAGACAACAGCGACACAACCCGTGGGGGCGCAAGAACGTAACTGCGTTTGATCGTTGTGATCACAAGAGTAACCGGTGCGGCGCGATATAACATATGATGGTTGTTTTTATTGAAAAATCAGGAGTCAAAGGATGAATAAGGCAGGAAAGCAAATAGCGCTGTTGCTGTTGATAGTGATGCTGGCGATAGCGATTTTTAAGATGAACGACTATACCAAGCCGAAAGTTGAATCGCTTCAATACAGCGATTTTGTAAAAAAGGTGTCGGAACAGAAGATAAAGGCCGTTTCAATCGTGAATGGCAAGAAGATAGCGGGCACGTACATCAAGGGCGATAAACCGTATTTTTTCGAAACGGTGATTCCGTACGATGATCCGGAGCTGATAAAAACGCTGATGGCGAACAAGGTCGAGGTGAAGGGCGAGGATAACGAAGAAAACGTCTTCCTGAAAGGCGTGCTGAATTTTCTTCCGTGGCTGTTTTTTTTCGGCCTTATATGGTTTTTTATGATCCGCCAGATACAGGCGACAGGCAACAAGGCGATGTCGTTTGGAAAAAGCAGGGCGCGGCTGAATCCCGAAACCAAAAACAAGGTGACCTTTGCCGATGTTGCCGGCGTTGACGAAGCAAAAGAGGAATTGAAAGAAATCCTCGATTTCCTGCAAGACCCGAAGAAGTTCGTCAATATCGGCGCGAAAATACCCAAGGGCGTGCTGTTGATGGGTCCTCCGGGAACGGGTAAAACACTTCTTGCCAGGGCGATTGCGGGAGAGGCCGGTGTGCCGTTTTTTTCGATCAGCGGTTCGGATTTCGTTGAGATGTTTGTCGGCGTCGGAGCGTCACGCGTGCGCGATCTTTTCGAGCAGGGCAAGAAGAATTCGCCATGTATAATTTTTATCGATGAAATCGATGCGGTTGGACGCCTCCGCGGCGCCGGTCTCGGCGGCGGTCATGACGAGCGCGAGCAGACGTTGAACCAGTTGCTTGTCGAAATGGATGGATTTGAGACAAACGAGGCGGTGATTATCGTCGCCGCGACGAACAGGCCCGACGTGCTCGATCCCGCGTTGCTTCGGCCGGGGCGTTTCGACCGGCAGGTGGTGGTCGATGTGCCGGATATAAAGGGCCGCGAAAAGATACTCTCCGTGCACTCCAAGAAGGTGCCGCTTTCCAGGGAAGTCGACCTCAAGGTTATTGCGAGGGGCACTCCCGGATTTACTGGCGCCGACCTGGCAAACCTCGTCAATGAGGGCGCGCTGCTTGCCGCCCGGCGCAACAGAAAGCGCGTGACGATGGCCGACATGGAAGATGCGAAAGACAAGGTGCTGATGGGGCCGGAGCGGCGCTCGATGATCATCTCAGATGAAGAGAAAGCGATCATCGCCTATCATGAATCGGGGCACACAATTCTCGGTTTGCTGACCGGGGCCGATCCGATACACAAGGTGACCGTCATTCCGAGGGGGCGTGCCCTCGGAATCACCATGCAGCTTCCGAAAGAAGAAAAGCACCTGCATGCGCAGCAGTACTGGCTGAACCAGATCACGATACTGTTTGGCGGTCATGTGGCCGAGGACATGAAGTTCGGCGAGGTGACCACCGGTTCGAGCAATGATCTTGAGCGTGCGACCGACATTGCACGAAGAATGGTGTGCGAGTGGGGAATGAGCAAAACACTGGGCCCCCTCACGTTCGGCAAAAAAAACGAACAGATTTTCCTTGGACGTGAAATCGCGCAGCACAGGGACTACAGCGAAACGACCGCCGAATTGATTGACAGGGAAGTGAAATCGATCATTGAAGAATGCGAAAAACGCGCCCGTACGCTCATCAATGACAATATCGATCGCTTCGAAAAAATCGCGCATTACCTCATAGAACGGGAAACGCTGTCCGCGCCCGAAATTGATATCATTATGCGCGGGGAAGAGCTGCCGCCGCTGCAAAACCATGCGTCGAAGAACGCGAAAGCTGAAAAGGACGAGAAGAACAGCACAGCCGCCGAAAATAAGGAAAGCCTGCTGGAACCGGCTCAATCCTGACGCGGGCGTTGCCAGAGAGGATATAGTTGAATGAATGATGATGATCTGGATCGTCTGTTGTCGAATGTCGACGGAGAATCAGAATACTCGAGCGCCAGGGAAGAATCGTTAAAGATCAAACAGCGGATGGCGAGAAAGTCAGATGTTACTGTCGAAGCCATCCTGGATGACGGCGCTTCAGACGAAGCTTTTTTACAAAAAATGAAAACATTGGGGATTACCGATGCTATCCTGCTGTTCAGGGGAGGCGTCGTGAATGCCCTGCGCGAGCACGAGCATGCGGCGCGCCGTTTCCGCGAGCAACTTTTCGAAGTGGATATCCCCGAAAGCATCAGCCAGATAGTTCAAAAGCATAAATACGCGTTTATACGAAACATCGATACTATTGAAAGAATTTTCAGGGAGTATGAGACCGCGCTTTCGCCGGATTCTCTCACGAGGAAAGCGAAGAAGGATTACCCGCTTGCGTTCAGCGGAACTGAGAACGCGAACGAGATAGATTTTCTTGTGG
>DHPI01000022.1:68790-77628 GCA_002407865.1 Spirochaetia bacterium UBA5368
ACTTGTGTTAAAAGAGATTTTTATCAAGCTGCGGGAATTCAACAGTCTGGTAAAAAAGGAATGGGGTGAGCTGCATACCGGTATTGGCGTTATCAATCTGAAGTCCGAGGGGAAGCCGCTCTTTCAAGCGCTCGACCGGATAGTATTTACCGGAGTGGATCTGTGTGACGCGTCTGACGCGTTTCTCCGAAGGCTGGCGTGCATACTCTCCATTGCTGAAGATGATATCGACGTTCTGGAAAAGGACATATACAACAGGATTGTGTATCATGCGCCATATGTGTACGGATATGACGCGATATTTGCCGGTGCGGCAGACTTGGATTCCGCGTCCGGATTGACGGCGAGCGGAGCCGATGGCGCGTCTGAAGGCGCCGTGCCGGAGGAGGACGCGATTGCGCCATTATCCGACATTGAGGCAATGGAGATTGGTGAGCGTCAGCATGAAATGTTCGGCAAGCCGGTTGTCCCCGTAGTGAAATTTACCGTTCGGGGAACGAGCAGCTGGAATACCAGGGAGCCGTACGTTCTCAACGTCAACGGTGAAAAACTCCAGAAGGATTACGCGGATCTTTCCGTTTCGTTCCATTTTATCCCCGACACCAATCAGGTCTCCGCGCAGGAGGGTGCGGTGAAAAGGGCCATGATCCGCTATCTGAACGACCAGTCGAAAAATATCGAAATGGAATATGAGGAATTCATTTATAAAAAGATAATATCGCAGGCGCAGGCTGTCTGTGATTCCTTCGAGTTCGATGGTGAGATGCGCGATCTGTTTGTATATCATCTGGGTCCGTATACACTGTACAGGCTCATTGTAAGCCTTTTTCAGAGTGAAAAAACCGGCATCTGTTTCAAATATCTTCCTGGAAATAAAGTTGTAAGATACATCCCTCTCGAATTTGTTAAGGAGAAGATCCTCACATGGTATGAGGAAAACATCAATACGCTGCCGCTTGAATTCGATAAGGTGCAGTATTTCGATGAGATCCGAAGGACTGTCACGGCGAAATACAACAGCGATGTTGATAAATATGCGACGATGCTCGACCAGTTGATAGCAAAACTGAACCTGAGCGAACAGGAGAATTTTGACCGGGACACGTATTTCAGAACGAAATGGAGCCAGTGGTTCGGATTGCCGAACATTGCCGTCTTCAATAGATTTGTCGACTGGTCGATATTTAAATAACTAAGGTATCAGGGTGTGGTGCAGCCATGCTGAAATTGAAGAAATATTGCGGCGAGGGGCCTTTTGCCGACACACTTAAAAATAATGGCATTACCGTATCGACAGGCTTTATCAGGGCGGCCATTCTTGGGGCGCAAAGCGCTTCAGAGCCGCTGGGTATAAGCGATGTACTGCGGGAGATCGCGTCATCCGGTTCGACGACGCGCCTGTCGACCGAATGTGTCGAGGCGGTAGAGGGGCTGTGGTATTATTGTTACGGGATTTTAAAGTTCCCGGAGGCGGAGTACAACAGGCTCGATCCTGCTGGTGCGGGAAGGGAAACCATACGTACGCATGTTGTCGCGCTGATAGAGGCTGGTGATGAATTTCTTAAGTATTTGCATTTTGGGAAAACAGACCGGTATTTCGGCAGGGAAAAGCTGAAGAAGCTGTATGCCACGTTTTTTTCCAACCTTGAGGTGCTCAGGGCCTTGCTGCACGGCGTTACGGAAAAGTGGGGCGAAGAAGAATTTTCGAATATTGAGTCTTTCGTGGAAAAACTGAACAGGTTTACCGTTGTGTTCTGGGATCTCATGGTCGCGATCAAGGAAGAGGTAAAAGCCGCGAAGCTTGAAACGATGAAAAATAAAACGATCATCCACAAGATCGAATCCGAAACGAAACAACAGATACGAAGAAACGACCCCTGCCCATGCGGCAGCGGAAAAAAATATAAAATGTGCTGCGGCGTCGCGTAGCGCTACGATAGTATCGAAAGAATCCTTTTTGTTCGCATCCTGTTGAACATCTCCGCATATCGCCCGTCGACGTTCATGCGTTCGTTTGTTTGGAGCGCGCCTGCGTCGCGGGAGGCAATTTTTACGGCTTCATCGCGCGCCAGCGTGATGAGATCAAGGTCTTTCGCAAGGTCCGCGAATTCAAATCCGGAAAAATGGCCGTGTTGTTTTAATCCGATAAGTTCTCCCGACCCGCGCAGTTTGAGGTCTTCCTCGGCGATAGCGAAACCGTCGTCGGTGGCGGTGATGGCTTCAATTCGGCGGAGCCCCTCGGGTGCAACCGAATCGGGATGCACCAGCACGCAGAACGACTGATGTGCGCCGCGGCCAACCCTTCCGCGAAGCTGATGGAGTTGCGATAGCCCGAACCTTTCGGCATGAGCGATCACCATGACGGTCGCGTTTGGCACGTCAATGCCGACTTCGATAACCGTCGTTGAAACCAGGATGTCGATGCCTCCATTTTTAAAGCGGGTCATGATATCGTCTTTCTCGGCGAAAGACATTTTTCCATGCAAAAGCTCGACACGCCGATGCGGAAATGTATCGGTGCTCAAAAGCCTGTGCGTTTCGACCGCCGATTTCAGGTCGATCTTCTGCGATTCTTCCACCAGCGGAAGTACGTAATAAACCTGGCGGCCCTCACTGATATATTTTTCAATAGATCTATAGACACCGGGAAGCCGCGATTCGGGGAATGCCATTGTCCGCACCGGAATGCGGGTCGACGGTTTTTCCCTGATGGATGAGACGTCGAGATCGCCATAAAGAGTGAGCGACAGGGAGCGTGGAATCGGGGTTGCGGTCATTATCAAAAGATCGGGATTGTCGCCTTTGATGCGCAGTTGCGCGCGTTGATTGACGCCGAACCTGTGCTGCTCGTCGATTACGATGAGCCCAAGGTTGTTGAAATCGACATCGTTCTGTATAAGCGCATGAGTTCCGATGAGTACCTGCGCCTCGCCGCCTGCAACGGCCTCATGAACGGCTTTCCTCTCCGATTGAGATGTGCCGCCGGTCAGGAGAAGAATTTTTATGGCGGAAGGCATGAACGCGGTGAAGCTTTCGTAATGCTGGCGTGCAAGTATTTCAGTCGGCGCCATAACCGCCGTTTGCTGCCCCCGGCCGCATGCGAAAAGCGAGGCGGCCATGGCGACTACCGTTTTACCGGAGCCGACATCCCCCTGCAATAGCCTGTTCATGGGAAAGGGATTGCGCATATCGTGTGCGATTTCGTCGATTGCCTTCGCCTGGTCGGCGGTCAGCCGGAATGGCAAGTTGGCAATGAACGATGATAGCATATCAGTATCCGCAATCCGCTGCTGCGTACCCGCCGCGTCGCGCAGTTTCTGCCGTGACATGGAGATGTAATACTGTAAAAAAAACAGTTCGTTGAATGAAAGCCTGCGCCGGGCGTTTTCGGCCATTTCCATCGTGTCAGGGAAATGGAGCGAGAAGAGTGCGTCGTGCAGGGGCATGAGGCGCAGTCTGGAACGGAAATCCTCGGGCAAGGGGTCTTCAACGGACGCGAGATAGTTGTCGATGGCGAAACGGATGATCCTTCTGAATCCCCGCGAATCAAAACCGTTCGCCTTCAGCTTCTCGGTGGAAGGATACAGGGGGACAACCCTGCCGGTATGAATTGACTGAATCTGCGAGTCTTCGTCGATAAAATCGTATTCGGGGTGCACCATCTGCTTTTTTCTGAAAAACTCTATTCGCCCGGAAAACAGCACTGTTTCGCCCGGAACGAATATTCTCTGAAAATAGGGTATGCCGGCGAAAAAAACGCCGGCAAGGGTGTCGGTGCCGTCGTCGATAATGACCTCGAGAAAGCGGCGCCGCGCGCCAAGCACGCGCACGCTTTTGATTGTTCCGCCGACCGTTACCGTTTCGTTGACGAAGCAGTTGCGTATTTCGCTGAACGACGAGCGGTCGAGGTAGCGCCTCGGCGCGTAATAAAGGAGGTCTTCCACCGTATCGATGCCCGCTTCATCGAGCAATACGGAGGATTTTTTCGGGCCGATCCCTCGAATGTACTGGACGCTGCGGTCGAGCATGCTATTCCTCTTCTGCGATATACCATACTGAATTTGGTATCTGTACGTAACGGTTATCGCTTGTGAAAAAGTACGTATAGGTGAAATTTCTTTCACCAACGCCGGATGTGATTTTTTTCACGTTTTCCCAGCGTTTGATTATTCTGCCATCGAATCCGAATATCGTGACAGAAAGGTTTTGTCCTGTAAAGGTTTCAATTTTTTTCTGTACGATGTTCTTCTGTTCGTAGGTAAAGTAGTAGCGGAAATAAAGATAGCCGATCCCGATGGCGAGGACTGTCAGGATTACGCCGGCAACTATCAGTTTCTTTTTCATAATTCCTCCATCGCGCAACGCGCTGATTTCTATGACCGTGATTATGGAATTGAAATGTCATAGAGAGTATTTTTCAATTATATTTTATATCGCATTGCGTGGAAAATGTCACTTGACTGTGTTTTCATTGTGTATATAATCGTACTCAATGCAGTGTCGCATTGCGCTATTATACAAAATATTCGGACGATACCCATTCGATGAAACGACCCACAATCCCGTATAACGTGTTCCTGACGGCGCTCTGTGCGCTATTTCTTATGCCCCTAATTTCGTGCAAAAAAGAAATACCCGTCGAGCAGGAGCCGAACAACACATTCGCGGCGGCAAATCCGTTGAAGCTGGATTTCCCCATCAGGGGCATGCTGGCCACGAGGGATGATATCGATTATTACAGTTTCGATGTTGACCTGCCGGTCATTCTCGATATTCAACTCTCGCCGGTCAGGGGCATAAACCATGCGATTCAAATATGGCGCGGCGGCGATACGCCGGTGCTGCTCAAGCTTGTCGACGACATGCGGAAATCGTCACCCGAGAGAATGTGCAATTTTTATGCGGAAGGCGGGCGCTATTACATCGCGGTGCTGCACGGAGACCGCGATGCGCCGAGGCCGAACCAGGAAAACTACTATACCCTTGAAGTAAAATCAAGAAATCCCGGCGAGGAGGAACGGGAGCCGAACGATTCAGCCGCGTCGGCGAATACGCTGATCCTCGAGCGTGATATCACCGGCTATTTTTCTCCGGCGTACAACCGCCTTAACAGAGAGGGCGAAAATCCTCAGCGAGAGGAAGACTGGTACATGGTTACAATCGATCTTCCCGAACAGCGTGCCAAGCTTCTCGATGTAACGCTATCGGGTGTGCCTGGCGTCAATTCGACGCTTTCACTCTTTGATGCCGCTCTCACGCGTATCGCATATGCCGACGCGAACGGCGCGGGCGAGGGAGAAATGCTGAAAGATGTCGGGATTACGGCGGAGGGGCGCTACAGCATTATGGTCGCTTCGAAGAGCTTTGAATCGAACAATGACGCGTCCTATACGCTTACGGCGAAAATCCGCGACTATGAATCGGGCGGCGAGATGGAGCCGAATAACGACATCGATAAAGCGAATCTCATGACTGGGAGTGAAATTTCCGGCTGCATATATCCTCAGGATGACGTTGACTACTACAGCTATAAGGCCGCGGCCCCTGCGCAGTACAGAATAGAGCTGACGCCGCCGCAGACGATGGACGCGGTTGTGACGGTGTACAGGGCCAACAGGGAAAAAGCCTGGGAGATCGACAATGGGGGAGCGGGCGTGCGCGAGGTGATGCCGAACCTTCCGCTGCGGGGAGATTTTTTCATTCGTATCGCGGCGAAGGGAGTTTTTTCCGATGGGAATGCGGCATACCTTCTCAGGATTGAGCCGTTGGCGCCTTCGGACTCGTGCGAATATGAGCCGAATGACACAAAAGAACACGCAAATCCGCTGACGCGCCCATCGGTGACGGGCTATACTTCAAAGAAAGGCGACAGGGATTATTATCTTCTTGAATATAAAAAGCGAACCAGTGTTTCTATTTCCCTTAAGGGCGTCAGGGACGGAGCGCTCCGTGTTTCCATTACCGACCCTCTTGGGTATATTCTTCAAAGCAGGGACGTGAGGGGGGATAGTACAGCGGTTTTTACCGATATGGTCGACCAGAAAGGTTATGTGATAATTGACGCGGTGAGCGAAAACTATGATGAACCGTACACCCTGCAAGTTCGGGAGGTAAAATGAAAGCTGTGAATTATTGTATTTCGTGTCTCATGGTGCTTGCACTGTTGTGCGGTGTCGGCTGTTCAGGCGGCAATAGCATACGTGAGGCATTAAATTTAAAAAAGCCCGGAGCGTATAACTTCAAATTTGTCGGCTACGACATCAATGTGACGAATCCCGAGATGGACAGGCGTTCCTACTATAAGATATATCTCGACAAGATAGAGGTGGGCCGTACGGGTATCGGCCTTGAATCGCAGGACAAGGTGTTTGAAGCAACAATTGAACCAAACCGTCATCTGTTGACCGTGGAGAAATGGGTTCTCGATGAGAAGAATACGAAATATATCAAGGTTAATAATATCGAACAGCCCCGCCCTAATTACGTCTATTTCGGCATCAATGCCGGAAGGATCGTTGTTATTACGCTGAAAAACGACAGGCTTGACAATAAGGCGGTATTTGAAGTAGATTTTGAATATGACTAAACTGGCCTTTCATTGAAGGGCCGGCCGAATATCGCTATCCGGCCGGCTGTCGGATTACAGCGATGATGTATTCCCGTTATTTTTATCGGACTGTGTCAGCTTTCTTTCGCCTTCATAATAGCTTTTCGCGACGGAAAACGGAAGATCGTAGTCCTGACGCGCGTTCCACATGATGAATCCCTTTACGCCTGCATCGTGTACCGCTCTGATTTGTGCGGCGATATATTCATCGTACGTCAGTTTTGAAGCGCCGAGTTTCATCTTGAATGCCTGAATGTAGGTGACAATCTCCGCGTTTTTTGTCCGTTCCCTGGCCTTTTTCGATGTAATGAATACCGTATGGTAGGGATCGCCCATGAGCTGTTTGCTCCATGTATAATGCGACGGATACGCCATCGGGCATATGATATCGACGACTTTGTCTAATCCCTCCATGCGCTGGCCTATTGAGTCTTTCGTATTCAGCGGAATCCTGCCGAAAACATCGGCGGCCGTCTTCACGTCGTATTTTTTCACCTGGTTTTTGGCCCTGGAAAGGAAGCCCTCGATAAAATTGTATTTATCGTCGTACGTGAGATGGCGCACGCTGCCGTAATCGTCGAACCGAATATAATCGAACTGGATTTCCTTGAAGCCGTTCTGGCACGCTTTTTCGGCAAGTTGCAGTTTTTGCTGTATGTCGCTCTCGGGAACCGGGTATTTTTTAAGGCCATCGGCAAATACGACAATACGCGCAATAGGATGGATGCCGTTGGCAAGGCAGATGTCGACATTCTCCTTCGGCACCATGCATTCGGCGGAACGGGGAAGCTGAATGTCGAGCACCATCGTGTTAAGATGAGCCGCTTTTGCTTTATTGACTAACGCGGTGAGCTTTGCCGTATTACGGGCTGAATCGATGGTGAGGTATATTCCTTTATAAAATTCCGGATAACGGTACAATCCGGTCTTATTGGTCTCGTTTTTTAGCTCGGTAACGGTATCCCTGTTCTGGCTCCATATGTCGCTTATCGTCTCGAAAGTAAAAAACGCCACCAGAGCCAGCGGCATTAACAAAAATAGCTTTTTTTTCATGTTTTCTCCTGAATTTGTGATTTACTTATTTATAGTCGTCTGGAAAATAGGGCTTGTTCATCAAAAATTTTTCCTTTCATGAGTATTTGCTGCATTTTCCCGGGCACTCGGACGTAATAGAGAATGAATGGTGCGTGTCCACGTTGCTGTATCGATGAAATAACGGGCAGACGGGTACGGTCAATGATATTTTCCTTTTCATAATTAAAAACTCCAATTTTGACAGCGTATTTATTGCATCCATTTTTTTTAATGTTGGCAGTTCTATTTTATTATACTATATTATCATAATATAGTATAATAAGATAATAAATTTAAAAAAACGGAAAACGGCATTGCTGTTTGTAAAAAAATTATATACATTGAAAAGAGGTTCCCATGAGCTTGTTGTCAAAAATTGAAAGCGACTTGCGGGAAGCTATTCTCAGTAAAAATGAAGAGAGGGTTCGCACTCTTCGGATGGTAAAATCGGATATACTGTATGAAAAAAAGAAGGGTACTGCCGATCTTCCCGACGACAGGGTTTTAGAGATTGTCCAGCGGGCCGCGAAGAAGCGAAAGGAAGCGATTGAGGAATTTGAGAAGGCGGGCAGAAACGATCTCGCCGCGAAGGAAAAAGAAGAGCTGCTGATAATAGAAGAATATCTTCCTGTCCAGTTGAGCGAAGAGCAGGTTGCCGCGGCAATAGATGAGAAAATCCGGTCAATGGGCGAGATTTCCCAAAAGGATTTCGGCAGGATTATGGGAATGCTCATGAAAGAATTCAAGGGACAGGTCGACGGCGCTCTCGTGAAAAAGGTGCTGACGCAACGTCTTGAAAATTTGTAATACCGGTATGTGACGTAGCGTAGCTGACAAAACAACGTATAGACTATTCGAGAGGATTCTTGTCGATACCAAGGGAAACCATAGAAATAATTCGGGATAGAGCACATATCGAGGATATCGTTCGAAAATACGTCCCCTCTCTTCAGAAAAAAGGGAAAAATTTCGTAGGATTATGCCCATTTCATAAGGAAAAAACCCCTTCCTTTACTGTTTCACCCGATAAGCAGATATTCTATTGTTTCGGGTGCCATGCGGGCGGGAATGTGTATACGTTTATTTCCAAGATCGAGCGGCTGAATTTTCCCGAAAGCGTGCGTTTTCTCGGCGGACTCGTGGGGGGTTCTGTACGT
>DHPI01000022.1:77716-79515 GCA_002407865.1 Spirochaetia bacterium UBA5368
GGACTCGTGGGGGTTTCTGTACGTGATGACGCCGATACCGCCAATCCGCGGGAGGCGGCGGAAAGCGACGTGATGAAAAAGCTTAACCGCCTTGCGGCAGCCCATTATCACGCTGCAATAAAATCGGATCAGGGCGGGGAGGGCCGCGAGTACATACTTGAAAGGGGGATCACGTCTGCTGCCATCGATGAATTCAAACTCGGATACGCTCCCGGGGAGTGGGACTTTCTGACATCGTACCTGAAAAGCCGCCGTGCCCCGATGAACCTGGCGTTGAAGCTTGGCCTTGTAAGTTCTTCCGATAAAAACGGGAGAACGGTAGTATATGACAGGTTTCGCAAGAGGATCGTTTTTCCCATTTTTAATCAAAAAAATGAAATTATCGGATTTGGTGGTAGAATAATCGGAAATGGCGATCCGAAATATCTCAATTCACCTGAATCTGAGCTTTTCAGCAAAGGATCAATCCTGTACGGATTCAATATTGCCAGGGAGCATATTGCCGACTTGAAAAGGGCGATTGTGGTGGAGGGGTATCTCGATGTAATCGGATGTCATCAGGCCGGGATTAAAAACGTTGTCGCCCCCCTCGGTACCGCGCTGACCACGCAGCAGGTGCGTCTCCTCTCACGATACTGCAACGAGATCGTGTTGCTTTTCGACGCCGATTCGGCGGGCATCAAGGCGTCATTGCGGTCCCTCGAGATAATGAAGGATGTCAACGTCGAGGCGCGGGTTGCTATACTTCCCGAAGGTGATCCTTTCGATTACATCAGAAAGAAGGGCATGCGCGAGTTTATGGCGATTGTCGATTCTTCGATGAATCCGGTCGATTTTAAAATTGAACGGGTAATTGCCGGGGCGAACGGGAAAAATGGGATTGATGTGCTGAGAGGCGTTTTTGCCGTTATACGAGATATCGAGTTTGATACCGAAAGAAGCATGTATTTAAAAAAGGCAAGCGTTTTGCTTTCCATGGACGAAAACGACGTCCGAAGGGATTTTAAGCGGTTTCTTGACGGCCGTTCGAATCTGAAATCGCACAGAGCCAGGGCCGTAAAACCGGAGGGGGATGCCGCCAGATTGGATTTTCAGGCCCGAAGCTATCGTGATCTGATTGCCCTTGTGTGCCATTATCCCGAGCTTGTTCGCAATGCGATGATCGATTTCTCCGAGGCCGATATTACCGATTCGGTGTCGCGGTCGATATTCGTGAAAATCGGAGAATTATATTCGGCTGGCGAGGCGATTTCAATTGACAGGCTGTTCAATTTTTTTACTGATGGCGAGGAAAAGGCTTTTCTCGATTGGATGCTGTTCAGGGAGTCTAAAATTGAAAGCCCGGCGGCGGCATATACGGAAATTTATATCAACTTAAAACTGTATTTGATCGATCAGAAGATTAACTACTTTATTGAAAGGGTGAAGCTGGCAGACTCTTCTGACGGCGGTGACAGCAGGGAATATCTGACGGAAATTGAAATACTTCGAAGAGAGCGTGAAAAGCTCTCAGCGTATATGTATAACAAAAAAATAATCTAAATTTAATAATGAATCGATGAAGGGACAACTATGAGCAAAGGTGAATTGGTTTTGGAGAACATACCCGAGGTGAAAAAGCTTATCCTGCTCGGGAAATCCAACGGGGAAATAACGTATGACGAGATTAACGACATCCTTCCCGACAAGATTTTGAATTCGGACAAGATAGACGATATCTTTATTCTCCTGAACCAGCTTGGAATCGAGGTGGTCGAAGAATCGACGAGAAGAACACCTGTCGCGCCGGCGAAAAAGAA
>DHPI01000022.1:79678-85164 GCA_002407865.1 Spirochaetia bacterium UBA5368
GCGAAAAAGGCCTCGTCTTCGAGCGCGTCGGAGGACTCGTCGTATATCGACGATCCGATACGGCTCTATTTGAGGGAAATAGGTCGTGTTTCCCTTCTTTCGGGCGACCAGGAGGTCGACCTTGCCAAGCGAATCGAGGAGGGCGAGATCCTCATCGAAGAAGCGGTCATCAATTCGACATTGCTGATAAACGATCTTATCAAGAACAATCCGAAGGTCAAAACGGGGAAGATAAAATTGACCGATGTGCTGCGAATCAACAGGCTGTATTATTTTTCGTCCATCGATTTAAAGCAGCTTGAAAAGAAATACAACGAAAACATGGGGGCGATTATCGCCGAAGACAAAAAGATTGTACAGTATCAGAACAAGCTGCGCAAGGCCGACGCGGAGTCGAAAAAATGGCAGGATTTGAAAACAAAGATCGACGACTCGATGAAGGTGATAGTCGATTCGGTGCGCGCGCTTGATATCAATGAAAATGAAATAACGAAGCTTTCAAACAAAATCCAGTCGATGGTCGTGCGCATTAAGGATACGTATGATTTTTTCACCTCGATCGAGAGAAAATACGGGAAAGAATTGAAAGATCTGAAGCATTACGCGAGGAAGGTGGAGAAGGGCGAGGACGTCAACCAGATTGTCAGCGAGCTCAGGATGAAAAAAAAGGACGACCTGATCGAGCTTGTGAAGGACATCCGCAATAACGAGCGCAAGATCAGGAGGATAGAGCAGGAAGCCGGGGCGCCAGCCGACGAGATATTGAAATGGGGCAAGCAGATCGATCTGGGCCAGCGTAAGATTTCGATTGCGAAGAAAGAACTTATCAACGCGAACCTGAGACTTGTCGTTTCCATCGCGAAAAAATACGCGAACAGGGGTATGCATTTTTTCGACCTGATACAGGAAGGAAATATTGGCCTTATAAAGGCAGTCGATAAATTTGAGTATCGCAAGGGATATAAGTTTTCGACGTACGCGACATGGTGGATCCGCCAGGCGATCACCCGCGCGATTTCCGACCAGGCGCGCACTATACGCGTACCCGTGCATATGATCGAGCAGATAAACAAGGTAATGCGCGAAACGCGACTGTTTCAGCAGGAATTCGGCCGTGAGCCGATTCCCGAAGAACTCGCCGAGCGTCTTGGCTGGCCCGTGAGCAAGGTGAAGGGCGTCAAAAACGTCGCCCGCGAGCCGATATCCCTTGAAACGCCCGTCGGCGAGGAGGAGGATTCGCTTCTCGGCGATTTTATCGAGGACAAGGATGTCGATTCACCGGCGAACACGGCCGCATACAGGCTGCTTTCGGAACAGATACATACCGTGTTGAATACGCTTCCCGCGCGTGAGCAGAAGGTCATCCGCATGAGATTCGGCCTGGATGACGGCTACTCCCATACTCTCGAGGAAGTGGGATATGTATTCAAGGTTACACGGGAGCGCATCCGCCAGATCGAGGCAAAGGCGTTGAGAAGATTGCGGCATCCCACCCGGGCCAGAAAGTTGAAGGATTATCTCGATTATATGTAACCATGCCTGTCAGAAAAACACATATGTGTAAAGAAGGGGAGAGCATCCCCTTTTTTAATTTGTCGCGTCCGCATGGGCTCTGGCGAGGGCCAGATATTTACTTGCGGTTAATCGTTCCCTTTGCTATATGTCCACGAACGGTGGTATCATGAAACTTGAATCTTTCAAAGTCGTTTCAGTAATTGGCGCCGGCGCATGGGGCACCGCTGTCGCGAAAGTTGCGGCGGAGAACAATCCATTGCTGAAAATTAATCTCTGGTCGTACGAGCGCTCCGTCGCACGAAACATTAATGTCGAAAGAGAAAACAATCTCTATCTCCCGGGAATTCACCTGCCGCTGAACATCACGGCGACACCCAGCCTGCGGGATTGCGTCGCGGGCTCGCGGATAATAATCCTTGCGACGCCGTCCAAAGCCGTATACGAGACGTGCTTGAAAATAAAAAACCATGTCGTTGCCGGCGCGAATTTCGGATTTGTATCAAAGGGTTTCTGTCGAATACAGAACAGGATATATACGATTTCCGACGCCATAGCCAGGGCCCTGCCGCAGGTGAAAGACAGAATAACCGTCATATCGGGGCCCACGCATGCCGAGGAAGTGATGCATAACTTTCAGAGCTGTATCTGCGTTGCAAGCCGGTCAGAAAATGCGCGCAGGGTTTTTTCAAAGCTCCTTGCATGTGAGTACCTGGAATGCCGTGAAACGGATGACGTTCGCGGCGTCGAACTGGGAGGAACGTTAAAAAATCCGGCCGCCATAGCTGCGGGCATGATCAGTGTCCTCCCGGGGTGCGGTGATAATCTTGCCGGCGCGCTTATCGCCGAGTCTCTGAAAGAGATGCTGCGCATCGGCGCCGCGATGGGTGCGCGCCAGGAAACGCTCATC
Source organism: Spirochaetia bacterium UBA5368 (assembly GCA_002407865.1). Classification (GTDB taxonomy): domain Bacteria; phylum Spirochaetota; class UBA4802; order UBA4802; family UBA5368; genus UBA5368. Next base: position 82,101 of record DHPI01000022.1, read on the forward strand.
GATATTGCGGGTCTCGGCGACCTCGTGGCGACGGCGTTGAGCGATCACAGCAGAAACCGCAGGTTCGGGCGCGACATTGCAGGGCGCATACTCAGTAACGATAGATCGCTTGGTTTTTTCGACTGGTTTATTATACGTTTTCGCCCTGAGCGGGTGCTCGAAAAAATGACAGAACGGCTGCATTATCTTGCGGAAGGCGCATATGCCATCGAACCGCTGATCGAGCTTTCGGCAAGGAAAAACATTTCCATTCCCGTGTACAGGTCGCTGTACGAGGTGCTGCTCAATAAAAAGAATCCCGTGCTGCTCGTAGAGACGATCAAGAATCCAGAGCGTTTCGAGGAGCTTTACGCACAGACGGGAATTCAGTCCCTGATGAGCAAAAAACAGATCCGTAAAAGGGGCGGCAGATTTTTCAGAAAAATCGTTCTGGAAAATATAGGACGGAAAGTTCAATCGGATGAAACATTCAGGAATCTGGTGCGTGGATATCTCCTGTCATCAACGGAGGCAGTGGCTGGCGTGAACGTTGTAAACGATATGAATGCGCTCCCCGGCGCGAAACGTCTGCAACGCGCCCTGCCGCCGTCCGCAAGCGATAAAGCGGTGCAAGCTGCGGTAGAAAAAATAGCGAAGTCGTATTTCACCGCTATCGCGGATAATTACAGCGGTATAGCATATCGCATACTTGTGCTGTATTTCAGGGTGGCGTACTTTCTCAACTTTTTACGCAAGGCAGGAACGGGTGGAAACATTTTTGAAAACGCGCTGAAAATTTCCGGAAACCTGAAGGATCTTAACGCGATTACCGCGACGCACACGCCCGTGTATATTGCGGCAGTACAGCGGAACACCGACGTGCTGCCGCTGATCTTCGCCGCCGAAAAAGCGGGCCTGCCGATTCCGCGTTTTTTCATCGACGCATCGATTGATATGCCTCCTCTGCTCAGAATATGGCTGCGCCTTTCGGGAGGCTATTATATACACAGAAACATGCTGCGGAATCCGGTGTTCCGCGAAGTTGTCATTCAATATCTCATAACGCTTGTCGCCCATAGAGTGCCGGTGCTGTACCTTCCCGCATCGCGGATTCCCGGGGGCGGCGATGAAAGCGGATTTGATTATGAGTTCGCGTCACGTATTGTGCGGTCTCTCTCGGAAACGACGGAGGAGGTCGCCCTGCTTCCCGTATCTGTTGAAAAAGAAGGGGGTATTGTTCGCAATGCGGGCGGAAAAGAGCCGTTTAAAGTTTTGCGCGTCTTTTTCAGCGACTCGACATCCGTCGATTTCAGAGGGCATTGCGCAGCATCCGACTATTCGGCTGATGACGAAGGGATTGCGCGGCTTATTGAAGATCTGAAATGCCGTCTTGGCGGCGGGGCATAATTTACAGTAAAATCGAATCGAGCTGCTCGCACACATCCTGGATCGAGCGCGCAGCGAATGTGCGGGTTTCGGATTCCGCGCCGAAAGTACCCAAAAATTTTTCGCTCCATCCGCGGGCGAACGTGCAGAATATCACCGGTTTTCCAAATTGACACGCATAGGCAATTTCGGATAGCGTGCCCGATTTTCCGCCGATCGCGACAATAACATCGCCGGAAAGAACGTTCGTAAGATTACGCGCGTAGCCGATGCCGGTGGGGATTACTATGGAACAAAATGGATTTGCCCCGTCGGGATTGGAATCCGGAAGAATGCCGACCACGATGCCGCCGGCCTCGGCGGCACCGCGGGAAGCAGCTTCCATAATGCCGCCCCTGCCGCCGGAAATAAGCACCCATCTCCGTGTCCCGATATAGCGTCCGATTTGATACGCTTCGTCGCGGTACGAAGTGTCATTGTGCGAGCCGATGACGACAACCTGGCGGCGCCGCATTATCGCTGCTCCGAATGGTTGTTTTCCATGTTAAAACGGTAGACGATGTCCCAGAGCGGTTGCGGGCCGTCTGCGGGTTCGAGCGCTATTATTTTTTTCTGATAGGGGATGGTGATTCCCTTGTACACAAAATCGAGCCGTTTTTTCGCTCGATGGTTTGCCCCGCCCTCCGCGTGTGTTTCCAGGGTGACATATTCCCTGAGTGATACGCAATGGATGCCCGCGTTTTGTCTACAGGCGGCTCGCAGTGTCGCGGTTATTTCCGAGGATATTTCAAGAAGAGAATCGAATCCCATATGGTTGAAAATTTTTGCAAGCATCGGAAATACGTAATAGGCCGCCTCAAGGCGCGCGCCATGGTTCAGCCGGTACGTAATATCGTTATCGATAGTATGCCGTATGGCGGAAAAATAATCGATGTGGACCGGGTGGAGTTTGGCTACCAGCTCGATGCATAGTCGTGACAGGCGTTCGGCGGTCACAAGAAATCGCTTCTCGGAAAAAAAGCGCGATGACGTAACGGCAGTGAAAATAAGCATTTCGTCGAATGCGGTCGCGACAGGATACGCGACGACCGTATGCGGCAGGACTCGATGGCTTTCCGGCTTTAGAATAGCGATAGTTTTTTCGGTCATTGTGGGTGCGGCATTCGACAATATCTCGGACACGGCCGCAGTGAGGGCGGTGTCGCCGTAATAAAAAAACGGTTGCAGCCCCTGAACGGTATAACGATACATGCCCGATGCCAGCGTGAAGTTGTCTATGTTGTGACGATAACAAAATCCCTCAAGCAGTCTGTTGCTGTGTGCGGTCTTCAGGCGCTTTTCTATCGCTGCGCATGTGGCGCGCGTAGCCGTATATCGCTGGCGAGCGTCGGATGATGAAATCATGCCGCCGGTAAAATCCTTCAATGACTGCGATATTGCAAGAAGCAGTTCCTGTATTTCAGTATCGGTGTCCATCTGTATGATATGTATCGCCAGTTTGTTCCGTGTGAATGAGTACTATTTGTGCGCGTGCGTTCGGTCTTGCCGCCCTGGACGTGACTGACGCAGAATCGCGGCCGCCTTTTTTGCAGCGGCATACATCCTGAAGCTTCCGGTGATTATTATAACCGTATCGTCGTCTGTTGAGGCCCTCAGCAAATCTGCGAGCGCATCGACATCAGTATAGCCCTTTACGTCT
>DHPI01000022.1:85286-89882 GCA_002407865.1 Spirochaetia bacterium UBA5368
AAATAGCCCTTTACGTCAGTCCCGGCAATTTCAGTGGTTTTCCTCTTGTATTCGCCGAAGGTCAGCGCACGCCGGTCATCCAGTTCGAAATAAATAAGCTGTGCGCCGAGATCGCGAACGAGCGTGCGGGTCATCGCCGTGTAATCCTTGTCAATCATGAATCCGGTGACCGCGATGAAACGGGTCGATCCGTATACATTCTTCAATGTTTCGCAGAGCGATGCGATTGCACTGGGATTGTGTGCGGGATCGAAAATCACGTCGGGACGGCGTGAAAAGACGGCGAACCTCCCCGGAATTTTCACGTTCTTTATTCCGCGGCGGATGGCGTTTTCGGATACGGCAAAGCCGCTCTTCGAAAGAATGCGGGACGCCGCTATCGCGAGAGACGCATTGATAGCCTGGAAAGCCCCCGGCGCGGTAATGCGGATGTCGGCAAGCTCGAAGTCCTCGAAACTGAAATCGAACTTGATAGTTTTCGTATCGCCGGTATCTTCAGATACGCCTATCCTGTCCGGAGCAACGACATACAGGTCTGCATGCATGGCGCGCGCGGCATCCCGGATTACGTTCAAGGATTCTCTCTGCGTATTTGATGTAATGACGGGTATCCCCGGCTTGATTATGCCGGCCTTTTCGGCGGCGATCTTCGCGATTGTGTTTCCCAGCAGTCCCGTATGGTCTTTCGATATGTCGGTTAGTACGGAAACAAGCGGGATTACAACGTTCGTCGAGTCAAGTCTGCCGCCAAGCCCGGTTTCCATGATTGCGATATCGACCTTCATTTCATGGAAGTAACGGATCGCTATCAGTGTCAGTATGTCGAAATACGTTGGTCTGACGCCAGTTTTTTTAGCGGCCGTGATGCACTCGTCGCAATGGCGCACAAGGTCGGGGTTCGATATTTCACGGCCCTTGATTCGGATGCGTTCGTTGATTCGCTGAAGGTGCGGGGATGTATAGAGGCCGCACGCGTATCCCGCCTCCGTCAGTATGCCGTTCAGCATGTGCACGACGGAACCCTTGCCGTTCGTGCCGGCGACATGCGCGGTCAGTATGCGCTTTTCCGGATTGCCGAAATACCGCAGCAGAGCACGCATGTTGTCCAGTGAATAATCCGCAAATCCCTGCGCGCCGGTCTTTTCATTGTTTATAAATTCGGAAAGCTTTTTCTCAATCGATGATACGCTCATGGATGCTGCCGTCTATATCTCCAGATTTTTTATCGTCTCTTCCGCGGCAATGCCGCCCTCGAGCGCATTTCGCATAACTTTTACAGGCGCCGGCATGCCGGTCCACAGCTCGAACTGGCGGATGCCCTGGTAGAACAGCATCTCGACGCCTGGTACAACAGCGCAGCCTTTTCCCTTGCTGATGTGCAGCAGTTGCGTTGTCTGCGGCCTGTACACAATATCCATGATGGCGTTTTCCGAATGGATGACCGATTCGTCAAGGGGGGAGGATGAAATATCGGGTGTCATGCCCACCGGTGTCGTGTTGATTATCACGTCGACGGAATGCGTAAAATCCGCTGTAACGCCGGCAAGGCCGATGTACTCCACGTCTGGATGATGCACGCGAAGGTCGCGCGCGAGCCTTCGTATGTTTTCGATGTTTCTTCCGGCGATGGTGATACGCGATCCCTCCCGCAGCAGGGTGAAGGCGATGGCGCGCGCGGCGCCGCCGTTCCCAAGGATAAGCACATGCCTTCCGCGCGTCTCCACGGCATGTTCATCGAGCGCCCGGAGCGCTCCCTGCCCATCGGTGTTGTATCCGGTAATGCTGCCGTCATGGTTGACGAGCGTATTGACTGCGCCGATTTCCCGCGCGAGCGGATCGATTGTATCAATATATTCCATCACTTCCGTTTTATAGGGTATGGTGACGCTCGCGCCGTAAATGGGGAGCGTTCTCATGGAATGGACCGCATCCTGTATGCCTGTCGGTTCGAACGCGAGATAGAGCGCATTACTGCCCGATTCCTCGAACGCTGCGTTGTGCATTGCTGGTGACAGCGAGTGTGTTGCCGGTTTTCCGAAAAGGCAATAGAGTTTTGTGTGTGCGTCCGGATGTTTCATACGTGTACTGTCGAAATAATTTTTCTGGTGGATCTGTCAATGTAGTCGGTGGAAAAGGTTGTCCGCTCTACGACAACAAAATATGCGCCCTCATCGATTCGGTATCCGTTGTGATACGCGTTGACGAGAAGCGTCTCCCCCGGCGCGAATGCAATCGATTTTTCGCTTTCGCCGTCGTATACAAGAAGACCGGCCGCGCCGTTCATGCAAATAAACAGCTCGGGGCAGGTGTGCTTTTCGAGCACTGTTATGCCGTCAGCGCCGCCGGCCTCCGGTTTGTAGATTCCCACACGCCACTGCCCCTCATCCTGGAAGAGCACCTTCCATCTCGTTTCCGGAATCAATTTGACGATATCATTCATGGTAACACCGGTTTCATTAAAAAGTTTCAGCTATCGCACGACGTATTAAGTTAACAAAACTGTATAATGACTGTGTATATTTGCAAATACTTATTGACGTGAAGACGCTTTTATAGTTGTCTATTCAACACGAACCGGAAAACGCGAAAGAGAAATGCCATGAAGCATCATCGTGTGAATACACAGAGAATCCCCATAATCGTAAATCCCTATTCCAAGCGAAACAAACAATTGCGGGGCTGTTCCAGCGATATATATCATGAAATAGGCCGCGACCTGGTAGATGTGCGTCCAACGGGGAACCTGGATCAGCTTGACAGTGTGGTCCGTGAATGTAAAGAGAATGGCATACCGTATATCGCCATATCCGGCGGCGATGGAACAATCCACCAGGTGCTGTCCCGATTTATTCAAATATACAGAGCAGACCCGGTTCCGCCGGTGCTCATTCTTAAAGACGGCACCATGAATAACATCGCCCAGACGATTAATCTCAAGGGGGATGGGTGCAAAATTTTAAAGCGGTTTGTCCGTCAGATAGAAAAAGACAGGCCGTTCGTCTCGTACGCCAGAGATACAATGAAAATCAACGACAAGTACTGTTTTTTATTCGGCGCAGGGCTGACGACGAATATTTTAAATGCCGTGTACGAAGGTGACAGCAAAGACCTGCCGAAGGTCGTAATGGTGATGATACGGGCATTTAATGAAGGACTTATCCGTCCGGATAGCTCGTCGCTGTTTAAGCGTTTTCGGGCGAAGGTGTTCTTAAATGACGAGGAGCTTGAATGTAACGACCTGCTGGGCATACTGGCGGGAACGGTTGAGGATATCGGGATGGGATTCAGGCCGCTAACAAGGCAGAAGTCCGGCGAACGGACGTTTCATGTCATAGCGACGGGCGTAAAACCGCTTGTCCTTGCGAAAAACCTCCTCATCCTCAAGAAAGGAAAGCCGATATCACATCCCCTCCATTATGACAGCCATGTTCGCGACATGAAAATCGTCAGCCAATCGCCCTTCGAGTATACAATGGATGGCGATCTCTACTTTGCGGAGAGGGATCTCCATGTGGGAATGGGGCCGGAAGTGCGGTTTATATATGTGTAATGTCTCAGTGAACAAACCTCCCCACGGCCGCCGCAAGTGATTTCACGTCATTCATCAACATTTCAAATTTATCCGGTCTGAGCGACTGTTTGCCGTCGCACAGCGCTATTTCCGGGTGCGGGTGCACTTCGATCATCAGCCCGTCGGCGCCCGCGGCAACCGACGCAAGCGCGAGGGGATGGATCAGCTTCCAGTTGCCTGCGGCATGCGACGGATCGACAATGATTGGAAGATGGGTCCGTTGCTGAAGCACGGGCACGGCTGAAATGTCGAGCGTATTGCGCGTTTCGGTTTCGAACGTGCGGATGCCCCGTTCGCACAAAATAACGTTCATGTTGCCGCCCGACAGAACGTATTCGGCGGACATGAGAAACTCTTCGATTGTCATCATCATCCCCCTCTTTAGCAACACCGGCTTTGCGATTTTTCCAAGCTTTTTCAACAGGGAAAAATTCTGGCAGTTGCGTGCGCCAACTTGAACGATGTCCGAATACTCGGCGATTACCGGCAGGTCGTCCGCATCCATTACCTCTGTAATGATCGGCATGTGATAGGCGTCGCCCGCGTTTTTCAGCAGCTTCAATCCTTCAACTCCCTTTCCCTGGAAAGCGTACGGGGATGTCCGGGGTTTGAAGGCGCCGCCCCGAAGGATGGACGCGCCTGCGGATTTCACAAGCCGGGCCGTTTCCATCATCTGTTCTTCGGACTCCACCGAACACGGGCCGGCGATAACGCACAACCCGCTGCCGCCGATGGCCGCATTTCCGTCGAGTGAGATGACGGTCTTCGTGTCCTTGATGTATTTGCTGCCGAGAATATATGGACATTCGTTTTCAAGGAATTTTATATCATGGTGCAGGTATTGGATTTTTTCGACATCCGAGTCATTGACGTCGAGCACCGTGCATACATTGCCGCGGCTGGTGGGCACCATATAGGTTCTGAAGCCCCTGGTGTCGAGCAGTTCCTTGGTCGATGAAATGCTTTCACTTTGTCTGTCCGAGAGTACAAGTATCATAAAGCGCCTCCAGTTATCATATACATGT
>DHPI01000022.1:90007-108040 GCA_002407865.1 Spirochaetia bacterium UBA5368
TGTTATCATATACATGAAAGGGCCGCCCGGAGGATGGCGGCCTTTTTTCGCTGGGGCATTAAAAAAGGCCGCCGGAATCCCGCCCGCGGCCTTTTTTACGAAACGCATACTACACAGGCTACGGGCCTATTTTAAAATAGTAACCAAAATAAAAATAGCCGGCGTAGTATGCGTTCTGTGTTTTCATGTTTGTTATAATTGTTATTAGCTCTTCGGCACGTCTCGTTAACCGGTCATGCCGACATTCATAATTATTTGATCACACACCATGGATGAACGATAATGTCAACAAAAAAACAGAAGATTGACAAATATTTTCAAATGTCGTTTCATGATACTGTTTTTATATATCGATTCAGTAATTATTTTATTGACGTTGCGCCGATTGTTGTTTACATTCAAGACATTACGGGCTTTAACTTTTGTAAGTCAAATACGAGGAGTGTAATGAAGGGTCAATATGGGAACGGCAGGCAAAATATGGATTGCGCAATGCCGGTTATGCTGGGCGATACAATCTGCCTGTGCAACTCGTTGTTCAACGAGGACTGTAGAAACGAATTGAAGGAAATCAACAAGCATGAGATAATAATTAAAATATGTGAAATTATGGGACCGTGTCCCGACAATCTGTGTAAAGCTGAAGAGATATTTGAAAAAATGAAGTATGTGATGGCCAATTATGTTATACATCATGAGTTTAATTCGGCCAACGGAATCAGCACGGAGCTTCTCCTGTGGCTCGATACAAAGTCCAATCCGAAAGACATGAAGAAGCTGGATAACTTCATTAAAAAGTTTTTCAAATAATACGTTTTTAAAGGGCTTCATGTGGGACAATGTGGGAAAGAAGCGATTACTGCTGCACAGTTGTTGCGCTCCCTGCTTTTCGTATGTGTTTGAACTGCTGAAGCCATCATTCGACGTAACTTCATTTTATTACAATCCGAACATATCCCCGCGTGACGAATATGAGCGGCGTTGTAACGAACTCAGAAGGTTTTCGGCGGACAGGCATTTTCCTCTGATGATCGGTGCGTACAACGTGAAGGAATGGACAGGCCAGGTTAAACACCTGCGTTTTAAAGGCGAAAAATCGGAACGGTGCTGGCTCTGCTACCGCATACGGCTGGAGGAGACGTTCAGAACCGCAGCGCGTGACGGATTTCACTGTATAACAACAACGCTTTCCATAAGCCCCTATAAAGATGCGCGTATGATTAACGGCATCGGCAAGGAGCTTGAACTCCGGTTCGGCGTTGAGTTTATCGAGGCCGATTTCAAAAAGAACGATGGTTACCGGAAATCGCTCGAATTGTCGCGGGCCTATGGATTTTACCGGCAGAATTACTGTGGCTGCATATATTCGAAGATGGAACGCCAGAAAAATTCAATATGGAACGAAGCGCGTGTAAAAAAAGTTACCGGTTAACTTCGGCGAGTTGATATTAATATCAAACACCGCAAATTATTTTCGATTAATTCTTCCGGGCATAAACCTTTTTTGCAAATCATAGTTCGCAAAGTATAAGCCTTGGTCATCTACCGCTAACAGTTCAAGATTGATAAGTTCATTAATGTCGCGGCTTACTGTTCGTGCGGAAAGGTCCTTGTACTCGAGCGCAATATCGATATTTATTTTTTATCAGTTGGCCAATTGTGTAATGCCGGGCCGGGGGGATCGATAAAATAATATAGAAGTATCGTTAAAAAAAATTCATAATTGATCCTCCGAAATCGTATTACCATTGCGCGGGATGATGCCGGCATTCCTCCACGAGCGTGTAATGCATATCTGCGCTGAAACGAACCGTACCGGAGCTGAAATGGTTACATTAAACAAAGCGCAGCGGCGTGCGGCCTCGCCGGATGGCGGCATTACGCTTGTCATCGCTGGTGCGGGAACCGGAAAAACGCGGACAATAATCGAAAAAATAAATGCCATCATCCGCGCCGGGGTGGCCCGTCCCGACAACATCCTCGTCCTCACGTTCAGCAGAAAAGCTGCGGACGAGATCCGCCACAGGGTAATGCTGTCGCTGGGCGAGCATGCAGGTTCCATTGTTTCGGGCACGTTTCATTCGTTCTGCCTTGGACTGCTTCGGGATTACAGCGGGCGTTTTTTCAAGGTGTCCGGCTACACGCGGTTTCCCGCGGTGCTTGACGAAACCGCGAAAGAGGCGCTGATTATGGAAATACTGCGTGATTCGATCGATTCGTTCCTCGGCCTTCCTGTCGGCGTGGTCTACAGCCTGATGAACGATTATAAAAAGCTTGCCCCCCGCACAAGAAAGAAACTCGATTCTCTCGGAATTTCCGATGCTATCGCAACGTGCGTAACGCTTTATAGCGAAGCCAAGAAAAGCAAAAATGTCATCGATTATGAGGATATGATCGATTGCGCAATCACGATGATCCGCCAATATCCGGACCTCCGCGGCGAACTTGCCGCGCGATTCACGTATGTGCTGGTCGATGAGTTTCAGGATACCTCGAGCGATAATTTTGAGCTGCTGCATCTCGTTATCCCTGTGGAGAATCCGAATCTCTTTGTCGTCGGCGACGATTTTCAGTCGATTTACGGTTTCCGAAATTCCAGAATCGATTACATAGTCAATTTTAAAAAGTATTTCAGAGGGGCGCGAATAATCAAACTGAATCTCAATTACAGATCGAGAAAGGAGATCGTGGCGATATCCAACTCGTTTATAAAGAAAAACAGGTTCCGCACGAATAAAACCATACGGCCGCACAAGGGAAGGGGCGGTTCCGTTACCTGTCACGTTGCGCGGGATTTTAAACATGAACTCAATATTGTTCACTCGATACTTGAAAAAGAGATTCTGGCAAATGAGACGGTTGCGATTTTATTCCGCAACAATTGGCAGGGCAGGTATATCAACCTTTCACTGCGCGGGTATAACGAGCACCTCGCGACGGGGAAGCTTCAACTCATGACGATGCACTCGTCGAAGGGGCTGGAATTCGACACGGTGATTGTGGCCGGTGTCACCGACGACATACTGCCCGATGCGGACTCGGATATTGAAGAGGAGCGGCGACTCATGTATGTGGCGATGACGCGCGCGCGGGAGCGGCTGTATATCATCTGTCACGGGAAAAAAGACGCCGAACTGCCGCTGTTCGGCCGCGAGTTGAAACTTAATCCAATTCCTTGATCCGGTCTGGTATCGAGCTTCATCCTTGAATTGAGCGCGCGGTATCGGGCGTCAGGAGAAATTTTTCTTGTAATGCGCAAATGTAAAGTATAGCATCCCGTCTGATTTTTTACATCCTGCCAATGAGGGGTTTGCGTATGATAGCGTTTCAGGTGAAACTTACTCTTACGGCGTTGCTTCTTCCGGCTGTATGTTCGGGCGTACTTTTTTCTGGATTTATTCTCTTTATATATATTTACAGGCGCACCCGGGATGAGTTATATCTGGCGATGTCGCTTATGGGCTTTTTCGCGCTTGTGTTTGTCGCGAGTGAAGCAATGGTTCTTTCCGCCGGCGGCATGATGCGTAACTCGTTTCTGGGGATGCAATTTCACCGGTCAGAACAGCTCGCCGGCGCTTTTTTTCTGTTCGGCCTGCCGTTTTTCCTTGTATATCAGCTTACCCTCAACCGGGCATGGCGCACCGCGAACAAAGCAATTTCCGCGGTGGGCGGCGTTATCGCGGTCGCAATACTGATCGCAGCGTTTGTGTATCCTGATAGCTTTATATCGATAACACAGCACAGTAAAAATTGGCTGATAAATGAAAACGATTACGGGAGGGGGCAGGAAGGCGTGCTGTACCGCTTCCGCGATGCAGCGCTGGGGTTGCTGATAATTTACAGTCTTATCTGTATGACCATAGACCTTGCCTGGCACAGAAACACCAGGTACCTGCTTCCGCCGATTATCGGGCTTCTTTTTGCGATTGGCGGGGCGTTGGACGACATTTTGCATGTGTATACGGGAACACATTATGTGTTTGCAATTAACACGTTGTTTTCCCGCTTCAGCCTCGGCGTCACGCTTTATATATTTTTCTGCATGGCCGGCCTGACTCGCCGATTTATCGATATTGCGAAAGAGGTTGAGGCTGCGCACGAAGATGCCAACAGGGAAGCGGAAAAGGGGCGCTTGCAGAATGACTTTATCAAGAATGTGCTTCGTAAAAGCTCTGAATCCACCCTTTCACGGGCTGACGAAATATTCGCGACAATCGTAAAGTTTTCTGAAAATACGCAGAACCAGGCGGCTGCTACCGAGGATGTGACATCCTCGATCGAAGAGATTACCGCCGGAATCGAAACGGTAAGCAGTAATGCTGGCGATCAAAACGAAAATCTCGTATCGCTCGCCGCAGTGATAGGGGAGCTTTCGCGGTTGATCGTTACCATGAACGATGAGGTCAGGGACACGCTTGCGGTAACGACAAAGATTTCGGAGCGGGCGCGGCTCGGCGAACAGTCGCTGCGCGTGATGAACGATACAATGGGGACGATCGCGGACAGCTCGCGTGAAATGACGGAAATACTGAGGATTATAAATGATATCTCCGACAGAATAAATCTGCTTTCGTTGAATGCAGCTATCGAAGCGGCGCGGGCGGGCGATGCGGGCAGGGGATTTGCCGTGGTGGCGGACGAGATTTCAAAACTCGCCGACCAGACGGCCGCGAGCATAAAGGATATCGACCGGCTGATACATACCAATGAATCGGAAATCGCCAAGGGCGGCGAGAACATACATGCCGCCGTGGAAAATGTCGCGACAATCATCCGGGATGTCAACCTGATATCGTCGAAGATTTCGGCCATCTCGGCTACCATGACGAAACAACTGTCGGCCAGCGATGTTGTCAGCGATAACACTGAAAAGGTGAAAATCCGCTCCGAAGAAATATCGAATTCGATGAACGAGCAAAAAATAGCGACCGATGAAATATTAAAAACGATATCCAGTATCAATGATCTTGCTCAGAACAATTCACTCAAGATCGAGAAAATGTCAGATCTTGCGAAGGCGCTCGTGGTGATGGCCGAGAAAATGACTAAGGAGATAGATGGATACAAGCATGATGCATCGTGAGCTGTCGCAGCCGGCAATTTTTCAAAAAATCATTTTTTACTATTGACATATTCGGTATATGAATGTACATAAGCCATTGGTTATTTTAATTTTTACATAGTGCGGGATTACGCCTTTCTCCGGCGGCGGGCTGTCGTTATGCGGCATCGACCGGTAAATTTCACAGTAAGGAGTCGATAATGGATAAGTTTATTCTTGACCTGATTCGCGAATATCCGACATTAGTGCATCACACTATTTATATCTGCATAATAATAGTTGCCTGGGTTGTGTTTGCGGGGTGTATACGGTTTGGCATCGCCATATATCGCAGAAAAAAAGGGATATATCCTCCCGCGGCAAGCCAGATGGAAGGGCATTGATCGTAAATTTATTGGAATTGTACAGAGTGTAAAGCATGAAAAGAAGGGCGCCACATGGCGCCCTTTCTGGTATACCGGGCCAGCCGTATCACTGCATGTTTTTCATTATCGACAGCGTTTCCCTGAGGCGTTTCAACTCCTCACCATATTTTGCCCAGTCTCCCTCGCGCTGGTATTTTTCCGCCTGGAGATAGTGCATATATGCTTTCTGCGCGTACTCCCTGAGCCGGCTGCCTGCTTCCAGGGCGCCGCCTGTGGAAGCTGAAAAATCACCGCCGTAAAAAATCCGCTCAAGCGATGCCGCAAGGTTTTCCTCCATTGCGATTCTGTCGGCGAATGATATGATTACACGTTTCAGTTCGGGCATTTCGCTCGTTTCCGCCTTGAGGTACAGCGGTTCGACGAACAGCAGGGATTCCTCGATAGGAATGATCATCATATTGCCGCGTATCACCCGTGAGCCCTTCTGGTTCCACAGCGTCAGTTGTTTTGATATTTCGGTGTCCTGGTTGATGCGGGCTTCAATCTGCATCGGGCCGTAATTGAGCTTTTCCTTCGGGAGCGTGTACAGCCGCAATTCGCCATAGTGCGGCGGATCGCATTTCGCGGCAAGAAAGGCTATCATATTGTCCTTCTTCAACGGGGTAAACGGTATCATCAGAATAAATTCGCTTTCACGCTCGCCGGGGAGCGTACTTACCGTATAGTAGCTTTCCATCAACTCCTCGCTGCTTTCGTAAATCTGGCGGGGAAATGCCCACACGTCTTCGTTGTTGTAAAAAACATTGACGTTGGTCATGTGGTAGCGAAGCAGAATATGCGATTGGATGGTGAACATATCCTCGGGGTACCGTATGTGCCGCAGCAGGTCATCGGGCATTTCCCTGATGTTTTTAAACAGGCCCCCGAATATGCGCGCATAGACCTGAATGACAGGATCGCTTTCGTCGGCGATATAATACGCGACGCTGCCGTTATACGCGTCGATGACGACTTTAACCGAATTTCTGATATAGTTGATAGTTCCCGACGATGTCTTTATCGGTGTCGAATATGGAAACCTGTTCGCGACCGTGTACGCGTCTAATATCCAGTAAATTTTATCCCCGGAAATAACAGGATAGGGGTCGTTGTCGAACATGAGAAACGGCGTGAGGTTTTTCGCGATCTCAAGAATATTTCGGCGATAGAGGATTCTGCTGTCTTTCGTGATTGTGCCGGAAATCAAAATATTGATATCGTTGAACGCCACGCTGAAGAGCAGCCGCTTGAAGAATGAATCGAGCTTTGATCCGCCCGTGCCCTCGTATTTCGAGTACATGTTGGTGTCGCCGTACGGATAATCGAACTCGCCCGGAGTAATGGATGTGCCGGTGATGACAAATGGATTGTTATGCTCGCCGTAATATATTTCCGGACGGCCAAGCTGTATCGGCGTTTTCGACTTCGGGGGAATGTCGTACATAAGCAGGTCCGGAAGGCCCTCCGAGGTTATTCTGTCCACCCTGCTGATGACGGTTCCATAGCCATGCGTGTAGACCAGGTGCCTGTTTATCCACGTCTGGCTCTGGCCGCTGAGCCTGTCGACAAAAAGCTCCCGTGCCGCGAGATTGACGGCGACCTTCGAGTTGTTCAGCATATAGCGGTCGACATCGACATCATGGAAATTGTAATACGGCTTTAATTCCTGCAACTGCCTGTATGTCTGCTGCAGGGGGCTCCAGTCCCATAACCTGACATTCTCGAGCGTACCCTTGTTTTTCAGCATATCGCGGTACGTGAGATTCTGGTTGTTCAGAAACGGGCGTTCGGATATCCGGTCCAGATTGTACGCGCGGCGCGTAAACTGGATGTTGCGCTGAATATACGGCGCTTCCTTCGCGAGTTCGTCGGGTACAACGATAAAGCGCTGTTGAATCGAAGGAAAGATGGCTCCCAGCAGTATGTACGCGGGTATCAGCGTAAGCAGCACAATCACCGGAAGCTTGAAGCTCCGTTTGAAAATGTTGAATATAAAGAGCGCGGCCGCGGCGAGTGAAAGCAGCATGCAGACATTGTATGCAAAAAGCTGGGCATGGGTGGCCGTGTATCCCGCGCCGTAAAATTTCCCGGTATGAGCGTTAAGCAGGTTGTACGCGGCGATTCTGTAGCCAAATCCGAATATGCACACAATCGCGGCCGCCAGCGATGAAAGATGCGCCCGTGCGAACAGGGACATTTCGATCCGGCCATTCTGGAAAAAGATGCCGCGGTTCAACACATGAAAAAGAAAAGAAAAAATCGCGATGAGGACGATTGAGGTCAAAAGCCATTGGAGCGAAAACTGGAGAAACGGCAGCGTGAAAATATAGAAACCAGCGTCTTTGTTGAAAACGGGATCGCGGGGAAAACCATCAAACGGCAGTGCGTTCGCGTACATGAGATATTCTTTCCAGTATGCCGACGCCGCGAGCCCCATAAAAAAACCGATGACGATAACCACGGCGGTTATTATGATATAGAGTGCTCGCCGCGGCGTCCCCAGCAGCGGGATGCGCAGCCTGTCAAGTATATTGCGGGTAAATATGCGCCCCTTTCCCGCGAGCAGGCGCAGTATGAGAACATTAATAAAAAAGAGGCCTATAAAGACGAGCGAAAACATCCCCTGTACAGTGAACTTTGTCATGAAGAGGGTCCAGAATATATTCCGGTGCCCCTGCATCGTGAACCATTCGTAGTCGATAAAATAATGGGATGTAATCTGTGTAAGAAAATAGAGAACGATAAATATAGTCATTCCCCAGAGGATTTTTCTGTTCATATGCGCTCCCTGTTTTCGTTCAATTAATAATGGACACACGATAGTACGCACCCATCGTGTTGAATTTATCAACTGAGTTTTTCAGGGGAATAAAAAAAGAGGGAAACCGGTCAGGGCCTCCCTCTTTTTTTAATTTTTAAGCGCTTTACCGTGCGATTCTGGAGGATAACCGTAGTTAATTTTGTGTCCTTCGATTTCGTTTTTTTCGGTGAATTTAATAAATCCCCGTTTTATCTTCCGAAAGATCCCGTCTGAGGGGGGAAATCCGATATTTTTTAGTTTGGTCTCGATGTCGTTGAAGTTGATAAATTTCAGGTTATATGTAATTGTCACTTTTCCGCTACTGCTGTCCGCATTGACGGTCGTGACGCCGAGAAGCCTGTTTAAATCCGTTTCAATTTTAAACGATTTTTCAGGCTGAGCAAGATTATCCACACGTATAACGCTTGTTTTGATGATATCTCTCATATATTTTCCTCGTATCTATTAACATTCAATATAAATAATCAAAATGATCAGATGTTATAAACATATCATCTAATTTAATATACTGCTATAAAATATAAAAGTAAATGAATTTTTATAGTATAATAAATTAATTTAATTCTTAAATGCCAGTTGCTATGACTGCACTTTGCAGTAAGAAAATGAGCATCGTTTCCCTTTTTTATTGACAATGACATTGCGGCTATATATTTGTATAGTGGGAGGGGATTTTTTACGCCAATGAACAGGGTAATTGTACACGTGGATATGGACGCCTTTTTTGCGTCGGTAGAGCAGCATGACGCGCCCGATTTGCGCGGCAAACCTGTGATTGTCGGTGCCGATCCGGCGAAGGGGCATGGACGTGGAGTCGTGTGCGCCGCGTCGTATGAGGCGCGTCAGTTTGGCATCCACTCAGCGATGCCCATTTCAAAGGCATATCGCATATGCCCCGGGGCGGTTTTTATCCGGCCTCGGTTTTACCGATACGCCGAGGTTTCCGGGGGCGTCATGGATATTCTGCGGGGATTTTCTCCCATTGTTGAGCAGATCAGTATCGACGAGGCGTTTCTCGATTGCACCGGAACCGAAAATCTATTCGGGCCTCCGCAAAAAATCGCCGAAAAAATTAAGCAGGCCATTTATTCATCGACCGGTCTCACCGCGAGTGTCGGTATTGCGTCGAATAAATCCGTCGCGAAAATTGCGTCCGATCTTCACAAGCCGAACGGCTGTACGATATGCCCGGCAGGACATGAAAAAGAATTTCTGGCGGTTCTGCCGATTCGGCGCCTGTGGGGTGTGGGTAAAAAAACAGTGCAGATTCTTGAAGCGATGGGAATTCGCACCATAGGAGACATGGCGTCGATTCATCCTGACGTTATCGAGCGCAGGCTCGGCAAAAGCGGCATTCACCTGTGGATTCTCGCGAACGGCATTGACGATCGGCCGGTCGGCGAAGAATACGAACGAAAATCATACAGCGAGGAGACGACATTTTCCGAGGATATCGGCGACGATGCCGTGATTGATCGGGTGCTTTTCGAAATCGCGGACCGGCTTTCTCGGAAAATTCGGCGCGACGAATGCAGGGCGAAAACAATCACGCTTAAAATACGCCTTCAGGGATTCGAAACGCATACAAGGAGCCGCACGTTGACGGCGCCGGTTAACGACGTGTACTCCATCCGGGCGGCGGCGTCGGAGCAGTACCGCACGTTTGACAGGCAGGGGAAGAAGGTCCGCCTTATCGGCATCGCTGTATCAAATCTTGCCGGCAGCGAGGCCGATACCGGCAGCCAGCTCGATTTATTTGCGCATGGAACAAACACGACAAACACGAACGGCGCGCCTGGCGCAAAGAATAAAGATATGGAAAAGCTGCTTGATGAACTGAAAAACAGGTATGGCGATAAAATCACTCGGGCCGCGTTTTTGCCCGGAACGCACAGGGACCCTTCGTGACGTAACGCGCCGTACCGCTTTGTTCTTGACGGGTGTTCGCCGGCAACATAGGGTTTTCCACGCGTTTTCATTGCTGATTATCAGGAGGGCCCGAGTGCATAAGAAAGAACGGCTTACCTTTATTGAAGCGGCATCGATTGTGGCGGGATACGGAATAGGGAGCGGAATCATGGCGGTGCCGTATCTTGCGTCAAAAACAGGAATTGTTCCCTTTCTGATCTTAATGTGCGCTGCTTTTTTTGTAAGCATTTTAATTCATCTCATGGTTGCCGAAATCATGCTTCGCGATTCATCGTCAAATCAGATGATCGAGCTTTATGCGAAATATCTGTTCAGGGGAAAAATCGGACAGATTTTATTGTGGGTGTTCTTTGTATTAATCATTATCGCGTTTTTAACAAGCCTTGCCGCGTACATCGCCGAGGGGGGCGAGATACTGACGGGCCTCTTCGGCATCCCGCTGTGGATCGGCCATGTCGTCACATACGGAATCGCGGCGGGTATCGTCTTCTTCGGGCTGAAGGCGATTGGATTGAGCGAAAAATATGCGATTCTGGGGATAGTCGCTCTGGTCGCGACGCTTTCAATTCGTTCATTGGGGCTGCCGTATACAACGATTGTGTTCGGATCGGGCGGTGCGAATGCGTGGATGGCGCTGTTTGGCATGATCATGTTTAGCTTCTTTGCGCTGTTTTCCGTTCCGCAGGCTGTGGAAGGCCTCGCATGGAATAAAAAACTGATTCCGCGTGCTATCATCGCCGGCATGTTGATTAATTTTATCATTATTCTGGTCATCACGCTTATGGCGATGGGTGTCTCTCAGGAGGTCACGAGGGTCGGCATTGTAGGATGGGGAAAATCGTTAGGATTCGGTTACGCCGTGTCGGGAGGACTCTTTGTGATACTGGCGGCTTTGACGTCGTACTGGTCGGTATCGTTCGCGCTTTCGACGATATTGCAGGAGCGGTTGAAGCTCGGCGATAAAATCTCGTGGCTTGTCGCGACATTGCCCACCTTCATCATCGTTATTACTCGCTTCAGCGATTTTCTCGGATTTATGAGAATCGCCGGCGGGGCGATTGCGCTGCTGGTTGCGATTCTCACGGTACCGCTGTTGCGTTCAATACGCAAACACGGTAATGTAAAAAATCCGGAATGGTCGCTTGGATACCTTGGCGGAGGATTTTTTCAATTACTTGTCGTGCTGGGATTTCTGCTGATGGCTGTCGGTTCTGTCGTGAAGATATAAATGATATCGCAGGCGCGGTTATGCAGCCGCGCCTGCGATATGTAATACTATGCGCGTTCGTATTTTACCCGGCCGCCGATGATTGTTTTCATAACGTTGATTTCGGCGATCTCTTCTGGTTCAATGCGCAATGGATTTCGGTCTAATACAACCATGTCGGCGCGTTTTCCCGGCGTGATGCTGCCTTTTTCGGATTCCTCAAACTGCGCGTATGCCGCGTCGATTGTAAACATTTTGAGTGCCTGCGCGGCGGATATGCATTCCTGCGTTTCGAATCCTTCACGTGTTACGCAGCATTGCAGCGCATGAAGCACATCGGCCGATTCGACCGGAGTGTCCGATGCGCCGGCGAGCTTTACGCCGGCATCAACGATTGAGCGGAACGGATAAATATTTTTCGCACGTTCCCTGCCGAACCGCGCGTAAAGCCAGTTTTTTTCCGAGTGTATAAACATCGGCTGCGCCGATATGACAATACCCAGCCTCCTGATGTCCTCGATCATCGCTGCGTCGAGTATCGACGCGTGTTCCAGCCTGTGCCGGTGGTTGCGCCGGGGATATTCCCGGAGCAGCCTGTCGTAGAGATCGATACAGACGCGGTTGGCCCTGTCGCCGATTGCGTGGATGCATACTTGCAGATTCGCGTTATGTGCCATACCCATGCGTTTGTAAAGCTCGTCCTCCGTGGTGGTCATAAAACCCGTGGATTCCGGATGGTCGGTAAGGGGCTCACGCATGTACGCCGTACACGACGCGAAAGTGCCGTCCGCGAACATCTTCACGGCGCCTATGCGCCGTGAAGGGTGCGCGTCGCGTGCGTGCAGGGGCGATGCGAAAAGCGAGGTAACCGTCGTAATATCAGCGGCCGCGATAATCCCGTAAAGGCTTATTGGTACGCTATCGAGCAGCATTTGAAGAACGGGCACATCGAAGGCCCCGATTGCGCCGGCATGCCCGTTTTCGTCCGTTTGCAGTACGACACCGGCGGAGGTGATGCCGTAACTCAGCAATCTATTGAATGCGGAAATGGATGCGTCAACAAGGGATTGCTGGTCGGGCAGCGGCATGGCGCTTAAGATTAGCGGCATCGCGTTCTCTCTGAAGGGGCCCGATGGATGGCCGCCCGCTTCACGGTCTATCTTCCCGCCGGCAGGGTCTTGCACGGCATTGGTAATGCCGGCGGCTGCAATTGCTTTCGTGTTCGCGATAATCATATGGCCGTCGTGCTTTACGATAATGGCGGGCCGGTCGGGGCATGCCGCGTCGATGTCGTGCCTGTTCGGCAGCACGGGCGTTGCGAACATCTGTTCATCGAAATTAAGGCCGACAATCCACATGGATGCGTCCTTTTCGCGCGCTGCGTTTTTTAAACGCTGCCGTACCTCTTCCATCGATGCGGCACCGAACAGGTTGACATTCAACTCGAAATAAATCATCATCACAGGGTGCAGATGCGTATCGATGAATCCGGGCGCAAGGGCGCTTCGACGCAGATCGATGGCTTCGTATCCTTTGTTGAGAAACCGCGTGCAATGCGGCACATCACCGACAGCGATGATTGTGCCGTCTTTTACGGCGACCGCTTCAGCCGCAGGCTGCGCATCATCCATCGTTATGATATCCCCGTTATAATACAACTGTTCGTGTGACCGCATATTCCGCCTCCCAATCGATGGGTGTTGACGACGCTCCATTCAGGCACGTTTGTCGCGATACGTCAATCAGTTCTCCCGCGCATCCGTACGGATTGACAGTGTGCATGGCGTAATTGATTTGACATGCGCAATTGCCCTTATACGATTATCGCGCATCTCAGAGGTCCTGTTGTATCATAGTTGAGCGGCAGCGACACGGGGGAGGAATTATGGAAAAATTACGTGTGGGGATAATCGGATGCGGCAGAATTTCTGATTTGCATTATCCCGGCTACAAAAACAATGCGTATGCCAGGATTTATGCCGTATGCGATGCCAATAAAGAAACCGCCGAGACGAGAAAAAAACAGTGGAAGGCCGAAAAATGTTACACGGATTTTCGTGAATTGCTTCATGACCCTGACGTTGATGCAGTCGAAATCCTTACCCCGCACGACATGCACGAGCGCATGGTAATAGATGCGGTCAATGCCGGCAAACACGTGGCTGTGCAGAAGCCGTTGACAATCAGCCTGGAGAGCGCGGAGCGTATCCGCAGGGCGGCCGCCGGATGCGGTACGGTCGTGAAAGTGACCGATAATTATCTATTTTACCCGCCCATCGTGCTGGCGAAAAAGATAATCGACAGCGGCGAGATTGGCGATCCTGTGAACATGCGCATCAAGTTTATTTCGGGTGGAAGGGGCGGTTGGGCGGTTCCGGCCGGGGCATGGGAGTGGCGTGTGGCCGAACGAATGCAGGGGCGGCCGTTTCAGACCTTCGATCACGGGCACCATCTGTGGTCAACGGCCACGTTTTTACAGGGAGATATCGAGAAGGTTTCCGCATGGATAGATTCCGCTGACGGCATGGTGGATTGTCCATCGATGATACTGTGGAAATGCGCCGGAGGCGTGCGATACGGGGTCTGCGATTACGCGCACGCTCCTGAAATGAAAATCCCGTCGAAATACTATGGAAACGATGAGTGGTTTGAAATCACCGGCACACGGGGTATGATTCTGATTCACAGGTGTACGGGGAATATTCTTGAAGGGCCGGTCGTCAGCCTGTTTAATGGCGTAAAATGGAAGCGCTTCGCAAAGGTAAAATCGGACTGGGCCGAGGGGTTCATTGGCGCGACGAAAAATTTTATCGAGTCGATACGCGGGCGGGAGACGCCATTGCTGTCGCTCGATCAGGGTATTGCCATATTGAAGCTTGATCTCGCGATACAGAAATCGGGATTGCTGCGCCGCGATGTGTATATTGATGAAATGGGGCGGCGGCTTCCCGGCCTGTATTCCTGGCGGCGCCGCAAAATGGAAATACGACGAAATCCAAACCGCCCGCGACGTTTTAGTTTTTTCGGCGGGGGAAATCTTTCAAAATACGCCCCGCAGGCGGTCGCGCTGACCGAAGGCCTGATGGAGCGGTTCGATGCAAAATCGGCTGGCGCATGGAATACGGTAATCGGCCTTCGCCTGACTTCAGATGGTGGTATAAAAGAGGAACTGTTCGCGTTGCATGTACGCAACGGCGCGCCTTCACTCGAACGCGGTGTGATGCCCGCTGACGCCGTACTCGTGCTGACAATAGCGGCAGGCACATGGGCGGGCATACTTCTCGGGAAAAAACGAATAGAAATGGCGCTCCTTCAGGGCAAAATAAAGCTTGAAGGCAAGGTGGAAGAAGGATTGCGATTGCGTGAAGTATTTAAATTGTAGCCATATGGTCATTGTTGGTTAACCTGGGCGTCTCCCGGAACGGATGAAGCTGTAGCGATCGCACATATATATCAATCTGGAATGAATATTTTGTTACCTCGGAAAATTTTAACGCGGCGTTATCTTGTCATATGCAGTTATTGTTCGCTCATGTCGTATGGCGTCTGCATTACACTTATAGGGCCCGCCCTTGGCTCCATTCAGGAGTATTTCAGCATACATTCCGCGGCCGTTGGATTGCTTTTCACCGCCCAGTCCGCGGGATTCATTCCAACCGTGCTGGCCGGCGGTTACTGTGTCGACAGGTTCGGCATCAGGAAAATAAGCCTTGCAGGCCAACTTGTCCTTTCTATCGGGCTCTGTGTGTTTTCGTTTGCCTCGACTTTTCCGATGGCGTGTATCGGCTATATGCTGACGGGGATCGGCGGGGCGCTGATAGAAATAGCGACGAATACTCTTGTGTCATCCCTGAATGAGCATTCACGCGCCCCGGCCTTGAATATCCTGCATATGTTTTTCGGCGCCGGAGCGCTGATTGGCCCTGTCGTTTCAGCATATATGCTCGATTCCGGTTTTGCCTGGCGGACGGTGTACGACATGTTATGCGTTGCTTCTTTACTGGTGTTTGCGCTTCTTGCTGTCGCGCGCTTTCCCTCCGTTGTCGGATCGAAAACGCTGACATTTCGATCTTTAAAAATGCTTTTCGGCAACAGGACTGTTATCCTGTTATGCTTCGCGACAATATGTTATGTAGGCGCCGAAATGGCTATCAATAACTGGTCGGTGTTATATATGGAAAAGGCGTTTTCGGTGCGCACACTTGTTGCGGGGGTGTTTCTTTCATATTTCTGGATTGCCATGACACTGGGGAGAATTCTCTGTTCGCTGCTGTCCAGAAGGCTGGGCGAGGGTCACATGCTGCTGTATCTGTGCGCCGCCTCGCTTGGCGTATATGCATTTTATTTGGTTGCGCCGGGCCCTATTTACGCGGGCCTGTCCCTTGTTATGCTTGGCGTAGCGTTTTCGGGGATGTTCCCCACAATACTTGCTATCGGCGGCAATGTGTCCGGCGGCGCGCTGGGAACTGTGACGGGCATTTTGATGGCGTGTACGGGAATCGGATCGATGGTGTTTCCGGCGCTTGTCGGAATAATTGCCGAGGCGTTCACGCTCAGATGCGGGATGATTGCGCTCGCACTGGTTTTTTTTCTGCTTGTAGTTTTCTCGTTTTATATAAATAAAGAAATACTATAATGATGCCATGGCGCGAGAGAGTAAGTTTTGATAAGAAAAACAAGAATACTCCTTATTGAAGATGAGTCGGTCATTGCGCTGGATATGCGGCGCAGCCTCGAGATTCTCGATTACGATGTAATCGGTATTGCAACCAACGGCGATGCAGCCATCTGGATGGCTGCGGATATGCGTCCCGATCTTGTGCTTATGGATATACGGCTGCAGGGAAAGATTAGCGGTATCGAAGCGGCCGATACGATTCAGAAAGAATACGCTATCCCGGTCGTGTTCGTAACGGCTCATTCGGATCAGGCTATTCTCCAGCGCGCAAAGAATGCAGGGGCGTACGGCTATATTGTAAAACCGGTCGACGAACAACAGCTTGTCATCACCATCGAAATAACGCTCCACAAACATTCGATCGATCGTTCGCTTAAGGAGAGTGAAGAGAGATACAGGCGGCTTGCAGACAATATGCAGGATATGGTTGCCGTGATCGCCCCTGACGGTTCTTTTAGATACGCGAGCCCTTCACACACGGCAGTTTTAGGGTATGATCCCGAATATATAGTCGGAAAATCGGTGGCAGCGTTTATCCATCACGATGATACGGAATGTGTTATGAACCGCCTGCGTGAGGCGTTCGAGAAGGAGTTGCTGCCAAAGATCGAATACAGGTTCAGGCACGCAAACGGACAATATATGTGGCTTGAAACAACAACGAGTTTTTTGAAAGAGAATAGCGAAAGAATGTCATCAATTATCACGAGCACACGCGATATTACACAACGAAAAGAAATGGAAGACTCATTGCACATTTCCGAAGAAATGTTTTCAAAAGCATTTCATTCCGCTCCCGTCGTCTCAATGATAACGCGTTTTTCGGACGGTTGCTATGTGGACATCAACGAAACATTCTGCAAAACCTTTGGTTATGCAAGGAACGAAGTTATAGGACATACATTACGCGATTTGAATATATGGAAATATCCGGATGACCGCAGGGAAATAGTACAGCTTTTGAAAAAATATGGATCTTTTAAAAACAGGGAGTACATTCTACGTCACAAATCGGGAAGAAACATTGAGGCGACCTGTTCGGCCGAAATTATAAATATTGGAGAAGAGAAATATACCATCGGGATTGCAACCGATATAACAAAAAAAAAGGAGCTTGCGAGGGCGTTAAGCCTGTCAGAAGAAATATACCGTACCGTATTCGAAAATACCGGCACCGCGATGGCGATTATCGAAGAAGATACCACGATATCGCTCGCGAACAACGAGTTGTGCCAGCTTACCGGCTTTACCCGTGAAGAAATTACGGGCAAGATGAGCTGGACGGAATTCGTACATGAGGATTACCATGAAAAGATGCTGGAAATGCACGCCCTTCGAAGATTGATCTTTACCGCCCCCCGAAACTACGAATTTCTTATGAAAACCAGAGACGGTAAACCGCGGCATATTTACACGACTGTTTCATTAATACCCGGCACCACAAAGAGCGTCGCGTCGTATATGGATATAACCGAGCATAAAATGATGGAGCGTGAAATTGTCACAATGGAAAATTCCTGCTGGCAGCAATTAGGACGCGACCTGCACGATGGAATTGGCCAGTACCTTACCGGCATATCGTTTCTCAGCCGTTCACTTTGCACAAAACTTCAAAAGAAAAATATCGGCGAAGCACGCGAGGCCGGCATAATAACGGGATTGATTAACGAGTCGATTCAGGCCACAAAAAACATAATACGCGGACTTGCGCCGGTAGATCTGGATAGCGGCGGCATGTCGGTCGCCCTGCAGCGCCTGGCGGAGAGGGTGTCACACATGTACGGTATTTACTGCGAATTTATAAACCTGGCGCAGTATGATTTCGAAGATAGCATTATCGCGACGAATGTGTATTATATCGTGGTGGAGGCCGTAAATAATGCCGTGAAACACAGCCGGGCGTCGCGTATTACGATAACATTGAAAAAATCG
>DHPI01000022.1:108259-114913 GCA_002407865.1 Spirochaetia bacterium UBA5368
TTGACGGCAGGGGCCTTAAATTGATGAAATTCCGCGCGAATATGATTCGTGCGCATTTTGATATTCAATCTGTTGCGAATAAGGGGACTGAAATTGTATGCCTTCTGCCATAATGATGGGGGAATGAATCAGTGAGCTTGTTTGCGGAAAACACCCCTTCTTTTCTGTGAAGAGAAGGGGGGATGGGTTAGAAAACTATAGACGGCAAGGAGTGGCCATCAAGGTGGAGGGATTTGAGATATCAGTTATTCTATGAAATACCGAAAAAAGGAAAATGATGAGCAGGCAGAGAAAAGACCGTGTGTTTATTATAGATGACCATCCCGTGGTGCGGCAGGGCCTTGCGCAGCTGATTCATAATGAACCGGATTTATGCGTGTGCGGAGAGGCGGGAAACGCCGAAGCGGCAATCAAGGCGCTGAAGGTGGATGAGCCCGATATCGTTATTGCTGATATATCACTTCCGGGGCAAAGCGGCATTGATTTTATCAGGGACATAAAAAAAATGAACATCCGCGTGCCTGTGCTTGTGCTGTCAATATATGATGAGTCGGTTTATGCCGAACGTGCGTTAGACGCCGGCGCTCGCGGTTATATTATGAAGCAGGAGGCGGCCGATGTCATAATTCAGGCGATACGCCAGATTATCGGCGGCGACGTCTATCTGAGCCCGTCCATGACGCAACAGCTTTTGAATAAAATCGTGTCGAATGAAGGCGTGAAGGAAAGCGTACCGGTGCCGGCGGTATGCCTTACCGACAGGGAGTTAGAGGTGTTTCAGTTGATCGGGAAGGGGTATACATCGAAGGAAATCGCCCTGCGGTTGAATCTCAGCATAAAAACGATTGAGACATATCGTGAACATATAAAGAGAAAACTACACTTGAAAAATTACGCCGAGCTTATAAAGAGCGCGGCTCAATGGGTGCTTACCGAGACCTCGAATGACAATATGACGTAAATTGAATTATTTAATAGGGATAATCCCTATTAAATAATAGTGCTGCTCCGTATGAAAAAAACAATTCTACACCGATTGCAATGCCCGCTTGTTTTATGGTAATACTACTCACTAAAATAATTAGTCTATAAACTTTACGCATTATGTCGCATGAAAATGTGTATACAGAGTTGCTGTGCATTAAAAATGCGAATAAACAAAAAAGGGGAATAACTATGAAATGGTTCAGTAATCTGAAGCTGGCAATGAAGGTACTATTTGTATGCGCGATTTTTGTGCTGCTCATTATTATCGTAGCATCTATCGGCATTACTACTATAAAAACAATCGGCAATACGTTTACCAATTACAGGGAAAACCGCGTGTTGGCGCTTATTGAATTATTAAATATCACCAATAATACATTGCAGGTGCGCATCAATATGGGCGATGAGTTGCTTGCGTCAGATAGAAACGATATGGCGGCAATCAGAAAATTGATTGAGGCAAACAAGAAAATTTCGGAAAACACAAATGAACAATTTGAACGATACCTTTCTTCGCAGATGGACGAAAAAGAAAGGAGTTTAGCCTCCGAGACTGTTGAAAATCTTAAAAAAGATGACAGCATTAGAGCCCAGTTCGCGGATGCGCTTTTAGCAGGAAATCATAGGCTGGCACTTAATCTGTATGAGCAATGGGATAAACAATTCGATATTGTGGAAAAGCTTATACCGAAGCTGATAGACATTCAATTGAATGTGGGTAGAGATCAGGCGAAAGAAATTGAAAACAGGGCATCGTTAACAGTAGTGATTACCATTATTATTTTAGTGGTTTCCATAGTTATCAGTATTATACTAATCCGTCTGTTGGCCGGGGCCATCGGCAAGCCGGTGCAGAAGGGGGTCGATTTCGCGCAAAAGCTGGCCGCGGGCGATCTTTCAACTCGTATCGATCTCGATCAGAAAGACGAGATTGGCGTTCTCTCAACGGCGTTAAACAAGGCCGCCGACGACCTCGAGCACCTTATTTCAGAGGTGCTGGTCGCGTCGCAGAACCTCTCGCAGGCCGTCGACCAGATATCGTCGGGCAACCAGAACCTTTCGCAGCGCACCTCCGAACAGGCGTCGTCGCTTGAAGAAATAGCCTCGACCATCGAAGAGTCGACTGCGACGATAAAGCAGAACGCGGACAACGCGGTACAGGCAACCAAAATGACGGTGGAGGGCGCAAAAAAGGCCGAAGAAGGCAGCAAGATTGTGCTCGATTCGGTTGAGGCGATCAACGCGATAAACGATTCCGGCAAAAAAATTGGCGCGATTATTTCGGTCATGAACGAAATCGCGTTTCAGACAAACCTGCTTGCGCTCAACGCGGCGGTCGAGGCGGCGCGCGCCGGCGAACAGGGCCGCGGCTTCGCGGTCGTCGCGGGCGAGGTGCGCAACCTGGCGCAGCGCGCGGCAAGCTCGTCGAAGGAGATAGGCGACCTCATAGCCGATTCGTTAGAGAAGAACGCGGAGGGTACCGATCTGGTAACCAGAAGCGGTGAGGTAATGAAAGAAATATTGAATGGGGCGCGCGAGTCGGCAAACCTCATTTCGGAAATTTCATCGGCAAGCGACGAGCAGAAGCGCGGGATGGACCAGATCAATATCGCCGTTACCGAGCTTGATTCCATGACGCAGCAAAACGCGGCCCTTGTCGAGGAGACGGCGTCTGCGAGCGAGGAAATGACGCAACAGGCGCATGAACTGCTTGCCATGATTAAGAAGTTTACCATCAGCGACACCATAAAAGACAGCGTCTATAACCTCAAACACAAGGAAATACATCTGAATCAGCTTGCCACAGGAAAAGGCGCAGCGCCGAAACATAAAAATAATGTCGCGAAAGCTTCAGAGGCGAAAAGCAATGATGCGCAAAATCTGAGCGCAATCATGAAGGATGACGGATTCGAGCAGTTTTGATGATTGTGTATTGTTGCAATTGCATAACGGGGGGATGCTGAATGATCGATAATGCCGTGAGGGACGTTTTTCTGGAAGAATCGAAAGAATTGCTCGATACGCTCGATTCTGATATCGTGCGCCTCGAAACGTCGCCTGATCAGGATGTCATGAACAGGGTTTTCCGGTCGGTCCATACCCTTAAAGGGGGCTCGGGAATAGCGGGATACGATCAGGTGTACGAATTTACGCACGGCCTGGAGAACCTTCTCGATCTGGTGCGCAAGGGCGAAACGCAAATAAACGCCGCCATGATTACGCTGCTTCTTCGGAGCCTCGACTGGATACGCCAGGCGGTGGCGGCTGCTGATGGTGAAGAATGCGATATTGCGGTAAAGGAAGCCCTGCAGCGCGATATCAACGCGTGTATCGGCGAAGTGTCGGCAGTGAAAGCCGGCGGTACGCATGATGAAAAGCCGCGAATCATAGTGCCGGGAAAAACGGACGCGCATGGAAACCGGTACTATCACATCAGGTGCGCATTTAACGAAGATATTTTTTTAAGGGGGATAGACCCCCTTATGATAATGGAAGACCTTCGGCGCCTTGGAACATTCATCCAGAGAAAAATCAACAAAAAGGATGTTCCAAATTTCGATTCGCTTGATCCTGAAAAATGCTATTTTTCATGGGAGGTTGTACTTAAAACCGAGCACACGATCGAAAAAGTATACGAGGTGTTTCTCTTTGTGCACGATGACAACGATATCGTTATCAGGGACATTACCGAAAATTACGATCCTGACTCCGCCGACGCGCGTATCGCTGAAAAGCGGATAGGCGAGATACTGCTTGGGAAAGGCGTTATTACGGAGAATGAATTGAACGATGTGCTTAACGAGCAGGACCAAAAGAACGCGAAGCTGGGCGACCTCGTCGTTTCGAAAGGATACGCCACGGAAAAGGACGTGGAGCACGCCCTTGTCGATCAGGAAAAAATAAAGAAAAAAATCGAGACGGGCACCGTGCGGGTGGATACGGCGAAGCTTGACAACCTGCTGAATCTTCTCGGCGAAATTGTCATTGGCCAGTCGGCAATATCGCGCCTGGCGGATGATATGAGTGAAGAGCAATCGTTCATGCTGAAAAACGCGCTGTACGGCATGGAGCGGACAACTCGCGAGTTTCAAGAACAACTGATGTCGATACGGATGATTCCGATAGGGCCGTCATTCGAACAGTTTAGAAGGTTTGTACGGGATGTGTCGCATAGCCTCAACAAAGAAATCTATCTGGAAATAGAAGGCCAGGACACCGAACTCGATAAAACCGTCATAGAGCGTATAAGCGATCCGTTAAAACACATGATTCGAAACGCGATCGATCATGGTATCGAATCGCCGGAGACGAGAGCCGGCGCAGGTAAACCGAAATCGGGAAAAATAACGCTGCGCGCCTATCACCAGGAAGGAAATGTTTTTATAGAAGTAAGTGATGACGGCGGCGGTATCGATAGAAAAGAAGTGCGTGCGAAAGCGGAGGCGCTTGGTCTTGTAAAACATGGTGAGGAGATAGCAGATGCGAAATTACTGCAATTTCTGTTTCTGCCGGGTTTTTCCACGACCAGTCAGGTTGGCGAGCTGTCGGGGCGCGGCGTGGGGATGGATGTCGTAAAGAATAACATCGAGTCACTGCGCGGCAGTGTCGAGATAGAAACACGGGAAAAAATCGGAACGACCTTTCGCGTAAAGCTTCCTCTGACGCTCGCGATTATTGAGGGTATGCTTATTCGCGTGGGGAAGAGCATTTTTATCCTTCCCATGCTTTCAATCGTCGAATCGATCCGCCCCCGCAAGGAAGATGTGCAGACCGTCGAAAAAAAGGGAGAGTTGATACGGGTCAGGGGAGAATATGCGCCGCTGGTGCGTCTGTACGAAATATTCGGCATTGAAAGCGAGCATCATAATCCGTGGGAATCGCTTGTCGTGATCGTCGAGTCGGCGGGCGTGCGGCTGGGCATTATGATCGATGAGCTTGTCGGCCAGCAGCAGATTGTCATCAAAAGCCTTGACACGGCGATTACAAACAGCCGTTCCGTATCGGGAGCGGCGATTCTCGGCAACGGCCAGGTCGCGTTGATTCTCGACGTGCACGGGCTTCTGAGTGAAATAATGTCGTAATGTGGCGCCGGCGCGTCACGAAAACGGAGCGAATGCATGAAATTAATTGAACTGGAAGATAATACCGGAATAAAAAATATCCACTGCCTGTATAGCAGTCTCGGCGAGGCGATCGAATCGAATGCGGAAATCGTACTCGATTTCAGAAACGTGCGTCGAATCGATCTGGCTGTCGCGCAGGTGCTTATTGCGGCCATACGCCGGGCGCACGGGGCGGGAAGGATTATAAAGCTGCAAAAAGTGAATGATACGATACGCGAGCAGCTGGTAATTTGCGGAATACTGAAATAATTTTTTAAAGGGATGCCGATGCGATACATAGCAATTATCGATGATTCGCCGACAATGCGCGCAAGCGTAATGCTGACGCTTAAGCCGTTTGGCTATAATGTGCTGCAAGCGCAGCACGGCGCGGAGGGGCTTGACGTTATACAGAAAGCCATCGCAGAGGGGCATGAGATCGCGCTGGCGATCTGCGATATCAACATGCCGGTGCTTGACGGAATCGGTTTTATTAACGAATTTCGGAAATTTGATAAATTTACACCGATACTCGTCCTTACAACCGAGTCCGAACAGGCGACCATACAAAAGGGAAAACAGGCGGGCGCCTCGGGATGGCTTATAAAACCATTCAAGCCCGATGAATTGATTCAGTCCGTAGAACGATTAATTCGATAGGAGCGATACTATGAACAGCACAACGACAACTAATACTGGCAAATTGGAAGAAAAAGGCTCCCTGCAGCAGTATGTCACGTTCTTAATCGGCGGCGAAACCTATGGCGTGGAGGTGCTGCAGGTGCAGGAAATAATCGGCATGACCCCCATTACATTCGTGCCGAACGCCATGAATTTTATGAAGGGTGTAATCAACCTGCGGGGGACCGTGGTTCCTGTAATAGATATGCGGCTGAAGCTGAATCTCGATGAGAGGCAATACGACGTTTCTACCGTCATCATCGTTGTCGAGGTGAAAGAGCGCATGATTGGAATAATCGTCGATTCGGTTTCCGACGTTGTATCGCTGCCGGTGAACAGCATACAGGATACGCCGCATTTTACCTCGAAGATAGAAACGGATTTCGTAAAGGGAATAGGGCAGATCGACGAAAATCTCGTCATCATTCTCGATGTCAGCAGAATACTGACAACCGCCGAAATAAAATCCATCAACACGTCGGCGGATTAACATGTATATGCAAAAATAGTGCAGGGACACGATGGTGGAAAAAGCAAGAATACTAATTGTTGAAGATGAATCCATTATCGCGCTTGATATTAAAAAAACGCTGACGAATTTCGGATACGACGTTTTGGCCATAGTGAGCCGCGGCGAAGATGTGCTGAACTGCGTTGTGGAAAAGAACCCCAACCTCGTGCTGATGGATATCGTCTTGAAGGGAAAAGTAGACGGTATCGAGGCGGCGCGCCAGCTTCAAAAACATGTTGATGTCCCGGTAATATACCTCACCGCACACACTGACACGGCGACCGTTCAGCGCCTGAAAAAGACCGCGCCATACGGATTACTTATCAAACCGGTCTCTGAAAGCGAGTTGTATTCGACGATCGAAACGGCCCT
>DHPI01000022.1:115026-124835 GCA_002407865.1 Spirochaetia bacterium UBA5368
CCCTGTATCGCCATAAGCTTGATATTCGATTACGGTTGAGCACGAAAAAATACCGCGATCTCTTCGAGCAATCGCGCGACGCCATTTATATTCGCGATGCCGACGGCATCATAGTTGACGCAAATCAGTCGATGCTCGATATGGTAGGGTATTCGCGCAGGGAACTGCTGGGAACGCATATCAGCAAAATTTATTACGACAGGGATATGTATGCCTTTATAACCGGCGAACTGCTGAAAAATGGCTATATTCGAGACGCCGAGCTCGATGTCAGCAGCGCCGATGGTTCACCTATCACGTGCATGCTGACGCTTTCGCCGCAGATGTCCGAATCGGGACAATTACGCGGATACCAGGGGATACTGCGCGACATCACGCATTTAAAAAAAGCGACGGCCCGGTTTGAAGAAACAGGGCAAAAGCTGAGAATCGCTGCAGAATGCGCACACGATATTATATATGAATGGGATGTAACGAATAATCGTTTTACGGAGATTGCCGGAAATATCTCAGAACTCTTTAAAATTGACGAACTGTGCGCGGTGGCCTCAATTGAAGATCACCTGCGTTTTATTCATCCTGACGACCGGGGCTGGGTGCAGGAAAAAGCAAAAAAAATCATTATGACAGGTCAACGGTTCGAGGAAGAGTATCGCTGTGTATGCGACGACGGAACTGCGATAATCATCAGCAATAATGGGATGCCGATAAGCGACCAGTCGGGAAAGGTCGTAAAAATAATCGGCGCATGCAGCGATATTACCGAACGCAAAAAAATTGAAGAGCAACTGGTGATCAAGAACGAAAAGATGCATGCACAATACAATGAGCTTCAGAAGGCGTATGATCTGCTCGAATCGACAATTCAAAAGAGTAACGAGCTTAACAGGGAACTGGAGCAAACCCAGAAAATGCTGATCGACGCAAATACGATTGCCCGTAAATCGTTCGAGTTGAATCCCCTCAGCATGTTCGTTACGAAAATATCAACCGGTGAAGTTATTGAAGTCAATCCGACCTTCTGCGAAACGTTTGGATTTGATCGTGACGAGATTATCAGGAAAACGTCACAGGAGCTCGACATATGGATCGATCCGAATATGCGTGAGTATATTGGCAAATCACTGCTCGAGCAGGGCCGCATCAATAACCTCGATTTCGAGATGAAAACAAAAACCGGGGAACGGAAGTGGGTGCTTTTTTGTGCTGAACTGTTACACTATGAAGCGATCGACGAGCGGTTCATACTGAGCATTTTTGAGGACATTACCCGGAGAAAACACATTGAGCAGCAACTTGAATGGTCGCTGATGGAAAAAGATACGCTGCTCAGCGAAATTCATCATAGGGTGAAAAACAATATGCAGATTGTATCGAGCCTGCTAAATCTGCAGATGCCGTACGTCAAAGACGAAAGCACCCGGCAGATACTCATCAACAGCAAAAACCGCATCAAATCGATGGCTATTCTGCACGAGATACTGTATAAATCGAGAGATTTTTCCAGAATTGACATATCAGATTTCGTAATGAGAATAGTTGCCAACCTGAGCAGTTCTTACAGTGATTGTTATTCGCGCGTAAAAATCATAAAAAACATTGATGATATCGCCATGAGTTTTGAAAAGATCATCCATGTGGGGTTGCTTGTTAACGAACTTGTCTCCAACAGCTTTAAGCACGCGTTTCCCCCGGGGAAAACAGGCGAGATACGAATTGACATTCGCAGGCTGGATGATTCGATACTGATACGAATAGCCGACAATGGCGTCGGCTTCCCGGATGGTTTTGCCCTCGAAGTTTCCGGAAGCCTCGGATTGCAGCTTGTGGAAACATTGACCAAGCAGCTCCAGGGCGTGATATCGGTCGACAATGATAATGGCGCGGTATTTACCGTACAGTTTGTAAATGATACCTCCATCAGTTAGGCAGTGATTTTTTGCCTCATATCCGGACAGACAATTTTTGCGCACTTCCTGAATCTTCTATCGCTCGTATCTCTCCCCGGTGCGGGGATGGCGCGGCGTCGTGCTCGGCAGAACGCTGGTGCTCGACGACATCACGCATACAGTACGGCTGATGGAAAGACTCCAGCGCCTGGCCGTCATGGACGACCTCACCGGCATCTACAACCGACGCCACTTCATAGAGATTGCGCGCAGGAGCTCGAGCGTGCGATTCGATACGATAAAAACCTCTCCCTTCTACTCCTTGACCTTGACCATTTTAAAAGAATTAACGACACGTACGGCCCGCCGCCGGCGATGCCGTACTCTTTCACGTCGCATGCGTGTGCAGGGAAAGCATACGCTCCATCGATATAGCCGGACGCTATGGAGGCGAAGAATTAGTTATCCTTCTTCCGGAAACGGCCGCAGGGGGCGCCTTCACCATGGCCGAACGCATCCGCGAGCGGATCGCGGCCTTATCGATCGATGTCTGCGGGAAGCGTCTTTCAGTTTCGACGAGCATCGGCGTGGCCTCGCGTGCGGGGATACGGAACATGTCGCTGGAGGAATTGCTGCAGGCGGCCGACCGGGCGATGTACCGGGCAAAAAACGAAGGTCGGAACAGAACGGCGGCGGATAATGTCGTTGAGCGTATAACGTGAGGAATGGCCCCGCAAAATTTTATACGCAACACATAGAAAATAGATTGTGTTACAAATGATTCTATTGCACAAGATAAGGAGAAGAAATCAAATCCGAGAGGGTAGTATGAGTTATCGGCTTGTACGCTGTAACGCCGAGAATGAATTTTACAGCATCGATGATGAGGAATGGATACGAGTACTCGATGAAGCCCGACGCGGTGACTGGGCTCCCGAAGGCACATATCTTGATTTTGAGTACGAACTGGACACGATGTGGGACGATATGTTCAGTTACGATTATAAGCTCCTTCTCACGTTGACTGCGCACATGCGATGCCTTGAATGGAACGGCGCAAATTATACCGATACGGAAAACCAGATAGTAAGCGACAACGACGCATATAATATGTATGTCGCGCTGATGTACTCGGACGTCGATCAGGCGTTTCTCGATTTTATAAGCGCCGGAGGATTCAGAATATGTCAGTAATGCCTCATTGCCGGGCGCGCTGTCTCTCATAATACCAGGCCGCGCGCGAAAGCGCCCGTATCGCGTATTCCGGTGATGAATATGCCATGATGCCCGAGCTATCGAGGAATTTTACTGGATTGTTGTCCATAATCTCATCGAACGCGACTTGATCGATCACAGGGATGACAGGCGTAGAAAGGCCCCGTACCTGATCGACAATGAGTTTCATAAGCTTCATTTCCTCGGATATCATGTGTTCGGCGTGTTCCCTGACATCATCAATATTTATGACAGTTGATTGCATCCATCGCCGGGCGCGGATTGTCATATAACCGAGGCCGAGCAAAAGCACCGCGTCCACATTTGAATGCTCAACGAGAAGCCTGATCGTATCGGTAATGACCGTGACCCTGCCCGGGGCGACCAGATCAATGGGATTTCGCCTGCTCCAGAATGGCGGCAAAATAGCATCCAGCTTTTCGACAAGAGATGACGTAAGCGGCTCGAGTTCAAATCCATAACGCGCACAAAGATCGGTCGCTAACACGCCCCAGCCGCCGCCCTGCGTTATAATGCCGATTTTATTTCCTTTCATCTCGGGCTGGGAGAGCAGTATGCCGGCGATATCGACCATTTCATCGATGCTGTCGACCTGGATGATCCCCGTCTGCGCGCACATAGCGCCAAAAATCGCGGCATCGCCGGCTATCGCTCCCGTGTGCGACATGGCCGCGTGTGCGCCGGATGCGCTTGTGCCGCCCTTAAGAAGAAGAATCGGCTTTGTGCGAGAGATCCTTTTTGCAATGGAAAAAAAACTACGGCCGTTGCGTACGCCTTCTATATACAGACATATCAACGACGTTTGCTCGTCGTGCTCAAGATATTCCAGGTATTCTTCAACGGTTAGATCGGCCTCGTTCCCGGAGCTTATCAGGCGGCTGAGCCCGATTTCGCGGCGGTTCAACCTGTGCGCTATCGACGTGCCGAGGTTACCGCTCTGCGAAATAACGCCGACCCGGCCCGGCTTTAGCGGAGTCGCGCCCATGATGGCATTGATCCTTGAAGGATAGCCGCTGAAAATGCCCATAGTGTTCGGGCCGACGATACGAATTTTCGCTTCGCGCGCGATTTGCACAACCTGTTTTTCGAGCTCCTTCCCCGGCGCTCCGGCTTCGGAAAACCCTGCCGTTATAATGACTACAGCGGGTATTTTTTTTGCGGCGCATTCCCTCATGGCATCCGGCGTCATTTCCGCGGGAACGACGATAATTGCCAGATCGACGGCGCCTGGTATATCCCGTAATGACGGATATACCGGAATTCCATACCAGGTACCGCCGTTCGGATTGACGGGATAGAGCGCGCCCGAATAACCGCCTTTCACAATATGATGCAGTATGTTGAATCCCCACTTATGCAGATTCTTCGATGCGCCAATAAATGCGATTGATGATGGGCTGAAAAACGATGAAAAGACATCGGTATATGACATTGCCGCGGCTCCATTTCGTTATAGTATAATGGCCGATTCTCCACTATGTACAAATATTTATGCCAAATATTTAATGGACAAATATAATATACCTTAGCAGATATATTCACTATGCAGACCGCGATATTTTTTGAAAGTATTTTTTGCCCGAAAATTATAAATTGCGTATTTTTTTGGCGTAGCAGTGTTTTTCATTTCGGCGGGAATGCGGTTATGGGGAATTTGCGATGAAAACGAAAGCGCTCATCAAATCGCAATGCGAGCGGTGCGGGAAGATAATTTATACAACACCAATTATTGCGATCGTTCACAGGCACACATATCGAAAATACGGGCGCGTATGTTCGGAATGCCTTACGGATGAAGAAAGGAAAGAGCTTTCGCTGTCGCAGGTTGAGGAGACGGCGTTAGCCGCGATAAAATATCGCATAATTCAAAAGATTGAATGGGGCGCAATAGTATTCGACAATGACGAGGAACAGATTATTAAATATATCGCGTCACGGATATATTATACGAAGCTCTATCCTTCATACGCCGACATCATGAACGAATTCCCGGATATGGACGTAAAAACAGGATTACAAAATCTTGAGGCGCGGGGAATCATACAATCATTATTTTGATGTGTAAGCGGTGAATGTATAAATAATACTTGCGTATTTCGGCGAGGGGTGTACGCTTTAAATATACGCGATCAATGACCTCGGGATGTGATTGTCCGCAGGGGAGAGGGAAGAGTATAGTGGAATACAATGGAGCACGCAATGAGCAATGATGCGCTACTTCAATACTTAAAGGAAATGGAACAGCGTTTGACGACGAAGATTGAAGACATGCAAAAAGATATTATTGATGACATGGAAACGAACCTGATGGAATTAGGCGTCTATAAAAAAGAAATACTGGAAAGCATCAATAAATTATCAAAACCATCAAAGTAAAATCTTCTTCCATGCACTGCCATTTACAACGCGCGAGTCGGTAAACCGGTATATTAGTTAGTAAAGAAGAGTGCCTTTCAGCACTCTTCTTTGTAAAATTCATCTCAAGCGGGACTAAATAACCTTCACCGAGACAGCACGAGGCCCCTTGTCCCCATTTTCAATTTCAAATTCGACTTTATCGCCTTCTTTCAGCGATTTAAAACCGTCGCCCGTGATGCCTGAGAAATGAACAAAGACATCGCTTCCGTCTTCGTTAGTAATGAAACCAAATCCCTTTTTGTCGTTGAACCACTTGACTACACCTTTTGGCATTGTAAGCTCCTAAGTAATAAGATTATTGCTGTGCGCCAACCGGCATTGGCCAGTTATCTACATTTATAAATGTTATATAATTGATCAGCGTATTTCCGGAAGGCCTTCCAGCAATATAATAAAAAACTTATACTATAACTACGGCAGTGAAATATATTACTATCAATATGTCAATGTATATTTTAGTTTGGTCGAAGAAAAAGTATATAAAGAATACCGTTACAGTATCAGGTTTTTTATCGGTAAAAAATATCACGGGAGCGTAAAATATTCGGCGAACATCATACAGATGTGCTATTATAAAAGACGACATTTCGAATTTATTGATAAATTAAAGTAAAAGGTGCAACAATGGGTGATATTGAAAACTGGCAATATTCACAAAAACTGGTAACCGCTGACCAGGCCGTACAGTGTGTTAAATCCGGGGATTACGTTCATTACAGCGAATTTATACTTTTTCCAGAAACGCTTGACGCTGCGCTTTCCCGCCGGCGTGTTGAGCTGGAAGACGTGAATATCCGCAGCGTCTGCTTCACGCGGGTGCCGCAGGTTGTAAAGGTCGATCCCGAGCGGAAACATTTTATCCTTGAGGATTATCATTTCAGCGCCGTGTCGCGGCGAATGCACGATCAGAACCTGTGTAATTATATTCCAATTACGTACCACATGGGCCCCCGGATGATCAAGAAATACGTTAATGTTGACGTGCTGTTTCTTGTGACCGGACCCATGGACCCGCGCGGTTTTTTTAATTTTGGAATCGCAAACTCCGTGGCGGCCGCGGTCCTTTCAAAAGCGAAAAAAATAATTGTCGAAGTCAACCGGAATGTTCCGACCTGTCTGGGCGGCAACCAGGAGTCGATACACATTTCACGTGTCGACTGCATCGTGGAAGGAAACAATCCTCCATTGATGGAAATGCCGCCGCCGGCGGCGCCCGCGGAAACCGACAAACTCATTGCGCAGCATGTTATGAAGGAGATTGAGGATGGCTGCTGTCTTCAGTTTGGAATAGGCGGCCTTCCGAATGTCGTCGGCTCGATGATAGCCGAGAGCGACCTTAAAGACCTCGGCATCCATACCGAGATGCTTGTGGACTCGTGCGTAGACCTGTACAACGCGAGAAAAATTACATGCGCAAGAAAAAATATCGATACGTATAAAATGGCATATACGTTCGCGATGGGGACAAACAAGCTGTACGCGTTTTTGCACAACAATCCTGTGTGCGCATCGTATCCGGTCAATTATATAAACGATCCGAGGATCATCGCTCTGAACGATAAAATGATCGCGATCAACAATGCGATCGAGGTCGACCTGTACGGCCAGGTGTGCTCCGAGTCGGTCGGGTACAACCAGAAATCGGGCACGGGCGGCCAGCTCGACTTTATTTTCGGCGCGTTCAGGTCGAAAGGCGGCAAGGGGCTTATCTGTCTCAGTTCGACAATCACCGATAAAAACGGAAATCTTCAATCGAGAATAAATCCCAACATTACGCCAGGATCGATTGTGACTGTCCCGCGTTCACTTGTACATTATGTGATCACCGAATACGGCACGGCCCAGCTCAAGGGAAAATCGACATGGCAACGGGCGGAGGCGCTTATCAATATCGCGCATCCGAAGTTCAGGGACGATCTGATAAAAGAAGCCGATAAAATGAAAATATGGATCAAGAGCAATAAAATACCACAGTGAGGATGGAATAATGGGCGAATTCGAATTATCACAATATAAGCAAAAACTGACGACACCTGAAAAGGCGGCGCAACTGGTGAAATCGGGCGATACGGTGCAGTACAGCGAATTCGTATTATTTCCCGAACTGATCGACGCGGCGCTTGCAAAGCGCGTGAATGAGCTTTTTAACGTTACATTGCGCAGCACGTGCTACACGCGCGTGCCGGAAGTCGTAAAGGCTGACCTTAAACGCGAACATTTCATCATGGAAGATTATCATTTTGGAAATATATCGCGCAGGCTTCACGATCAAAACCTCTGTAATTACATTCCGATTACGTATCATATGGGGCCGCGGCTTCTGAAAAAATATGTCGATGTCGATGTGTTTTTCATAACGGCAGGAGAGATGGACCAGCGGGGATATTTCAATTTCGGGCTTGCGAATTCAGTCACGAATGCGGTGCTTGCAAAGGCAAAAAAGGTTGTCGTCGAAGTGAATAAAAATGTCCCGTATTGCCTCGGCGGCAATCAGGAATCCGTGCATATTTCCCGGGTCGATTATATCGTGGAAGGCAACAATCCCCCGCTGCTCGAAGTACCGCCAGCGCAACCGACCGAAATAGACAGAAAGATTTCCGAACATGTATTGAAGGAAATCGAGGATGGGTGTTGTCTGCAACTGGGGATAGGCGGCCTTCCGAATGTTGTCGGCGCAATGATCGCGGAGAGCGATTTTAAGGACCTTGGCGTTCATACGGAAATGCTCGTCGACTCGTATGTCGATCTGTACAATTCTCGAAAGATTACCGGTGCGCGCAAAACCCTGGATGCGTACAAAATGTCGTATACGTTCGCGATGGGAACGCGCAAACTATATGATTTTTTGCACAATAATCCTACGTGCGCGAGCTATCCTGTGAATTATATTAATGACCCGCGGATTGTCGCGATGAACGACAAGGTGATCGCGATTAATAACGCGATGGAAGTTGACCTGTTCGGCCAGGTGTGCTCCGAGTCGGTTGGGGCCGCACAAAAATCGGGGACGGGCGGTCAGTTCGATTTCGTGTACGGGTCGTTCGAATCGCGCGGAGGCAAGGGGCTTATATGCCTTAGTTCGACGCGCACCGAGAAAGACGGTACCGTGAAAACACGCATCCGCCCGACTATAACGCCCGGCTCCATAGTCACGGTTCCCCGTTCAATAGCGCACTATATTATCACGGAATTCGGCACAGCGCAGCTCAAAGGGAAATCGACATGGCAGCGGGCGGAGGCGCTTATCAATATAGCGCATCCCGATTTTCGCGACCAGCTCATAAAAGAAGCCGATGCAATGAGAATATGGCGCCGCTCGAACAAGATTGCATAGCCATCGGCGTGGTGAGGGGATGCGAAATCCCCTCACCGGTATCACAGGCGGGATTATTTCCCCGATGGCGCTTTTACCAGCAGAATGAGCAGCGCTGAAACAAGGCACATAATGCCGGATATAATGAATGCCGGCATGTAATTCCCGGCGTCAAACATCGGTGCAGGAGAAATCAGGGCGCCGGCTTTGTCGAGCGATTCATAAGGTATTTTTTTGATTACCTCCATCAACTTTGGAGCGAGCCACGGCCCAAAAAGTCCGCCCGCGCCGTATGCCGTGAACATCCAGCCGTAATTGGCCCCGACATTGACCGTGCCAAAATAATCGGCCGTGACGGCGGGATACAGAGCCAGATAGCCGCCGAAACAGAATCCTACGGACGAGACGCCGAACAGGTACAGAGGATATGTTTTCATCATGTTGAAAAGCAGCATGATTATTCCACAATACACGAACATAACCAGTAATGTCGTTTTTCTGCCGAGATTATCGGACACCTTGCCCCAGATAATTCTTCCAAGCGCGTTCAGAATCGCGACTATCATTACCGCAGAAGCGCCCGCGGCAAGGATTCCATTATAGACAGATGCGTGTATGGTGTTTGCGCCGTCAAACAGATTGAGCAGGGAAGTGGATTGCCAGATGTTGGTGGTATTCATGATGATCATAAGCCCGGCCGTGCAGCCAGCGAAGTAGGTAAGCCATAACAGCCAGAACTGGCCGGTTTTCAGCATTTCCTGCCAGGTATAATCGGCTTTTTTTGCCGCCGCTGACGCGGAGGCCGCGGCTGGATTCCATCCCTCGGGCTTGTATCCGGCAGGCGGATTCTTCATAAATTGCGCGCCGATAACGACCGCGATGAAGAATATTACGCCGAGATACAGAAACGTCTTCATAATGCCAATGCCGGGATCGGCAATAAAACTTTTCGC
>DHPI01000022.1:124919-131217 GCA_002407865.1 Spirochaetia bacterium UBA5368
AATCGGCAATAAAACTTTTCGCGACAGGAGTAAAGACAAGGGCGCCGGCGCCGAATCCCGCAACCGCAAGCCCTGTTATAAGACCGCGCTTGTCGGGAAACCATTTTACACAGGTCGCTATGGGACATACATATGCGGTGCCGATACCGATGCCGCCGATGATGCTGAATCCAATGACAAAAACGGCGAGCGATTGCGCTACTGAGGCGATTGCGAGTCCCACGCCAAGCAGTATTCCGCCGATTGTCGCGATAATTCTTGGTCCTACTTTGTCCTGAATTCTGCCGGCAAGAATCATGCTGAGAGCGAAAAACGCGAGCACAAGCTGAGACGGCAGCGCAAGATCGGTATTGCTCCATCCCGGAAATTGCGTTTTAAGACCCGGTTTAAATACGCTGTAAATGTAGATAGCGCCAAGGCTGATCTGAATGAGCAGCGCACCGACAACAACAAGCCAACGGTTCATCACTTTTTCGTTCGACATATAAATGAAACCCTCCTTGAAATAGATAACATCGGCGTACCATAATGAATAACGCGAGTTGACCATCAGGGATGAAAACCGGCTAATTGCGCTTTAATGGTAAAATCCGAATATGCACAATTATATACCGAAAAACATCCATAATGTATTATTTATGGTAAAGATTTGTTGATTATCAACAACAAGACATATATGTCAATATATTCGTCGAGTCAGAATGAAAAAAAATCGATAAATAGCACGAACTGACCGTTTCGTTTCATAACGAACGTGTTTTACGCCGCGATTTTGACCGTTCGATTATACCTGACGAGGGATGGCGTGCGAAAGATCAATGGACTTGACAATAATAAAAAATTTCCGCACGTTAAAGTATGAATGCATGCTCTCTGGGAAAAATATACATAACGGGGGACTGCAAAAATGAAAAAAATCATTATCTTCAGCGCAATACTTGGTAGTGTCCTTGCGGCATCGGTGGCCGTTTTCGCAAACAAAACCTCAGCGAAAATCGACGCTCCTGATACCGTGGCGAAAGGAGCCGAGGTCACAATAAAGGTGACATACTCGCATACCGGCAATAATTTCATGCATTATACAAACTGGGCCAGTATCAAGGCAAACGGAAAAGAAATTGCCAGGTGGGATTTTTCGTCGAACAAGAGGCCGGAGGACGAGGTTTTTGTGCGCGAAATAAAGTATACCGTAAAGGAGCCGGTTGAAATCGAGGCGCAGGGAAACTGCAACATCCACGGCAGCGCGGGAATCGAAAAAAAGAAAATAGATCTCAAATAAAACGCTTCATTATCTGATGACAATGGGCGCATACATGATACTTACACTTGGTCTAATCAATTGCGTGCTGCTTACATTTCAGTTGCTGACTGGATTAAAAATCGTCCGCGTCCCTTTCGGCGTACATAAAAAAACCGGCATCGCGCTTTGCTGCACTGCGGCGCTTCATGCGATTATGGCGCTTCTTGTATAATGTCGTGTACTGCCGCAGGCTGATATTTCTTACTTGATAAAGCCCGCTGTATGCAATAACCGCGGAAAACGGGAATGCGATAGTCTGCATTTTGGCAAAAAAATAATTGACAATATTGTGCGTGTGCTAATATAGTTAGGAATCCTATCTATATTGACGGGAGACGAGATGAAACGAAAAATTATAACGATCAATGAAGAAAAATGTAATGGTTGCGGCAATTGCGTTATCGGGTGTCCGGAGGGGGCGCTGCGGATTATTGACGGCAAGGCGCGGCTGGTAAACGAACTATACTGTGACGGCCTGGGGGCATGCATGGGAGAATGCCCCCAGGGGGCGATATCAATAGAAGAGCGAGATGCGGAGCCCTATGATGAATCGAAGGTGATGCACAATATCGTTCAACAGGGCCCCGATGGCATCGCGGCACACCTGTCACATTTGCATAGTCATAATGAAGTAACCCTTTTGCAAGAAGCAATTGCTTTCTTACGTAAAAATAA
Organism: Spirochaetia bacterium UBA5368; assembly: GCA_002407865.1. Classification (GTDB taxonomy): domain Bacteria; phylum Spirochaetota; class UBA4802; order UBA4802; family UBA5368; genus UBA5368. The sequence goes on from DHPI01000022.1 coordinate 126,895, forward strand.
AATTCCGGTGCCCGAGTATGGGGTGCGCACTGCATCGGCTGGGTATAATGCGCACCAACATGTGTGTCCGGGATCACGGGCAGTAGAACTGGCTGTGAACGATCGTGTTATTTCGACGAATACCGGAGGGTCTTTGGCATCATCGCTTCGTCACTGGCCGGTCCAGCTTCGGTTGATAAATCCGTCAGCGTCGTACCTGCGAAATGCCGATTTGCTGATAGCGGCGGATTGCGTACCATGCGCCTTTGCCGATTTCCACAGGCGGTTTTTGTCGGGAAAAATACTGCTTATGTTCTGCCCGAAGCTGGACCCGACGATAGACGAGTATGTTGAACGACTGACAGAGATTTTTGCATTAATGAATATTGCATCTATAACCATGACGCACATGGAAGTGCCATGTTGTTTTGGCGTTGAGCGTATAGTCAGAGAAGCGCTGAGGCGCTCTGAAAAAAACATTCCGGTGTCCGATTATACGCTGTCGATTCGCGGAGAAATAATTCATGAAGGGTAGGGTTTCAATGGTAAATCACTGTCCGGGTTCAAGAAAACTTCGTACGCCGGAAATTTCAGTGAGGCAATGTCCCGGTTGCGGGGGAGATGTCGAGTTGTTCAGCGATGAAACGCATGCGTATTGTGAGCGATGCGGAACGATTGTGTACGGCGCCTGGCGGCACTGTACCGAATGGTGCAAATTCGCCGATTTATGTCGTGCTGGAGCAAAAAAGGAGAAATACAATGCAATATAATAATGTGGCCGTTGACGATACCATCATGGCCGCTTTTGAGAAAATTGTCCAGGTTCACAGGGTTCTCATATGGGATTCAGCAAAAAAATATAAGCTGAGCCCCATTCAAATACATTTCCTTCTGTTTATTCATAAATCATCGAAGGAAATGCGTCGCATCAGCAGTATCGCGCGCGAGTTCGATCTCACCGTTGCGACGGTCAGCGATGCGGTCCGCGTGCTTGGAGAGAAAAAACTTGTGTGCAAACAAAGAAGCGAAGAAGACGGGCGTTCATATATCCTGTCGCTGACACAGAAAGGCGTGAAAGCCGCACAGGCGCTTGACGGATGGCAGAATGCGCTGCGTGAGCACATGCAAAATGTATCGGACGCCGATAAATCCGTTGTCGTTCATTTCATGCTGGAGTTGCTGCGGTCATTGCACGATGACGGCATATTATCGGTCGCCAGGATGTGCATAACGTGCGCGAATTTCATAAAAAATAATGAACCGGGTTCCAATACGCCGCATCTATGCGGTTTGACCGGGCGCCGTATTTCAGATACGACAATACGTTTTGGATGTGTTTCGCATCATGATGCGGAGAGTGAATTGAGTCATGATATTTAAAAATGCATTTAAGAATAAAGAAGCGTTGAACAAACTACATGAAATCGATAAAACAACGGCGCGCGATGTAAATGTGCTTGTCGCGTTTATTCAGTTTTATTGCTTACGAAAACATGGCGCCGAAAATAAAAGTCCTGTACGGGCCTCCGGGGCTATCGGGATGTATCTCAATGATTCGAATTGTTACGTATGCGATGAATGCAGAAAGCTCCTTTTGTATTCCGTAAGCAAACGAATTGTCTGCCCGTATGTTCCGAAACCATCATGCAAAAAATGCGAAACACACTGTTATAATGAAACGTATCGCATTCGTATTAAGAATGTAATGCGTTTTTCCGGCATGCAATTGATTAAAAAGGGCAATATACGTCTTATAAAAAAATACTTTTTTTGATTACTATAAAAACGGAGGCATTGCGTATGGGTACAAATGAATTCACCAGGGAAGGATTGCGGCTGGCCGATTGCATCGAATATCAGCAAAAATCGGTGGTAAGCAAAACGATCATCAACAAACCGGCGGGCACCATCACACTTTTTTCGTTCGATGCGGGTGAGACACTCAGCGAACATACCGCGCCGTTTGACGCGATGGTGCAGATACTTGATGGTGAAATGAAGATTCGAATAGATGGAAAGCCTTTTACTGTAAAATCGGATGAGGCGATTGTGATGCCGGCGAATCGCCCTCATGCCCTCGAAGCGATTACGCCCGTTAAAATGATGCTGACAATGATAAAAGGGTGATTCGATTAAAATTTCATTACGTGCAGTGGATTCCGAATACATGTATTGCGCTGCGCTGGCATGGTAGGGGCGTTGCCATAACCGAACGGTATGCAAATGCGTGCTGGCAATTGCGGTGGTAGTTTGATTAAGGGCGTGGACGCGCAGAGCGTTGATCGATACTGGATGCGCGTGGTAATTAATTGATTGAAATATGCGCGGTAATGAATATACTTATCCCTTTATTAGAACATAGTCCGGGAAGGGTGGAGTAACAGCAGACATGCCATTGAATGTGATAATCATCGGTGCTGGATTTGCGGGTCTGTGGGCGGCGCGTGAGCTTTCCGGTGCGGCCGTCGATGTTACTGTTATCGACAGAAATAATTATCACACCTTTTTACCTCTTCTATACCAGATCGGGGCAGCTGAAATCGAGCCGGAACAGATTGCATATCCGGTGCGAAGCATACTTCGTAAAAGAAAATGTATACGATTTGTGCGCTCGGAGGTGCATGGTATTGACATTGATGCGAACTGTGTAAAGATTACCGGCGGTACAATTTCATACGATTACCTGATCATCGCGGCTGGAAGCGTAACAAATTATTTCGGTATTCCGGGGGCCGAGGAGTTTGCTTTCCCGCTGAAAACGCTCGATGACGGTATTATCCTGCGGAACCACATTCTGTCGTGTTTTGAAACGGCGGTGCATGAAAAAGATATATATGCACGGCGGAAGCTCCTCACATTCAGCATTATCGGCGGCGGACCAACGGGCGTCGAATTTGCGGGGGCGTTGTCTGAACTTATACGAGGAGCGTTGCGGAGGGATTATCACGCCCTCGATTTCAGCGAGGTACGGGTGCTTCTGCTCGATGCCGGGTCGAAACTGCTGCCGTCATTTCCGGAAGTGCTGGGCGACTATACGAAACGACGCCTTACCGCAATGGGCATAGAGGTAATGCTTAATAGCCAGGCGCAGGGCATTGAAAGAAGCGGCATACGTCTTAAAAGTGGGGCGGCAATACCGAGCGCTACGGTTGTGTGGACCGCAGGCGTACGAGGCGCCGCGATGTTGCATGACGAACGCATTGCGAAAACAGATGCCGGAAGAATCATCGTGACAGATACCTTGCAGGTTCCCGGCCATCCGCGGGTATATGTTGCTGGCGATTTGGCCGTTATCGACGGGAATCCGCTACCCATGACGGCTCCGGTGGCGCTGCAGGAGGGGGCTACAGCCGCCCGCAATATTTTGCGTGATATTGCAGGCCTTTCCCCGGCGCAGCTTGTGTACAGAGACAGGGGGGCAATGGTAACCATAGGCAGAAATTCCGCCGTGGCCATAATACGACGCTGGAAATTCAAAGGATTTGTCGCCTGGGCGATGTGGCTCGTTGTTCACCTGATGAATCTCATAGGTTTTCGTAACAGGATTCTTGTCATGATAAACTGGGCATGGAATTATTTCTTTTTCGACCGCGCGGTACGGCTCATTCTACCGGCATGTTGCGATAATCCATGTGAAAGACCATGCGTACCCGCTTCCGGGAAATGCCGCGAGGTGCAGGTGTAAAGGCATACCGCGGTAACTACTTTTTAAGCAGGAGGCGCGACATGAAACTGCCCGAGGGAAAACGGCGCGTCTATTTCATTGCCGCGTGCGTGGTGTCGGCAATCGCGGTTGCGGCCGCGCTTCCAGGCTACATGAAAAAGACAGGGACTGCCGAATATTGCGCAAGCTGTCATGTGATGCTTCCGGAATACGATGACTGGTTCTATACAGGAAAGCATACGCAGATACAGTGTATCGATTGCCATCTTCCCAACGATACCTTCATTAACCACTACATGTGGAAGGGCCTCGATGGCGTAAAGGATGTCGTGTACTTCTATTCGGGCCTTGTCTCCGAGACTATTCATTCATCGTCGCATGCGAAAAAAACGATACAGGCGAATTGCATCCGCTGCCACGAGGAAATGGTGTCGCGTATAAGCACCGACACAATGCGGTGCTGGGAATGCCACAGAAAATTGCTGCATATAAAAATAAATGAATATTAAGCGGAGGCCCTTCCATGAAAAAAAATGTTTTGTTTTTCATTCTTATCGTATGCACGGTTTCCCTTTTTTCACTTTTTATACTGATGGATGGATGCGCCCCTGAGAAACCCGAAATTCTGAAAACCGCGAAAATTGCCGACAACGAGTTCAATCCCGCAAAATGGGGAGATG
>DHPI01000082.1:0-3084 GCA_002407865.1 Spirochaetia bacterium UBA5368
TATTCCAGGAAACATCGGCGGCGTCACGCCGGCACTATCCGCGAAGGATGCAGGCTCATCATCCGGCATATCGCTGTTCGCGCCGCCAAAGGCAAAGCGGGACTACTGGCCGACGGCCGGCTGGAAAATGAAAAAACCCGAAGACATCGGCGTGAACCCGGCAAAGCTCCAGAAAATGGTCGATTACGCCTTTACCCGGACCGGGCCCGAGGCGGAGAGAAAGGGCATTCGAACAGACGGCCTTGTCATCATTAAAAACGGCTACCTCATTTTTGAAAAATACGCGGGAGGCTTCACGAAGGATACCGTCCACCTTACATGGTCGGATTCCAAAAGTTTCGTAAACGCGCTCTTCGGCATCGCCGTGAAAGAAGGAAGGTTGAAGGTAAGCGATGCGGCGTACAAATACTATCCCATGCTCGATCGCGGCGAACACAGAACTATCACGATCGACCACCTCCTGCGAATGAGCTCGGGCCTGTATTCGAACGAAACCTACGAGGCGTCGCCGCTCAAATCCACCGTGAACGCGATGCTCTTTACGACGGGACACCGCGACATGGCCGCGTACGCGGCGTCGCAGGATTTCGAGGCGAAACCCGGCACAAAATGGGAATACGCAAGCCCCACGCCAAACCTCCTCATGGCGATGCTGAAAAATACGATGAGCCGTGATGATTACGATCGCTATCCATGGGACAGGCTCTTCAATAAAATCGGCATGAAAAATGTTGTATGGGAACGCGACGCGGCCGGCACGTTTGTGGGGTCGTCGTATCTGTACGCGACGCCGCGCGACATGGCGAAATTCGGCTATCTGTATCTGAACGACGGCGTGTGGGAAGGGAAGCGGCTGCTTCCAGAAGGATGGGTGACCTACAGCACGACCCTTGCGCCAGCGTATCTGACAACCGAGTTGAGCGAGAAAGAAAAGGATGACCCGACCTACGGGGCGCTGTGGTGGCTGAACACGGGGTTGCCGGAAAAAAACCTGCCGCCCGCGTTTCCCGATGCGCCGCGCGATCTTTTTCTTGCCGACGGCCACTGGGGGCAGTTCATTATCATAATACCGTCGCTCGACATGGTAATCGCATACACGGGCGACAACAGGCAGAAGGTGTTCGACAGAAACCACTTTCTCAAGCTCATCATCGACAGCATCGAAAAATAGGAGCCAGCCATGAAAAAATTTATACAACTGCTGCTTATTCTCATCGTAATTATACTCGTCGGCGCAGGCGCGTGGATTACGGCCAACCTGAAGGATATAAAGGCGTTTCTGCCGATGGCGTCGGCGGCGTACGCAAAATTCATGTGCTCATCGCTCTTTGTCGAAGGCAAAACCGAAGAACAGGCCCACAACTGGTCGAAGCTCGCACTGCCGGTCCAGAGGTGCGACATCGATTACGAGAAAAAAACCGTGACCGCCAAGGGGCTGGGTAAAACCAGCACGGCCCGGTATGTAAGCAAACGTTTCGGCTGCACGCTCGAATAGGCCGGCCACGCAATTGCCGCTCGAAAAGCGCTTGCCATATGCCCCGCTTCGCGTCTTCCCGCGGCAATCTGCTTATACAGCGCTCCCAAAACATCTGCGCAAGCGCCTCAAAAGCGCCATCTCCGGTTGAATTCAGCATAAAAATTAATTATTGACACACCCGCGCATACTCCTGATCCTCATTTCGTGGCGGATCATCAAATCCCCCTGATGTGGTTTTGTTGGCGCAGGGATCCCGGCACGAAAAACACGACATTGACGAGGAACCAATGGACGATCTGAAAAAAGCATATAAAACCATCATGGACGATCATTTCCCCGACACGATGACCATCAGCTTCGGAGAACAGACGCTTGTATATAAAAAACGCGCGTGGAGGCTCGAAGACGGCGGCGCACTCGTCGAGAAGGGGCTGCGCTACGGCGAAAACCCCGGGCAGGAGGCGGCAATGTACGAACTCGCGAACGGGAACCTTGTACTGGGCGACTGCCGTTTCATCGGGCCCGGCAATTCACTGGTAAGCGGCATTGACGAGGCTATGATGCTGCAATCCGGCAAGCACCCAGGAAAAATCAACCTGACCGACATCGACAACTCGCTCAACGTGCTAAAGTATCTCATGGACAGGCCCGCGTGCGTCATCGTAAAGCACAACAATCCCTGCGGCGTGGCGTATGGCGCAAACGCGGCAGAGGCATACAACCGGGCCTTTCGCGCCGACCGCATCGCCGCGTTCGGAGGCTGTGTGGCCCTCAACCGGCCCGTCGACCGTGAGACGGCAGAGCTGGTCTCGCAGCAGTACATCGAAGTCATCGCCGCTCCCGATTACAATGAAGGCTCGTTCGACATACTGAAAAAACGCAAGAACCTGAGAATCATAAAAATCGAACGCATCGACCAGCTCGCACGCTTCAGGGGCATGCGTTTCGTCGATTTTAAATCGCTTATCGACGGCGGCATCATAGTACAGCAATCACCGCTCAATATCGTATCATCGAAAGACGACCTTACGCCCGCCCGCGTAGACTACAAGGGCCAGACATATACAATCGACAGGCTGCCGACCGGGAAAGAATACGACGATCTGCTGTTCGGCTGGTTCGTCGAGCAGGGCGTCACTTCCAACTCCGTGCTCTATGTAAAGGACGGCGTCACCGTCGGCATCGGCACAGGCGAGCAGGACCGCGTGGGCGTGGCCGACATCGCCGTGTACAAGGCATACACGAAATACGCCGATCTTTTGTGTTTCGACCGACACGGAATCTCCTACAAGGAGCTCGAGCTTGCCGTGAACAAAGGCGACCGGAAAAAATCGGAACTGCTGGACATCGACAACGAAACGAAGGAAGCCCGCGCGGGCCTGATCGGCTCGGCCATGGTTTCCGACGCGTTTTTCCCCTTCCGCGACGGCGTCGACGTGGGCATACGGCAGGGCATCAGCGCCATCATTCAACCGGGAGGGTCAGAGCGCGATTTCGAATCCATCGTGGCGTGCAATGAGGCGGACCCAAAGGTCACCATGGTGTACACCGGCCAGCGAGCGTTCAAGCATTAGAAGGCGATGATGCATATCGTCGCCGGAAGGCGA
>DHPI01000082.1:3226-3895 GCA_002407865.1 Spirochaetia bacterium UBA5368
GCATATCGTCGCCGGAAGGCGACGATGCGCATCATCGCCTTCTGGCAGATGGTGTTTCAACCCTTTCGTCTCTGTTCGTATTCTTTCATGTAATCTTCGATAAGGCTGTGACTGCGGGGAATTTCGTCCTCTTTTATGGGCCGGAGGCGGTGCGAGAAAACGCCGGCCAGCTTTTTAAACGGAAACACGACTATCGCCTTAAGCACGGAAAACACGCCGTTAAAAAATTCGAGCAGTTTCCGCACAATGGACACGCGCCCGCCCGATGCCGGTTTACGCAGGCGGTTTGCGGAATTTTCAAGCACATTCCTCGTCGCGATAGCCGCCGCCTCGGCAGTCTGCTTCACTGCAGTCGCGGCCTGTTTCCCGTACATCGCCGGAATTGGATTGGGGGCGTGGCGGTCGTACACGCTGCCGGGATTATAGGGAATTATCTTCGGCGCCTTTCTCCAGAAGAGGAGCATCGCCTCGGATTCGGTTAATTTATCGATTATGAAGATAATAAAATAATACACATACATGAACAGGTTATAGAATATAAGGAAGAATGCCTCCCATATCTCATAAAAGGCCCAGAAGACATCGATCCATACCTTGCCGAAATCGATTATTTTATAAAAAAATCTAAATACATTGTCCACCATTTTGATTGAAAACTGCCGAACCAGC
>DHPI01000044.1 GCA_002407865.1 Spirochaetia bacterium UBA5368
CGCTGACCGTATAACATCAAAAGACTGTATACTCTCTACGGATGATAACCGGAGAACACTTATCTGCCCCGGCGGTTTCACAACAGGGACAGGTGATGCTGTTCACGATCACGGGAATTTCTTCTACAGGTTTTATATTCCTTCCACTTACTATCTGGACTATCGTCTGCATTGCGCACAACTTCAGAAAACTTGCGAAACTGCAGTACGGTTAACAGCCGCTAAAGACACCAAATGCCGGGTTAATAAAGACTCCGGCATTCTTCATGCGGTTTATATATGGACTGCAGCGGTTTTTCAGTGCAGTTCCGATGCGGTTGCTCTTATTTCAAAAAGTAAATCGACTTTTGCGACAGACTCGCGTGTTCTATGAAGCGGCGTGCCAATTAAGCAATAAGGCGGGCGAATACAGAACGTATAAGCCCGCATGAGAATATTCAGTTATTAAGAAACCTTGAAAAATCTATTCCAAATTGATACGCGTTTTGCAATGAATCATTATCAGGATTCCATAATGCTTTACATTCAGATTCCATAACTTTAAAACCAGATTTTATTAAATGATCGTTTATTATTTTCAATGACTCTCCACTCCAGCCGTAACAGCCGAAAGCGGCCGACTTCTTGTTCTTGAACTGCAGCCCCTGTATCTGATCGAGTATGGCCGCCACCGAAGAGAGTACGCTGCGGTTGATCGTCGGTGAGCCAACAAGGATGCCCTTGGACTTGAAGACTTCGGTGATCACGTCGTTTTTATCGGTGGTGGCCACATTGAACAACCTGACGGTGGTCAAGGGATCGGCTTCCCGCAAACCTTCCGCGATGTGCTCGGCAAGAATGCGTGTTCCGTTCCACATGGTGTCATACAGTATCGTTATTTGGTTTTCCTGATAATTCTCAGCCCAGTTGAGGTACTTTTCCACGATCTGCATCGGGTTGTCGCGCCATATGACGCCGTGGCTCGTGCAGATGATGTCCAAGGGCAGATTGAGCGAGACAAACTCCTTGATTTTTTTCGACACAAGAGGGCTGAAGGGCGTGAGAATGTTTGCATAGTATTTGATGCATTCAGCCCATAGCGCTTTCTCGTCGGCCAGATCGTTGAAAAGACCGCTCGATGCGTAATGCTGGCCGAAAGCGTCGTTGCTGAAGAGAATATTATCGCCGGTGAGGTAGCTGAACATGGTATCCGGCCAATGGAGCATCGGCGCTTCGATGAAGATGATTTCCTTCGAACCCAGGGACAATCTGTCGCCCGTCTTTACCTGCTTGAAATTCCAGTCGCGGTGATAGAGACCCTTCAGGGACTTTATGCCGTTTGCCGTGCAATAAATCGGCTTGTCGGGCACCATGTCCATGAGATAGGGCAGCGCGCCGCTATGATCCGGCTCGGCATGATTCGAGATGATGTAATCGATTTTTGACGGGTCGATCGCCGCCGTGAGGTTGTCGATGAATTCCTTGGCGAAGGGGGTCCATACCGTGTCGATAAGGACCGTCTTTTCCTCCCTGATGAGATACGAGTTGTATGATGATCCGCTGAAGGTGGAATATTCGCTCCCGTGGAACTTGCGGAGTTCCCAATCCATTTTCCCCGTCCAGTAGACGTTGTTTTTGATATTATAAGCCATGTCGATCCTCTCCCATCGGTTTGTCGTTATGCGCTTTTCCGGCGCCGTATGATGTACATTATGACCATGCCTATCACGATGCCCGCGACGAGGAGCAGAATGCTGTGCAGCACGGCGTCGTGGCCTCCCGCATGCAAACCGTGCGCGTCATGCGCCCCTTCCGCGTGATGGCCTCCCTCCTTGGTCGTCAGGTTGTAGAGGCCCTCGACGAAATGCACGTATTCGACATAGGCCTTAACGTATTCCCTGCCAGCGGCAACGTCGTTTACGGGGAAAGCTTTCTTCGTCATCACTCGCGAGAAATACGCGTCGAGCCGGGCCTTCGTCGTTTTCGCGAGTAGCGCGGTGACGCCCTCCAATTTGCCGCTTTCGATCGATTTGTCCGCCTCCACGACACCGGGGTTGAGTTCTGTCCCGGCCGACTTGAGGCCGGCATACGGGGCCCCCTCTCCGGCCCTATGGATTCTCACCAGTGTCTCGAAGAAATCCCTGTCGGCCTTTTCGCCATTCCCCGCTTTCGTCCGCCCGGCAACCGCTTTGTCGAACGCCGCGATGATATCTTTCTCATCCCCCTTCTGCACCCAGATGAGAACGTAGTTAGCGTTTTTCTCTTCCAGGGCCTTTTTTGCCGCAAGTATCACCGGTCCGTCCAGGGTGTCGCAATGGCTTCTCCCTTCCTGTGAAAACATGACGGTAATCATGAGAACCATGATGACGGTTGCCGTTTTTACGATTCTTGATTTACTCATGGTGATGTCTCCTTTTTGTTATTTGAGGTATGCATCGCGCAGTTCGTGCAACAACGTGTGGTACTTCTCATGAACGCCTTCGCCGGTTTCCTCCCTCTCGATACGTTCAAAATCGTCCCCTATCCTTTTCTGTTCCTCCGGAGAAAGCTTCTGATCGGCCATGACGAAAAGCACGTTGTTTTCCTTGTGGATATGTTCGGTGAGCAGTTCCACGTAACCCCGTGCGTTTTTGATGAACCCGGTGGATGCGTCCGCCGAACCCTTCCGCAGTCCGTTCAGCGCCTTGTCCATGTTCATGACGAAATTTCTCCCCATGACGTGTTCGCTGAGCATGACGCCTATGGGCCCACCCTCGCGGGGGATGCCGGCTGCCTCGAGGGCGGGAAAGAGCACCTTCTCCTCCTTGGCGTGGTGGCACCCGTCGGCGAAGGACCGGATGAAATCGATGATCTGTGTGATGCGCGCATCATCGGCCTTCCCCGTTTTCTCCATGCCGTCGCATACGGCTCCGATGACGTCGAGCATCACGAGAATCAGTTCATGTTCTTCCATTAATATTTCCGTCGGTTTCATGTCATTTCTCCTTTTTTATGAATGAAATCCTTATCCCTTTGCTTAGGAAGGCCAGGAGACAGAAGGCGCCGCACGTGAAAATGATGTCCGGTCCCATCCTGAGCCACGAGGCGGTTCGTATGAATTCGCCGCTGGCGATCTCCGGGCTCCGCGCGTACCACATCCCCTTGTCAACCGCGTGATAGAACTGGTAGAATCTCGACGGGATGAGGCTCACGAGCGTCATGAGCAGTATGCCGCCGTTAAGGCCCCAGAAGCTCCATTTGGGCAGCGGATCGGACCATGCCGCTTTTTTGAAAACGTGCCGCACGGAGAACAGCATAAGGGCGATGGCTAGCAGTCCATACATCCCGAAAAGCGCGGTGTGGGTGTGGATTGGCGTTGTGTTAATGCCCTGGATGAAATACAGAATGATCGGCGGTTTGTCCCGTTTGATCATGTAGCCGCCGAAAATCAGCACCCCGAAACAAATGACCAGAAGAAAAAGCAGCAGCGCCTTCAATCGTGGTTTCATCGAACAATCCCTCTTTTATTTTTTTGCAGGTGCCGCCATTAGCACCTTGATTGTTTCTCCAAGTCTTTCACCCTCGGCGACGATATCGAAGGAAAGCCCTGTCAGACGCCACTTCGTCACCAGTATGCGATACGCGCCCATGATGATCAGCGAGAGTTGTTCATCGGATTGACCGGGATCAATGATCCCGTTCGCCTGACCCGATCGTATTATTTTTTGCAACGAACCCTGGGTGATCTCCATGATCGATAAAACCATGCCCGCAAGCTTCTTGTTGTCCCTGAATACCTCTTCTGAAAAAATCGCCGTGGTCAACAGCGGATTCTTCTGAAAACGTCGCAACGTGCTCCCGTATAACGCCACGATGGCATCGAGCGGCTCCCGGCGGTCATCCATCGATCGTTCCATGCCCTTGATGACATCGATTTTGAAGCCATCGAGAATGGCCGTAAGGATGTCCTGTTTCTTTTTGAAATGACGATAAATGCCCGGCTCGGTAATCCCCACCTCCCTGGCTATGTTCTTCATCGTCAGGTTGTGGAATCCCTTCTTTTCGATGACCCGCAGCGACGCCGCGATAATCTCCTGTTTTCTTTCCGGTTTTACATTCATGCTCGTTGGTTCTTTCAAATGTTAGTGGACGATAATTTATGAAGCACAATAATCTTTGTCAATATTTTTTTGTGAATATAGTAATGATTTTCTGCCGAATTCAAAACTGAAGTGCAACAGGTAGCAAATAAATGAATGACACCATAAGGTCTAAATCCTAAGAGATTAAGCACCACACTAAATCGTAATCGTAGGAAATATTCAAAAAAACGGAAACTGGAAAGTAATATTGCACTCGAAAATCATATTATACAATCTGTCAAAGATGGAATATCACCCGATGCAATATTTGGAAGTTGAAATTAACCCATAAAAATGCTCCAGATATGCGTATAAGCTATGAATCTATCTATACGTGGATCTACTTGAAAGCAACTCAAAGAGATGATTTATATACATATCTTGCCCGTGGAGTGAAAAAGCGGCAGAGAAGGCTTAATACGCGAGGATCCCGCATACAAATTCCAGACAGAATTAGCATTCATAGCCGGCCGAAATCTGTAGAAAACCGAAATAGGATAGGTCACTGGGAAGGAGATACTATCACTGGGAAAGGGGATCAGGGTTATATTACTACTCTTGTTGAGCGAAAGACCTTGTTCCTCGCAGCTGGTCTTATGATAAATAAAGAACCCGCAACGTGCAATAGAGCTATTCTTGAAGCATACGCAAATATCCCTAATAAGGGTTTCCTGAAAAACTCAGATTGCCCATTTTTTCTTTAAAAATAGCCCGTTCAGATCACCTAAGAGCATCCGAAACAGAGCGACAAAAATATCTCTGAGCATCTTTTCCAGATTCATCACCAGCACGATCAGAGCAATCGACGTCTCACTCGTCGGGCGAAGCTTCATCATAATACGGTTCATCCCGTACTTTCGTTTCGAAGTACTAAAACTACATTCAATCGAATTTCTCATAGAGCTATCATGGCGTTCTATTTTCCGATCAGCAGCCCGATTCTTCCCCGGCCTGCCCAACTTCGGCCCGGAGAGCCGAATTCCCCGTTCTTCGCAGTACTGCAAGTTGTCTCGATTCCGATATAACCGGTCAGCCAAAACCGCTCTCGGATAACAGCCTGTACGATCTCGATATCTCTCAATCTGCCCTATCAAAAGCGTCGTCTCGTTGTAACTATCCCATGAAAGCTCTTCAAGAATATGGCAGCCATTGATTCTCGATACCGCAATTTTTCCAGCAGTTTCGACTTTTTCAGAAAGCCCTAAGTATGAAAATTGAGATTTTCAAGAAGTTTCTTTTCCGTACGCTATTCTGAAAAGATAGAACGATTACGACCCTGTTTCTTTGCCTCATAAAGAGCATTGTCAGCCGCTTTAATCATGTCCTCTGGGTTTCCATTCTGTTCCGGTATGATTGATGCAACACCTAAACTGATTGTTACGTAAGGTGAAACCGGAGACATTTCATGAGGAAGCTTCAGCGTTTCAACTGCTATTCGGATACGCTCTGCAATCATTGTAGCCGCTTTTATATCCGTCGACGGAAGGATGAATGCAAATTCCTCTCCTCCACATCGGGCAATGAGATCTCCTGGCCTGCCTATGTAGCGGATAGCCTCCTGAGCGACTTCAAACAGGCATTTATCACCTGCCTGGTGGCCATAGAAATCATTATATTTCTTGAAATGATCAATATCGGCAATAATTAAAGACAAAGGCTTTTTGTCTCTTGACATCCGACGCCACTCCTCAGCGTAACAAACATCAAACTTCCTGCGGTTGGCAACTTGTGTAAGTGCGTCAGTATTTGCATATTCTTCCAACTTAATGTTGGCATTTCTGAGTTCCTCTTCCACCTTTTTTCGTTCTAGGAGTTCAATATCAAGCTTTTCCTTTAGCGCCGATAACTGCCTATATAAAACTGCCAACCATATCAGAGCGATGGTTATTATTATAAACAGCAATGTGGCTATGACAACTTCTCTCCAGTATTTACTAAGAATATCCTTAAAGCTCATCGGTGCTAATCTTTTATAGTATCCAATCTGCAGCTCCATCTGGAGATCCTGAACAGGTTTGTAGTTCAGCGGATAGCTCCATCCCCCGTATTCGCCTGAAACAGCCGCCTGATCATCTTTTTTCATGTTCTGCAATGCCAGTGATACTCGAGATGCAATTTCCGGCGATGTTTGAAACAATTTGGCAATAGGCCATTCCGGATAAAGACGAGTGCTTAGAAGCAAAGGAAACTCATTCATGGCTTTTTGTGTCTCACTGCCTTCCGCAATGACATTTATATCAGTCAGATTTATTTTTCCGGCACTTGCCAGACTCTCTAAGATACCTGTCCTGCAGGCGCCGGCATCGGTTTTTCTTTTTAAAACATCAAATACGACAGCATCATGCTGACCGGAAAAACTCAGCTTCGCAAAATCCCTGAAAGGATCAATGCCGGCCTTTTTAAGCTCCCGCCACTGTACCTGCCACCCACCCAGGGATTCTCTGTCGGCAGCAAGAAAAATCTTTCCCTTCAAATCCTGAAAGCTTTTTATCGACGTATTGTCTGCCCGGGCAAATATAACCCCACCAAAAGCTGCATAGTTACGATTAAAAAGTCTTGTCCTTAATGTGGCAATAGCAGTCACGCTATACATGGCTTCAATGTCAACAAAAATGGCGGAATTGCAAATAATGAAATCTATCTTTCTGTCCCGGGCGGACGGGATGATTTCTTTGAAGTCCAGAGGTACAAGTTCAAATTTATAAGGAGCAACTTTTCTTGTCAGATAGTTAATAGTAGGTTCCCACTTCTTTCTACACTGTTCATAACCGCGGTTTGCAAGCACACCAATCTTCACAGTGGTCTCCTCTGCCATTACAGGCAAAGGAGAAATTATAGACGTAAAGAAAATGCTAATGATCATCATTTTCTTTACAGCATTTATAATTTTGTTTATAGACATAAACTCTTTCTTTCAGCCAAGGAATATAATGTTTTCCGCAAAATGTGGAATCATGTGAAAGATTCGATAGAGAGTGATTTCATCCTCTCTGAATTTTTCAATCTCCGCTCATCCCGCACAATTTTGCAATACCTTTTCCTTTCAGTAAATGTTTTTGCAAAATCACCCCTGTAATAATCATGCGACGTTACATGCTCCAGCGACTGACGATACCTTTCATAATTGTAATAATGTACTGCGGCCTGAATCAATTGCTTAAACTCTTCAAATCCATCCGGTTCATCATGCTTATACAAACTTTCCTTGAATGCCCTGTGCCAGCGTTCAATTATTACGTTTTCCGTTGGTGTGGCTGGGTTACAGTACACATGATCCATTTCAAAATTTCGCATCACGCCCTTACATCCATGTCCCATGTACGGACACCCATTGCAGCTCTGGATACCGGGGATCCGTTTTAGTTTACCCTTGTTTCTTTTAAATATGCTTCAATAACATCGCTTACAGTACGTGATTCCATATTGTCATCCGTCACTCAAAGTGACCACGGGGCGGCAATGAGAGTGCCTCCTCGGTATTCCCCACACACGCGAATAACCGAACACCTTTCCCCCTCTTTTCTGCAAGAGTGGGGCGGGGGTGAGCTTACGCCGCATCCTCCACGCCTTTGAAAAAAGTCTCACCTCTACCTTCATGGTGTACCTTTCCCTGGACCGGTATGTTATTATACATTGCATACGGGGATAAACCACAGTGCCATTCAACGTGCTGAAATCGATAACGGCGTTTTTGGTGCTATGCGAGACAACCGGGTGTATGCCGGTATAAATATATTTATTACAATATTGCCGGACGGAAAATTGTAATAACGGGGGGAGCCATGAAGAAAGGAATACTGTTCGTACTGCAAATTCTTTTCGCGGTGATCGAGGGCGTTCTCGTTGCCAGCCTAATAACATTCGTCTGCAACTTCGTGGGGCGCCCGCACAAAACAATAAAAGCCATACACTACTACGGCGCCGAAATAATACATCCGGAGTTGAAGGCGCAGCGCAAGCGGGAGAGTGATTACAATGCGGACCGCAAGTTTGACATTGCATTTGACGCGATATCATACCTTCGCAGCGTACAGATGTTAGGCGTCGAATACCGTTTTTTAGGGAGCGATCTGATAATCACCGACGATAACCTCACCCTTCAGCATGCGTTCGAGCTCGAATCCCGCGGCTACATTGATGCGCTGAAAAACGCCGGATGCAAGCGCGTTATCCTCGAAACCGGCGATGGGGATCTTATATACTGAACTGCCACATATTTCCCGTACACGCTTACGATGAGCCGCCTGCCGATGCCGCGCTCTGTCCGGGCTGGCCGTATTGCCCGATCGAAACCTGCCGGGATAAATTCCCTGCGATGTTCGTGCGGGCATTGCGAAAAAGCGCTTGCCGGAATATATCTGGCGCCGGGGGGCGTGTTGAGGCATGCGGATCGCACAGAGGGACAGCCGCACATTTATACAGGATATTCATATACACAACAAAAGGCAATTTTTAGGAGGATCGCATGAATGCGGCAACACAGGTGAAAAACAGGATTAAAAATGGGGATCGTTTCGTGATGACTACGAGGCCAAGCTGATATCGGCCAAGGAAGCTGCGGGGATGATCTGCTCGAACGACAGGGTTTTCATGGGAGAGGGCATAAACATACCGAAGGCGTTTGCTACAGAGCTTAGCGCGAAAGCCAAAGATCTGAAAAACGTTACGATATATCAGGGTTTCGCCATGGCCCTGTACGAGTATATGAAGCCCGAGACGAAGGGGAGCTTTAATATCGAAACGATGTTTGTGGGCCCGCTCGAGAGGATATGCATGGAATGGGGCGTGGGATCGTACCTGCCGCACAGCGGTACGGGCGGGTAGGTCAACTTCAACCAGGGCGCCAAAATGTCAAAGAACGGAAAACGCATTTTCGTAATGGAGTCCACATATACTGACAAAGAGGAAAATCTGCAATCCAAGATAATGCCCATGCTTCCGGAAGGAACGGCAGTAACAACTTCCAGGAACGAGATCGAATACATATGCACCGAATACGGGGTTGTGAACATCAGCTACGAATCCATTACTAAAAGGGTAAAAAAGCGGATCTCCATAGCGCACCCGCAGTTCAGAGACAGGCTTACATTTGAAGCGAAAAAAAATAGGCTGCTTTAGCTGAATACGGCGGCTGTACCGGGATGACGTTTGATCAATAGTATGAGATCCCGCCGTTTCGCGCCCTCTCGGCAACGCTGATTCGCGAGCGGCGGATGTCCCTTTTCAATGAATCCAGATATGCCAGTGAAAGAAATGTGTACATGGCGGTTCCGTCTTTAATACTAATGCGATAGCGAAAGGGGCGCCCGCACGCTATTTGCTTTGTATGTGGGGCTATGGTATATTGAAGTCAAAAATATATCATGGAGGATTCTAATGAAACGGTACATGTATACATTGCTGGCTGCCGTGCTGCTGGTTATTTCCGGGCCTGCTGACACCGCATATTCCCACTGTGACACGATGGATGGACCGCTTGTAACTGCTGCACTTCGGGCGCTTGCCGCCGGGAACGTGGATCCGGTACTGGCCTGGGTTCCGGAAAAAGACGAGGCGGATATAAGGGCCGCGTTCTCGAAAACACTTGAGGTGCGTAAATTAAGCCCGGAGGCGAAAGATTTGGCCGATACCTATTTTCTCGAAACCCTGGTCAGAATACACAGGGCCGCGGAAGGGGCTCCCTATACGGGTATTAAGCCGCACGGCACGCCGGTGGAACCTTCCGTTGATGCGGCCGACAAGGCTATAGAAACGGGGAAAATCGGGGAACTGATAAAAAACATGCAGGGCGCCATTTCCGGGGAGATCAGAAAAAAATACAACGATGTGATGCTGAAGAAAAAACATATGAATGACAGCGTGACCGCCGGGCGCGAATATGTGCAGTCGTATATCAGATTTACACATTATATCGAAGCGCTCGACAGGGCGGCATCGGCCCACGAGCATCATGAGGAATAATCGCGCGGCAATGTGCTGTCCAGTGGAACGGGTCAGGCGGTTGCCGATTTTGCCAGATTATGAAGCGTGCCGACCATGTGCTCCATATCGCCAGCGTTGTCGGACAGTTTTTGCGCGCCTCCGGAGTACGTCGGGATAATATCGTTCATGGTAATGATAGACGTGATGATCTCGTTCATTGCGTTTTTTTGTTCATTCATGGATATTTTAATCTCGTCGGTCATTACCATAACGGCAGTGGCCCTCTCATTGACCGTTTTGCTTATATCGTTCTGTGTGCCGATATGCTGTGAAACCTCATTAATCTCGGCAACGATGGTGGCAACCCCCTCGATTATGTTCAGTATAGTCGATCCCGATTGCTCTATATTTTTCATGCCGCGGCCTATTTCTTCAATGTTTACCTTTATAAGCCGGTCGATCTCCTTGATGCTCGTGTCCGTTTGATCGGCAAGCTTCGATATTTCATCTGCAACGACGACGAATCCCCTTCCAGCGTTGCCGGCGCGCGCTGCTTCTATGGCTCGTGAATTAATATTAAAGATTATGTATGCCGCCAGGCCGACGACGGCTATGGCGATAATCTTATCAGCGAGATAATCGATACTACATTGCACAAATGTAACACGCGTCGTATAGCCGTTAAGCGGCACTGGAATGAAGCCGGGATGCATTAAAATCGCGGTTGCCCGCTTGACATGAACCGCCTGAGCGTGCTTTACTATGCCCGCCTTCGGGCGTTACTACATTATGCAAAGCGGGTGGTTCCGGTTATGCGAAATATACGGCGTGTGCTGCTGGTGTTGCTGTTTGTTTTTAGTATACCCGGTGCGGTGTTTCCGGAGAAAAAAGCGCTCACAAAAGAGGATGCCAACGAGCGGCTGTTTATCGCGATGAGCGAGGGTGATAAATACGACGTTGAAAAGGCGATCAACGCCGGCGCGAACGTCAATGCGAAGAATTTTTCAGGCGATTCGCCGCTTATCATCGCCGCGCGGTACGGTAAAAAAGATTCGGCCGCCGTATTGATAAAAAAGGGTGCGAACCTCAATATACGCGGCTTCTTCGGCGAAACCCCGCTAATGACCGCATCGCATTTCGGCCAGGTGGAGATGGTAAAGCTGCTTGTCGAGGCCGGCGCCGATATCAACGCGAGGGACCATAACGGCTTTACCGCAATGGATGAGGCGTCGTTTCAGCGCCATGGCGGTATTGTCGATCTGTTGAAAAAGGCCGGGGCGAAAGGGCGCAATGCGCGGTGAATGTAATAACTCACTCGAGTTAGGCGAAATTTAAAAATAGCTACGCCACGAGTTTTAATTTTTTACACTCTTTCCGGATTATTGGG
>DHPI01000025.1:0-4745 GCA_002407865.1 Spirochaetia bacterium UBA5368
CTCCTCTCCAGCACTCATCCAGTAATGTATGCATACTTCGTATGCCAATACTGACATACGATATTTTAATATCAACTATTAATATTATAGATTTTATATATAGATATAATGAATTGGTTTCCGCCTGTTCTTTAGCAGAAGTCCCGAATCGCATACCGGCACGCCGCGCAATAAAATTCTTGACGAATGCTTTACTGCGCGGTAATAAATATTTCTATATTCCACTTATATTTCAAGAAGGAGCCCTTGGTATGAAAAAAACATTTTTCGCGTTTTTTATGGTAGCACTGTTCACTGCCACGTCTGTCATGGCAAACCCTCAGATACAGGCAAAGCATAAAGGCCTTAAGAAAGACGGCAAAATGATCAATTGCACATATTGCCACACCACGGCGAAGATCGAGAAAAAGAAAGGCTATAACATTAACAACGCAAACAAAAACGCGCTCTGCATGGGCTCGGGCTGCCATCCTGTTAAGAAATAGCATCGTGCCGGTGTGAACCATTATTTGCCGCACAACAGCCATACTTCATATGACACAGAGAAATCAAAAAAGCATGTTCTTGGGCATGCTTTTTTGATTTGAAGTCACTACATTCGCAACAGTATATACTCACAATTACATTATCGAGTTCATTTATATGCCAGGCATTCAAACACATATACAATTATTTACCGATGCAATGAACGCCGTGAAAAGTGATAAAAATCCCGGCAGGGGTACCCGGTCGCTCGAAATTCTATTTGCGACGCCCCTGTTTGCACGTGCCGGATATTTCGGCTGTCTTGGACCCGATGTAATCGACTATCTGCCCCTCATGAAGAAAAAGAGCTTTTTTGGTACTGCATTGAATAAGGATTTGCACTCGGCCCGGCTTGCCGAATCCCTTCGGATGATGCTGACAAGGGTTCTCCATGCAAGCGATCCTGTTAACGAATGGAGCGCTGCACAACGCGCATTTGTCTATGGCTACGTTTCCCATATTGTAACCGACGCTGTGTTCCATCCATTTATATACTACTGGGCCGGGTTTCCGGATACCGATATCGATAAAGAAGTAATGCTCTTTCGGGAGCAATTTTTGTTACTTGAATATACCATCGACGCATATTTCACTCACTTTTATAAAAAGAAACCGGTTAAAACCGATCTGAAATCCCTGTTTCCCATCGTTACATACGGGAAAGGGCGGCGAGGGCTTCACCCCTCCATCGCCGGAATGCTGTACGATCTCCTGATATTTTTGGACCATGAAATCGGCGACACATTTTTTTTTAGAATGCGCCACGGAACTACCGGCAACCAGCCCGCGCCTCCCACATGCATCAGGATGCTGCCGTACATAATCGACTCTGCGTTCAGGCTGAAAACAAGCAATAACCGATATTACAAAAAGATCGTCGACAGACTCCGCAAGAAAAAACTGCTGTTCCCCGATTACACAGTACGGTATCCGGAACCAAAAAGGATAAACCGGCATGTGCTCAACCTTCACCGGGAGCGATGGTTTTACCCCGCCGGCGCTCCCGGCCTGCATTATGAATCCGTCGAAGATCTCTACAAAATCGCGCAGAACAGCATCGTTGCCGCATGGGACAAACTTGAATCGGCAGCATGCTCATCTTCAAGGGAAATCGCGCCACTTCTGCACGAGATTGCGGTCGATGCGCTTACCGGTGAAATCGGGAAACAACCGCATGAAATGCATGTGAAAAACCCCGTAAAACCGAGGTTGTGATCTTTTATTTCAGATTTTTCACAACCGCCTGGAAATGCATGCGCGACATTTTTTGAAGATCCCCGGGGGGTATGTTTTTCAACAGCGAGGGATTATCTATCAGCTCTTTTTTGCCGTACTCACCGGCAACGAATTTTATATAATTCATCGCCGCAATCCAGTGAGGATTGGTCATGCTGTAATCAAGATAACTGTATAAAACCGAAAGGCCGAGGTATACATTCGTGTAGATGGTGCAGCTGAGAGCAAGCTCTTCGCCGGTTACCTGATCATAATAATTATAATGATTGTTCAATATTTTGTGCGTCAGCTCATGTATCTCGAACAGTTTTAAAATCTCATTTTTTATGGATTTTTTGCCGTCAAACGCACGCAAAAGACAATATTTAATATCATCTCCGACACGCGCGCCGACAAAAAACATTGAGTCGACATTTTCCCCTCTCAGTATTTTTTTCGCGATGATATAATCATTCTGAACCTCGTCAGGATTAATATATATCATATCGAAATAGAACGTGGAATTGCTGGTGGAGAACTCGTCATAATAGATATACGGAATTATATTATATATTTTCTCGTTCACATTGAACAGCGGGTGCGAGATACTGAGCGGCTTGCGCGAGCCGTAAATACAGTAATCAAGAACGATGCGTTCCGAGCCGGAGCTTTTCTCGCGCGAAAAACGGAGTATTATATTTCTCTTTTCAAGTGAATCCTGAAGCAAAAGAAGCGTTTTATCGTCAATTTTCTTTGGATGTAAATACACTGTCAGCATCATTTCCGCCAGCCGGTAAAGCAGCGGATCCCTGATGCCACGCACATATTCCCGGTACTCCCCGATATGGAATCCTTCTTTTTGCATTAAATCGACAGGGATACTGTGCTCTTGAATTATGTTCACAAAATGGGGATTTTCATTATAGAGGAGCACGATATAGGCGTAAAGCTTACCGTTTGTTGAACGTATGTTTACATAATTATTCTGATGTTCCAGTCCCGTCAATTCCTGGCCGCCGTTTTCCGCGTAAAGGATTGCAGGAGCCGGGACGAAAAACGCCATCAGGATTATCAGAATACACATATGCTGCATACAGGAAAGAAACTTCATAGCTTTGCTCTATATATCCTTCTTTTTAGAAAAAGAATTGTATCGCTATGGCCACCGGGGGTACACCAATCACTCACACATCCCGCATCCTCTACATATGCGAAGGGCTGCTATTAGCATACATCTATTCTTTTTTACAACTACAATTTATACGCACTCCACTCAAAAAACAACCACCGGAGAAGCCTCGACGGGAAGACCGTTATCTGTTATTTGTAAAGTAGGCGCGCAGCTCATAGACGCCCGCCCCCATGCTGCGTTCAATATCGAATCCTGATTTTTCCAAAAGATGAATGACCGGTTTATTCTCTACAAGCACTTCCGCGCTGAAGGCAAACAGGCCGTCGCGTTTGGCAAGGTGCGCCAGGTACGAAAGAAGCTCGGTGCCAATTCCCTTGTTCTGAAACTCGTCCCTGACGACAAGCGCGACTTCCGCGCTGTGGCTTTTTTCATCGATACTGTACTGCCCCATGCCGGCAACGAACTCTTTTTCATCTTTTTCAATAATCACGAGTATGGTTTTCTGCGCCATATAATCGATCACCACGAATTCCTGAAGCCGTTCATGCGGCATATCGGTTCTTCGGGAAATAAAACGGCGGTATATGCTCCTGTCCGACAACGAGTAGAAAAAATCCTTCATCAGCGGCTCGTCGCTTATCTTCACGGGCCGAAAGAACAATCGCAACCCGGACACGGTAGTCCGATGTGTCTCAAGATAATCGGGATATTCGCCTCGCTTCCCCGGCATGAATGCCTGATCTTTATAGATAAGGCCGTTCCTTTTCGCTTCATCTATAAGCCATTGCCTGAATTTCGGGTGCGCTATCGCGATGAGGTCCATCGCCCGTTCCCGTATGTTCTTTCCATGGATATACGCAATGCCATACTCTGTTACGACATACTGGATGTCCCCCCTGTTCAGGGTTGTGCCAGCCCCCTGATCGAGAACGGGAACGATACGGGAAACCGTATCGTTTTCAGCAGTAGATTTTATCGTAAGTATCGTTTTCCCTCCCTGCGACAGAATCGCACCGCGCATAAAGTCCGCCTGCCCCCCGATACCGCTATAAAACAGCTTTCCGATCGATTCGGCCGTCGCCTGCCCGGTAAGATCTATCTGCAAGGCCGCATTGATGGCCGTCATATTTTTATTCCTCGCGATGATAAGGGGATTGTTTGTATAATCAATCGTCCGGAACGATATGCTGGGATTGTCATGAAGAAATTCATATGTCGGCTTCTTGCCCATACAGAATGTCGCAACCGTTTTCCCCCTGTCGATAGTCTTTTTACTGTTGTCAACGGCGCCGCATTTAATCAGATCGGCAATTCCGTCTGAAAGCAATTCAGTATGAACCCCCAGATTGCGCTTTTCACAAAGATTTGTAAGGATTGCGTTGGGGAGCGCGCCATATCCCACCTGGATCGTATCGCCATCCTGAACTATTTTCGCGACAAATTTCCCGATGCGTTCAGAAATATCATCGGGCACCTCTGTCGAGAATTCTATCACCGGCTCGTCATACTGAACGATGAAATCGACATCCTCCACGCTGATAAATGTATCGCCGTGTATTCTCGGCATATGGCGGTTCACCTGCGCAACAATCATCCCGGCGTTTTCAACCGCGGCCTTGACGATATCGAGAGAAATCCCGAGACTCAGAAGACCGTTGTGGTCCGGCGCTGATGTCTGTATCAGCGCAACATCAATTTCAACAATACCGCGTTGGAAAAGCCGCGGGACGGCGGAAAGAAAAACCGGCGTGTAATCCGCCAGCCCCTGGTTAACCGCGTCGCGTGTATTGCTGCCGATAAAAAAAGAATTGTGGCGGAAGTTCGGCTTGAATTTTTCGTCCGTATACGGAGCCACCCCCAGCGTCCAGACATG
>DHPI01000025.1:4954-9985 GCA_002407865.1 Spirochaetia bacterium UBA5368
TATAAGAAACTGCGGTTCGCCACAGGCCGTGGAAATAAAAATTCTGGAGCCGCGGCGTATCTGGTTGAATATTTTGTCGAGAGAAACAAATTTCTCAGGATAATTCTTCCTGAGCTCTTTCATTATCACATCATAGTCATTCAGCCTGTACATGGCATCGTGCCGTCCGCAGGGAATTGCTACACGCGCATCGCGGCGCATACATAGCGTTATCTATAGTATTTCATACAACCCCACGCAAGTCAAACAAAATCGGATGTTTTACCAATTCTGAGATATGCCGACATTATGTAACAAATGACACCGCGAGAGGTTTATGTCGGCCGGCGGCATCGCGCGGCGTTATATGCTGTATGCCTTCTTTCCGTCAATAAACGTCATTGTGACACGCGAATAGAATTCTGTCGGATCGCCGCTCCACATCACAAGATCGGCGTCTTTCCCCGGCTCCAGGGTGCCGACCCTCTCATCGATCCCCAGCACCCTTGCGGGCTGTACAGTAACCGCGCGAAGAGCTGTCGCACGGTCCAGGCCCTCTTTTATCGCCATGCAGACAATCGCCTGAAAATACGGCAGCGGCGGCAATGTGTCCGATTGCAGGCAAATATCGACGCCCGCGCCGGCAAGAATACCCGGCGTTTTAAAACTGATCTCGCGAAGCTCGACCTTTTCCCTTCCGACAAACGACGGACCGACGACCGCGGGCACCTTTTTCGATGCAATATGGTCGGCTATTGCATGGCCCTCTGTCGCGTGTACAAGAACAAGCCTGAGGTTAAATTCTTCCGCCAGCCGGATTGCGGTTATAATATCGTCGGCCCTGTGGCAGTGCGCATGTACGGGAAACTCCCCCCTCAGTGCGCGCGCCAGCACATCGAGCTTAATGTCGAAATCTGGAATTTTCGCGTCGTCCCCACTGGCAGTCTCGGATTTTGCCTTTTCAATCTTTTTCTGGTAATCAGACGCCTTGTAAAACCACTCCCGGATCAGGGCGGCAATCGCCATCCTCGTCTGCGGCGCCTTTTCGTTTTTCCCGTATACCGATTTTGGATTTTCTCCAAACGCAATTTTAAGGCACGATGGATTTTTATGGATCATTTTCTCGACAATATCGCCGGAGGTTTTAATCGCGCAGAAAAGCCCGCCAAACACATTGGCGCTCCCCGGCCCCGTGTTAATTACGGTAACACCGCCAGATGCCGCTTCCCGTATGCCGGGATCCGCCGGATTGATCGCATCTATCGCTCGCAGGTGCGGCGTTACCGGATCGGTCATTTCATTGCCGTCCATACCGGCCCAGCCGATATCGCCCTGAAACAAGCCCTGGTGTGTATGGGCGTCGATAAAGCCCGGCGTTATGACGGCGCCCTCACAATCATAGCGCTCTTCGGCATCGTCATCTATCGGTCCCGGAGCAACCCTGACGATCTTCGAGCCCTCCACGGCAATACTACCCCTGAACGGTTCCTGTGTCATCGTATGGATATATGCGTTACTGAAAATAATCATCTCTTTGAAAAAGCCTCCTGCATTATCGCATTGATCATCTCCCGGCGCGATGCATCCTTCAAAATAGTCGTCGTATCGTATGAAATGGCGGTAACGCGGGAGTCTCCTATGAAGACCTCAATGACGATCTCTTTTTTGTTCTTCCGCCTGCAATATCCGGTGGCGCAAAACCTGCACTGAGACACGACGATTTTCCCATCATAATTCGCCTGAACAGACCCGCTTCCAATCTTTCGGCTGGCCGCATCCGCCAGTTCGTCAAAAAATTTTTTCATGTAGCCGTCAAGGTGGTCATCGGAAAACTGCGCCGAATACTGCAAAAGAAGTACGGCATCCCCTTTCTGTATCGTGTTCTCTACAGACGAGATCGCCTCACCGTACGGCGTTTTTCCGTCAAGGGTGATGGTTCTTTCTCTCCCGTCCGCATATACATAGCGCCGGCTGCCATCCGGATCAATTGTGATCGCTGTGCCATCAGGCGTGTGTATCTCGCGCTTCCCATCCTGGTATCTGACAATCACCGTACCATCCGCAAAGACGGCTTTTTCACGGTCAGAAAATTTTGTGATAATGGTGCCGTCAGGTTTATGGTACTCTTCAGAAGTTTCATTTTTCGACTTTAGCACCGCGCCGGTATAATCAAACGTCGTCTGATATTGCCCATAGGCATTCTGAATGCCGCTCACGCCAATAACCGCGACAATCGCAAGGAACCGCATGTGCTTCATCATCGACATGATTCACCTCTCGTATGCTAATCCATATACAGCATTCATCCGTGCCTTCTTCCGGCGGAGCGGATTGTTTTACGCAAAATACTTCAGCGCCCTGTGGCCGATGTCCTTGCGGAAATACATCCCTTCAAATGAGATTTTTTTCACCGCTTCGTATGCCTTTTCCTTCGCTTCGTAAAATGTCGCCCCGGTGGCCGTCACGTTCAAAACACGTCCGCCCGATGTATATACCGCCCCATCTTTCTGTTCCGTCCCCGCGTGGAACAAAAGTACATCGTCCGCCATAGTACCAGGAATATGTATCCGCTTCCCTTTCTCGTAATTACCCGGATATCCGCCGGAGGCGAGCACAACTGTGACAGCATACCTGTCATCAAATTCTATCGTCTGGCCCTTCAGTGTCCCTGAAACCGATCCCTGAAAAAGATCGCCCAGCCTGTTTTTCAATAGCGGCAATATAACCTGCGTCTCAGGGTCGCCGAAGCGGGCGTTGAATTCCAGCACCCGAATCGAGTCGCCGCTGATGAT
The DNA here is from genome assembly GCA_002407865.1 of Spirochaetia bacterium UBA5368. GTDB lineage: Bacteria > Spirochaetota > UBA4802 > UBA4802 > UBA5368 > UBA5368. Next base: position 7,726 of record DHPI01000025.1, read on the forward strand.
CAATCCGGCGTATAAAATTCCTTTGAATGGAATGCCTTCCTTCTTCATGCCGCGAACAGCCGGCGCAAGAACCTCATCAAGCACCCTCTGCATTTTACGCCGGTCCATGATGGGCGCCGGCGCATATGCCCCCATCCCGCCGGTGTTCGGCCCCCTGTCGCCGTCATAAATTCTTTTATGGTCCTGCGCCGCCACAAGAGGAAGGACCGTATCCCCGTCGGATATCCCGAGCACGGAAGCCTCCTCCCCTTCGAGAAATTCCTCAACAAAGACGCGCATGTCGCCTTTCACCATGTCGTCAATGAATTGCATGGCCTCGCGTCTGTTTTCGGGAATACCGACGCCCTTTCCGGCGGCAAGGCCATCCAGCTTGATGACTATCGGATATGTGTCGCACGTCGTTATGTACTCGACAAGATCCGCGCGCCGGGAAAATTCCCTGTAGTCGCCGGTCGGAATGCCGTAGTTTTTCATTATCTGCTTGGCAAAGATTTTACTGCCCTCGATCATTGCGGCTTTTTTCGTCGGCCCGAACGCGGGAATCCGCTGACCGTCAAGATAGTCCACAAGACCCGCCACGAGCGGGATCTCCGGCCCCACAACCACCATGTCTATTTTTTTTTTGGTGCAGAAATCGGATATTTCCTTAAAGTCACCGGCGTGTATGTTCCGCCTGTACGTATCCTCGATGCCGCCATTTCCCGGAAGGACGTACACCTCATCGGCGCTCCCGTCGTACATCAGGCGCCAGGCGATCGCATGCTCTCTTCCGCCAGAACCAATAATACAATATTTCATAGTACCTCACTGAATGCATATAACCGCGGCAGACCTCCGCCGTGCGGAACAGCCGCATACGTCATGATTATAATTAATCATGCAAACGAAAAGCAATTTTCAAGCGATTTTTGATCCGCGGAAGATGAAGAGTGTCCGACCGATTTTTATTTCATCCCAGTCGTACAGCGGTTTCGGCCTGAGGAGTTTTTTCCCGTTCAGATATGTACCATTATCGGATGCGAGATCGAAGAGGTAGTACGCGCCACGGATGTCTTTGATCTTGGCGTGTTTCTGTGAAACAGCGTCATCCTTCACCACTATGGCGTTTTCTTCGTCCCTCCCCATAAATAATTCCTCCCAGTAGATCGGGAACTTTCTGCCGGCCTCGGGGCCGTCTTTCTGAACCAGCCACGCCTTCGCATACACGTATTCTGGATCCTGCGGCGTAATGAGGCGCGCATGCTGTTTTTTCTCGCGTTCATCCCGGCGTATCGCCCGGATATACTCGGAAGTGAGATTCTGTACCGCCGGCGCTATTTCCGGCACGGGCGGCATCTTCGCCGCAGCAACCGCCCTGCTTCTGCGGATAAGCACCACACAGCACGCCGCCGACAATCCCAGGAGGACGATGAGGACAGCGGCGACGAGAATCTGATAAAGGGGAGAGAATTCAAAATATTTCATCTTTTTTTCGGCTTTAAACCCGCTGACCGCCCTGTCTCGGATTCCATCATACTTCAACCGCAGTTCGACCGTATGATCCGCATTATCCGGCGTGATCGAAGAGCGGTACTGCACGACACGTTTCGTGTGGAGCATTCCCCGTATAAACGCGTACATCCCCGCGATATCGTCAGTCGATGAGCTGCATACCAGTTTGCCGCCCGTCAGCTCCGCGATCCGAGCAATCATTTGTATGCGTTTAGATTTAAGGCTGACGAAGTAGACGGGAATGCTTTTTTCCTTCGCGAACTGAATTACGTCATCCGCGCTGACACCGCTTCCCTCGTCAATTCCGTCGGTAAAAACAATCACCGCCCTGCGGTCAGTGTCGACCTGACTCAGCAGATCAATCGAATCGTAAATCGACGCATAGAGCTTTGTCTTTGAGCCGTGACGATTGATGCCCTCCAGGCTTTTCGCAAGTTCGGAGCGGTTCGACGTAAACGCATTCAACATCCGCACATCGTCATTGAACCTGTAGATCGCAAACATGTCATCCGCATCCGCGTGCTGCACAATATCCTTGGCCGCTTTCTTCAACTGCGCAAGCCCCTTGGGGCTGACACTCTTGCTGGAGTCCACCGAATAGACAAAGTAAATATATTCTTTCATCCCCTGCGGCGGCTGTATACGAAGATAGTTTACCCTGAAGCCGTCTTCATAGAGGACGATGCTGCTTTCATCAATATCCGGCAGCGGCGCGTTATCGACACCGCGAACGGTTATGAAAAGATCAATAAGCGGGAAGCGGGACGTG
>DHPI01000002.1:0-8464 GCA_002407865.1 Spirochaetia bacterium UBA5368
GTCGTATGCCAGAGCAGTGCCGTAGGCATAGAGAGTCGAAGATACCCCCTTTTATTTCCTTTTAATTATATGTCAATGAAATTTTATATTAATTTATTATCACAAATATATATATACAAAATATTTTCTTTACAAAACATTTTTCAACAGTATGTATTGATTCTTCGCCGTCAGCAGCCTATATTGATATGTGCGGAAAATTATAGCAACCGGATTATGCATCATGCCCAAACCGCCTCTCAGAATACAAACGACAACGCTGTGGGAGTACCCATCTCAAAACTACGGCCCCGGAAAACAGGGCGACCAGAATTACGCCGGCGCCACACCATCGTACATCATCTGGAACCTCCTGATGCGTTACACGGTGAAAAAGCATCTTATTGTCGACCCCATGTGCGGCAGCGGAACAACAATTGACGTATGCAAAGACACGGGGCGGCGCTTTCTCGGATACGATATCAATCCAAGCAGGAGCGATATTTTCAGGGCGGATGCGCGAAAGCTCCCCCTTGAAGATGCGAAAGCGGATTTCGTGTTTGTCGATCCCCCATATGGCGACAATATAGAGTATTCCGGCGAAAAAAACTGCATTGGAAGAATCAACGCCGCCGATCCAAATTATTTCAACGCGATGCGGGACGTGATACGCGAACTGCATCGCATACTCAGGCCGGGAAGGTTTATGGGGCTGTACGTGTGCGATTATTACCATACAAAGAAGGGGTTTGTTCCGATAGGCTTCAACCTGTTTCAAATACTATCCGATTATTTCACACCGGTCGATATAATCGCTGTTGTACGCCACAACAAGACGCTTAAAATGGGAAATTACCATAAGGCCGCCGAAGAAGAAAACTTCTTTCTCAGGGGATTCAACTATTGTTTCATTATGAAAAAGGAAAAAACGAGGTAATCCTCATCATTCGAGAGGCGCGTCTTCGGGCGCGTCCCCTTCAGCGCACGGCCCGCCCGCAACGTTTTTCAATTCATATTCCTCAAGCACCTTGTAAATTTGCCACAGCGAATAAAACAGCGTGAGAAGTATCGGGCCGATGATGACGCCGGCAAGACCGAACGACTGGATACCGCCTAACAGCAGAAAGAAAAAGACGAGGGGATGAAACCGCAGCCTGTCGCCAAATACCACGGGCTTGAGAATGTTTTCGATCGCGAAATAGAGCACCATGCACCATGCGCCAAGGAAAATGCCGAAGGCATACTCCTTCGTTACAAGCAGGTACACAACGGCGGGCAGCCAGACGATCGACGTACCGACAACGGGAATCAGCGAAAAAATCGCGGCGATGCTTCCCCACATGAGCGCCGCGGGCACTCCCGCGATATAAAATCCAATCCCGACACACAATCCCTGCAGCATCATAATAAGAAGATTGCCCGATATCACAACCTTTATTACTTCATTCAGCCTGTTGATTATATCCTTTTGCATTTCAATCGGGAATGGCAGCGCCTTATAGAGCGCGTCGGTAAACTTGGTACCCTCGATAAAAAAGAAAAACAGGATCAGCAGCATGAAGAAAAAATTCACGACAAGCCTGAAAGAAAATGTCAGCACGTTGGTCAGGCGGGAAAACAACGACATCGACACCTTCTGCATCATTTCAGAAAGCTTCGCGATGACTTCTCCCTCGGTGATGTTAAAATAATAATATATATATTTCATCACCCTGCTTCGATGGAAGAAATCGCTGAAAATGTCCGGATTGAATTGCTTTTCTATATACTGATAGAATTCATAGCTCTGGTTGCCAATTGCGAATAACAGGAGAAAAAGCGGCACAAGCACTATGCCGACAAATGAAATTATCAGCAGCGATGAGCTGATCGCCCGTTTTTTTACATACGCAAGCAGCCAGTCGTTAACCGGCTTCAACACAATGTAAAATATCAGGGCAAACAGAAACGGCCAGAAATAGTTTCTGAACACATACGCGATCGCGAAGGTGACGAGCGAAAACAGAATAAGAAACAGCGCCTTTAATTTCTTATTCTGCTGCAACCATCCATATTGATTTAGATTTTCTTTTTCTGTCATAGATGTAAACCGCGATCGGCATGGGGAAATCCCCATGCCGATCGGAAAATCAACTTCATCACTTCGTTAAATAGTGAGATAAATCAGTCGCTATTTTTTTGATAGCATGGTCCAAATATGCTTCATCGGAGATCCTTTTGCGATACTCCTCGATCCTCTTCGGATCTCCGCGGATCTTACCCTGCTTTATCTCACGCTCCTCCTTGTTCATGAGACGTTTCATATATGCACCTCGTAATAAAAGGTCACCTGTTCCTCCATGAACAGGACGCGCGACCTTACTTAATACATCGGAACCGGCCCTTTTTTCATTAACAAATTTCAGCAAAAAATGCTCTCTGAATCGCGTTGGTTCAACGGAAAATTCAGCGGATTGCGTCTTCAATCCACTGAATCTCGCCGTTTTCATAGGCAATAACATCGAATCTGCATGTAATGTCGCGCGAATTAAGCTCTGGATGGCATGCAAGGTACTGTGCGGCAATATATCGCAGCGTCTTTCTCTTACGCTGCGTAACAGCATACAGCGCGCCGCCATAACGCTTGGAATTTCTGCTCTTCACCTCAACGAAAAGAAGCAGCGATTCCCGCCGTGCTATAATGTCCATTTCGCCTATCCTGCCGCAGCGATAGTTGCGATTGAGGATGGCAAATCCCTTACTTTCAAGGAACTCCGCGGCGCGGCCCTCCCCATTCCTTCCGAAGGCATACCGGTTTTCCATGGCCGAAGCGATATCCCGCTCAGAGCACATCGAGAAGATTGACGCCGGCCTCTTTTTCATCGAGCACGCGAGACACGTAGAGCGCGGTTTCTTCGAGGAGATTAAGAATAATAAGATCGTTCAAGCGTTTATGTTCGTTATCGAAAATCAGTTTTATTATCGGCCGCAGCGGTTTTTTCGGCACGGAGCCGATCACGAGGCCGATACTGCTGTCGTTAAGCTCGACAATCGATCCTATCGGATACACGGACATTCTCGACAGGAATACCCTGAGTATCACGGGATCGAATTTGTTTACGCCGGAGGAAAGCAGATTCTTCATCGCATGATAGAAGGATTGCTTCTGCCTGTAGCTTCTGTTCGATATCTGGGCTTCGTACGAATCGGCAATTGACGCAATCCGCGCATACTCGTCGATCTGGCCGCCATTCATCCCGCGGGGGTACCCTTTGCCATCGTATTGCTCGTGATGCTGAAGGCTTACGAGGGCGCTCCGCTCCTTCACCTTGCCAAGCTGTTTAATAAGCTTGTAGCCATGCAGCGGATGGGTCTTTATAAGATTCATCTCGTGATCGCTCAAATTCGACTGCTTGTAGGCGATATATGCGGGCATTTTTACCATCCCCGCATCGATAAGAACAGTCCCCATGCCAAGCTCTTTTAATTTGTCCGGCGTATACTTGAGCGCCATGCCGATCAGTATCGCGTAAAAGGTGACGTTAACAGAATGCACCACAAAATAATTGCGTCCCTCCTCCAGGCCGTAGAGGAACAGGAATATATTGCCATCCTGCTCCATTAGACTGATAATATTCTTCACGACCGCCTCGAGCGAGTCAAGAGTGAACATTTCGTCCGATTTCACGGCAGCGTACACATCCCCGACCACACGGCACGCATCGCGGTGCACATCAATAAGGTTTTTGCGTTTCAGCAGAAGATTGCTGTAATCATCCAGTATTTTTTTCGCGTCAAGGGCTGTGGAAGAATCGATCCGCGCCATCAACCGCATATCGCTTTCGCGGGACACAAGATTGCCTGCGGTCTCTATCGCGGCAATTCCCCATTTCATGAGGCGCTTGATGTCCGCCTCTTTTATGGTGACGTTTGCGCCGACCAGCATGTTGCTCGAATCAATGTACACCGGTTTATCAAACCGCATACCCGGCCGGAGCTCTTCCACTGGAATTTTTCTCATAACCGGCATATTTTAATTTTCCGTTTCCTGCATCTTTGTTTTAAACCGGGCATTCACGCGATAGCAATACGCCAGCACTTCGGCAACCGCCGCGTAGAGCTCAGCCCCTATTTCTCCGCGCGCCGGAACATGTATCAACACTTCCGCAAGATCGGCATCCCTGTAAATGGGGATATCGCGTGATTCCGCAATTTGCAATAGTTTTTCAACAAGCGCGCCACGGGCTTTCGCAATCACCGCCGGCGCATTCGCCCTCCTGGAATACTCAAGGGCCACCGCTTTTCGTCTGTCGTCTCTCACGCCTTTATATCTATCTCACTATGTAGCTTTAAGAATGAAATAATTTCAATGATATTTTCTGCGGCATGCGCATTTATTAATACATTGATGTTGCATTTTTTACCTGTCATATCATTCACACTTTTCCCGAGCTCCCTGATACGCCCGTAAAGCGCCTGTCTGGCCGGCTCGTTTTCACAAAAAATGGAGATATTCAACAATGACGGAAAATCTTTGATAAGAATATCAATCAGCCCAAGATTTGACAACCGCAGAGACAGCACATGCGCATCCTTTTGCGCGATAATACGCACCGCTTCACCGCCATCGCTGCCGCAGGGAATTTCCAGCATCCGGAATTCACCGCCCGCACTCCCTGCGTAATCCATAAGGGCGGCATACAGCAATCGAATACGATCGGCGGCATCATCCTCATCCTCAAAAACAAACTCATCCATTGCATGAAGCACATCATCGATACACTCCCGCCCGAGTGAATGCTTTTCCGCGTCACGCAGGATGCGAAAAAAATCGTGCCAGTCGGTTTCGCCCAGCGCGGACATTATTGCCATAGCGTAACCCGGATTAATACCGGCTGAAAACGTAAAAATGTAAGAAAAAAACATGATGTGTTCTTTTTTCATGGAAGAATGCCGCATTTTTTTCAATACGTCGCCCAGTATGGATTCCCGCAGTCCGTAAAGGCCGCCCCTCATTGCCAGCAGCTCCAAGTTAAGCGAAAATATCCCGTGAATATTTTTCATGCTCACGCCGCCGAGGTTGAGCCCCGCAATCTGCTCGCCGGTGAACACGGTATAGCCGGAAATTTTTTCATGCAGGGTGCGCGCCGTATCGGGTGCCGACAGCCTGAAATACAGCACATCACCCTTTCTGCCTTCAAGCACAAGACTCAGACTGCCCGAGGAGGGCGCGCCTGCCGGAAACTCCGCAAAAAATTTTTTCCCCGCCACCTCAAGCAGCGCCCTGTTCTTACCCGACCGCTCAACAACGCGCGCGGTGATTTCCGCACCGACCCTGGTGTTTTTCAGCACATCGCTTGTTTTTTTTCCGCCAAGCAGTGTAACGAATCTTTGTGTATCAATCTTCATCATTGAACAACCTGCACTGGCGCTCCATGCCCTTTACAGGCGCGAAGCTTCTCCGGTGGATGGGGCATGGACCCTGCCGCACTATCGCATTCCGATGCTCCGCTGTACCGTACCCCTTGTTCTTTTTAAAATTATATGCGGGATACCGCGCGTCAAACCGTTCAAGTATCTCGTCCCTCCTCACCTTCGCCGCAATCGATGCTGAGGCGATTGTAAGAGAAAGGCCGTCGCCGCCCACAACGGGTATACACGGGATGCCGACAGAAAACGAAAAATTTCCATCCATAATCAGCACATCTGGGGGCGGCGACATGCAATGCAGCAGCTTTCGGAGCGCATATTCAGTCGCGCCGTTTATATTATACCGGTCGATTATGCGATGCAACACCATGGTCGTTGCCACGAATTCCGCATGCTGACGTACGATCTCGAGAGCATCGCAACGCCTGTGCGGTGAAAGTTGCTTGGAATCGTTTACATACAGGAGTGCCTCGGGCAGCGCATCTATAACGGTTGGATTGTATACGACAACGCCAACGCTGAGCGGGCCGGCCAGGGCTCCCCTGCCCGCCTCGTCGACACCGGCGATGCGGACATAACCCTGGCCCAGAAGCTCGCGCTCAATGGCAAATGACGGGTGTGTACGTGAGGACGCGCGTTTCAGCAACAGCCTATGCGTTATCGCCGCCTTCTACCGGCTCGGCTGTCTTCGGCGCTGCGGCGGGTTCCACGGTCTTGGGAATTGTTGTGCGCGCAACAGCCTTACCGCGCCGCTCTTTAAGCTTGGCGGATTTTCCTGTACGCTCCCGAAGGAAATACAGCTTGCCCCGGCGAATTCTCCCCTTCCGCATCACTTCTATCTTCGCGATTCTTGTGGAATACAGCGGAAAAATTCTTTCGACACCGACATCGTACGAAATACGGCGCACGGTAAACGATTTGCCGATGCCCTTGTTATCTATGGCAATTACAAGCCCCTCGTATATCTGAATTCTTTCGCGAGTTCCTTCAATAATTTTATAGTGCACCTTCACGGTGTCGCCGACCTCAAAGGTCAAGGCGCGTTCGACTGGCATCAGTTCCTTTTCAACAGCTTCCTTTATATTCATCGTTCTTCTCCTTTTTCTTTTCCGAGTAAATACCTGTTATATAAATCGGGTCTCACCCTTCTGGTTTTTTCAATGCTCTGATCCAGCCGCCATTGACGGATTTTTCCATGATCACCGCTTATCAGGATATCCGGAACGCGCATGCCCTCTATCTCGGCCGGACGCGTATACTGCGGATATTCAAGAAGATCGTTTTCGAAACTCTCCTCTTTGAGCGACTCGCTGTTCGACATGAATCCCGGAACATACCGCGCAATCGCGTCAACCATTACAAGCGCGGCATACTCGCCGCCCGACAGCACATAATCGCCGACAGAAATCTCATCGTCAACAAAGCGGTCGACCACGCGCTGGTCGACACCCTCATACCGTCCGCAGATTATGCAGAGCTCGTCTTCACGCGCGAGCTCTTTCACGACATTTTGCGTCAGCAGCCTTCCCGACGGGCTTGTCAGCACCACACGGGTCTTGCTGTCTTTGACGGCGGAAAGCGCCCTGAAGAGAGGCTCGGGCATCAACACCATGCCGCTTCCCCCGCCATATGGATAATCGTCACACCGCTTAAATTTATCGTCAGAAAACTCCCGCAGATCGATCAGATTAACAGTAACAAGCCCCGATTCTACGGCCTTCCCCATCAGCCCCGTGCGCAAAGGACTTTCAAAAAAATCAGGGAACAGTGTAACGATTTTTATAGTTGTCAATGAATTCCCAAACACATCTCGCCGAATGAAACAGCCATTCAGCCCTTTTCTTCATCACTATCAAGAAGGCCATCAACAGGATGAACTGTAAGTATGTGCTCGCCGATCCCGGTTGTGTCCACCATCTCATCAACAAAGGGGATCAGCACCTGCCGCCCTTCGTTTGTCTCTATTACAAGCACACTCCCCGCGCCGGCCTCCATCAGATCGACCACCCTGCCGAAAGGCCTCCCCTCCATCACGACATCGCAACCGATAATATCGTAATAATAAAAGGAGCCTTCTTCCAGCAGATCGCGTGTCATCTCCGCGTCGGCCCGCCTGATATAGATGCCCGCGCCCTTGAAAACCTGCGCTTTTTCAAGCGAATCGACACCCTCAAGAAGCAAAAGACCGATCTTGCCTTTATGCGCCTGAAATCCCTCTATGCTGTATTCTTTCACGGAAACACCGTTATGAACCAGAACCCCATTTCCGGGATTAAACCGCTCGATAATATCTGAAATCACGATTATTTTAAGGCGCCCCCGCAGCCCGTGAACGCCCACAATTTTTGCAATACGAATAAGATCATCGTTACTCAATCAAGTATTTCTAACACCACCCTTTTGCCGGATTTTGTGGCTGACGCATTTATTATCGTCCGTATAGCTCTGGCAATTCTGCCGTGTTTCCCGATCACCTTTCCTATATCTTCTTTCGTTACCTTCAATTCAAGGATCGTTGATTTTTCACCTTCAATCTCTTTGATCTGCACCATATCCGGATGATCGACAAGAGACTTCACCATATACTCCACCAGATCTTTATAATTCATTGCGACCTCCCGGCGTATTATTGTGCGCTCTTATACTTCTGCCATACTCCTGATTTTCTTAGCATTTTTGCAATCGTTTCAGTCGGCTGAGCGCCTTTTTTAAGCCAGTGAAGAATACGATCTTCATTAATTACAAACTGGTTTTCTTCAGATATCGGCTGATATCGACCCACGTTTTCAATCTCAACGCCGTCTCTCCGCTTCCGCTCATCCATTACCACTACCCGGTAAAAGGGTTTCTTCTTCGTTCCAACTCTCTGCAACCGTATCTTGACAGACACAATGCTACCTCCTCACGTGATTAGGGGATGATTATTTATAATGCCACTTTTTTGTCAATCTAAAATACCACTATCGCATATGCCGTTTGAAGACGCAAATATAATTTATTGTTGCATGTCAGGGATTATAACGCTTCCAGTGCTATTTTCTTCAGCCCGGCCACGTTGACGTTAACATCGCCCCCG
>DHPI01000002.1:8597-12577 GCA_002407865.1 Spirochaetia bacterium UBA5368
TTGACGTTAACATCGCCCCCGGAAAACGCCGCGTTACCTGCCACGATGATCCTGGCTCCTGCCCTGACAACGCCGCCGATTGTGTCGCGTGATATGCCGCCATCCACCTGAATGCCCACTTTTTCGGAAAGGCCGTTGTTTTTAAGGAAGGCTGCCAGCCGCTCGATGCGGCCGAGAGAGGATTTCATAAATGGCTGCCCGTAAAAACCTGGATCAACGGCCATTATCAGCACGAGATCGGCATATTCGCAGAGGTCGAAAATAGATTCGACAGGCGTGGCCGGATTTACCGACAGCCCCGCGTTGATTCCGGCGTCGCGTATGGTTTTCAACACACGGGCGGGGAATCGTGTACTCTCATAATGTATTGTAACACACCATGGCGCAAGCGCGATATACTGTTCCACCGAATATTCCGGGCGTTCGATCATACAATGCACATCAAGGGGTATGTCGGTGTGCAATTTGAGGTTTTTCAAATAGCCGGGGCCAAACGTCAGGTTCGGCACGAAGTGCCCATCCATAACATCGATATGAAGGAGATCAACGATATCGCGGTCAAACGACGCGACAGCATCCCCCAACCGTGAAAGATCGGACGCAATGACCGACGGCGATAAAATAATTTTATCCGTATCAATCAACATTGAACTTCAACACCTTGACGACTTTTTTATTATGGAGGATTTTTACCCGCGAATTGCCGCTTCTATGGAACACAAAATCAATTTTCTGCCCCGCTTTCATGTTTTTCGCGAAGGCAATCCGTTTCGGGCTGTTATCTTCAATGTACGCCTCGTAGAATCCCGCGTCTTTGGCGTCATTATCGATAACATATTCGACACGCTCGTATGCGTAATAGAGATGCTCGGCAACGGGGAAATACCCGATTTTCAGCTTCACGGTCTGCCCTTTCTGGATGGGAGCGCTCTTCGCGGGGTCCTGCTCCAGCACACGGCCTGCCTGTCCTATATCGTTCGATACAACAATTTCTTCATCCACCTGCACACCCTTCGCAAGCAGCAGATCGAAGCACAGATCGATCGACTGGCCGGTGATGTCGGGCATCAGCATATCGACACCGGTCCGGCCGGCTGAAACGAGCATGTTCACCCTTCTGTCGGGAGTCACCTTTTCACCGGCCCGTGGGCTCTGGTCGATTACGATGTTATCCGGCGTTTTGTCCGACGGAATGAATGATATTACGCCGGTGCTCAACGATACCGAGCGGTTATGGGAATGCAGGTTTCTGATCTTGTTCTTCGCAAAGGGAAGCTCCATGCCGATAAGATTCGGCACTTCGATTGAAAGCCTGTTTCTGCTTACCAGCAACTTGATCTTGCTGCCCTCGTAGACGATTTCGCCGTTTTCCGGGTACTGTTCCAGAATAATGCCGTCTTCGATATCGTATACATCCTCAAATTTGAGCTCCGGCTTAAACCCCCTTCGTACGAGCCCGTTATTTACGTCGCTGAACTGCTTCCCCACAAGCCCCGGCACCTTCACTTCGGTATCCGGCCTGGTAAGAAACAGCAATACAATAGCTGAAACCAGCAGATAAAATGAAAGACCTATGAAAAATATCAACGCGATGCGGCCTAATGGCTTGAAATAGTTGAATTCGGCAGCCTGAACGCCGTTACGCTCCTTTTCTTCGCTCGATGCGTTATCCATTGTTATTCACGTCCCGATGAGATAATAAACCGCTCCGCGGCAGCCTTGCGCAAAAAACGGCGCCGCGAATCCTTCCACGCCTCATGTATCAAAAAAAAGCGTGTATGAATAGTCAAGCATATTACATGGCCGCCGCCATGAAATTCTCTTGACTGCACGCATGCGGGGTATAATCATTCCCAGTAAAATTTTATCCGGCATGTGACACAGCTATGAGAATCAGGGAACTCTTTTCGGGCAGAATTTTCACCTTTTCAAATTTTTTATCCATATCGAGAATACTTCTCGTTCCTTTTATCGGAATCGCCTTCTCGCTCGAACAATCGACCGGGGACTCCGTCCATACCTGGCAGGCCATCGCCCTGCTGGCGCTCCTCGTCGCCACCGATTTTTTCGACGGCCTGCTTGCCAGGGCGCTCGATCAGGTTTCCCGACTCGGGCAATTCATCGATCCGCTTGCCGATAAGATCGCCGCGTTTTCGCTCAGCATACTGCTCTATTATTACAAGCATCTCCCGCTATGGGTAATTATCGTAATCGTCGCCCGCGACTGCCTTACGGTGCTCGGAGGGATCGTGATGTTCTCGCACAAAGACATTCAGGTGCGGCCCAACATCTTCGGGAAGCTCATGGTGGCAAGCATGGGTATCGCAGCGCTTGTATACATCCTTTCGCCGACAATACGCATCGCCGGGATCACGCTGCAACAGATGGTCATCGCCCCGGTCCTCATCTTCCTTGTCATCTCTTCGTTTGTCTACTGGAGAACGTATTCAAGGATTTACTTTGACAAAGAACGGTAATATCATCGCACTGCTGTTGCTGCTCATTGTATCGACAGCGCCCGTTCATTCATTGGAATTAAAAACACGTCTGTCCGTGGCCACCATCGCCGGCAACGCATATGTTTCATTGCATGCGCTGACCGACAGGCTCAACCTTGACTCGTCATTCGACATCATCACCGGGCGGGGAAAAATATACAGGGGAAGCAATTTCACGGTGTACCAGGAGGGCATTTGCGCAATCCTCCTTAATGGAAAGCTTAAAAAATATCGATACCCCGTGACGCGCAGGGAGGGCGAACTGTTTATACCCGTACAGTTTGCCATCGATCTCCTTGCGGAGTACGTGCCCGGCAGTAAAATCACATGCGGCGCATCATCTCTCGAGATAGTCTTCCCTTCGCCGGGAAAGGAAACGCCGCGAACACCCGAGACACAACCTGCCAGAGACGCACAGCCTTCGGCATACGGCAAGGACATGATCCGTTTCATTATCATCGATCCCGGCCACGGCGGCAAGGACCCCGGCGCAATCGGGAAAGGGGGCGTGTACGAAAAGCACATCACACTGGAAATCGCGAAAAAGCTCGCCCGCTATCTTGAGACAAACCTGCGCGGCGTTCGCGTGGTGCACACGCGGAACAACGACACGTTCATCGAACTTGGCAGAAGAATCGATATCGCGAACGCCCGCCTGAAAGAAAACGAAAACGGGCTTTTCATAAGCATCCACATCAACGCCTCCATATCGCCGCGCATATCCGGCTTCGAGACATATGTACTGTCCCAGAATCCGTCCAACGAAGACGCGCGCGCCACGGCGGCGCTTGAAAATAACGTAATAATCCTTGAGGACAGGGAGCAGGCGAAAAAATACGACGACGCGGCGCACATGGAGGCGTTCATGCTGACCGCACAGATTCAAAAGGAGAGCGCCATGCTCGCGGAAAGTATCCAGTCATCAATTGACGCCACTATCAGCGAATTCAAATCCCGCGGAGTGAAGAAAGCCGATTTTTACGTGCTCCGCGGCGCGCTCATGCCGTCAGTGCTGGTTGAGGCAGGGTACATCACAAACACGCGGGAGCTCCGCTATCTCCAGAAGAGCGGTCATCAGGATAAGATTGCCAGGGGCATCGGCAAAGGAATAATCCAGTTTATAAATAAATACAACGCCATGATAAAAAAATGATGACACATGGAACGCAGGCTGTAGTATGTGATTCCGTTTCGCCCGCCCGCGAGACGAGTATGCAAAATCTGACCGGATTGTTATGAAAGAATTCTTTAAGAAGCTTTTCCAGAAATCCAGCGATTATCTGGATGCCCGTGAAATTGAACTTGTGGGTCTCTGGAGAAAAATAAGCGCCGACAGGGTCAAAAAGAACCGTTTTCTCGTATTATTCATCTCGCTGCTTTTGATTTTTGACTATCTTGTATTTTGCCTGCACGCAGGCAAAAACATATTCGATATCTTTCCATCGTTCCCGGTGCTTGATTCCCGCGAGGAACGCATCATTT
>DHPI01000002.1:12733-13737 GCA_002407865.1 Spirochaetia bacterium UBA5368
GATACCGACGGAAAAACCATCTTCGAAGAACGCAGAAAAATTGAAATAACCGACGACAACGACGAGCTGGTACGCCTGCTGTTCAAGATTGTCGTAAAAGGGTCACTCTTCGAAAATACCGCCATGGCCGCACCGCTGGATACATATGTGCGGAAGGTATGGTTTTGCGGAGATCAGTGCGTTATCGACGTAGGCCTCTCGACCCTGCCGGACACCTTCAACGTACTGCCCGGTTCCGAAGAAAACTTCAGGCGGGCCCTGGAAAAAACGATCACAGAGAACATCCCTTCGGTTAAAACGGTGCTGCTGCTCGAGCGCGGCATCCCGAATAAAAATCTGTGGGAGATCGCGTCTCAATCGACCCAGATCAATCCTCCCACACCCCCTGAAAAACCTCAACAGCCGGTCCAGTAAGAAAGACATGGTTGTCGTCTTCCCTCCATTCGGTTTCCAGATCGCCGCCGTTGAGGCGCACACGGTTGCGGCGGCCCGTCCGGCCCGTCAGCACCCCCGCAACCGTTACCGCTGACGCACCCGTCCCGCACGCAAGCGTTTCCCCCGAACCCCGTTCCCACGTCCGCTGAATTACCTCGTCGGGGCTCACGATCTGCACAAATTCAACGTTTGTCCTATTCGGAAAAAGGTGGTGGTTTTCAACCATCGGTCCGTATTTATGCACCGGGAAATTCTTCACATCCTCGACATAAATTATCACATGGGGATTGCCCATCGATACCGCGGTGATCTCGAACTTGACGCCATCTTCCAGAAGAAGCGTTTCATTGATAACCATACCCGGCGCCCCCTGCATTGGAATTCTTTCCCGCTGGAGAATGGGCTCGCCCATATCGACCCTGACAGAATCGACCTTTTTATTCTTTATGTGAAGATCGAGATGTTTGATCCCCGCAGGCGTTTCAACACTGATACGCTTGCTGTCGGTCATACCGTGATCGTAGACATACTTCGCGAAACAGCGAATGCCGTTGCCGCACATCTCGGCC
>DHPI01000002.1:13885-14604 GCA_002407865.1 Spirochaetia bacterium UBA5368
CCGTCGGCGTTGAACATCCGCATTCTGAAATCCGCGTCGTTCGATTTCATTATCAGTATCAACCCGTCAGAACCGACTCCGAAATTACGATTGCTCATCCGGATGGCGAGCTTTGCCGCATTCTTAATCGCCCCCTTACGGGCGTCTATATAGATATAATCGTTGCCGATGCCCTGCATTTTCGTAAATTTGATCATCGTAGACCACCCCTTTCGTTTGTCGCGATGGTTATTTCCTATTCCGCCGACGGTTGCCTGTCAAGAAAACTTTATCGAAAACTAAAAATTGCCCCTTCGCAAAAGAAATTAATTTACAAATTACCGCGGAAATAGTATCGTCACATGGATACGCAATCATTCTTCCGGGGGTTGAGCTGATATCGCCGTGAGGCATCTACAACTGATACTGTTTCTCTGCGGTTCCTTTATCGCGACAGGCGTAATAATGTACTACTGTGTGTACGTCAAAGGCGATACGATCACACCCGTCGGCGAGGAATCAATACGCTGGCGAATCAAGGCCGCCGAACCAAAAACGCGCGACGCCGCCCTCCCGATTCTGCTCTATCACAACATCGACGGGAAGGGAATATTTTCCGTCGATTCGGACGCCTTGCGCAGCCATTTCGAGATGCTCCGCAGCGACCAGATCAGCGTTATACGGCTCGGCGATTTCGTGAAAAAACTCGACAATCCGGCATCGTACAGGCAGAAGGCCGC
>DHPI01000086.1:0-614 GCA_002407865.1 Spirochaetia bacterium UBA5368
AAAATTGGCACCAGCGGAACAACCGATTCTTTGACGCCGCGAAGGTTGAGCCAGATGAGGATAGTAACGCCCGCGATAGCCACCGCCAGTTTATACTGGGACACGCTGGCTGGAAGAAAGCTGAAGAGGGCGTCGGCTCCGCTTGCGACTGAAAGTGTAATTGTCAGCAGATAGTCGATGAGCAGTGCGCACCCCGATACCATGCCGACCGCGGGGCTGAGGAGCTTGCTTGCGACCAGATAGCCTCCCCCGCCGTGGGGAAACAGCTCTATTATCTGGTGGTAGCTTGCGCTAATAATAAAAATTGTCAGCACAGTCCCCAGTGCGACGAAAATGCTGAGATACGTATGCTGCCCGAGCGCCAGAAAAGCCTCTTCGGGCCCGTAGCATGACGACGTGATGCCGTCGGCCCCCAGTCCCACCCACGCGAAGAACGCAATCAGGGAAAGACGATAAAACAGCGAAGGATCGGAAATACTGCGCGCGTTGCCAATAAGTATCTTTTTAATGCGACGCATCATCGATGGTTTTTCGTTTTCAGTCATGTGCGCATTCCCTCATGATAAAAAGAAAAATGCCAGCCGGGAATGGATGATGGATGTGAGTGTAGCGCG
>DHPI01000086.1:865-1047 GCA_002407865.1 Spirochaetia bacterium UBA5368
GCTTCCAATCGCCTACGAGGTTAGCTGACGGGCTCGGACTTGGAAGTGCCCTATCCCTTACGGGAATACGCCCCTGCGACCGGTTCCCCCGCATTCATGATCACCCATGAATCTCGGCTGGTGTAACAGTATACGTGCTGGACTGAAATATAACGACTGTTTGCGAAAAGTCAATATGGAGT
>DHPI01000086.1:1172-9650 GCA_002407865.1 Spirochaetia bacterium UBA5368
TTTGCGAAAAGTCAATATGGAGTAATTTTTATTTATAAAACTGTGTACGAAAATAAAAAGGGCGCCGATGCGCGGCGCCCTTTGTGTGAACATAATAAGAATCGATCGCTGACTGTTAGGCTTCTTTGGGTATTCTCATTTTGTAGAACGAACGCCATACGAAAATGAAAGCTATGAGGAGGAACGGAACACCGACGATCATGGTGTCGTCCATCGTGCCATTTTCCCTGGCGGCCATTTTCATCGAGATGGCAATTTCAGTCGCGAGCATGCCGAACAGTGTTGAGAACTTGATGATCGGATTCATAGCAACCGAGGTGGTATCCTTGAAGGGATCGCCCACAGTGTCGCCAATGACCATTGCCGCGTGAAGTTCGGAGCCTTTTTCCCTGAGATCAACCTCGACAACCTTTTTCGCGTTGTCCCATGCGCCGCCCGCGTTAGCCATGTAAATGGCCTGGAAGAGGCCGAAGCATGCGATTGAAATAAGGTACGAAACGAAGAAGTTCGGATCGAAGAAGGCGAACGCCAGCGTGAAGCTGATGAGCGCGATGAAGATATTCCACATGCCGTACTGTGCGTACTGCGTGCATATCTTGACGACGGTTATGGAATCTTCGATGTCCGCTTCTGTTTTGTCAAGGCGCATGTTCTTCTTGATAAACTCGACAGCCCTGTATGCGCCGGTCGTTACCGCCTGCATTGAAGCGCCGCTGAACCAGAAAATAACCGCGCCGCCGCAGAGGAAACCGAGAATGATCGGAGCGTCGGTAAGGGACAGACGCATCAATCCGGCTTTTTCAAGCAGAAGAATGATCGAGAAGATCATGGTTGTGGCGCCGACGACAGCGGTTCCGATAAGCACCGGTTTCGCAGTTGCCTTGAAAGTATTGCCCGCGCCGTCATTTGACTCGAGATAGAATTTGCCGACTTCGAAATCGGGCTCGAATCCGAAGTCCCTTTTGATTTCTTCTTTGATGCCCTTGATGTTTTCTATCTGAGAAAGCTCGAAAACCGACTGTGCGTTATCGGTAACAGGGCCGTAGCTGTCGACAGCGATTGTAACAGGGCCCATGCAGAGGAAACCGAACGCGACAAGGCCGAATGCGAATATAGAAGCATGGGGTCCGATAACGGCTTCGAGGCCCTGGAGGCTGGTGAAATAGGCGCCTGTCATGAGGCCGACAATCAGAAGGCCCATGTAGGTGGCGCTGAAGTTACCGGCAACGATACCCGAAAGGATGGTAAGGGACGGCCCGCCTTCACGTGTTGCGGTAACGATTTCATTAACGTGTTTCGACTTCGAGCTGGTAAATACCTTGGTAAACTCTGGGATAAGAACAGCAGCGAGCGTGCCGCAGCTGATGATCAGCGAAAGTTTCCACCAGAGTGTCGGATACGCGACGCCGTCAACAACGAGGTCGGCAAGCAGCAGATGGCTCATAAAGAACGATGTGCTGATGCAAAGCACTGCCGCGATCCAGATGAGGCGCATAAGAGGCTCTTCGAAATCGAATTCTTTTTTGCCCTTGTATTTGACGGAGGAAATCCACTGGTTAACGAAGTACGATACGCCGGAGAAGAAGTCCATAAGGAAGCGCATCGCGAAGATCCACACGATCAGCATTGCCTGAAGGTTGACGTCTTTCACCGCAAGCGTGATGAAAGAGATCAGAGCAACACCGGTAACACCGTATGTTTCGAAACCGTCAGCCGTAGGTCCTACGCTGTCGCCTGCGTTGTCGCCAGTACAGTCGGCGATAACACCGGGGTTGCGGGGGTCGTCTTCCTTAACCTTGAAGACAATCTTCATAAGGTCGGAGCCGATGTCGGCGATTTTTGTAAAGATACCCCCTGCGATACGCAGTGCGGACGCGCCCAGAGATTCACCAATGGCGAACCCGAGGAAACAGAAGCCGACTATGTCGCGGGGAACGAAAAGAAGGATGACAACCATCATGATGAGCTCGAGCGAGATCAGGAAAAGACCGACGCTCATGCCGGCGCGAAGCGGGATGTTAACAACGTCCCAGGGATTGCCTTTCAGCGCCACAAATGATGTACGGGCGTTTGCATAGGTATTTACACGGATGCCATACCATGCAACCAGATACGAACCGCCCATGCCGACAATCGAGAAAAGCAGTACAAGCATAAGCGTTGTCAGCGTGTCATGCTTCAGTCCCATAAAATAATAGGACATCGCGGCCGCGATAAATACAAACAGCATCAGGAGGAACTTGCCCTGCTGAATCAGGTAGGTGCGGCATGTCTGAAAAATAATATCAGCAATTTTAAGCATCGATTCGTGGGCACGAAGCTTCTTTATTTGATACCGTAAATACAAGCTGAATCCCAGTGTGCCCGCAATGACGCATGCGCCGTAGAAAAGCAGGTCCCACGCGCTGATGCCGCCGAACGCGCTGAATCGTCCCGCGTGTAAATCGGGAATCGCGAGATCTGCTTCACTGGCGAATACTTGCAGAGTGGTAAGTAGGAATGCTCCCAGCAGCAACAACATTCGCTTAACAATCTTCATAGTAACCTCTAACCTTTAAATTTTTTAGTTTAATAATGAGGAACATACGGCGTTCCAGACTTCCAATAGCTATGCGGCCTGCACTGTGCCGCTCTTTTGTGAACCTGATTCGTTACGCTTATTTAACACCCCGTTCCATGCAACCTGCCGGAATGCGCCATTTGATACTGTCGTATGCGGTTTCCGGCTGATTCATGCTGCGAGCGGGTGATGGATGCAAAAGAAACGTGCGGCGAGTATTTAATATACAAATTAAATGCTTCATTAACTTATTTAAAAAATATGAAATATTTAATAAACTCATATGCAAATAATGCTGTTTTTGTTGAGAATAAATTGTACAGTTCTTTTAAATACTGACGTTTTAATTTGAGTCAGTTTTTTTGCAAGTTTTTTTTATCCATCATGCAAATATTATACAGAAAGTGCGTGCGGCAAAATGTTCAGAAAGAGATCATTAAAATATTATTTATCAATATTCCAATAATAAGAATAGCGCATAACGCGTGAGTTCGGCGCTGTTGGAGAAATTACGCTTTTTAGTATGCCTGCGAAAATGTGGTACACTCGTTGCAGAAGCTGTCATTTTTCTTGACAGGATTGAAAAATTCATCACTGTTTTACATGTTAATGGTGCGAGGGGTACAGGAGATATACTATGAGAAAGTTTAAGGCTGGCGTCTGGGTGACGCTCGCGCTGTTGTTCGCGGTGTCCTTTGCCATCGTGACCGGCATTTTCAATCCCGGTGAAAAAATTAACGCCCTGTGGCTTATCACCGCAGCGGCGTCGTTTTATATTCTCGCATACAGATTTTACGGGGCATTTCTGGCCGCGAAGGTGGCGGCGCTCGACGATAGTAGAATTACGCCTGCATACCGCCTGAACGATGGGACAAACTATTATCCCACAAACAAATGGGTGCTCTTCGGGCATCATTTCGCGGCGATTGCGGGGGCGGGGCCGCTTATCGGACCGGTGCTCGCCGCGCAGTTCGGCTACCTGCCCGGATTTCTCTGGATACTCATCGGTTCGGTAATGGCCGGCGGCGTCCACGATTTTATCATTCTCGTGGCTTCAATGCGCCGCGACGGGAAATCGCTTGCTGAGATCGGCAGGGAAGAGGTGGGGCCGGTTACGGGATTTACGGCGCTTATTGCCGTGCTTTTCATTCTCATTGTCGCGATCGCGGGCCTCGGCCTCGTTGTCGTCAACTCGCTGTTTAATAATTCGTGGGGCACCTTTATTATCACGATGACAATCCCCATCGCCCTGTTAATGGGCGTTTACATGAAATCCATACGGCCCGAAAAGGTGCTCGAGGTATCCATAATAGGCGTTGTTCTCCTTGTTGTTACCGTCATCTACGGGCGCGGAATTATCGGCACATGGATTGGTTCCGCGCTTGACCTCGACAGGGGCTCCATTTCAATCGCGCTTGCCGTGTACGGTTTTATCGCGTCGGTTCTGCCGGTGTGGCTGCTGCTTGCGCCGCGTGATTATCTGTCGTCATTTATGAAAATAGGCGTAATTGTAATGCTTGCCATCGGCGTGGTCATTGTGCATCCGTACCTGCACATGCCGGCGATTACAAATTTTGTCAAAGGCGGCGGCCCTATTATTCCGGGCAAGGTTTTCCCGTTCGTGTTTATCACAATCGCCTGCGGCGCCCTGTCGGGATTCCATTCGCTTATATCGTCGGGCACGACGCCGAAGATGATAGAAAAAGAAAGTCTCGCGCTGCCGATCGGGTATGGCGCGATGCTCGCGGAAGGATTTGTTTCTCTCATGGCGCTTATCGCCGCGACGGTTTTGATTCCCGGCGATTATCTTGCGATCAATACGCATCTGTCGTTTGCAGAGCTCGAAGCGATGGGATTTCCCGTGAGTAAGCTGAACGAGCTTTCTTCAATGATTGGGCTTGATCTCGCCGGAAGGCCCGGCGGCGCGGTGTCGCTCGCGGTGGGCATGGCGTACATATTCTCGTCAATACCGTTTCTCCAGCACCTCATGGCGTATCTGTACCAGTTTGCCATCATGTTCGAGGCGCTGTTTATCCTCACGACCATCGACGCCGGCACACGGGTCGCGCGCTACGTGGTGCAGGAACTTGGCGGCTATATCTACAAGCCGTTCGGCGAGCTCCATTCCCTTTCCGCGAATATTATCGCGAGCCTGCTTGTCGTTCTGGCGTGGGGATATTTCATCTACACAGGCTCTATCGATACTATCTGGCGCATGTTCGGCACGGCAAATCAATTGCTCGGCATGCTTGCGCTGTGCATTGGCACGACAGTTATAATAAAGATAGGGAAACCGAAATACCTGTGGGTAACGGTTCTGCCCATGATATTCATGGCGGTGACGACATTCACCGCGTCGATAACGCTGATCAGCGAATACTCGGAGAAAGCCATGTCATCGGCCCCCGACGCCTATAAGTTCCAGATCAATGTGGTGCTTATGGGTATTATGCTGCTGATGGCGATAGTCATTCTCGTCGATTCGCTGGTGAAATGGTACCGCTATTTTGTGCATAATACGCCGATCAACGGCGGCGCGGTTGCTCGTGCGGCAATCCCGCCGGCCATGCCCGAAATGAAAGAATAATACACGCCCGGCGAAGGTGTTTTGTCGCCTTCGCCGATTGGCTCCCCCATGAAAAATAATTGACATTTTCAGATTCCTGTATGAACATCATTCATTTGTTGAATGATGTTTTACATATATATTCCCATATATTCCGGGGTGCGATTATGATAACTGGTGGTATGCTCGCGTTTTATCTGTTCTTCCCGGCGCTTGCGATTTATCTTTGCGGCAAATATTCCCTGTTTAACAGGCTTGGCGCGGTTGTTATCTGCTATATTTTTGGTATTCTCTCGGGAAACATTGGTATGCTCCCGGCCGATTTTTTCAAGGTACAGGACGCCATGATGACGATGACCGTTCCTATCGCCCTGCCGCTGCTTTTCTTTTCGCTTGATGTAAAGAAATGGTCGCGCCTTGCGGGGAAATCCATCCTCTCGTTCGCCCTGCAAACGCTGGCGATAATCATAATCGCGGCTATCGGTTTTTTTATATTCAGGGACGCCGTCGGCGACGAAACCTGGAAGATTGCGGGCATGTTTATCGGCGTCTACACCGGTGGCACGGTAAACCTCGCGGCGATTGGCACTGCGCTGCACACAACCCCAACCCTGTACATCGCGGCGCACGCATCCGATGTTGTTGTATCATCAATTTATTTGTTATTTTTAATGACTGCCGGGCGGAAGCTGTTTCTCAAAGTACTGCCGCCGTTCAAGCCGGCGGGGGGAAATGCGGCAGGCGAATCATTTGCCGATTTTGAATCGTATGCGGGAATTTTTAAACGGGATACGATAGTGCCGATTTTCGGGGCATTGGCTCTCTCGATCCTTATCTTTGCGATAGGGGGCGGGCTTAGCATGATAGTGCCAAAATCGTACGGCATGGTGGCGGCCATTCTGACGATAACGACGCTTGGCATACTGTGTTCGTTCATTCCAAAGGTGCGGAACATAAAAATGACGTATCAGGCAGGCAATTATTTTATCCTTATTTTCTGTCTTGTCGTCGGCTCGATGGCGAACCTTGGAAGGCTTCTCTCGACTGCGCCGGTAATGCTGCTGTACGTGACATTCACTATCTTCGTGTGTCTGCTGCTGCACGTGTCATTGTCATCAATTTTCAAGATTGATACGGATACGGTGATCATTACATCTGTCGCGGGAATCTGTTCGCCGCCCCTTGTGCCAATGGTCGCCTCCGCGTTAAAAAACAAGGAGATTGTGATTTCCGGCGTTATTACCGGCATCATCGGATGGGTTGAAGGAACGTACCTGGGGATTACGTTCGCGTATATACTTCACAATGTATTCTTCTGAGAACCGCACTGCGGTATGGCGCCGGCGACGAGCCGGCACAATTCCAGCGGTCGGGGTTGTGTGCTTCTAATTTATTGCACCCATGCGAAAAATGTTTGCCAGCAATTATGCCCTCCCGTAGCGTGGCTCATCATCGTGTGATTCGGGGTTATTGTGATAGAGCTTCAGGCGCTTGTCGATTTTTTCCAGTATTACGGCTACGCGGCCGTTTTCGGGATGCTGCTTCTGTGCGGTTTCGGTCTGCCCGTGCCCGAGGATATCTCCCTGGTTTCGGGCGGCATTATATCGGGGCTTGGCTATGCAAACGTTCACGTCATGGTGGCCGTGTCGCTCGCCGGCGTTCTTATCGGCGATTCCGTTATGTACAATCTTGGCCGCCTGTTCGGCGAAAGGGTGCTTAACCATCGCCTGATCATACGATTTCTCACGCCCGATCGGTATGAGTATGTAATGCGAAGATTGGAAAATCACGGCAAATGGGTGCTCTTTGCAGCGCGGTTTATGCCGGGCCTGCGCGCTCCGATATTCGTCACTACCGGAATCACGCGTTTTGTGTCCTATCCGTGGTTCATCCTGATCGATGGGATCGCGGCTATGATAAGCGTGCCGCTGTGGGTTTACATGGGTTTTTACGGCGCGAACAATCGCGAATGGCTGATGCGATGGATTTCCCGCTCTCAATACGGCATCTGGGTAGTGGTGGCGCTTGCGGCTCTCATTGTGGTTATCGTCATGTTGCTCAAGAAACGGATGCAGGAAAAGGAAATGCGTTTCGCTGCCGAGCTCCATCGAATAGGGGAAGATGCCGGCGCCTGTGAGCGGCAGTAAGCCGCAGGAGCTGACAAGGGAATACGTTTAATCGCAACGGACAGGCTTGCCAGGGAAAAGTTCTACCAGCCGTTGTAATGCAGACGCTCCCTGTTGAACCGGTCCGCCGGGGGTTTTTGCTCGGCCGGATGGCCGACCGGCACAAGTGAAAGGGGTATTACGCTTTCTGGTAGATTGAAGAGCTTTTTTAGCCCCTGTACGCGGTCTTCCCGGGGATATACGCCGAGCCATACGGCTCCCAGCCCGAGCGCCTGGACCGCAATGAGCAGATTTTCCGTCGCGGCGGCGCAATCCTGCACCCAGTATCCTTTATGCGATTCAAGGGCCGTGTCGGCGCATATCAGTATGGCGACGGGCGCTTCGCGCACCATGGATGAGTGCGGGTGATATGTCGGTATCTGATCGAGCAGAGAGCGTTCCCGTATAACGATAAAATGCCAGGGCTGCTGGTTGCCCGCCGAAGGCGCGCTCATTGCCGCCCGTAGAATTTCTTCTATCACGCTGTCGGGTACCGGCTCGGCGGTGTATTTACGTATGCTTCTTCTCGAAAGAATTGCGTTCATAGCTTCCATGCTATATCCTCCGTTTGATGTAATGTCTTCTATTCCGCGCACTCTATTGAATAAACTTGGCAGCGGCTATCCGGGGATGCGGGATGTGTGCATCACATGTGTGCAAAAAATTCAGGAACACTTCCAAATACCATGTATAATCGTTTTATCGATACCACCGTGCAATCATTTTTCGCGGCTGCGTCGAATAATAGCACCTGTAAAAACTGCTGTACAGTGTGAGATATACCGATTAGGTAAATAAAGGCTGCCATGCTGTTTCGAACTGGCGGCGGTATGCCGAATTGTGAAAAAGGGTATGATGCGGCTGAATCTGCTGAAGAAAAACATCAGGCTCGTTATGTTGCTGGCGGCGATAGCCCTGTGCGCCGTTGCATACGAAAGGGGATTCGTATCGCCGAAGTACGTTCGTGCGTTCCATACGAAATGCGTGAGGGTACAGTCTTTGCTGATGGATGCGTACGGATCGTCGGCGCGCCGCTTCAGTGACAGTATTGCCGACAGGCTGAGGCACGGCAGGCGCGCGGGGAAGCAGCCGCGCGGCAAATCGTACCAGCCGGAGCGTCAGGTTTCGGAACAAAACCGCCCGGCGGCATATGAGGTCATCACGCCGGATATGCTCTATTGTCCTGA
>DHPI01000086.1:9821-11181 GCA_002407865.1 Spirochaetia bacterium UBA5368
AACAAAACGGCCGTTCCGGCCGCCGATGCGCCGTTGCGCGCTTTGCCGGTGAGGCAATCCATGAAAGCGCGGCGCATTGGCAAGATCGACCGCAATCCGGTATCGCACGGCTCCCGGTCGGGAAATATGATTGCGCTCACGTTCGATTCGGGGCAGGTAGGCGGCAGCCGCGCGGCATTTCATGCAATCCTCGATCATCTGATTCACCGGCGTATTCCGGCCACATTTTTCCTGACCGGCGATTTTATGGAGACGTATCCCGATATCGCGCGGACGATTGCGCGAACGTCATTTTTCGAGATGGGCAACCATACGCGGCATCATCCGGATCTGACCGGCATGTCCAATGCGGCGATATGTGAAGAAATCACGCGTACCCAGATTATAATGGAGAAGATTACCGGCCGCAGCGGCGTCCTCTTCAGGCCGCCGTTTGGAAAGACGGATGACCGTGTGGCGCAGATTGCGGCGGATGCTGGATTGCGCACGGTTTTATGGGATGTCGCCACAGACGATTACGTTCCCGGGATTCGCGGCGAAGATATAAAGCGAATGGTGTTGACGGGCGTGCGCAGCGGTTCGATTGTGCTGCTGCATATGAATGGCGAATCGAAGGCCACCGGCGAAGTTATGCCGGATATTGTGGCGCAATTGAAAAAAAAAGGCTTCCGATTTGTGACGGTTTCAACGATTCTTTGCTCGCGGTCGTTTCGGGTGAGTGAAGCAGGGGAGAGGTTTTAATTATACGTCTGAGAAAAAAATTAAGGGCTGCCTCTATGCGGGGAAGCCCTTGTAATAAAGAGAAAGTGGTCTATGGATTAGTATATTAACCTTGTCCTTGTGTCAAACTAAGCATAGTATACAAATTTTTTCAAAGATTTTATTAATATTTGTGAAAAAAAATTTATATAGTTTTAATGGCTGTTTTCAGTGAAATAACACACCTGCGGTCTGGCACGGGGAATGAACGAGGGTATTGACAGAAATGCGCTGTACCGGCAATTGAACGAGGGGATACTCCACGAGCGTTTGCATGCCTTTCAGCGAAACCTGCGCAAAAACGCGGGGCTGATCGCGCGGTTCGGGGGATTGCAGCGCGTGGTGCCGCTTCTGGCGGGAAAACACGTGGTCGTTGTCGGTGCGGGCGCGTCGCTTGAGCGGCAGATGCCGTTTTTAAAGCGTTATCAGCACCGCGGGAATATCGCGATAATCGCCGCCGACATGGCCCTTCGTCCCCTGCGTGCGGCGGGAATAACGCCACGGTATGTGATAACATGCGAAACCATGCCGGTTGATTATTTCGGATCGTTGCCGACGGAGAAAATGCACCTTTTCGCGTTTTCGTGTGCGTCGAATATCA
>DHPI01000086.1:11308-33904 GCA_002407865.1 Spirochaetia bacterium UBA5368
AGATGGCGCGGCGATATTTCATTCTATAATTGGATGCTGCACAATGACGCATACGATCCCCTCTGGGAGACGGCGGGTACGCACCTCGGATTTGTCGCGACCGGCAGCATCGTCACCACACAGGCGGTTTCGCTGGCGCTGGGGTGCGGCATTGCGTCACTTGCGCTTGCGGGCAACGATATGGGTTTTTCCCGGGGATATTATGCGAAAAACACCGCTGTACATGGCCTGTACGGCCGCCGGCTGTCGCGGTTTTTGCCGTTTGAAAGCCTGGATTACGCGGCGGTCCGAAGAAACAGTGATTTTACTATTGTGCGTGACGGCGCCGAATATTTCACGAGCAACCAGTTTCTTACGGCGAAATTATGGCTTGAGGATTTGTTTCAGACGCAGCAAACGCCGATATTTGATAGTAGCGTGCCGGGATGTTCCGGCGGCCATGTGCGGAGGATCGAACTGAGAAAGTACTTTGAGATGATCGACGGGAGAGCAAGGAGGTGAGCGCGTGATAGTATTGCACAAGATGAACGGCGACGAATTTGTGTTGAATTCGCATCATATCGAGAAGATAGAAAAGAAGCCCGATACGACGATAACGCTGACGAACGATAAAATTTATATTGTGGCTGAACCGATGGAAGAGGTGCTGAAAATGATTCACGACTATCAGTACTCGCTGTTGCGAAAATCCGAGTAAGATCAAAATGTTATTTTCCCGGCCTCAATGAGATGGGGATGCGTTAAATTGCCTGAGGCGGGCAATTTTATTGTGTCAAAACTTGAATTATTCGTGGATTTTACCGATATACCCTAATAGTATCAGGTATTTTGATATGTAAACTATTCTACGCTGTGGAGTTCATATATGGATATAGCAACAATTATAGGCATGATAAGCGGTGTAATGTTTCTCATTTTCGGGATATGGCTTGCGAAGGGAAGCCTGCTTATGTTCTGGGACCCGCCGTCAGTCATGATTACTGTCGGCGGTTCGCTTGCCGCCATGCTTGTTGCGTATCCCCTTACAAAGATGTTGAAGATATGGGATTATATAAAAATCACCCTTACAATCCCTAAATACAATCCGGGGGAACTGATCATCACGCTTGTTTCGTTTTCAGAAAAGGCGCGCCGCGAGGGCCTGCTGGCGCTTGAGGACGACCTCGACGAGCTCGAGGACGATTTTTTACGCAAAGGCATTCAGCTTGTCGTCGACGGCACCGATCCCGAGCTTGTGCGGCGCATCATGGAGACAGAGCTTGACAACATGATGACGCGGCACGACAACAACAAGCGAATGTTCGACGACTGGGCAACCCTGGCCCCGGCCTTTGGTATGATCGGTACTCTTATGGGCCTTGTTCTGATGCTCGTTAACCTTGAGGACAAATCGACCGTCGGCCCGTACCTTGCTGTCGCCCTTATTACGACGTTTTACGGAGCTGTAATGTGTTATCTCGTTTTTACACCGATGGCGACAAAGCTTGATATGCGTACAAACGAAGAGGTGCTGTTGAAGTCAATCATGATAGAAGGCGTGCTCTCAATACAGTCGGGCGATAATCCTCGTATTGTCAAGGACAAGCTTGTTTCGTTCCTGCCGCCGGCCGAGCGCGAGGCCATTTCGCAGGAGGTTGGCGAGTAATGGCGCCTAAACGGAAGAAACACGAACAGAAGGGATCGCCGCCATGGATGGTTTCGATGGGCGACCTGAACAACCTGCTTATGTGTTTCTTTATCGTCCTGATGGGGGATGTTACGACAGTCTCTCAGGAGCAGTTCCAGATGATGATTACCTCGTTCCGGGGGTCGCTCGGCATATTCGAGGGAGGTTCATCGATGTCGAAGGGGCGCCTTATGGAGCTTGGCCACAATATCATGGCGCTGCCGTCGAGCGAACGCGGGCGTGCGCTCGCTCGATCCATGAAAAGGGCGGTCGAGGCGTTCAAGCCGGAGATTCAGTCAAAGAAGGTGCGTGTAAGCGAGGATGAGCGCGGCCTGATCATAACGCTTTCGGGCGATGCGTACTTTGAAACGGGAAGCGCGAGCCTGAAGGAGGAAGTGAAACCGGTGCTGAAAAGGGTATCGGACATTATAAAACCGCTGTCGAATTTCGTGCGCATTGAAGGTCATACGGACTCGAGAAGGATTCCGCCGGCAGGCGTGCGCGAGGGGTACGAGTCGAACTGGGAGCTTTCGTCGGCCAGGAGCATAAACATCCTGCGCTATTTTATCGAGGAAGAGAGCGTCAATCCGAAACAGCTGTCATCGGTGGCGTTCGGCCAGTACCGTCCGATCGATGATAACAACACGCCGGAGGGGCGGGCATATAATCGGCGCGTGGAAATCGTTATTCTACGCGAGAGGTGGCTCGAGGAAAGCAAATCGAGGGAAATCAGCAGGCCGCTGCCGGATGAGGAATGGCGGTAGACGCGGCGGAGAAAAGTGAATTTGAGGGAAGCGTTAGCGACATAATTATAAATTAATTGACATTTTTAAATTAATACGATAATGTGTCAACAAATTGCGTAAATTAATTCCCTTGAATGCCGTGTCGGGCGGTCGTGCGATACACATATAGTGCGCCGATATCGGGTGGATCAATATCGTAAAATACTGAGTCAGGGAACAGACATGGGTGATGAAGAAAGGGTCAATGTCGATGAAATAGAGGAGGAGGAAGGCGGGGGGCGGCTCGAAGAAGCAGGGCCGAAAACCGATATTTCCAGAATTGTAAAGATACTGCTCTATGTCGTGGGTGCAATACTGATTATTTTTCTCATGGTGGGGATTTCGTATCTGGTAAGCAAGTATGTGCAGGAGAAGAAGTACGCGAAGGAGCAGGATATCGTGGTCGCTCCACCGCCACCGCCCCTGTCGCATTTCGACCTGCCGACGTTTTCCATAACGACAAATGATGTCGAGCCGCACATGGCGCGCATCACCGTGTCGCTCGGCTATGATAATAATCCGGAAATGAACGCCGAGCTTGTGCAGCGTGCTGTGCAGATTCAGCATATTATCAACATTGTATTGCGCGGCAAGTCGTATCAGGACCTCAGCAAGGTTGAGGATGTATTGAATCTCTCCGAGGAGATCAAGGCGCATGTCAATGTTATTCTTATTGCGGGCAAGGTTAAAGATGTGTATTTCAAGGATTTCGTAGTCAATTGATTTCGGCCGTATTTGTGAATATCTTAATTGTGGGATGGTGCGGCGGATACCGCACGTGACATCTCGATTCAGCGTGGCGAAGAAACGAATGACGCCGCTTTCTCGTGGGGGAGGATGCTATGGGTGATGGCTCACTGTCACAAGACGAAATAGATGCCCTGTTGCAGGGCGCCGATGATATGCTCTCGTCGCCGGGCACCGCGGCGATGGAAGTTCCGGCAGCCGGCGTGCTGTCTCCCGTAGAGCGGGATTTGCTGGCCGACGTTCTCAATAAGGCAATGGCGGTTGCCGCGCCGTCGCTGACGGCCTATCTCGGAAAAAACGTAAAGATTACCAACGCCCTCGTTGAGGTCAAGTCGAACGATGCGGTGCGCGCCGATTTCGGCCGCCAGTATATCCAGGTGTCGATGGGGTATTCAGGGGGGCTTAACGGCAAGAACCTGATTCTCTTCAACATTAATGACGCTGGAATCATATCGTCACTAATGATGGGCGATGAAAATGGTACGCCTCCGGCCGAGCTTACCGAGGCGCATCAGAGCACAATTCAGGAGTTTGTCTCGCAAATGCTGTCGTCAACCGCGACGCACCTCACCGAAAAGCTGGGAAGGCCCATCAATACGACGCCGCCGCTTCTGTCGACTGTAAACAGCTCGAATGATCTTAAACTGCCTCCGGGCGGTGATCTTGTAAAGATTACCTACAATATCAATATTGAAGGTATGGTAAATTCCAAGTTTTACCATATTATGGAAGCGCCAATGTCGATGGATATCGCCCGGATGTCAGGCCCGGGGATGGAATCGGGCATGGGGCTTCAACAGCAGTATCAGTCGCAGCAGCAGGCAGTGGCGTACCAGCAGGCCCCGCAGGTGGGCATTAGCCCGGTGAAATTTCCGCCGCTTGGCGAGGGCATGCCCGCGGGCGTAAGCGGCAATATCTCGCTGCTGCTCGATGTGCCGATGACGCTGACGGTCGAGCTGGGCCGCACACGGCAGCTCGTAAAGGACATCCTGGGACTTGGCGAGGGATCGATCATCGAGCTTGACAAGCTGGCAGGTGAACCTGTGGATCTCCTTGTAAACGGAAAGCTGATTGCCAAGGGTGAGGTCGTCGTTATAGATGAAAATTTCGGCGTTCGTGTTACCGACATTGTAAGTCCGGCGGAGCGCCTGAACAAGATACAGTAGCAAATGAAGCGGAAGGGCTGTTCAAAGCGACAGCCCTTTTCGCGGTGGTATTAAGAGACATAACACAGCGGTGGAGAGATGAGTCATTCCGGTACACATAGCATGCATCGTTACGCGGCATTTTTCGGCGTTATTATTTTTTTCGCCGTTGTAGTATTATGTCCCATGTCGTCGACCGCGGAGGCCAGAAGCCATAAAAAGGCCGCTGTCGCGGGGGAGACGGTGCCCATAAAAAAAGGCGTTTCCGAGGTGGGCGCGGAAGCTGTCGATGGGGGAACCGTCCCCGTTGAAGCCGCACAGAAGGACGCGGCGCCGTCGAAGGATGACGCAAAAAACGCCCCGAAGGAAAATGATTTTTACAGTTATGAGAAACCCTCCATCGAAGAGGAGTCGTACGCCTGGGTGATTTTCAAAACGCTGCTTGTGCTGGGCATCCTTGTCGGCGGATTCTATTATTTTTTCAGGTTTGTGTCGCGTAAAACGGGCATGGCGCCCGGTTCCGGCAACGCCGTGCAGGTGCTCTCGCTTGTGCCTCTCGGGCAGAACCGTTTTCTTCAGATAATCGACCTTGCAGGAAGGGTGCTGGTGCTTGGCGTTACGGAACATGCAATCAACCTGATTACGGAAATAAAGGACAAAGACGAAATCGACCGTATACGGCTTTCAGGTCCGCGGTCTACACCGATGCAGCCGGGCGGATTTCAGGAATTTCTTACGAGGCAGATAGGCAGGCTGCTGAGCCTGAGAAGGAAGGATGGCGCGCCTACGGGGCGGCATTTTTATACCGGATCGCCGGCGGAGGCGGATATTGACAGGCTTGAATACCTTGCCATGCAGCGTGAAAGGCTGAAGCGAATGAATGGGTTGGACGATGAAAAATAAGGTGCTGATATGCGTACTTGCGGGGCTCTTTGTGCTCCTTCCCGTGTGCGCGCTCTTCGCGCAGGAAGGCGGCGTTCGCATGCCCATCCCCAAAATAACCTTTGACGTACGTGAGGCGACGTCTCCGAAAGACGTGGCGCTCAGTCTGCAGGTGCTGTTTTTGCTGACGGTGCTGACTCTCGCGCCGTCGATCGCGCTCATGATGACGTCGTTCACGCGTGTCGTTATCGTGCTCGATTTTGTTAAGCGCGCCCTTTCCCTGCAGCAGATGCCTCCGAACCAGGTCATTGTGGGACTTTCCATTTTTTTAACGATTTTCATCATGGCGCCGACGTTCAACGAGGTGAACGATACGGCGCTGCAGCCGTATCTTAAAGGGAAAATAAACAATACGCAGTTTTACGAACGCGGCATGGAGCCGATGCGGAAATTTATGTTCAAGCAGACCCGCAAAAAAGACATAGCCCTGTTCATAGAACTCGCGAAACTTGAAAAGCCGAAAAGCGAAAAGCACGTCCCGAGCTATTGCCTTATACCCGCGTTCATGATCAGCGAGCTCAAACGTGCGTTCGAAATAGGCGTGTACCTGTTTATTCCCTTCATCGTGATCGATATGATCGTGGCGAGCGCCCTCATGGCGATGGGTATGATAATGCTGCCGCCGGTAATGATATCGCTGCCGTTCAAACTTGTGCTGTTTATCCTTGTCGATGGGTGGAACCTGCTCGTCTACGAGCTGGTGAAGTCGTTTGGGTAATGGCTGAAAATTTTACGCATACGGGGAAATGACGTGACGGATGTCGAAGTGATCAAACTGCTGCGTGAGGCGCTCATGGTTGTCATGGTGGTTTCCGCGCCCCTGCTTCTCATAGGGATGCTGGTGGGGCTTATTATTTCGATATTTCAGACGACGACATCCATACAGGAGCAGACGCTGACATTTGTGCCGAAAATTATCGCGATATTCGTGACCTTCATCATCTTCGCCTCGTGGATATTGCATACGCTGGTTAATTATACGAAGGGCGTATTTATGATGATCGGTAAACTGGGGGCTGGTTAAGCATAGATGCAATATTTTGTATATCATTTCCAGGTGTTCCTTCTCGTCATGATGAGGATGAGCTCCATGATGGTGATCGCCCCATTTTATGCCAGTGGGGTGATTCCGTTTAGAATAAAGGCGATTCTTTCGTTTCTTATCTCGCTGGTGATTTTTCCAATTGTTGCGCACAACGGGTATGGAATCACCGGAAGCATGGGGGAATACGCGCTCTTTGTGCTGCGCGAGGTGACAATCGGTCTGTACATCGGGTTTCTCATATCCGTGATTGTCGCGGGATTTCAGCTTTCAGGCGAGTTTTTTTCGGTGCAGATCGGTTTCGGCATCAATGAAGTAATCGATCCGCTGGCGCAGATTTCCATTCCGCTGGTGGGACAGTTGAAAAATCTGATCGGCCTCCTGGTGTTTCTCGTCATCGGGGGACACCATTTTTTGATAAAGGCGGTTTACCGCTCGTATGAGCTTGTGCCGCTTCTGTCGCTCAAACAGGGCGTCATAGGCGGCCTTTTGAAATTCATGACGTACACCTTCAGCGGGATGTTTATAGTGGCGTTGAAGATAGCGCTGCCGATCGTAGCGACAATATTCCTTGTGTCGATATCTATGGGAGTACTCTCCAAGGCGGCGCCGCAGATGAACATTATGATGCTTGGATTCCCGGTGAAGATAATGGTGGCCTTTGGGGTGATGCTGGTGATTACCCCGCTTATCGTGAGGATCATGTTTGTGTCGCTGGATAGATCGTTCAAGTTTCTTTACAAGGTGCTGGCGTACTGGCCGACATAACGGCGCGCCATCTCCGTATGTGTGGCCAGTGACTTGCAGGTGAGATAACGCGCGCGGATTTTTTATCCGCATTTTGAACATATATGCCGTACCGATACTTCTGTAAAGCAGCCTGGGACTGTCGAAGAAGTGGAATAATGTTTCGTGACAGTCCTGGAAGGTTTGAAGGTGATGAAGGTGATATCGAGGGAATGCTGAAAGAACTGGAAATAACACTGTTGCCCGTAGCCGCTTCCTGCGGCTTCGATTCGGCAATTCCCGGGTTCAGGTTCGATCTGCAGCTCTTTGCCGCCGAGGACGAGGGTCGCACGGAAGAGCCTACCGAGAAGAAGCTTCGTGATGCGCGGGAGAAGGGCCAGGTTGCGAAGACGCAGGAGCTGCCGCAAAGTGTTGTCGTCATATTCGGCTTTCTCGCCATCTTCGTGTTTGGTTCGTGGATTTACAACTCTATCGCGTCGATGACCCGCTATTATATGACGTCATTTTCACATTTCACGCTTACGGAGCACAGCGTACTTGTCGAGCTGTACCGCGTATCGATCGAATCGGCGAAGATACTCATGCCGATATTCGCGGTGGTGTTTGTCGCAGCGTTTCTCGGCGACCTGGTGCAGGTTGGATTTCAGATGTCTGCGCATCCGCTTCGTTTCGACCTTTCGAAGCTACGCTTCGATCCCGCCACGGTGATGCGCAAAATATTCTTTTCGCGCCAGGTGGCGATGAACCTCTTTAAATCGGTGTTTAAGGTCGGGGTCATCGGATTTGTCGCGTATTTAGTCATCAGCAATAATTATGATGAAATTCTTAAAACGCCGGATATTTCGGTTGCGCTTGCGCTGAAGACCGTATTGATAATCGCTCTGAAAATAATTTTATGGTCGGCGGCCATCATGCTTGCGCTCGCAATCCCCGACTATTTTTTTCAGAAACGCGAGTTCATCGAATCTCTCAAAATGACAAAGCAGGAAGTTAAAGAGGAGTTAAAAGAAACCGTGGGGGATCCGTACATCCGGGCCAGGCTCAGGGAAATGCAGCGCGACATCGTAATGAAAAATATGATCCGCGAGGTGCCCAAGGCGGATGTTGTGGTGACCAACCCGACGCATTTCGCCGTGGCGCTGCGCTACGATAACAACACAATGGCCGCGCCGACCGTAATGGCGAAGGGCGTTGACAGTCTTGCACTGCGCATACGGCAGATCGCGAGGGAAAACGATGTGCCGATAATCGAGAATCGCCCACTTGCGCAGGAAATGTACAAACGGCTCGAAGTTGGCGACATAATACCGGAAGACCTGTTTTACGCGGTATCGCTGGTGTACGCCGAGCTCTACAAGAAGAAACAGTTCAGGCGGGCGGCGATATGAAACACTATCGAGGGGTTGCTGTAAATGGCGGATACTGAAAGGACTTCGTTCCTCACCGACAACCTTGCATGGATGCAGAAGACCGATATTCTCGTGGGGCTCGGCGTTATCGCCGTTGTCACGATGCTTATCATACCGATTCCCACGTTTCTGTTGGATTTTCTCCTCGCCATCAGTTTGATGATAGGGATTCTCACGCTGCTTGTGGTCATGTTTGTGCCGCGCTCGTTCGACTTCAGCGTCTTCCCGTCGCTGCTGCTCGTGTCAACCGTATACCGGCTGGCGCTGAACGTATCGTCAACGAGGCTGATTCTTTTGAAGGGCGCAGCGTTCGACGGCAAGATCATCCGCACCTTCGGCGAGTTTGTCGTCGGGGGAAATTATGTGGTCGGTTTCCTTATATTCATCATCCTGACCGCCGTGCAGTTCATCGTTATCACGAAGGGCGCTACGCGGACCGCCGAGGTCGCCGCGCGATTTACGTTGGATGCGATGCCCGGAAAGCAGATGAGCATCGACTCTGACCTCTCGAACGGAATTATTACCGAGGAGGAAGCGAAAAAGAGGCGCGCGGAAATCCGCAAGGAGGCGGATTTTTACGGGGCGATGGATGGAGCCTCGAAATTTGTGCAGGGTGACGTCAAGGTCGGTATCATCATCACGATCATCAACATTATCGGCGGCTTCATCATCGGTATGGTGATGCGCAGTGAGTCGTTCGAAGTTGCGCTTAAAACGTATACCCTGCTGTCGATCGGCGACGGCCTGGTGGCGCAGATACCGTCGCTCCTCATTACGACCGCGACCGGTATCATCGTAACGCGGGCGGTATCCGACGAAAGCCTCGGGGACGATCTGGCCAAACAGTTGGGCCAGCAGCCGCGTGCGCTGATGATGACCGCGGGTGCGCTGGGCTTTGCCGTGCTCATCCCCGGATTTCCCAAGATTTCGCTGCTTCTCCTTGCCGCCGGTCTCGGCGCTCTGGGCTATGTGCTTAACCAGGCGAAAGAAGAAGAATTCGAGAAAGCAAAGGTTGAAGAAAAACACGCCGCGCTCAAGGAGCACAAGCCCGAATCGGTTGTGTCGCTGATACAGGTTGATCCGCTGGAGGTGGAGATCGGGTACAGCCTCATTCCGCTCGTCGATCCCGAGCAGGGAGGAACGCTCCTCGACCGTATTACCAACATCCGCCGCCGCAGCGCGCTGGAAATGGGGCTTATTGTGCCGCCGATACGCATACGCGACAACATGGAACTTGAATCGAGCACCTATTCAATCCTTATCAAAGGTGTCGAGGTCGGCGGAGGCGTGCTGCGGGTCGGCAAGCTCATGGCGATGGATTCGGGCGACGTGACCGAGAAGATCGAGGGCGCCGAGTTTGTGGAGCCGGTCTTCGGGCTGCGGGCGATATGGATTGATCCCGATCAGCGCGACCTTGCCGAGCGCAGGGGCTATACTGTCGTGGATTGCCCAACGATCATCGCGACGCACCTTACCGAGATAATCAAGCGGTACGCCGACGAGATACTGGGACGCCAGGAAGTGCAGCAGCTCATCGACAACATCAAGAACGACTACCCGGCGGTCGTCAACGAGCTCATCACCGAAAAGAAGATGTCGCTGGGCGAGGTACAGAAGGTGTTGCAAAACCTTCTGCGCGAGCGCGTGTCGATCAGAAACATGGTGACCATCATGGAAACGCTCGCGAGCTATTCGGAACGCATAAAGGACATCGGTCTCTTGACCGAATACGTGCGCGCGGCGCTCTCGCGTCAGATTTGCCGCGAGTATGTTGACAAAAACAACACCCTGTCGGTCATTACCGTCGATCCCGATATTGAAAACACCATCAGGTCGTCCATTCACGAAGACCCCATCGAGGGGCTGGTTGTCGGCCTTGATCCCGATATGCACGAGAAAATTATCAAATCGTTTATCGATTCGTACGCGCAGGTGAAAAAAATGGGATACGGCCCCGTCTTCCTTGTGTCCCCGCAGATTCGCAGCGTGGTCTTTACGCTGTTGCAGCGGGAGGTGCTCGAACCGGTGGTGCTGTCGTATAACGAAATAGTGCCGAACATCAGGGTGAATGTGGTTTCATCCGCGGTCATATCGACCGCAGCCTGATATCAAAACTGAAAAAGGAGATCGTTCAGTATGAGATACGTAAAGATCAAAGCGAAAAATTACAACGAAGCGATGATGAAGCTGAAGATGGAACACGGAGACGACGCCATACCCATCAGCCATAAATATGTGAAGGAGGGGGGCCTGTTTAATTCCAGGCTGCTTGCAAAAGAGCTGGTTGAACTTACCGCCGCGATTCCCGAGCGAAAAACGGCGTCGAAAATCAGGCCCGCCGTGAAAAGCACAATCGATTTCACAGTCGGCGATAACGATATCGCGAAGCCCGCTGCGCAATCGTCGTCGATTGACCGCAGTATCGGCGAGGTGGAAAGGATACTCAAAACCGTGGATTCGCTGGTGCCCGCCGATTTGCCCGACATAAAAAAGCCCGTGGTGCAGGCGTCCGCCCCCGCGCCCGAAAAAGAAAAGGGCGATGACATGGTTGAGCTTAGCCGGTCGGAATTAAGCTCGCTGCGAAAACTTGAAAAGGAATTCCACGACCTTAAGAGCAGCCTCGACAGGCTTCTTGACGCGCAGGGCAGGGACGGCGGCAGAAAGGCGAAAGAGCCCACCGAGGAGGATGCAGCGCTGCAGCCTTACCTTGATATGCTTATGGACAACGAGTTTTCGCCCGACGAGTGCGCGTCGATGCTGGAGGATGTGAAAAATTCGGTCAGCAGGGACGACCTGCGGGATAAATTCAAAATTGAAAAAACGCTGAAAGACCTTCTGAAAAGTAAAATAGTCACCAGCGGGCCGATTGCCGGGGGCGGAAAAAAGAAGGTGCTGATGTTCATCGGGCCGACGGGCGTCGGCAAAACGACGACGATGGCCAAGCTCGGGGCGATTTTTGCCCTGCGTGAGGGATACCGCGTCGCGTTTGTCACGATCGATACGTACCGTATCGCCGCCACCGAGCAGCTTAAAAAATATGCGGAGATTATGAAAATTCCGATCTACGTGGTAAACGACCAGAAGGAGTTCAAGGAGGTGATTGACGGCGAAAAGGCGGAGATCATCATGGTCGACACATCGGGAAGAAGCCACAGAAACGAGTTGAAGATTTCCGAGATCAAGAATTATGCCGATATGATTGAGTACGATTTCAATAAAATACTCTGCGTAAGCGCCAATACCAGGAAGGTCGACCTCAACAACGTGTTTAAATCATTTGACAAAGTGAATTTTAACAGTGTTATTGTAACGAAGGTTGACGAGGCAACGAGTATTGGCAGCGTCGTTGACGTGGCTGACAGGTTTAAGAAACCGATATCGTATTTTACAAACGGGCAGGAAGTTCCGAACGATATCGACGTGGCCGACCCGGATAAACTTGTGAATATGATCATTGGCAGCGCCAATTAATCAGCAAGGAGGACACGCGTGGATCAGGCATCCAATTTACGTCGTCTGGTTGTAGAATCTGCCTCGGTCAAGAGGACGAAGACCATCGCCGTCACAAGCGGAAAAGGCGGCGTGGGCAAAAGCAGTCTGGCTGTATCGCTTGCCATTGCGCTCGCACGGGACGGGTCCAGGGTGACGCTGCTTGACGCTGATCTGGGGCTTGCGAACATCAACGTGATTCTTGGTATTATCCCAAAATACAATCTGTATCACGTGATCAAGGGCAAAAGAAAGCTGAAGGACATCGTGATCGAGGTTCCCGAGGGAATCAAGATCATTGCGGGCGCCTCCGGCTTCCACCAGCTGGCGAACCTTGACATGAAGCAGCGCGGCGATTTCATCGAGGCGGTTTCGGATCTGGATGATGACGATTACATGATTATCGATACGGGCGCGGGTATTTCGCAGAATGTGATGAGCTTTGTCGGGGCGGCCGACGAGGTTGTCGTAGTGACAACCCCCGAGCCGACGGCCATTACCGACGCGTATGGAATTATTAAATCGATTGCGGCGCAGACGCCTGATAAACCGGTGCGGCTCATTGTGAACAGGGTGCAGACGGTATCGGAGGGCAAGCGGGTCGCGCAGCGAGTGATCAATATTGCCGGGCAGTTTCTGAACATCAAAGTGGAAAACATCGGTTTCGTGTTCGAGGACATGTATGTGTCGAAATCCGTAAGAAACCAGAAGCCGTTCATTGTCAGCTATCCGAAATCGAAGGCGTCGATCTGCGTGTCGATAATAGCCGACAGAATCGCCAACAAGGAGATCGATGGGAAAAGGGGAACTGGCCTCACGGGGTTTTTCAGGCAGCTTTTCAGGTCGCAGGAGGAAGAATCTGAATAGGTAAAAATAGCTTGATTTGCGGCTCCGCTATGGTACTTTAACAATAGCTGAACGCATACGATCGGGATGATTGATAGATTGTCATGAACATACGCGAAATACATTTTGAATATCAGGCGGGGATTGTGCTGGCGGTTGCAGCGCTGAT
Source organism: Spirochaetia bacterium UBA5368 (assembly GCA_002407865.1). GTDB lineage: Bacteria > Spirochaetota > UBA4802 > UBA4802 > UBA5368 > UBA5368. Next base: position 24,296 of record DHPI01000086.1, read on the forward strand.
ACTATCGCTGCTTATGGGGCTTGCGGCGGGTAATTCTTTCGGACAGGCTTTTGTCCGATCGGTCGGCCTCGCGGTGTTTTTCGCGGCCGTCGGGTTCGGCGCGGTGATCGTCATCAAAAATTTCGTTCCCGAGATATACGAGCTTATCAGCCACGGGGTTTCGCAGGGGGCCGGTGACGCCGCCGGGGAAATGGAAATGAATACGATTTCGAAGGATTGGGAAGAAACCGGGGGCGGTATGGGCGATGAGAAGCCGTCGATCGGCGATAGTGGCGTTGGTACAGGTGCGAACGCGGAGTTCGCACAGGCGGAGAAGAGCGCATTGCCCGAAGAATTTATTCCTTTCAAGGAGAGCGACTTTTCGAGCTACAGTTCGGCGGACCCGTCGGGAGCAAAATTAGGCAAACATCTATTTGAGGAGAAAAAAATAAAATACGAACCGAAGATTATGGCCGAAGCGATACGGACGATGATGAGCAAGGACAAGGACTAAAATAATCCAGGAAAGGTTTTTATGAACGCCAAAAGCATACAGGAATTTGACAGCATTAACGAAGACGACCTGTGGAAGAAACTCGTTAAATCAAAAGACCAGGAACTGCGCGATTATTTCGTGATAAAATACGCACCGCTCGTCAAATATGTCGCCGGCAAGATATCCATGGGTATGCCGCAAAATATTGAATTTGATGATCTCGTGTCATACGGCGTTTTCGGCCTTATCGATGCGATAAATAAATTCGATCCGAACAGGGGAATCAAGTTTAAGACATACGCCATGACGCGGATACGCGGGGCCATCTTCGATGAGCTGCGTTCCATTGACTGGATCCCCCGTTCGATACGGCAGAAGGCGAAACAGATCGAGCAGGTGATTGCCGACCTGGAGAATAAGCTGGGGCGCACCGTGGAGGACGAGGAAATAGCACAGGAGCTGGGGGTGTCGGCTGACCAGTTCCAAAGCCTGCTGAATAAATTGAGCGGCACATCTATGCTGTCGCTCAACGACATCTGGTATCTCGGAGATGACAGCGACGAACTGTCAATACTGGAAACCCTCGAAGCGCCTGACAACATGAATCCCGATGTGCTGATCGAAAAAGAGGAGATACGCGACTATATAATCGACGCGATAAAAAAGCTTCCCGACAAGGAAAAGAAGGTTATCGTACTATATTACTACGAGGATCTCACGCTGAAGGAAATCGGCGAGGTGCTCGACGTCACCGAGAGCAGGGTTTCCCAGCTTCATACGAAAGCGATTATGCGTCTGCGCGGGCGCCTCGGCCGGATTAAATCGAATATCGTCGGATAATTGAATGAGCAAGCTAAAAGACATGCTGCTGAGTCTCGCGGATGAGGATGAAGCATCCGGGAACGAGATCGAAGTCTTCGCCGATTCGGTGCGGCAGGCGCTTGAGATGGCGGCGCGAGAGTTCAAGGTCGATATATCGACGCTTGACTACAGCATCCTCGAAAAAGGCACGCAGGGATTTCTCGGTGTTGGCCGTCAGCCCTACAGGGTGCTTGTGAAGCCCTCGAAAACAGAAGATGCGTACCGTGATCTGGATGAAATAGAGAAAAAGATATTAAAGACATCGCAAACCGACCTTGAGCTGCGCAATGTCGACAGGTATTCTGACGGCAAGGTGAAGATCAGGGTGACGAAATCGGGCATCTGGCTGACGATAACAAAACCAACAGGCGGCGGCAGGCCCGCCGATGTCAACGATGTCAACAACAGGCTCTACTCGCTTCGAATCAGCAATGTCAATGTGAAGAAGATCGAAAAAGAAATAGATAAGCCGTCGGAAAAACCGGTTAAAATCGGCGACTGGATTCCCAACCCGGAATATGACGGTACGCTGACCGTCGAGATTACCGAAGACGAAATGAAAGCCTTTGTTCATTTTGTCCCGCCCCGGTTCGCGGGGAAACATATGGAAACCGACGATGTGCTTGATTCGCTGAAGCGTTCGGGAGTTATTACCGGAATCAACCAGGCGCGGATAAGCGATTATCTCGAGCAGATGGATTATTCGCGGCCGTTGCTCGCGGCAGAGGGCCAGCCGCCGCATAACGGCAGGGACGCATATATTGATTACAAGGTACGCATAGATAAAAGCGATGTATCGTTCTCGGAGGATGAAAAGGGGCAAGTCGACTTCAAGAACCTCGATTTGCTTGAAAACGTCGTTGTAGGGCAGGTGCTTGCCGTCAAGGTCCCCGCTGAGGACGGAATTCCCGGAAGGACGATAACAAACAGGGTGCTGCCCGCGAGATCGGGAAAGGACATTCCGTTCAAATACGGGAAAGGCACAATACTCTCGGATGATAAAACCGAGCTGTCCGCCGAGATCAACGGTCAGGTTGTTTTTCAGGGTGGGAAGATCAGTGTCGAGCCCGTTTTCTTTGTCAAGGGGGACGTTTCATTTGAAACCGGCAATATCGTTTTTCTGGGATCCGTCGTTGTCGGCGGCAGCGTGCAGGATAATTTTGTCGTAAAAGCCGCGGGCAATATCGAAGTGAAGGGATCGGTTCAGAAGGCGTTTCTCGAGGCCGAGGGCGATATTATCGTTCGGCAGGGGATAATGGGCAGGGAAGAAGCGAAAATAGAATCAACCGGCGGTTCCGTGTACGCGAATTTCATTCAATCGGCGAATGTGTATGCTGAAAAGGATGTGCTGGTTTCGGAGGGTATTCTTCATTCAAAGATCGATGCGGGTAACCGGATTCTCTGCAACGGCAGGCGTGCGCGTATTGTGGGTGGGCTTATCAGGGCCGGAGAAGAGGTCAACGCCCGAGCTATTGGATCGGATTCATTTACAAAAACCGAGGTGCGCGTTGGCATCAATCCCAAGGTGCTGCAGCAGATTACCGAACTGGAGTCCGCGAAAAAACAGATAGACGAAGAGTTTGATAAAATTAAGAAGGATGTCACCACGCTTACCGTGTTGAAGAATAATTCCGGAGGCCGCCTGCCGCAAGAGAGAGAGGAGATGCTTGGCAAACTGCTGCAGCAGAAACAGAAAACCGAAAACCGGCTCAATGAGCTGAATCTCGTGCTCGAGGAATTGAAAGCGTATCTGGGGATGCTCGAGCAGAAGGGGAAGGTGTGCGCGGAGCAGACCATATTTCCGGGCGTCGATATCTATATCAAGGACAAGCGTTTTTCCATAAAGGATCCGTATAATTACATAAAGTTTTCGCTTGAAGGCGGTGAAATAAGGCTGTCAGAATACGAAAAGCCTGAAATCAGCGATGCCATTGGAAAGATGACCATGGCAAGGAGAAGACGATAATATAATCGTACAGGAACCCTCCTATGTCGGTAAAACCGATTGATTTACAGACGAATATCGCGCAGATGCATGAGGTCGCGCGGGGCGCGCAGGTGCGATCGGAAGCGGTAGGCGAGCAACAGGTGTTGCTGGACAAGGAGTCCAGTGAAAAATCCCGGCTGGTGAGTTCGCGGGTCGACCAGAATAAAAAAGCCGAGAAAACTATTATAATGGATGAGGAAAAAAAACATTCGCGCAGGGAGCATAAAGGAAGGGAAGGGGAGCGCCGCGAAAAAAAGGAGGAACAAACGAAACCCCTTGCGGATGACAGAATGGGAAGAATCATTGACGTAAAGAAATGACACTGCAGCTACATTAAAGGATTATTTTCGGAGAGCATAATGCAGTTTGCCATACTACTGTTTATCAATATAATTTTATGGACGCTGTTTTATTTTGTTATCAGCCTCAAGCTCGAACGGTCCGCGTCGGAGTTTCGCGAAAAGAAGATGCGCAGGGAAATGGACCAGATAATCCAGGATTTCAACGCGACCGCAGAGAGGAATATTTCCATACTTGAAAACCGCATTTCAATAATGAAGAGGCTGTTGCGTCAGACCGGCGCGTATAAAGAATTCAGCGTTGATGTTCGAGATGAAACGGTCACGCCAGCCGGCCCTGACGCAGGCGGGGCGCCGGCGGATAATGCCGACGCTGCAAATGATACACCGACCGTCGCGCGGGCCGGTGACGCTCCGCCCGCGGCGGCAGCGCCGCATCGCGGCCCGGATCGCAGTGGTGATGTGCATTCCGGCGGTGTTGTGGCGGCGATGGGGGGATTGCTTTCCGCGCTGATCGGCCCCGCGATCGCGGCGGTCGGCGAATTTAAGAAAAGAAGCGCTGCGAGGTCCCGCGCAGTTGCACACGCTGACATGGCGGGCAAACGGGGGTTTCCCGCCGCGTTTAACGCCGCGATGCAGGGAGAGGCGCCCGGCGCACCCGATGAGACGGCGCAGCCGTCGTTGCAAAAGGAATTGAGCGATGTGAGGACGATAATGCAATCCGCGGCGGAAAAACCCGAATCGCCGGCCATCGATGAGGCCGGCATTGCCGATATGTTTGCGTCCGCCGAGGATAAATACTTGCTTATATCCGAATTATTCACGCGGGGATGCTCTGTGGAAATCCTCGCGAAATGCTCCGGGATCCCCGTGGGCGAAATAAAGCTTGTTCTGAATCTCAACCGCCCTCATTAAAGGAGCGGCGCGACACCTCGCGGGAGCGTATCATTTTAAGAAAAGCTTGTTTGGGTTGCTATTAATAATAGTACCCGCATGCCGCCGGCTGTGGCAGTGCGTCGTGGAATGCGGAATCAGAAAGCGCGGTAGCGTGAAAGACGGGTATGTAATATGATTGAATTTGGAAATATCAAACGGCTTAACGAGGATGAGTTTAAAAAATTTGCAAAACTTGTATATGAAGAAAGCGGTATTTTTTTAAAGGACTCCAAAATCACGTTGCTTTCCAACAGGCTTCGAAAACGGTTGCAGGCGCTCGATATCGATTCTTTCAGGGAATATTATGATTATATTCAGAATTTTCCGGACAAGGCGAAAGAAATAGAACAGCTGCTCGATGTTGTCTCGACAAATGAAACCTATTTTTTCCGAAACGAGCGGCAGTTCGAAGCGCTTGAAAAATACTGCCTCCCCGATCTTGCGAGCAAGAAGACCGACAAAACGCTTAAAATATGGAGTGCCGGGTGCTCGACGGGGGAGGAGCCGTATACGATCGCGATCTGTATTCTCGAATGTCAGCACCTGTTTGCGGGATGGGACATCGAGATTATCGCTACCGATATCGCGCCGTCCGTGCTGGATTTCGCGCGGAAAGGCGAATATTCGGGCCGGAGGATTGAAAAAGTTCCGCCCGGTATACTACAGAAGTACTTTACACGTGACGCGGAGTATCCTGAAGTGTATACCGTCAAAGACAGGGTGCGGAAAATGGCGAGATTTTATTATCTCAACCTGTTTAAAAATCCGTATCCGAAAAACATGGATATTATATTCTGCAGAAACGTGATGATATATTTTGACAGAGAGCACCAGAAGAGGCTCGTGGCGGGATTTCACAATTCGCTGTCAAAGCACGGGTATCTGTTCATCGGCCATTCCGAAACGCTGCATTCTATTTCTGAAGATTTTATGTACGTGAAGCTTCTGGATTCGCCTGTGTATGTGCCAAGGGAGAGTGGAAATGAATTTTAGGATGGTTACCATCGGTATTGCCGACCTGGGAGTGGCCGGTTCGCCGGATATTCTGCGGACGATACTTGGATCGTGTGTCGGCATCTGCCTGTACGATCAGACGACGCGCCTGGCGGGGATGGCGCATATCATGCTGCCCGAAATGAAAGACAGAAATTCGAACGCCAGGAAGTACGCCGCTACGGCCATACCGATGCTGATCGGGGAGATGGAAAAATCCGGCGCCGACAGCGCAAGAATCGTGGCGAAGATCGTGGGCGGCGCTGCGATGTTCAAAATATCCGAAAACAGCATTATGGGCGAAATAGGAAAGAACAACGTGAAAAAGGTGCGGGAGGTGCTCGAAGAGCAACGCATAGAAATAATTGCGGAGGATGTCGGCGGTGATTACGGCAGGACAATCGATTTTTACTCGGAAGACGGACGTCTGAAAATCAAATCGCTGGGCCGCCCAGAAAAGGTGATATGAGGAACGCATGGAAAGCATGACGGGATACGCCTTCATTGAGAAGAACACACAGCAGTTTTCATTTTCAATCGAGCTTAAATCGCTGAATTCGAAGTATCTCGAATCGTATATCAATCTGCCGCGCATACTCAGAAACGATGAAAACGATTTCGATTCGCTGTTGAAAAAACGTTTCGGCAGGGGAAAGCTGGAGCTATCAATAGAATTGTACGGCTGGAACGAAACGAGGCCTGTGTCGATTAACAGGGAACTGTTGAAAAAATATTACTCGGAAGTCGTTGCGGTGACGAAAGGCCTGAAGATCGAGAACTCGTTTTCTATCGACGCCCTGCTGACGCTGGATGGCGTTATTCAGAAGGAAAAGTCAATTCTCGCCGAGAAATCGCGCGCGGATATCATGGTTGCGCTGAATACGGTGATCGACCGGACTTTAAAAATGAGGAGGCGCGAGGGCTCTGCTACCGCGAAAGACCTGCGGGCGTGCCTTACGGTGATCGCGAAGCGCCTGGCGGGAATTGAGGCGCTTTCAAAAGACGTATCGCAGGCGCTTTTTGCCCGGCTGAAAAAGTCGGTTGAATCTCTTGCGAACGCCAGGGTGGACGATGTGCGCCTCTATACGGAAATCGCTATTCTTGCCGACAAGCAGGATATCAACGAGGAGATCGTTCGGCTGAAAGACCACATGAAGAAATTCAGGCAGGTTATGGACGAGGAGGGGCAGGTCGGCAAACAGCTTGACTTTCTGGCCCAGGAGATGTTCAGGGAGATAAATACGATATCTTCCAAATCGAATAATTCGGGGATTTCCCATCTGGCGGTCGATATCAAGAATAATATAGATAAAATCCGGGAGCAGTGCAGAAACATAATATGAACATGAAAACATCGTTGATCAATATCGGTTTCGGCAACGCCGTTGTGGCGGAACGGGTGGTTGCGGTGATAACGCCGCAATCGGCATCCGGGAAACGGATCCGGGAAGACGCGAAGGATAACAACCTGCTGATCGATGCGACGCACGGCAGAAAGACGAGGGCGATCATTATCATGGATAGCAATCATATTATTCTTTCGGCCATGCAGCCGGAAACACTCGCGAACAGATTGACGAACAATGCCGAATAGCATGATTTCCGTAGTAGTTTCAGCGCCCTCAGGAACTGGGAAAACCACGATTATAAAACGGCTGCTCGAGCTTGACGACCGTTTTCAGTTTTCCATATCGACAACGACACGCGAGCGCAGGCCGGACGAAAAGGAAGGGCTCCATTACTATTACATCAGCGAAGAGAGCTTTCTCGAGAAAATACGCGGGAAAGAGTTTGTAGAGTGGGCCAGGGTATACAACAACTATTACGGAACGACTAAAAAAGAGATTGACAGGATTCAATCGGCCGGAAAAATCCCCATATTTGATGTGGATGTTCAGGGCGCCCGGCAGCTCAAATGCGCGATTGAAAACGCGGTTTTCATTTTTGTTTTACCGCCTTCACTACAAGATCTCAGGGAAAGACTGTTTACAAGAAATACCGATTCACCGGCGCAGAGGGAGCTGCGGCTGAATAACGCCGTTTCAGAGTTGCGCGAATATGCCATGTACGATTACATCGTGCTGAACAAGAGCATTGATGACGCCATTGCGGATATCATGGCTATCGTAAGGGCGGAATCGCGACGAACGTTTCGCATGGAGCACATAATGAATAACTGGAGGGGTGAAATTGATAATTCCACTCGATAAGCTGATTTCATATAACCAGAACCGGTATATTTTTTCGCGGGCCAATATGGTAATGGTTGACCGTCTCGGGAATATAAAAGATTATCCCGAAAAGGAAGAGAACTGGAAACTCGTTCCGAATATCCTCAATATGGTTCTGAACGAGAAGCTGCATTATAACTGGAGTTGTAACTGGAAAGATGAGGAGTAATTATAGTCTGCGTTCGTGCGGCTGTTCATAATTCTAACGAACTGAGGGATACAGAAGCCATCAAAGCCGTCGTACTACTCGGGCCGACCGCGTCTGGAAAAACCGGCGTATCGCTTGAGCTTGCGGGAACTGAGTTCGAGATAATTTCCGCCGATTCGGTGCAGGTGTACCGGGGCCTTGACATAGGCAGCGGCAAACCATCGCTGGAACAACGGCAAAAAATCGCGCATCATTGCATAGATATTGTCGATCCCGATTACAGGTTTACCGCAGGCGATTTTTGCCGGGAGGCGTTCAGCGCCTGCGAAACGATACGCAAAAGCGGGAGGATACCGCTTTTCGTCGGCGGTACGGGGCTGTATATCGATTCCTTTTTCAAGGGGATTTCGTCAATTCCGGAAATAGCAAGCACCGTGAAAGAGGTGCTCGAGCGCGAACTGGATGAGCGCGGCCTTGACAAGCTTTATAGGGAGTTGTTGTCGTGCGATCCGGTGTTTGCCGGGAGGGTTCATTGCAATGACCGCCAGAGAATCCTTCGCGGGCTTGAGGTGTACAGGGGCACCGGCAGGCCATTGAGCTGGTTTTTTGGCAATAAAGAAGGACATGAGTCGGCGGAAACCCTGTATATCGGGCTTAATCTTGACAGGGCTGCGCTGATCGACAGGATACATTGCCGCGTTGATGACATGATCGGGGCGGGATTTGTCGAGGAGGTTGCGAGATTGCGTGAAATGGGATACGGGCCCGGCCTGAACTCGATGAAGTCAATAGGTTACGCGGAATTGAATGCGTACCTCGACGGGCGGTTGTCGCTCGAAGAGGCGGTTGAGGCAATCAAGATCGAGACGCGAAAATACGCCAAGCGGCAGATGACATGGTTCAAAAAAAATGGGCGCGTCACATGGTTTCGTTATTTTGAAATTGAAAAAATAAGGTCGCTGGTATATACTTGGCTCTAAGTAGTAGGACGTATTATTTAAAATATATAAAGGAACGATGTAATGGTGAAACAAACAAAAAATTTGCAGGATACTATTTTGAATCTTGCGCGAAAAGAAAAACTTGAAATTACCATCTATCTGGTAAACGGGGTTCCCATCAAGGGGAGGGTGCTGAGTTTTGATAATTTTACCATCCTGATTGAAGTGGATAAAAAACAGAACATGATTTACAAGCATGCGATATCGACGATAGTGCCGTCAAGACCGCTGCAATACAGGGAAGAAGAGGCGTAGGCCCCTGCCTGTGAAACAATGAAGAAGTCACGATGGAAATTATTTCTGCTCCTCGTAGCCGCAATGGGGGGATATCTGTACATAATGTGCGTGGCGGTTATTGCGCCCGGCCGTTTCGGCGTTGCACACGACAGGGATACAGGCAGTTTCCGTTTTTTACCGTCGGGATTCAATTTTCTATGGCAGGGCGTCGTGCCGCAGCGGATTAGCGTCCGTGACTATGGTGCGAGGAATTCTGAGATCATAACGGCTAAAGTCCCCGTGCCGCCGCTCGGTGAATTAAAAAGTGATTATTATTCCATATCGTTTCCCGTCAGCGTTATATACGAGATTGATGCGAGACGGCTGGCGGTTAATGCCGGCTCGGTATGGTCGAGCGCCGCATCGGTAACGGCCGCCGTTTCAAGGGCGTTTGAAACATCA
>DHPI01000086.1:34107-38837 GCA_002407865.1 Spirochaetia bacterium UBA5368
AGGGCGCCTCAAGGTATTGTGCAGGTGTCGGTATTACCATCATTGCAGTTGAGCTTGCAGGCGCGGTAATTGCGCCGGATGAGCGTACCATTGCAGAGGGCATGGCGTTTTACAGCGAGATGCGAATGATAGAAAGAAATAATAAAAAAGAGCTGCTGTTTCTCGGCACAACGCTTGAAAAGGACAGGCAGTTGAGAAAAGACTACTTCGAAAAGCTCAATGAAATGTCAAAAATAATTAAGGCAAATCCGGACATGCTGAAATATATTTATATTGACAAGATGGCCGGTAATGTGAAAGTGATAATTGCGCCGGAAAAGTCAGGCATGCCGTTTGGGTTTGACTACGTTGCGCCGGAAAAACCGGCACAAAGAAAGGGAGAAATTGACAACCTTAGATAAGCGATAAGGTGGGTGAGAAATTTTATAAAGGAGAAGAGTATGCCTTGCGGTAGAAAGAAAAAAAGGAAGAAGATTGCGAACCATAAAAGAAAAAAAAGACGACGTCAGAATCGTCATAAGAAGAAATAATAGGGTGAAACGTTAAAGTTAACAGAAAAGATTGGTTGTGCCGTGCGGTATGCCAATCTTTTCTTTTTATGGGCGGGGCGGAATAACCATGAAAAAAAGTCGTATAATGAATGTGACTTTAAAAACGGAAACGAAGAAGTCCGCGTGGAAAAGAAGGCCGTCCGAGATCAGGGGATATCAGGCTGCGATCTATATGAATACGGAAAGCGGCGACTATCTCCGGGTAGATTACAATCTGCGGGAGCGGAAGATCCGCGTGTATCTCGAAGATTCCGAGGAAGGCGGAAATCCGTATTATGCCGTCATTACACACGGAAAAATAACCGCGCAACGGAATGCGACGTCCGGGCGCGCTTTGGATGTGACGGGGAAAATTAGAAAGCGCGCGGCCCTGTTTGCGACAATATCGAACAAGGAAGTAAAGCAAACGATCTCTACCGCGTTTGGACTGAAGCAGCAAAAGCCCGAACCCGAAAAGAATGTCGCCAAAAATGAGCGTATAAAGGAAACAAAGCGACGCTATTTTAAAAATGAACAGGCCTCGTCGCTTGCATCGCAGGCGGGGTCGCTTGTTTCCCCCACGCAGCGCGTTTTTTTCGAATTGGCGGATATCGTGACGGGCGGTCTTCTCGGTTCGTCCGCCTTTCTCTATTTCAAGAGCTATATTGCGGCCGGTATCGTGTTGGCCGTATTCGGCGTGGCAACCGGTGTTGTGGATATATTTTTGCGGGGGAGGCCGCCATCCTTTGTAAAAATGCTGCTTCTCATTATTACCGGCATGGCAAGCTATATTTACGGCTATTATATATATTGAATTCCCAATTCGTGATATTTATTTCTTGAAAACTGCGGCATCCATAATAGACTTAGTACATGCATACTGAATCAGGGGACGGGACACATGGATAAAACCGAAAAGGCGGCCACAGCGCTTCAGATTGTCTGTTTTAACGTCGGCAAAGAGGAATATGGCATTGATATTCTCAAGGTGCAGGAAATCCTGAAGCTTCCTAAGATAACCGCATTGCCGAAATCCGCTGATTTTATCATGGGAGTTATCGATCTTCGCGGCAAGGTGATACCGATCATCGATCTAAGCAAAAGGTTCCACATTGAAGAGGCCGTAAACAAGAACAGCCTCAGGGCGATAGTTGTGGATATCCGCGGCAAGAGGGTGGGGCTTGCGATCGATGCGGTGAGCCATGTAATCAAGGTAGAGCAAAAAGACATTGAGCCTCCTCCTCCAATCGTCAAGGGTATCTCCGGCAGATATATAACCGGCATTGGAAAATTGCAGGACGGATTTGTCATTATCCTGGATATCGATCAGATTTTTTCGTCCGAGGAGTTCAGTGCGTTATAGACCGGTTTTTTTCCGGACTTCCTGGCGGCTTCGTTGATTATTTCCTTGAGCGGGATGTTTTTTAATTCGGAGATTCTTTTGCAATCCTCATATTCAGGCTGTATATTGACGGGCTCTCCGTTGAGATAGCCTGTTTTTATCCTCACTTCCTCGTCGAATACCCTGACGGTGCTGAAACCGCGCTCCAGTTTTTCGCGGACAACAGGAGAAACTCGCGTTCCGAGTGTCGTTGTTTCCCTGTATATCAGATCTTTAATCCTGTCGAGCGACTCGTTTGGTGCGATAACCGTAATGAGCGTACCTGGCCGGCCTTTTTTCATTATAACAGGAGTGAGATACGCATCAAGCGCGCCTCGCTGAAAAAGAAGCTCGATAACGTGCGGATATATCTGAGGATTCATGTCGTCGACGTTGCATTCCAGCAGCACTATGTCGCTCTCCGCGCGGGGTTCGGTTTCGGCCAGCATTGCCCGGGTGTAGCTGGGATATGTGTAGCTGCGCGTTCCGAATCCTGTTCCCGATTGCAGCAGGGTAAAGCTCATGGGGGCGCGCATCTGCTTGCCGAGCGCTGTGAGTATGGCGGCGGCGGTCGGTGTGGTCTGCTCGCCGTCCCTGCCGCTCCATACCGCAGTGTAATTTCGTGTCAGTTGCACAACAGCGGGTGCCGGAAGGGGCAATTCTCCGTGCTGCGATTGTACGGTGCCGCTTCCGAAACAGAATTCGTTGAAATAGAATTTTTCAACGCCAAGGAGATCAAGCGCCGCGCAGAACCCGGTTATATCGATGATGGAGTCGACGGCGCCGACTTCATGAAAGTGCACCTTGTCGGCGGAAAGCCCATGCACCCCGGCCTCCGCCTTGGCGAGCCGTGTGAAGACGGCAATGCTTTTGTTCCGTATGGATTCGGGAAGCGGGCTTTTCTCGATGATGCCGGTGATGTCGGAAAGCGTTCGATGCACCGGCCCTTCTGTGCACGAAATACGGGCGGAGGTGCCGCAAATCCCGTATTTCACCTCCCGAACCGGCGACATATCCCAGCCGTCGAGGCCGAGCTTTTCCAGTTCGCGTCTCAGCGCGTTCACGTCGAGGCCCAGATCAATTAACGAGCCCAGCAGCATGTCGCCCGACGCGCCGAGCCGAATGTCGAATATCACCGATCGGTTCATTGCGCGAGTTTCCGTGCCGTACAAAGAATTTTATATGCGAGAAAGGCGGCGCCGAACCCGTTGTCGATGTTCATCACTGCGACGCCCGGTACGCACGAATTGAGCATGCTGAGAAGGGCGGCGATTCCCTCGAATGACGCCCCGTAGCCGTTCGATGTCGGTACGGCTACGACCGGCGACTGCACAAGCCCCGCGATAACCGTCGCGAGCGCGCCCTCCATCCCCGCGATGACGATAACGACCGCGGCCGACGCTATTTCGTCCCTGTAATGCATTACCCTGTGAATTCCCGCGACGCCGATGTCGTGCAGCAGCTCTGCGTCAAGGCCGAGCATTTTCGCGGTTTCGCCAGCCTCCTCCGCGACCGGCATGTCGGACGTGCCGGCGGTGACGATCAGCACCTTCCCTTCAACCGGCGCGATATCATGGTTGATGAACGTGATGGTGCGCCCCGCCGCGTTGTAGTGCGCACCGGGGCAGACGGCGAGGATCGCGCCGTATGCCTCGCGGTTAGCCCTCGTCGCGAGAAGGTTGGAGCCGCGGTCGAGTATCGCCCGCGCTATGGCGGTTATCTGGTCGGGCGTTTTCCCCTGGCAGAATATTACCTCGGGGAAACCCCAGCGGATCTCGCGGTGATGGTCAATTTTCGCGTAAAGAATGTCCTCGAACGGCAGGTTTTCGATATAGCGCAGAAGCTCATCCTCGGGCAGGTCGTTGTTTTTGAATCGCCCGAGCAATTCTTTCAGTTTTTCTCTTTCCATTGGTCAGTATGCCGCGATCAGTATTGTTTCCATTTCGTCCCTGGTCAGGGGGCGCGGGGCGTTTTCTATAAACGGGTACGTAAGGGCGATCTCCGCCACGCGTGAAAATTCGGACTTCCCGATGTCGAACAGCGACAGCCGCTGCGGTATGTCGATGTCGATTTCCAGCTTTCGTACGCCCTCGACCGCCTTGATCGCGGCCTCGATAACGGTGATCTCCTTTACGTCCTCGTCCATAACCTTCGACATCTGTACGTATTTGCCCGGCGATGAGGTGAGGTTGTATTCCATGATATGCGGCAATATGACGCCCATTGCGTGCGTGACAGGTATGCTGGTGCGCGATGACAGCGCCAGCGACAGCGCAAGCGTTATCGAGAGGTTTGCGACCGAAAACGCAACGCCCGACATCACCGACGCGAGCGCAAGCTGTGCGCGCGCCGCCGTGTTCTGCGGCTCCCTGAAGGCGACAGGGAGATTTTTAAAAATGAGGTCAATGGATTTCAGGGCATAGGTGTTGATCATGCCGTTGTTGATTTTCGATATTACCGACTCTGTGGCGAGGGCGAGGCTGCCGACGCTGCTGTAGGCCGTCGATTCGTCATCGATGATGGTCGCTATCTGGGGGTCGATGATAGAGGCCTTCGGAAACAGGTATTTATGCGCATACACATTCTTCATCCGGTACTGAATCTCGTCGACATACAGCATCGGAAGGATTTCAAAACCGACCGACGGATATGCGGGTATGGTGACAAGGTTGACCGGCGGGCTGACCTCGGGGTGTTCGAACAGGTTTTCGCAGAAAAGATAATTGTTCATGAGTAAGGCGACCGCTTTTGCCGCGTTCATCGATTCTATGCCGCCGAACCCGATGATCATATCGCAGTGCGTTTTTTTCGCGAAATAT
>DHPI01000086.1:38966-41151 GCA_002407865.1 Spirochaetia bacterium UBA5368
ACCGCCGAGTCAATATACTCTGTATCGGGCGTGGCGCTCATTTCATCGTAAATAATGAAACCGAGCGAGGATTTCGCGATGCTGCGGGATATCTTTTCGATGGCGTCGGAAAATTTTGCGAGGTCCTGGTCGGTGGTTATCAGTACGGCGCGCGAACCGAAATTTTTTAATATTCCGCCCGCCTCGTTAATGATGTCCTGCTTTAGATAGATTTCGCTTGGCAGATGGAAATCGGGGATAACTTCTTTTTTTAACGCTGTCGTCATGTACGGGTATAAAAAAAGCGGATGTTCTTTCTCTCCGCTTTTTCCTTCAATTTGATATTATAAATTAGAGCTATTTGCGCAATAAGCTGTTCGCAATTTTATCGGCAACCATTTCAAGCACCTTGTCGTCACTGAATTTGTCGTAGGTGCCCGCCTGGATCTGCTCCTTGATTTCCCTCACCCTTTCCATGCGGATGTCCGGCGTCTCTTTTACTATCTGGGTATAGCGCGCAACCTCGGCCGCTACCTTGCCTTCTGTGGAAATTTGTATCGAATCGCTTTTGCCGCTTTCCTTTGCCCTGGATACGGATTTCGAATTCTTCGTTTCGGTGATGTTATGTATGTTTCCTATCTTGTCGATAACCATCTGTTGTAATCCTCCGCTAATCTATTTTCATTATCGGAATTATTTGTCAAATCTTTAATCAATATCGTGCATTGTCATCCGGAATATACATAAATTTTACTGGTAGAGCAAGTATAATTTTGTAAAATTTGTCAGATAGTTACGGACAGGCATTATGTTAAAACTGATCAATCGCGTTTTTTGCCGCGGTACAGTGCAATCGCGAACTCGCCACGCTCAATTAGGGAGTCCAGCGATTCGTATATCTCCCGCACGCTTCCCCGCCTGATCTCTTCGTATAGTTTGGATATTTCGCGGCCAATGACTATGCTGGCGTCGGGGACCAGATCGTTCAGGATCGTTATCAGCTTCTTTATGCGGTATGGCGATTCGTATATCACCAATATGCCGTCGAATTCGAGGAGGTGTTCTATCTCGCGCTTCTTTTTCCCGTCTTTTTTGGAGAGAAATCCGGCGAAAAGTATGTTTTTCTCGGGAAATCCCGCGACGGAGGCGATTGCCGTGAGGGCTGACGGGCCGGGAACCGGAATCACGGGAATATGATGTTCGAACGCGGCATGGACCAGCCTGCCGCCCGGGTCTGACACGCCGGGTGTGCCCGAATCGGTGAGGTACGCGATTGAGGTGCCGTCGAGAAGCAGATTGACCGCACGGAGGACCTTTTCGTCCGAGGAGTGGGCGTGCAGCGACTGCAATGGGAGTGATATCCCATAATGCCTGAGCAGCTTTGCTGTCTGACGCGTATCCTCGCAGTATGCGTACTGCGCCTCCTCTTTGAGAATCCGAAGCGCACGGAGGGTGATATCCTCCATATTGCCGATAGGCGAGGCGATGATATACAGTGTTCCCGGTTTGTGTGATGCCATGACCAGATTCTCTCCAGGTGCAAAATTATGGGCGGCTCGCGAAATGACTACAGCGAGTCAAGTATCGCGAAAACGTCGGCAACCGCCGATGCCTTCAGCAGTTCGGTACGCACTTTCGCGGCGTTATCGAAACCGTGTATATATTTTACGCAGTGCTTACGCATCAGGATGATGCCATAGTCGCCGTAAAAATCGACCATGAGCTCCAGGTGTGTTTTCATGATGCCGATTATATCGCCCAGCGCAGGCGCCTCATTGCCGAAAATCCATGGATTGCCGACGGACGCACGGCCGATCATGACAGCCCGGCAGCCCGACGATCCAAGCCTGTAGAGCGCGTCTTCATGCGAGCGGATGTCGCCGTTGCCGATGACCGGCAGGCTGCTGTTTTGCGCGATCTGCGCTATGATATCCCAGTCGGCGAGGCCCGAAAATTTCTGCGCCCTGGTGCGGCCGTGCACGGAAATGAACGCCACGCCGGAGTTTTCGAGCGCATGCACTATGTCGGTGTAGTTTTTATGTTGATCGTCCCATCCGATCCGGATTTTTACCGACACGGGGATTGTTACGGCGCGGGCGACCGCCGATGCGAGTGATTCTATTATTGCCGGGTCTTTCAGCAATGTCGCGCCCCCCCCGCCTGCGCATACCTTCGGCGCGCAGCAGCCCATATTGATGTCGATGAA
>DHPI01000086.1:41333-41516 GCA_002407865.1 Spirochaetia bacterium UBA5368
CATATTGATGTCGATGAAATCCGGCCCAAGCTCAGCCGCCTTTCGCGCCGCTTCCGCCATCACGTCTGCATTACGTCCGAATATCTGGATGCCGATGGGGTGCTCTTCCGTCGTAAAACGCAAAAGATCCATCGTTTTTTGCTGGTTGCGGGCGATTCCCTCGGCGGAAATGAGCTCGCTGAC
>DHPI01000086.1:41727-42290 GCA_002407865.1 Spirochaetia bacterium UBA5368
CATCGGGGCTAACACAAGCGGGCTGTCAATGCGCAGCGGTCCCAGTGTTGTTTCGGTTGAATTCATATCGCGTATCATCAGCACATCACAGATAATGGCATTGCCCCTGTAAGCTCAACACAAATATGCGGGTGGTGGAATTTTTCTTGGGGGCTGTCGTCGTGCGCGTTTTCCGCCGGCATCCGACACGGTATCGGCAAGGCCGCACAGCGTGGGTGAGTGAGTATTCAATCATTTATGAATGAATGCTCACTCAATTTTGTTTATTATTAATAATTACAATATTGATATATAATTTTATAACATTTTCAATATTTTGATTGATTTATTTCTTTCCATGAATATACTGCCGCGCGTATGTGACCCGGCTGAAAATTAATCACTATAAAAAGGACGAAGCCCTCCGTCTCCACTGGCGGACGACTTCTCGCCACGTAATATTCAAAGGAGAAAATTAAATGGATCTTTTCGATAAGTGTTACTCTTTCACCAGGGCCGACGAGGTTCGGGCGATAGGGTACTACCCTTATTTTTACCCCATCTATGAAAACGACGGGCCCATT
>DHPI01000086.1:42447-44860 GCA_002407865.1 Spirochaetia bacterium UBA5368
GGACAACGCACCATAATGGCTGGATCGAACAACTATCTTGGGCTCACCACCGATCCCCGTGTAAAGGAAGCGGCAATTGCGGCAATCAGAAAATACGGTTCCGGATGCTCCGGTTCGCGCCTGCTTAACGGTACGCTTGACATCCATGTCGAGCTCGAGGAAGCGCTTGCCGATTTCGTCGGCAAGGAGGCGGCCCTGCTCTTCAGTACCGGCTTCCAGACCAACCAGGGCGCCATTGTCCCCATGATAGGCGACGGCGATTTTATCATTTCCGACAGCGAAAACCATTCCAGTATTATACAGGGTACGTTGATTGCGAAGGGCCGCGTCGGCGCCGGCGTGCTTGTTAAATACGAACATAACGACATGGCCGATCTCGAAAAAAAGATATCGGCCCTGCCGCTTGACGCCGGCAAGCTGTTGGTCACCGATGGCGTGTTCAGCATGAGCGGCGACATAGTGAACCTTCCGGAAGTGGTCCGGATTGCGAAAAAGTACAATGCCCGCGTGATGGTTGATGACGCTCATGGTCTTGGCGTGCTTGGAAAAGGCGGGCGGGGAACGGCGAGCCATTTCGGGCTTGACGACCAGGTTGACCTCATCATGGGCACCTTCAGCAAAAGCCTCGCGTCGCTCGGCGGGTATATCGCCGCGGAAAAAAAGGTTATAGAATACCTCAAGCACCATTCCCCGGCCTGCATATTCAGCGCCAGTATGACGCCCGCGCAAGTCGCCGCCGCTCGCGCCGCCCTCGAAATCGTCAAGAACGAGCCCGAGATTGTTCAGCGCGTCCATGACAACGCCAATCGCGTACGGAACGGGCTCAAGGAGACCGGCCTGCGGGTCATTGACGCCGAAACGCCGATCGTATCGATCGTTATTGGCGACGATATGCTCACCTTCATGTTCTGGCGTAAACTTTTCGATGGCGGGGTGTTTAACAATCCGATCATCTTCCCTGCGACACCGCAGGGCATGCAACTCATACGCATGAGCTTCATGGCAAGCCACGAGGACTGGCAGCTCGATTTCGTCATTGAGCAATGTGAAAAGATAGCGCGCGAGATCGGTCTGCTTAACGCCAGTTGATTTTTTCGAAAAACCCCCGTTGTACGGTGTTCGGCCTCCGGCTGAACACCGTGTGGCTTGTGTTAAAATTCAAACCCATCCCGTTATAAAGATAAATTGCCGTACCCGAGTAATTTTTATATGACATGCGGTATTTACCTCATTTTACTGTGCAGGCGGGGATGGCGGTGATATTCTGATTATAGCGCCGTTGTTTCGGGCCGATAGTATACGTAATGCAACCAGCAAAAACGTGAGATTAAAGATTACCATGAAGGTTCCATTCCACAAACCATACATCACCGATGATGAGGTGAATGCCGTGGCATCCGTGCTCCGAAGCGGATGGCTTACCATGGGTAGCGTGACGATTGATTTCGAGCGGTTGTTCAGGGAGTACACCGGCGCGCGCAACGCGGTCGCGGTAAATTCGGCCACATCGGCGCTTCATCTGGCGCTGCGCGCTATCGATCTTCGCGATGGGGATGAGGTGATCGTTCCCTCTCTTACCTTTGTTGCGACTGCGGAGGTGGTGCGGTATTTCAACGCCGTGCCTGTGATTGCAGATATCGAATTCGATACGCACCTGATCGACGCGGCGAAGCTGGAAGCATTGATTACGCCGCGAACGCGCGCGATTATACCCGTCCACTATGCCGGGCAGCCCTGCGATATGGACGAGCTGTGCGCGCTGGCGGCCCGGCATCATCTTCATATTATCGAGGATGCGGCGCATTCTCTGCCTGCGTGGTACGGCGGCAGAAAGATCGGCACACTTGGCGATATTACGTGCTTCAGTTTTTACGCCACAAAGACGCTTGCCACCGGCGAGGGGGGCATGATTACCACCGATAGCGACGAGTGGGCGGCGCGAATGGGCTCGCTAAGGCTGCACGGCATCGGGCGCGATGCCTGGAACAGGTACTCCGAGGCGGGAAGCTGGATGTACGATGTGGGCGAGTTGGGCTATAAATACAATATTACCGATATTGCCTCGGCGATCGGCATTGAACAGTTGAAAAAACTCGAATGGATGCGCGACAGGCGCGTGGAAATCGCCGGGCGATATGCGGAGGCGTTCGCATCGATGGATGCTGTTATCCCATATACGGTAAAAGACGGCCGGGTATCGGCCTGGCATCTCTACCCGGCAAAGCTCAATCTTGACGCGCTTACGATAACGCGCGACCGGTTTATCGGCGAGCTTGCCTCTCGTGGGGTGGGCGCCAGCGTGCATTTCATTCCGCTTTACCGGTTTACATATTATAAGAATATGGGATATGAGTGCGGGGCGTTTCCGCAGAGCGAACGCGTATTTGAAAGGATTATTTCTCTGCCGATCTAT
>DHPI01000086.1:45004-45239 GCA_002407865.1 Spirochaetia bacterium UBA5368
GATCTATCCCGGCATGAATGATGAAACCGGCTATGTCATCCAGTGCATTGACGATATAGCGCGGCAGTTTAAACGGTAATTCGACAACAACGCGAGGTTTTACTATGCCGATCTGGTACGCGGTACACGGGAAACGGATTCTTTATATATTCTGCGACGCCGCCGTCGCCGCGGTCTCGTACGCGATTGCCCTCTGCATTGCCGCGTATCCGGATATGTGCGCAATCGTTTCAAT
>DHPI01000086.1:45396-52307 GCA_002407865.1 Spirochaetia bacterium UBA5368
AATCGTTTCAATGGATCACCGGACCGGTATTGCGCTGATGGTGATTGCGTACTGTGCGTCGTTATATTTTTTCAAAATATACAGGATCATCTGGAAGTATTTCAATGTCCGCGATATGTGCAGGCTTGCCGCGGCCAACGCGACGGGCTTTTGCGTCTTTACCGCGATGATGCTTGCTACGGGCTCCTCGTATTCTCCGCCCGCGGCGGTGCTCGCGCTTTTTTTTAACGGCTTTTTCACGGGCGCGTACAGGACGCTCGTCCGCGGGATTGGCGCCGACGCGGAATTGCCGGGTGGTGATGGGGCGGATGCCGCGATAGACGCGGTAAAGGGAACGGCCGAAGAGAAAAGGATCCTCATTGCCGGGGCCGGCGATGCGGGGAGCATGCTGCTTGCCGAATATGCGAAACGCGGGTTGGAGCGGTGCGTTGTCGGGTTTGTCGATGACGACAGGGCGAAGATCGGGAAAATGCTGAACGGCAAGATGGTGTTTTCCTCGACCGGCGGCGTGAATGACGTTATACGAAATAAAAAGATCACCGAGGTCGTCATTGCCATGCCGTCCGTCGGGGCCGCCGCGATCAACCGCATCATCGCCGACGTACGGCGCGAACATCCAAGGCTGCTCGTGAAGACGCTGCCGTCGTTCACGCGGATTTTCGAGAAATCGCTGCTGCCCGATCTGCGCGAGCTGGGGATCGCCGATCTGCTGGGCCGCGAGGAATTCGGCATAGACGTACAAGCCATTCAAAATCATTTTACGGGGGCGACGGTGCTCGTGACCGGCGCCGGCGGAAGCATCGGGTCCGAGCTGTGCCGCCAGCTTCTGAAATTCAACATACGGCGGCTCATCGCCGTGGGCAGGGGCGAGTTTTCGATCTATACGCTCGCGAAATCGCTGCAGGAGCACATGTACTATCTCGAATCGGAAACGGAAATTGTGTACCGCATTGCCGACGTGAAAGACCGCGGAATGCTCAACCTCATATTCGGCCGTTACCGGCCCGACATCGTGTTTCATGCGGCCGCGCACAAGCATGTGCCGCTGATGGAGTTTAACGAGATAGAGGCCATTCAGAACAATGTCATTGGGAGCTTCAACGTGTTCGAGGTCGCACTGGCTAATCATGCGCGCGAATGCGTGCTGATCTCCACAGACAAGGCGGTGCATCCGGTGAACGTTATGGGCGCGACGAAGCGGGCGGCTGAATTGATGGCGCGGTATTATTTCGAGAAGGGCCTCACGACATCGATCGTGCGTTTCGGCAACGTCATCGGCAGCCGCGGCTCGGTAATTCCGCTTTTCCGCGAGCAAATTGAGAAGGGCGGCCCGGTTACCGTGACCCATCCCGAGGTGACACGCTACTTTATGTCGATTCCCGAGGCGTCGATACTGGTTATCAACGCGGCGGCGTATTCGAAGGGTGGCGAGGTGTTTGTGCTCGATATGGGAAAACAGTACCGCGTCGCGGACATCGCGCGGAACCTCATCCGGTTTTACGGCTACGAGCCCGACAGGGACATTAAAATAGAGTATACCGGTCTGCGGCCGGGCGAGAAGCTGTACGAAGAGCTTTTTTACCCGAAGGAAAATCTTGTAAAAACGCAGAATGAAAAAATATATATATTGAATGCTGCCGGCGAATCATATTCGCGCGATGGTATAGAGCGGTGGCTTTCGGAGGAATATCCGCGTTTATATGAATGCGATTCCCGAGGCGCCAGAAGGCTTCTCAACAAGCTTGTGCCGGAATTCGAGAACGGTTCCGATGTCGAAGAATACGGTCCCAATCCCCGCCTGGTCAACTGACATGCCCGTGTAATACGTCTTCGAAAATTCCATTCTTTATGTGGTATGCATTACCGGTGCGGTTTTTTGTACTTGCGTATAATGATTATCCGATTAAACTTAAAAAAGAGTGCCACTTACTGCGTGCGATGAAAATATGGTACAGACTGACCTGCTTTCACGTGGGAGGATGATCAATGGAATATGCCACAGCGCTTCGTCCGTATACCGTACGGCGGCTCGAAGAGATAAAAAAAGCGGACATCCTGGTGGGCGTGCCATGTTATAATAACGAAAATACTGTGGGGCATGTCATTGAGATGGTATCCGCCGGCCTCGCTAAATATTACCGTGACGCGCGGTCGGTTATTTTTGTTTCCGACGGGGGATCGACAGACGATACCAGAGACATTGCGCTCGCGACGGAATTGAAGCCGTGGCAGGAAAAGCTTGTGCAGATATACAGGGGCATATCCGGAAAGGGGAGCGCCTTCAGGGCGATCTTCGAGGCCGGGGCGATTCTCGATGTCCGGGCGTGCATGGTCGTCGATTCTGACCTGCGAAGCATATCGCCCGACTGGGTCAATCTGCTGCTTGCTCCCGTAATGCACAACGACTATGAATTTGTAGCGCCGGTATACACGCGCCACAAGTACGACGGCACCATTACGAACAATATCGTATACAATCTCACTCGCTCAGTGTACGGGAAACGAATTCGGCAGCCTATTGGCGGCGATTTTACCTTTTCGAAAGGTCTGGCCAAATTCTATCTTGAAAAGCCTGTATGGAGCACAGATATCGCGAAATTCGGCATTGACGTATGGATGACCATCAATGCCATCGCGCGGAACGTGAATATCTGCCAGGCGAACCTTGGCGTGAAAATCCACGACGCGAAAGATCCCGCGCAGTCGCTGGGGCCGATGTTCGTCCAGGTCGTCGGTACGCTTTTCAACCTGATGGAGCACTACGAGCTGTTCTGGAAAAATGTCACCGGCTCACGGGATGTGCCCCTCTTCGGCGACGAGGTGCGCAAGGAGCCGGAGCCGGTGAAGGTCGATATGCGGAAACTTGTGCATGAATACACGACAGGCTTTTCGCAGTTCAGGCCGCTCTACAGGGGGATTTTTTCGCCCGAGGTGTATGCCGGCCTTGAAGCCGCGTCTTTGCGTGGCGCGGCGAATTTCGATATTCCAATTAATATCTGGGTAAAAACCCTCTTTGAGCTGGCCGCTACGTATCATCACTGGAAAATCAACCGGGTGCGTCTTATCAACCTCATGGTGCCGTTGTATTATGGTCGCGTGGCCTCGTTTGTCAACACCACGCTCGACATGGACTCCTTCCAGGCGGAATCTGTCGTTCAAGAGCAGGCGGAAGCCTTTGAGCGGGAGAAGGAGTACCTCATTGCCAGATGGGATGAAGGCAGGCCCGAGCCGGAATTATTTGGACAGGTTTTTTAAGATAATTTACCTCTTGAATAATACGATAATAATAAAGGGGTCACCCGGATGCCGGCGTACGGCGGGGGGAGTGTCCGGCATGCTTTTTTTTAAGAAAATGATTTTGTAATGCCATTATGACGTAAATTACAATGCGTATAAAATATTTTATATGATTTAAATTTTATAATATGGTTTGACGTTGCGATGATGACGATATATGCGAAACACCATTACTATTTTACATGGAACCGGTAGGAATTATGGAAATTGCGGAATGTAATGCCGATATCGTGACCAACAGGTTCGTGTGCATATCCGAAAGGGTGAAAAACAGAATCGATTTTTCCGCGGCGATGGATATTACGCCGTTCGTTTTCGAGGATATCGCAAAGGAAATTGAGAACATTACACACGGGTTGTCCGGCGCGGCCTTTGCGCTTGTATTCGCAAACCGGAGTGAATGGGACGATATTGAAAAAACGCTGTCGGATTTACGGAATGAGCGGCTGTATTCCACATGCGTGCTTGTCGGCAGCGAGGATGATATCGTTGATGAGGCGGATCTTGGCGGCATACTGCACTATGCCGCATCGCGGATAAACGCGCGTGAATATGACTTTCTCGTGAAAAAGGGATTTGCGGTTCTCGATGAACAGCACCGTGCCGCGCGTGATCGTGCGGAGTATAACGCCCTGCTTCTTGACATGAAACAAGACCAGGAAGACCTCATCAACATTGGAAGGTCGCTGTCCATAGAAAAGGACTCTGACAAGCTGCTGCGCCTGATACTGCTGCTTGGAAAAAAAATCACCGGAGCCGACGCGGGGAGTATTTATATCGTTGAAGAAAAGGATGACGGAGCGAAGCATTTACGCTTTAAATACTCGCACACGTTTTCCAAAAACCTCCCGTATGAAGAATTCGTGCTGCCAATTGACGCCAATTCCATCGCCGGATATGTGGCGATGACAGGAAAGGTGCTTAATATTCCGGATGTATACGAACTTTCGGATGGCGATCCAGTTTCGTTCAATTCTACGTTCGACAGCGCGCATAATTACCGCTCGAGATCCATGCTTGTTGTGCCCATGAAAAACAATGTCGACGAGATAATCGGCGTTATTCAGCTCATCAACAGCAAGGAGGACACCAGCGAGAATTCGCGGATCAGGGGCAACGAGGCCTTTGAAATCACTCTTGCAACGACTGAGGACTTCAATGTGAAGGTTGTGCCGTTTGCCGCGCGGTACGAATCGCTTCTCGAGGCGGTTGCCGGCCAGGCGGCAATTGCGTTAGAAAACAACAGGATGATGAAGCAGATTCAGTTCCAGTTCGAGGAATTTGTCAGAGCGTCGGTTTCCGCGATAGAGTCCCGAGACCCGGCGACATCCGGGCACTCCTTCCGCGTTGCCGAGATATGCAAACAGCTTGCGTACGCGGTCAACAGCGAAACAGAGGGTGAGTACGAAACTGTCAATTTCAGCGAGACGGCGATAAAGGAGCTTGAATACGCGGCGCTGTTGCACGATTTTGGAAAGGTGTATATCGATCTTGCAGTGTTTCAAAAGGCGAAAAAGCTTTTCCCGAAAGAACTCGACAACCTGATGCTGAAGATGGATTATCTGTACCGGTGCACCGAACTTGAGTATAATGCGAAAGAAATTGCCCTGCTGAAAAAATCACGAAACGGGGCGAACGTCCCGGCGCTGACCGGGGGTCTCGAAGCGGAACGGAAGCGTCTGCTCGATGCAATCATGGACATTAAAAAGGAACTGCGTGCGCTGAACGAGCCCACGGCGACCGATGCCGATCCCCTGAAGGTGCTCGATGGCGTGATTTCGAAGCTGCCTGCGGTGTCGTGCCTGCTGCCGGATGGTAACGCGATTGATGTGATTTCAGAAAGCGAACGCCGCAATCTCGAAATACGCCGCGGCAGCCTCAATTCGCAGGAGCGCAAAATCATTGAGAGCCATGTGGTGCACACATACAATTTTGTCAGCAGAATACCGTGGCCGCCGGAGTTTCGCAATATCCCGGAGATTGCCGCGAAACACCACGAAAAGCTCGATGGCTCGGGATATCCCGGAAGATTACACGGCGAGAACGATATACCCATCCAGGCGAGGATGATGGCGATTGCCGATATCTTCGACGCGCTCTCCGCATCGGACAGGCCGTACAAAAAATCGCTGCCGATAGAAAAAACTCTCGCGATTTTACAGGATGAGGCAAAACAGCGCAAGCTTGACCAGAAACTTGTTGATCTTTTTATCAGGTACAGAATATATGAGAAAACCGATAAGAATTCACTTAAAGGAGAAAACACGGCGACATGAAACGGCACTTCATCCAGGGACTCGCGCTGCTATGCGTGCTGTTCGTTTCGCTTTCCGCTGTGTCTGTGCGTGCCGATGAAAAGGTCACGTTAGTGTACACCAACTCTCTCAATGGGGCACTCGATTACTGCCGCTGTAAAAGCGATCCTAAAGGCGGACTGGTGAAGCGGGCCACCGAGATTCGCGAAATACAAAAGGCGTATCCGAATGTCGTTCTCTTCGAATCGGGAGATTTTGCGTCGTATGACCCGGACCCCCTGTTATACGGGTATCTGGTACAAGCGTACCGCCATATCAAATACGACGCGATACTCTTCGGCGATCAGGAATTTTCCGCGGGAATCCCCAATTTTCTGCGTTACAAAAACGAATTGCCGTTCGTCTGCGACAACATTGTTATAAAGAATGAAAACCGCTGGGAGCAGTTTGCCACGCGAACGATAACGCTGAAACGCGGCGGTCTTGTTATCGGCGTTATCGGAACAATCGCGCCTTCCGCGTTCAGATATTACAGCCGCGGTATTACCGGCTCGGTGCGGGTTTCCGGACAGGTGGATGAGATTCGCAAGGATGTGAAGGCGTTGCGAAACGATGGGGCGGGGCTCGTGGTGCTTCTTTCCCATTCCGGCTACGGGGCCGACTGCGAGCTTGAAAAAGATATCCCGGGTGTTGATATCATCATTGGCGGCCATTCGCAGACGTTGTTGAAAAATCCCGTGAAGGGCGTCAACGCCATTATCGTCCAGGCGGGCGCCGACGGTGCGCACATCGGCATACTTGAATGTGTCGTTTCAAAGGACGGCATTCGCTCGTATAAAAATTCGTTCCGCCGGCCGGACGAGAACCGGCCTGCCGACGATGCGTATATACGCTCGCTGATTACGCGGTATCAGGAAGAGACGGAAAAGGAATTTAAAAAAATGAGGTTCAAGTGATGATTGACGCGTCAGAAGCGCGCACCCTTCTGCGGGAGATGTTTTTCATCGTGATTGCCGCCGCCTTTCTGGGCTATTGCATTGCCATGTTTCATCCGAAAGGGTACGTGCTTATAGGGCGGGGCGCGTTGAATGATACGCGGATTGTGACGATCTCCGTCGATGAGGCGCGGCCGAAGCGTAATTGCTCCGCCCTCTTTATCGACGCCCGCGGACGTTTGGACTACAACGTGTCGCATATTGCCGGCGCGGTCAGCATACCCGCGTCGCCGGAATCGGTTACACTGCATGCGATCAGGGAGCACTTTAAAAAAATCGGGGACGCGGGCGAGCTGGTCGTCTACTGCGGCGGCAGCTCATGCGGGATTTCCACACAGGTCGCGAAGCGCCTGATTTCGATGGG
>DHPI01000086.1:52399-58285 GCA_002407865.1 Spirochaetia bacterium UBA5368
AGCGCCTGATTTCGATGGGATATCCCCGGCATATCTATGTGCTGGCGGAGGGGTTTGCGGGATGGCGGGAGAAACGCCTGCCGCTGGAAGCCGGAGAGGAGCATGATGGGGAGTAAGCCATGGAATCGGTAATCAATTTTTTTCGTGACACCGCATACGGCAATCGCTTCAGCGCGTGTGTGCGTGTTTTACTCGGAGCGCTTCTTGCGTATGGGGGATTCTTCAAACTGCTCGATATCGAGTCGTTCGGGGGTGTGATACGAATGTACGATATGCTTCCGGAGGCGTTTGCGCCGCACGCCGCGATTGTGCTGCCTCCCCTGGAGGTGCTGCTGGGTATCATGCTTGTGGTCGGATATAAAACCAGGGCGGCGAGCCTGCTGTCGATGATACTGATGGGCGTCTTCGCCGTGGCGATTGCCGTGAATGCGGCGCGCGGCGCTTCGTTCGATTGCGGCTGTCTTGAGCTTGGAAGGTTCGGGATCAGCGAAAATATCAGCATGACGCTTGCCGCCAGGAATATAGTGCTGATACTCGCGTTCCTGCTTGTGTTTAACCTGAGAAAAAATGTGTTGTCGATCGACGCGCGCATCGAACGCGGAACGTTGCGCGATATCTGAGAAGGCACTATGATTGCACAGGTGCTTGGCGGCATAGGCATTTTCCTGATCGGCATGATTCTGATGACCGACGGTCTTAAATCGCTGGGCGGAGACGCCCTGCGGAGGGCTCTCACGCGGTTTACTGGGGGGACGGTGCAATCCATCATTTCTGGATTTGCTGTCACCTCTCTGGTGCAGGCGTCGAGCGCCACCATCCTCGCAACGATCGGCTTTGTATCCGCGGGGCTCATAACGTTTACGCAGGCCATCGCGATCGTATTCGGCGCGAATCTGGGGACCACCACCATCGGCTGGCTGGTGTCGCTGCTTGGTTTTAAGTTTCACGTCGAGCTTGTCGCGATGCCGATGGCGGGTATCGGCGCGTTAATGATGCTGCTTGCGCGCGGCAGAAAGGCCTCTGCGGGAATGGTCATTGCCGGATTTGGCCTCCTGTTCATCGGCATTGCCACGCTGCAATCGGGGATGAAACATCTTACCGACAACGTCGATATCACCACATTTCCCGATGCGGGATGGTACGGCAGGGTTGTGCTTATCGCCGTCGGAATTTTAATGACAATCCTGATGCAGTCGTCGACAGCGGCGCTCGTAACCACGCTCGCGGCGCTGTATACCGGCAATCTTACCCTGGCGCAGGCCGCCGCGCTTGTGATAGGACAGAGTATCGGTAAAACGTCGACAGCGGTTATTGCGACAATCGGCGCGTCGGTCCAGGCCAGGCGCGCCGCTCTGGTGCATATAATTTTCAATTGCGTCACGGGATTCGTTGTCTATTTTCTGTTTGCGCCCTTTCTCAATACGACCACATGGCTCTGCTCGCTTGCGGGCATCCATGATCCTTCTGTGGCGCTGTCGGGATTTTTTACGCTCTATAATCTTTTCGGCATCGTTTTGCTTTCCCCGTTCATCTCGCATATCGGGGCTCTGATAGAGCGCTATATTCCCGAGCGCGGCTCGGCGCTGACGCGTAATCTTGACGATTCTGTGACGAAGGTGGCGCCTGTCGCGGTCGAAACGGCGCGCCGTACGGTGATTGGTATCGCGGCGCTTGTGATGGGATCGCTTCGCAGACTTGTGCTTGCCGAGGTTACCTACAGGGATATTGCCGATGATATTGAAGGAGCGCAGACCGCCTTAGCCGAAACGGGAAGATTTCTCGGGAAAGTCAGTTCGGAATCCGCGTCGGCGGAGGTGCACCACCAGCACATATCGGTGCTGCACGCAATCGACCATCTTGAGCGGCTGACCGATGCGTGCAAAGAGATAGAGGAGGTGCGCACCGTAGCGCATATCGAAGAATTACGCGCCATTGCCCTTGAAAAGCTTGACCAGCTTGATGATGTAGTGAAATGGCTGCAGGGCCGTTCTTTTGAACCGCCGGTACGCATCGTGGAGGCCATGTCACGATCGATTGCCGGCATACGGCAGACGCAGCGCGTCGAGGTGCTCGAGCTCACGGCGCGGGGCGGAATTGACCCGAACCTCGCTATGGGAAAACTTGAAGCGATGCGCTGGCTTGACCGGCTGGTGTATCATATCTGGCGTGCGGTCTACCACCTCGGCGACAGGCTGCAAGAGCAGGTGCAACTGCCCCGGGACAGGCGATAACGGTTATGCCAGCCGGCGCTGTGCGGCGCTCTCGGTCATCCCGTCCACTTCTTCTTGAAGCAGTACTATCCGCGCGCGAAGGTCGTTCATAAGGTCATCGAGCCTCTCGACGGAGTATCCGGCAGTGGGCATTTCCTTTCCTATTTTTACAATCACATTGCTTGGATAGATTAACGGCGTGTCGGGTTTGAGTATGTTGTACGATCCTTTTATGTATATGGGTACGATCGGTACGCCCGTTTGCACGCAGAGATGAAAGAGCCCTTTCTTGAATTGCTGCAGTTCACCGGTTCGGCTGCGGGTTCCTTCAGGGAATATCATTATGCGGCGCCCCTGTTTTACTTTTTCCGCCGCCTCGTTCATGCTGTTGATCGCCTTTTCCCTGTTGCCGCGGTCCACCGATATGTACCCGTTCAGCTTCATATGCCATCCCATGAATGGAATCTTAAAAAGCACGGCCTTGGCGACCCATCCGAACTTGACAGGTATGACTGAATTCAATATGAAAATATCGAAATGGCTGGAATGGTTTGATGCGAAAATTTGCACTCTGCCGGGATCGATATTTCCGATGCCTTCTGTGCGGACCCTGATTCGGCAGACAAAGAGAATGCTTTTTGACCATGCGCGCATGCAGAAATGAGCCATCCTTCCTCCGGGGCTGTAGATGATCGATGTGATCGATACCGTTCCCCAGAAAACTGTGTCGAGAAGAATGAAAATCCAGCATGCAAGGGAATTGAGTATCGCGAGAATATCCTTCATTATCAAGTTCCTCCTGGGGCCGAAAGTGCGGTCTCCGGGCGCGCACCGGCCGGTGCTCAATAATTACTCAAATCATTTTCGAAAACGTGTTGATATATTGCCAATTCGAGAAATTTGTCAATTACATTTCCCTGACAAACGGCCATAGTCGCAGGAAACGCTTTTTACTTGCGTTTGCCCTGCGGCGGTAGTAGGCAGGTACTCTGGAGAATGAAATGAGAAAAAGCAAAAAAACTGTCGCGGTCATCGGCGGCGGTGCATCCGGGCTGGTGGCGGCGTTGTTCGCGGCCGACGCCGGATGCAGTGTTGTGCTGTTTGAAAAACAGAAGGCGCTTGGGCGCAAACTACGGATTACCGGTAACGGGCGCTGTAACATTACAAACAGGGATATCGACGCCACCCATTACCATGGGCACAATCCCATGTTTGTGAAGAATATATTTGCGCGTTTCGGACTCGACGCCACGATCGATTTTTTCGAATCGATCGGCATACCCTTTTGCGAGGGAGAAGGAGGCCGCCTGTATCCGGCGTCACTGCAGGCGTCATCAGTGGTGAAGATTCTGGAATACGAGGCGCGCAGGCGCGGGGTCGATGTGCTGCTTCACCGCAAGGTCGACAGGATTGAGGTGTCTGGAGGCGGGGTGCGCCTGATTACCGCGGGAAAAGAGGAATTCGACGTCGATTCGGCCGTCCTTGCCGCGGGGAGTTGCGCCTATTCGCCTCTGGGCGCGTCGCGAAGCGGATACGAGCTTGCGATATCGCTTGGCCACCGGGTATACGAGCCTTTTCCTTCGATACTCCCGCTCACTATCCCCTTGAAAGCGCTGCACCGTCTCGAAGGGATAAAATGGGACTGCCGGTTGAGCGCTATCCTTGATGGTAAAATAATTGCGCAGTCCGAGGAAGAAACGCTTTTTACCCGGTATGGCATTTCCGGGCCCGCCGCGCTCGAGATCTCACGCGCCGTGAACGAGGCCATGACGCGGGGCGCGATACCGGAGGTGAATATCGATTTTTTCCCGCGCATGGATTCGAATGCGCTTATGTCGTTGCTTGATTCACTCTGGGACGATGGCGACAGGCCGATCGGTTTCAGCCTGCTGGGCATACTCAAAGAGCGCATGCCCGCTGTTGTGCTTCACGTTATTGGTATCGATACGGAGATGCCGGTGCGTGCTGCAACGGCAGCCCAGAGGAGCGCTATTGCCGCCGCATTGAAAGATTTTCGAGTTGTTCCGGGAGAGCCGCGGGGCTTTGGCGAGGCGGTCGTCGCGGCGGGCGGCGTTGATGTCGATCAAATTCATCCGGCGACAATGGAGTCAAAAATCGCCCGCGGCGTGCACATTACAGGCGAGCTGCTCGACATCGACGGTGATAGCGGCGGCTATAATCTCCAGTTTGCATGGAGCACCGGCGCGATCGCGGGCATGGCCCAGTAAGTGCGCGGATTGCAGCCGGTTAAAACATTGCAGTGAAGCCTTTAAGCGTTGTGAGCCTGCCGCATACTGTATTCAATACCCCCTCTTCAGGAAACACCGCGGTAATGGTATATGAAATATATGTGCTGTTTTTACTTGTGCGCGCGCTGATGTCGGCGCTGATTGCATGTTCGGCAAGTATGTTTTTCAGCGTTTCCATCAGGTATGGAAGATTTCGATATACCGCCTTGAACGTAATTTCGGTGGGAAATTCGGGAACTTTCTTTTCAGATGCTTTCATGTACGATACCGTTATCCAGAGATATATCAGCCCCTCTGTCGTGGCCTCTGTATGTTACTGTAGCATGAGACGGCGGCCTTGACGTTTATTTCCCACGTAAAAATATATTCGGGCTTTGCGTCGTATCGTGTAAAATATAGCGAATGGCCGTCCTGCGTGCAATCATAATTTAGCCGCCTGCCGCCGCTTTTTACTTTGACATAATAAAAAAAATGTGAGATGCGTTGAGAGCGCAGATACGTAATCATGCCGAATGAATGGCATCGTGGGGTGTTGCAATCCCATAACACTCTGAGAACAATGCGGGGGTGGTATGAAGAATAGTGTATATGCGTGTATCAGATGCGCGTGTGCGGTATGGCTGGGTGTCATGGCCATGGAATATGGCGCATTGGGGGCGGAATGCCGGCCGAAAACCGCATACGGGAATCCGCCTGTTATCGGTTTGAAAATACCAGAGGCGGAGCTTGACGCATATTACAGGGGTGAGATAAAGAAAATACGGTTGTCCGATTACAGGGGCAAATGGCTTGTGCTGTTTTTTTATCCTGCGGATTTTACGTTTGTATGCCCCACGGAACTGAAGGAGATGTCGGCATATTATGACAAATTTAGAAAGGCGGGCGCCGAAGTGCTGAGCGTCAGCACAGACTCGGTGTATGTTCACCGTGCCTGGGCCGAGCATAACGAGGATATCAGGAAGATCGCGTATCCCATGCTTTCCGACCGACCGGGCAAACTCTCCCGGGCGATGGGCGTGTATGTCGAAGAGCGTGGCGTCGCACTGCGCGCGTCGTTTGTCGTGGACCCCGACGGTAAAATAATTGCGTGCGAAATTCACGATGAGAGCATAGGCAGAAGCGCCTCCGAGCTGCTCCGCAAACTCGATGCCGCCATAGCCCAGCGTGAGAGTGATGGGGGATTCTGCCCCGCAAACTGGAACGCCGGTGACGCGCTGATCAAACCGAAATGAAATTTTAAATCGCTTCCCCGATGGTGATGTAGAACGCGTTGAAATCGCCGCAGCGGCCGTAATCGATCCGCGCGTTGATCTTCTCGGCGGTATTTATGCAGAAGCGTATTCCGCTGCCGTAGGCGACCTTGAAATCCTTCACGTCGAGATATTCGAGACGGTGCATTACGTCGCCGACGCTCGCGAACACGACCG
>DHPI01000086.1:58439-60788 GCA_002407865.1 Spirochaetia bacterium UBA5368
GCTTTGCAGCAATACCATATCGTTGTCGCGGTAGCGTCCCATAAAAAGACCCCGCATAAGCTGCTTGCCGCCGAGTTGCGAGAGCATCTCGAAGGGCGCCGTCCCCGATATCACGTTCGCGTATCCCTGGAGGGCAAGCGCCTGATTTTTATATGTGGGGAAATATTTCCGGATATCGAGTGTGTATTTCAGAAAATCGTACCCGCTGCCGAAAAACTTGTTGAACGCGATTGCGGTAAATTGATAATGCTCCCCTTTTGTGGTGTAGAGGTTGTTGTCCCGCGTATCGTAGGTGACCGAAAAACCCGCACCCGAAGAATAATTACCGCCGCGCGATCCGGGAACATCTCTTTTGGCGATCATTCCGCCTTCCTCGGCCTTCGTAACATGGCTCCACTCGTACTGGTACACAATGCCCAGATACAGTCTGTTCCACACGTCGCGCTGCAACTCCACGCGTGATCTGAAGATGTCCGATGTGTAGTGCTCCTTGTTTGCCGCGGGCGTGTCGTTGCCGATTCCGTAAAACAGGTTGGGGTAATTGAGGTATTCCATCGCCCCCACGATATGTAATTTTTCGTTGTCCATATAAAATTCTGGAAAAAGCTGCCAGATGAACTGCTTATTTTGAGTGTAGGTGAAGGTTGTTGCGATTGTCGACGGACGGATATTCAGCGGCAATTGCGTTGATGGCCGAAAATATGTGATAAAGACGAGTCCGCCCGCGACCTGCGTTTCCGGTTTATAATACAGGTGCGGTATCACCATAAATCCGTTTGCCTGCACTGCTACAACATCTTTTTTTATTTCTTCTTCGGGCAGTTTTTCAGGGGATGTGGGCGCCGCGCCGATGCGGATACTGCACACGGGGATTGATAATACAATACACACAATGGCGATTCGCCTGAATAGTCTTTTACACGGTAGCATGCAGTTTCCTGATAATCGTTGTCGATGTGGCGGTACGGTCAGTGCCCACGCAGCGTTATCCCGTTATTTCGTCTTAATTTCGTCTCACAGAAAACATGAGAAGTACAGCGGGGAAAAACATGTAAAATCAAGCATTATTTTTACATAAAAAATTAATGCGCACTGCGAAATATAGCATGAACGGCACGGCGCATCAAGAATTAATTGTCGCTTTGGTGCGCAGTGGTTCTTTTTTATTCTTCGCGGACTGTGTTTTTCCGTAGCGTATTTTTTTCTTGATCGTTGCGGAGAATATAGTAAAGTAATAAAAAAATTATTCAGTATTTCCCATGTATCACGTGACTATACGGTTTTATGAGGAATTAAACGATTTCCTCGCCCGCGATCGCCGCAAACATGATATCGAATTTGCGTTTGGAGGCCGCCGCTCGGTAAAAGATCTGATTGAGAGTTTCGGGGTGCCGCATGTGGAGGTCGATCTCATTCTGGTAAACGGCGCATCGGTCGGCTTCAATTACATTGTCCGCGATAACGATAGAATCAGCGTGTATCCTGTGTTCGAGCTTTTTGATATAGGCGGGGTTACGCGATTGAGACCGACGCCGCTGCGCGATACGAAATTTGTGCTCGACGTTCATCTGCGAAAGCTGGCGCGCCATATGCGTTTGCTTGGATTCGATGTTGATTACCTGGAAGGGCGAAGCGATGCGGAGCTTGCCGGTATCGCCGAGCGTGATAACAGGATACTCCTTACGCGCGACAGACAGTTGTTGATGCGGAAAATCGTTTCGCGGGGCCTCATTGTGCGGAATACTGATCCGGACAGGCAGATCGTCGAGGTGCTCGACCGTCTGCAGCTCTGGAATGCCTGCAATCCCTTCAGCAGATGCATTGAATGTAACGGTGCGATGCAGGGCGTGCGCGCGGACGATGACGGTTTTGCGCAGATAGCCGCCGTCATTCCCCCGGGGGTACGCGCATGGTGCGAGGAATACTATAGCTGCACGAACTGCGGCAGGGTCTACTGGAAGGGGAGTCACTACGTCAGACTCAGGGCCTTTGTGGATCGTCTCAGAAAGCGGAAAGAGGATTTAAACACGGGATGATGAGTATGCGTGTTCGCGGAGCTATGGTTAATTAAAATTTTGTATACAAACAAAATATTGTATGCAAAACAAAATGATATATATTAATGTATGAACAACGATGCGGATTTCAGGGGCGATCGACATGAAGCTGCTTCTGCTGTATCTGTGCAATTATGAAGACCGACGCGATTATTTTCTCTCGTCAATGCCTTCCGGATTGGTATCGCTTGCCGCGTATCTCGAGGGACGCGGCTGTGATGTGACCCTCGCGAATTTTTCAAAAACTGGATGCCGTGCCGCCCTGAAATACGCGGTGCAGTCATCTCCCGAT
>DHPI01000086.1:60925-62141 GCA_002407865.1 Spirochaetia bacterium UBA5368
GGTGCAGTCATCTCCCGATGTTGTCGGCATGTCGTTGTACACGCACAACAGGGCGGACTCGTTAAAACTTGTAAAAGAGATAAAAAAATCGCTGCCGAACACAGTTGTCATCACCGGGGGGCCGCACGCCACGCATCTCGCGGACGAATTGCTGAAGCGGGCGCCCGCGATCGATTATGTGGTGTGCGGCGAGGGTGAAAAGGCGATGGCGTTTCTGTTGAAGAAAATTGCCGCCGGCCTGGCGCCCGCCCGCGGCGCCTATGAAAAGGGCAGAATTGAGAATCTCGATACGCTTCCCTTTCCCGGGCAATTCAGGGGAACTCGCGTCGGCATCGACCCGAATGAACAGTTCAAGGTAATCATCACGTCGCGCGGGTGCCCCGCCCGCTGCACGTTCTGCTGTTCGCCCGGATTCTGGGGACGCAGAACCGCGTTTCGCGGCGCGGAGAATATCGTCCGGGAAATTGAGTACCTTCATACCGAATACGGTATCATATATTTTTCCATTCGCGATGATAATTTTACCCTCCGCAGGGAGCGTGTGCTCGAATTCTGCCGCCTGCTTGTCGAAAAGAAGCTGTACATCATGTGGAACTGCCAGTCCAGGGTCGATACTGTCGACGAAGAGATGCTCGTGTCGATGAAGCGGGCCGGGCTTGAGCAGATACAGTTCGGCGTTGAATCGGGATCGGAAAAGATTCTGAAGATGTACGATAAAAACATCACGCCAGCGGAGATATCGAAAGCGATGGAAATGACGCGCCATGCGGGGATTTATCTTTCGATCTATCTCATGGCCGGCATGAACGGTGAAACGCGGACCGACATTAATATGACGCGCGCATTGATACGGCAGACGCTTCCGGGTGACGGCGTCGTATCGCCGGTGGCGCTGTATCCCGGCACACAATTGTACAACGATTTGAAACGCGACGGCCGTATCGCCGATTCGGTGTGGTTTTCTAAGAAAGATGCCGGCATCTATCTGCGCAACGATACGGAAGTGGAAGAATGGATGGCATTGCTGCTGAACGAGATCGGGAAGGTGCGCGAGCGGGCGTGGTACGGTGAAAGCGATTTTAAACAGCATCGCAAAGTCACGGGAAAGGATTGCTGGGTTACCGATATACTCGAAGGCGATTATTATATGGATGAAGACCGGTTTGCCGACGCGGAATCGCGGTACGTCAGGGTGATCGCCGCTCATCCCCGCAAT
>DHPI01000086.1:62282-79296 GCA_002407865.1 Spirochaetia bacterium UBA5368
GCTCATCCCCGCAATCTCTGGGGGTATCTCAGGATGGGCAAGGCGCAATTCGCCATGGCGCGGTATGCGGAAGCGGCGCAGAGTTACGGGATGGTGACGCGTCTTGCGCCGCGATATTATGGCGGATGGCTCAAGCGGGCGGAATCGCTTCTGGGGCTGGGAATGGGGGATGAGGCGCGTCAGTGCGCCGACGAGGCGGCGCGCCTCAACGGATATGACCCGAGGATAAAAAACCTTAAAAGGCTGCTGGGCGGTAATTCCACGAAACGCCGGGTCCCGTTACCGCGGCCCTCTTCGTGAAACCTTCCATGTATATAGCGCGATCGATGCCGCGATTGCCGCGTTAAGCGATTCAACATCTCCGCTCATCGGTATAGAAAGAGCGTCCACCTTCAACGTGTCCGGAATGCCGGGGCCCTCGATCCCCGCAAGCAGCAGAAACCTTTCGGGAAAAACGAACCCGTCGATCGGCGCCCCCCCGCTGTCGAGCGCCAGAAGCGGCGCGTTTCCCTCTTTCACCGATTGAGCAAACTCGGCGAGCGAGGGGCCCCTGCTGAGGCGCGCGGCGAACACTGCGCCCCCCGATGCGCGGATGCTTTTTGGGTGAAATGGGTGAGCGGCCTCGCGCAGCAGCACGATGTGCTGCACGCCGAATCCCACGGCGCTCCTGATAACAGTACCGACGTTCGACGGGTCCTGAAACGGGATAAGCAGTGTGCAGCCCTCGCCAGCCGTTCGGTCCCATTCGGGGATTTCCGGCGTACGCGCTTCCAGAACCGGGCCGTTGGTGTTGAATATGTCGATCTCGTTGAACAGGGATTTCTTTACAATATAAAGCCGGCGGTTACGCTGAAACGATCCGATGCAGTCGTTCATGCCGCTGTCGGTTTCGGCGTAACCGTCGAAGAGCGCCAACGCTTCGCAGAGGCCGGGATGCCGGGTTATTGTTTCGTGCACTTGTTTTTTTCCGGACACGAGTGTTTTCCCAATTTTCTTTATGCCGTCGGACGATATCAGTTTTTTCATCTCCCTGAATGTCGCGTTTTCCGGCGACGAGATCGGAATGCCCGGCGTTTCGCCGGCCTGTGAGAGGATGCGATACGTCGTTTTCCGCGCAGAGGAAGTCTTCGTGAATATGAGCAAACGCCTGCCGAACTGAGTGCCGGGCAGCGTATAGTCGCGGTCGAGCTCGATTTCGTAATCGGCGTCGTGTGACGGCGATATTTTGCGGATATCCTCGTCGGCGGCGGGCCCCTTCATGAAAATCACCCTCCCTCCGCGCGGGAGGAAATGCGCGACCCTGCCGAGGGTGTCGTCTACCGATTCGAGCGCCCGGGTAATCACGCCCGCGACCTCGAAGACCGAATGCTCCGTCACCATGTGGGGATAAATCTCCACATTACTGAGGTTCAGCGCCGCCACGGTCTCCGCGAGAAACGCGGCCCGCTTTTTGCGCGGTTCGGCGAGGATGAGGCGAAGATCGGGCTTCATGATTTTCAGCGGAATCCCCGGAAACCCCGCGCCCGTGCCGATATCGACAAGGGGGGAAGGAAGATCGCAGAGACGCGTAACGAGCGCACAGTCGATAAAATGCTTGATAACGATATCCTCGAAACGGTTGAGCCTGGTAAGGTCGAGTTCGTCGTTGTGTTTTTGCAGAAGGGAATAGTACGAGCCGAATTGATCAATTTGCGTTCCGGTCAGGGTTAGTCCCGATTGCTGGAAAAGCTGAGCCATTGCCGTTTTTTCAGTTTTACGCATGCATATCTCCTTTGTGTGGGGACAATTGTACAGGCCGCCTTCCGCATTTCAAATTAAAAAACTGGTGCAAAATTCGGCGCGGCGCGATACACTGCCGGCATGTCGCATCAGGGTGAGGAGGTACGTCATGAAAAAATTTATTATCATCTTTCTTATTATTGTTGGTGTTATTGTCGTGTATCTTGGATATTTCGGTTTTTTTATGATGGTCGCCGTTCGTGAAATGGACATGGGACCGTACACGCTCGTTTACAAAAAGCATGTCGGGGATTACGGCAAAACCCCAGCCATACAGAATGAAATATATTATTCCCTCCTGAACAACGAAAAAATACGCACGACGAAGGGGTTCGGCATCTATTTCGACGATCCGCGCGAGGTGAAGAAGGAAAACCTCAGAAGCTTTGTGGGATGCATTCTCGAAAAGAACGACGCCGCTAACGCCGGCAGACTGAAGGCGGCCTATTCGCTGATGGAATATCCGCGGTCGAGAAGCGTTGTTGCCGAATTTCCATTCAGGGGGAAGCTTTCTATTATCGCGGGAATAATGAAGGCGTATCCGGCGATCGAAAGATATGTGAAAGATAAAGGCTACCGTCAGGCGCCGGTTATGGAGATATACGACGTGCCGGCGAAAAAAATCGTGTACGCGCTGCCGCTTACCACAGCACCTGCATGGGATTGACAAGCTTGCCGTTGTGCCACATCGTAAAGTGCAGGTGTGGGCCGGTTGACCACCCGGTGGAGCCGACTTTCCCGATTATTTTCCCCGCGCTTACGCTCTGTCCGTAGCGCACGTTGATTCGGGAGAGGTGTCCGTAAAGCGTCTTGAACCCATTCGGGTGTGTGATGACAACCGCGTTCCCGTAGCCGCCCATCCAGCCGCAGGCGGTGACCGTACCCTGGCAGGCGGCGCCCACAAGCGTGCCGTGCGGCGCGGCGATGTCGACACCGTTATGAAATCCGTGCTGCCGGAATATCGGGTGCATGCGTCCGCCGAAGAATGAGCTGTAGCGTCCCGCAAGGGGCGAGCGGAACATCTCGCGCAGGGAATATTTCCGGGCCATGCTTTCCGTCATCGCGAGTTCCGTGGGGCGGGCGTCTTTTATAAAAACCGCCAGTGGCCTCTTCGGGAGAAAGTCACGGTACAGCCTGTACAGAAACGGAAGCTTCTGAATTACGATGGCGTTGTCAGAAACGCCGTAGAGCGTAATGAGTCCTTCAATTTCGTTGAAATCGGTGATGAAATGCAGCACTCCTTTTTCGGATGGCACAACAATTCGCTGGCGAAGTCGCGCGGTCAGGCTGTTCCAGTGCGGGTTTGCTCCCAGAAGCGTATCGATGTTGATGCCGTTTTCGCGCGCAATCTTCCAGAAGTTGTCGCCGCGTTGAATTTCAATGATGCGCAGCGTGATGTCTGTAAACCGGATGTTGTTGCTTTCTATATAATTGATGTAATCGTCTTCAGTGGAAAAGAGCGCCTGAGCGCGCATAATCGAGTCGTCTTTTGTGTCACCACCGAAAGGGAAAAAAACGGAAATAATGATTACGAGAATAATCGCAGCCGCGCATCCAATTATAGAAAAGATATATCGTTTCGGCATTAATAAACCCATCTGCTCGTGAAGTGTCGCCCTACGCGTGGATGGCTACAGGGAAATGAAAAGAATATATACGCGTGAACGGACGAGTCAAGAATTATTTTACCAAAGTGCCTTTCTCGGCGGAATAAAAAAAGAGAGTGTGGCTGCACTCTCTTAATGGTTTCAAATATGTTTCCGTTAGCTTATAGCACTTTAACAGAAACGGCTCGTGGGCCCTTTTCGCCGTTTTCAACCTCGAATTCAACATTATCACCTTCGGAGAGCGTTTTAAAACCGTCGCCGCCGATTCCCGAGTAATGTACAAACACATCACTACCATCCTCTTTCCTGATGAACCCGAACCCCTTTTTGTCGTTAAACCATTTAACCACACCCTTCGGCATTGTACAAACTCCTTACAATAAAATTACGGCGTTACGCCAGCAGAACGACATCCGTCGGTGCGTCCCCGGTACCGCCCGATTTATCCGTTCCGAAGAAACACAGGGGATGGCAGACTGCATTAAAACCTTACACAATATATATTTTAATCTAATTTGTCAAATATAATTACTGTCAGACGTTTTTTATTGTTTTGTTTATTGCGTGCCTGTAACATATGCGCGCGGTTGGGCGCAATAATATCTATTGACAAATACGGTATGGTACCGTCCTTTAATTGGAATGCAAAGTAAACCGAAAAACCGGGTGCGCCGGATATGAGCCTGTACGAACTGTTCATT
Organism: Spirochaetia bacterium UBA5368; assembly: GCA_002407865.1. GTDB lineage: Bacteria > Spirochaetota > UBA4802 > UBA4802 > UBA5368 > UBA5368. Next base: position 66,370 of record DHPI01000086.1, read on the forward strand.
GGATTTCGCTATCTCAAGGCGAAGAAGAGCCAGGGATTTATTTCGTTTAATACCGTTCTCTCGATATTTATCGTTTTTATCGGCGTTTTCATTCTTATCGTCGTGATATCTGTGATGACGGGCTTTCAGAGCCAGATCAAGGATAAAATAATCGACGTCGATTCACATATCACCGTTGCCACATACTTTGGCGAAAGCGGCGACGGAATCCGGAATTATGCCGAACTTCAGAAGAAGATCGCGACTGTTGGCGGCGTTACCTCGATCAATCCTTATCTGCAGGGACAGGGGCTTGCCAGATACAGAACATTTATTACGCCGGTCATGATCCGCGGCATAGGCTCGATAGGCGCGCTGCCGGATGATGTGCGCACATTTATCATCGAGGGCGAGAAAAACTACCAAAAAGCCGGTGAGGTCTATATCGGCGCCGAGATGGCGTTCAACAATAATATCCGCGTCGGCGATACGATCGAGTTGATCGTTCCGAGGGGGCGTCTTACGGCGACGACGGGCGTGACCCCGGGGATGGGATCTTTCAAGATTGCCGGATTTTTTAAGACCGGATATTATGATTTCGATACACGCCTTATACTGATGCCGCTTCGATCGGCGCAGGCGCTTTACGGTGTCGGCGATATCGTGTGGGGCATTGGCATCAAGATATACGACATTTATAAAATGGATTACCTTGCGTCGAAAATTCAATCGGTCATCGGCTTCCAATACCAGACGCTTACCGCCGAACAGCGCAACCAGAACCTGTTTTATGCCCTCAAGCTTGAAAAGCTTATTATGACGATCATTCTTTTCCTGGTGGTTATCTCCGCGGGCTTTACCATCATGGGGACGCTGGTCATGGTGGTGATGGAGAAGAAGAAGGCGGTCGGCGTTCTCAAGTCTATGGGGGCGCGGCCAAACTCCATCATGGCGATCTTTGTGCTCGAGGGTTTCCTCATCGGCGTTATCGGCTCGGTGCTCGGCGTGATTTTCGGGCTTGCCGCGTCGCTCAATCTCGAAGCCATAATCAGGTGGATTGAGAGGCTTATCAATTTGACCATGACGCATATCTATAAAGCGTTCGATCTTGGCGTGTTTTACAATATATCGCTTGTGCCCAAGAGCGTGTATTATATCGATACGATACCGGCGGAGATCAATCCGGAGTTTGTCGTACTCATCGCCAGCGTTGCGGTATTCCTCGCTACGGTTGCCGCGATATTCCCGTCGTGGCATGCCTCGCGGCTGAAGCCCGTTGAGACGATACGGTACGAGTAATCATCGACGATACGAGAATGAACAGGCAATGGAAGAAGGCCCAATAATACGAATAGAGGATATCGATAAAATTTACGGCGAGGGCGTTAACGCGCTGCGGGTGCTTAAATCGGTGTCGCTTGAAATCGGCGCCGGCGAGATCGTGTCGATAATGGGGCCCTCGGGCGCCGGAAAATCGACTTTGCTCAATCTTATCGGCTGCCTTGATGGATTCAATTCTGGACGGCTTAGCATTCTCGGCAGGGACATCTCGAGCTGTTCTGTGGAAGATCTGGCGGGTTTTCGCAACAGGCATATTGGATTCGTGTTCCAGATGCACAACCTTCTTCCGGAGTTTACTGCGCTCGAGAACGTGATGATGCCGCTCCTTATCCGCCGCTGCTCGAAGAAGGAGGCAAAAAAAATGGCGGCGGCTGCGATAGAGCAATTCAATCTCGGCGATAGGATGCATCATCGTCCGTCCGAGCTTTCCGGCGGCGAATGCCAGCGGATCGCCGTTGCGCGCGCCATCGTTGGCGAGCCCGACATCATTCTTGCGGACGAGCCGACGGGAAACCTCGACAGGGAAAACTCGCGGCTTCTCACCGACATCATCTTCAGCATGGGCAGAGAGAAGCGTATCACCATTGTCGTCGTTACCCACGACAGGGAGATTGCGGGCCGGACGGAGCGAACAATCACGCTTGTCGACGGGAACATCGTAAACGTGTAACGCTACGCATGCGGCGTGCCGTGTGGCGGTGCGCGCGTGACTATTATATTTGAGAGGATTCGCGATTATGAAGATTGAATTTGTTGGCGGAGCGGGAACGGTTACAGGGTCTTCGTATATCGTAAAAAACCGCGAGTTTACAATAATGGTCGATTGCGGCATGTTCCAGGGCAAGCGGGAGCTGAAAGAAAGAAATTTCCTGAATCTTATATACGACCCGCCGCAGATTGACGCCCTGCTGCTGACGCACGCCCATATCGACCACAGCGGGCTCATCCCCAAAATCGTGAAAGAAGGATACAATAATCCTATTTTCGCGACCGACGCGACAACAGAGCTGTGTTCCGTGATGCTGCCTGACAGCGCGCATATTCAGGAAATGGACAATGCGTGGATCAACAGGCGGCAGAAAAAGCTCGGCCGCGACCCCGTGCCGATGCTCTATTCGACGCAGGACGCGCTCGCGGCGCAGCAGTTTTTCAGGCCGGTGAAGTACGGCGAGATGGTGCAGATACATCCGAAAGTCAGGGCGCGGTTCAGGGACGCGGGACATATTCTGGGATCGTCGTTTATTGAAATGTGGATCGAGGAAAACGGCGCGACGATGAAAATCGTGTTCTCCGGCGATATCGGATCGAAGGACCAGGTGATAATACGGGACCCGGAGGCGATTGAGGACGCGGATGTATTGCTTATAGAATCGACTTATGGAGACAGGCTGCATAAGAACAGGCAGGATACGTACGATGAATTCAAGCAGATTATTCTCGATGCGTACAACAAAAAGGGCAATATCGTGATCCCGTCGTTTGCCATCGAGCGGACACAGGAAATAATTTTTACGCTGGGCAGGCTGTTCAAATCGGGCGAGCTTCCGAGGATTCCTGTGTATATTGATTCGCCCCTCGCGATATCCGCAACCGAGATCTTTAAAAAGTACGAGCATGTGTTCCATGATGATACGCGGCAGATTCACCTTTCGGGTGACGATCCCCTGAGTTTTCCGAACCTGTATTATACAAAGACGACCGAGGAATCCAAGCGGCTCAACGATACCGCGAAGGGCACCATCATTATATCGGCGTCGGGTATGTGCACGGCCGGGCGGATAAAATATCATCTCCAAAACAACCTCTACAGGCCCGAATCGAGCGTTATTTTCGTTGGATACCAGGCGGAGGGCACGCTCGGTAGAAAGCTTGTTGACGGAGAAAAGCGCGTGAAGATTTATGGCGAGGACGTCGTTGTCCGTGCGAATGTGCATACGCTTGGCGGATTTTCCGCGCACGCCGACAGGGACGGCTTGCTCGACTGGATGAGCACCATTAAAAACGACCGCCTGAAGGTGTTCGTGGTCCACGGCGAGGAGAATGCGGCGATGAGCTTTGCCGGGTCGATACGAAACAGGTTTGGATTTGATGCCGTCGTGCCGTCGTGGGGCGAAACCGTCGATCTTGCGACGATGGGCAGGGCGGTCGTTCCCTACGGAGGGAGGGAGACGACGCCTGTTGACAGCGAGATAGAGCAACTGGCTGTCAACATGAAGCGGCTTCAGGAAAAATACCGCGCTGCCAAAGGCGAAAACAGGCTGTTTCAGTTGAAACGGCTCGAACAGGATATCAACGACCTGAACGAGATGATACGGATGGTCACCGATGATCTCGGGTGACAGAGGCATTGCGTATTATTGTACGTGTGTTTTTGCTCTGTTGTGAGCTACACTGAAAGCCGGAGCGGGATTGCAACGTATGTCAGATTCGATTAAAACGATAACCGACAGGGGCCTTTTCGAAGACATTTTCTACAAGTTTTTTCTCAATCGCGACGTGTTTTTAAAGACATCAAGCGGTGATCTGAAAATACAGTTCTTCGGCTATACCGACGGTATGGCCGCCCTTAAGATACCCTTCATAAAAAAAATGTACGATACGTGCATTGTTTTTGCGCGTCGTGAAAACCATACATTGTACGCGCACCTCAAGTTTATTGAGAAGCAGGAGGAAGACATCTATATATTTACGCCGATCCAGTTTCAGGTGATATCGGCGTCGAGGAAGGACCCCAGAAAAACCGTGGATATCGGCGGCGATGGAAAACAGGTCATATATGTCGGTAACCTGATTTCCGATTTCATTATTCAGAATTCCCTGGCGATGGAAAACAAAAAGGTCGATCACGTAAAAGAGATTATACGGTTCGATCTTGAAAAGCAGTTTAAAATGGTAAAGGTGTATTTCTGCAACGAGGGAATGGGCGATGTACGGATGAAGTTTTTTTATGACGAAAAAAAAACGATTATGATTCCGGATTTGAACAAGAAAGAGGCGGCGAAAGACGATACTTTTTTTAAGTTTTATATCAATAACATATACGCTCGCGATTATCATCTGATTAATAGAAAAAACGTCGTTTCCGAGGTTTCTGTTCCGGTGCTGTATAAAACAAAGATTCCGTACGGGTATATTCAGGTTAATAACTTTACGCCGCTCACTGAATCGGCGCTTCACATCGTCAAGCGTATGGCGATTGTTGTCGAGGAGCTGTTCGCGAAATACAAGGTGTTCCCGGTTTCTGACGAGCGCCTGCTTGTTTCGGACGTCTCGCGGCGCGGCCTGGGGATTGTTTTCCGCGAGCGCCGCTATATACGCTATTTTAAGGAAAACAACTATGTCTATTTCGATATCATCCTCCCCGCTGGCAAAAAGGCATCCTGCCTGGCCATGGTGAAGAACATCGGGATTCTCGAAAACAAGATAATTAAAATTGGATGTGAGATTAAGGAGATTGACGCCCTCAGCGAGGTGAATTACGAAGAGTACCTCGAATCCCTCGGATTGAAGTAGAGCCAAACGACGGGTGCGCATTCATCCTTCGAACCGGCCGCCGTTTCGCAGACGCACACGGCTTTCGCGTCGAACGACGCAGCCGCGAACATGATAGTGCCGCCGATGCGATGAACAACATACCGTGCGTCCGTTTTGCCGCCCATGTGAGCATCCATGACAGCAATCGTTTCGCCGATGACGCATTCGGTGTTTTTCAGTGCGTCGAAAATGCCGCCCCCCGTGAGCTTTGCGTACGATTCCTTGAGCGTCCATATCCGGAAAAATTCTTCATCGGCGAATTCGCTATTACGCAGGTGCGCAAACTCGCGTTTGGTAAAAAAACGTTGCGCTGTTCCGGCAGGCGCGTTGCGCACCTTCTCAACATCAATGCCGACGTGCGCCAGCGCGAACGCCGTCGCGACGAGGCCTTCCGTATACGAGATGCTTATATGGATCCGCTCCATGTCTGCGCCGGCCGACGAGAGGCGGCCGGCTGCGTCGGCCTCCAGTGACACATTCGTTGGTGGAACTTCCACAGCCAGTTGCGCGATTATGCCCTTCACGATGATACGGGAAAGCAGAAACTGCAGACGCTTTGATGGCACAGAAATTTTGTAGTAGCGGTTCAGTTCCCCGGCGTCGAGAATGCGCCGTTCGCTGCCCGCCGGGAAAAAATTCCGGCCTGTATGGCGGCACATGACACACATCACGATGCCGTCCCGCAAATGTGCGAACCATTCGGATGCGTTGATTTGTGGCGCCGGGGGCGCGGTGATGCGTGTCATTGTAGCGGACTCCCTGCTGACATCGGCTTTATCCTGTTGCATACGTGTGTGCCTGGTAATCGTATTTTCCGGGTCCGGGTGATTTTGCACAATAAAAAAATTCAACGCGAAACAGTCGAGAACAGGAATATTCAAAATATGTTTTGTGCGAAATACGCCTGCGAAATCGCTGTGTAAATTGCGCATATCGCCGCCGACGTGCTTGATTTTTATCTTCGGTCATGGTAGATGGTCCTGACGCCATGAACCCTGTCAAAAAAATTAAACCCTGTTATTGTACTATCGTCATTGCCGCGGTACTTGTGGTGTGCGCCGCGGATGCGTTCAGCGATGGGCGTTTACCGCGCTGGGGTTACATCGTGGGAAGCGATACCCGGCATAACGATAATCCCGATTATATTCAACGTATTGCCCGGCAGTATGACATGGTCGCGGTGACAGGGTGCGCAATTGACGAACGTGGGGGAGTCCGCTGTCCCTGGCGGACTGAAAAAAAATTGAAAATGTTTGCGTCGATGGGCGTGGAAACGTCGATGGTTGCGACATTCACATCGGTACGGGCGGGCGAGCGACTGCTGCGTTCTCCTGAACTGAGAAGGGCGGCGGCGCGCGCCCTGTACGATACGGCGGTTGCCCTGCGGGCGCGCGATATTCACTGCGATTTTGAATACCTTGCGCCTTCGTACGCCGCCGATCTGGCATTGTTCTTTCGCGAGCTGCGATCTCTGACACAACGGAACCGGGGCTCTCCCGCGATTTCGATGGCCGTCTTCCCCGCGATTGATTTTCCAGGGGAGTGGAGCGGATTTCACGATCTCGCAAAATTGTCGCCGTTTCTCGACAGGGTTGTGCTGATGTGCTATGACTATCACCGAAAAGATACGCAGCCCGGCCCGGTAACCGATGTTGCATGGGCCGAACGCAATATCGAGGATGTGCTTACCCGCGTTCCTCCCGAAAGGCTCTGGCTTGGCGTGCCCGCGTACGGCTACGCGTGGAACGCGAGCGGCGGCGTCGCGGTCGTGTCGTCGCGTCATGCCGTGCGGCAGGCAAAAAAATATGGCGCGCGGCGGCACCGGTCGGGAACGCTCTATTACGAATACGGCAGCGGAGTCGATACGGTGCGTGTGTTTGCCGCCGACGCGGAAACGAGAAAAATGCTCGAGGAGATTGCGCGTAAACACCGGCTACGCGGCACGGCGCTGTGGCGTATCGGCCTTGAGGAGTAATGGGTTTTTATAGGTACTTACTGTCTGGAAAAATAATCGATCACGAGCGATTTTTCCAGATGAGGCGTTAATAGCTGTTTAAACGTCTCGTGCGCCGGGTGGGGAAGGTATGCGTTTTCGATTATTTTTATTTCACGTTCTGGGGTGTCTTCCCTGAATTTAAAAAGCACCACGTGACGCAGGCATCCGAGAGTGGCTTTCATGAGTATCCTCCAAGTATGCGGTCAGGTTCGCTGCTGAAGCCGGACTGCGACCGGTGGCGAAATGGTAGCGATGTAGCCGCAGGCGGCCCGGTATTTTTCAACGGAAATATTTTCAAGGAAAAGGATATACGTTCTGAGCGATTTGAACTCGGTCGGCCCGGCGGGATTGCAGAAATACAGTGTGAGGCGCTCCCGAAGCGTTGTTTGCTCGTCGAGAGTGAGGAGGTCAATCGCCGGCGCGTCGATTTTCTTTTTCAGGGCGTTGCAGTAATAATCGACGACCGCGTTCACGTCAATTTTTGACCGGGCGATTATCATCTGTATTGCTCTACGGTACTGATTGCACAGGGGTGGGTTTTCCCCCATTTTAAAGAGCCACATTGCGCAGAGCCGAAATGCGCCTGTCGCATCTTTTGGAAGCTCGTCATCAAAGCGCCTTGCATTTTCCGTGCTGACGGCGGGCATGGAGTAATATGTGGCGGTAATAAGCTCCTCCGGCGTATCGATGGCGCGGTCTTGCTCGATTCCGCCGAAGGTTGTTTCTATCGTGTAATCGATCTGCATGTCCCCTGTCGATCCGGGATCGATCACGCCCGACGCAAACCCGAGGTATGTCAAAAGCCGCGATGTGTCGGCGAAACGGATATCGGCCCGCGCTGCGGAATCATGCGCGATGAGAATACTCGTTGCGAACATGGATGTGCATACAATACCGAGCACAATCGATGTGGAAAATATAAGTGTAGAAATAGTGTGCCGATGATGACGCATATGAACCCCGGGGTTTTAATCAATGCTCCCACTATGAATAATCGGCCCATGCGCTCTGTTATATTAAAGAATTCACGCCTGAAAATGCGCAAAGCAATGCATTATATGAACACTCCGGATGATGCGCAGGCGGAAGATCACCCCTCCTGCACTGATAATGATTTTGATTTTCCTTAAAAAATGTGCGTTTTTGTCTTTACAAAATAAAAGTCAACAAATAGTTAAAAAAGCAGGAAAAATGGAATGCCGCAAAGCACACGTCGTATGCGCGTTTGCCTGATGTGAAACAAAATATATCTTGACCGGCAGTGGGTCCGCGAGTGCGTTTTTTGCGCCGTTTCCACGACAAAATTGTCGAAAAATATACCATGAGCGATATCAGGATACTTCTCGTCGAGGACGAACTTATCATTTCGCAGGATATTAAAAATATCCTGAAAAACAGCGGCTATACCGTTATTGCCACCGCTGTCAGCGGCGAAGAGGCCGTGATGAAAGCCCTGAGCCTGTACCCTGACCTCATCCTGATGGATATTGTGCTCAGGGGCGATATGGACGGTGTCGACGCGGCGGTAAAAATACGCGAGCGGCTGGCGATTCCGATTGTGTATCTTACGGCGCGTCTTGAAAAAGAAACATGGGAGCGCGCCAAGAATGCCAATCCCTATGGGTACGTGCTGAAACCGCTCGATGACAACATGCTGTATGCCGCAATCGAACTGGCCATGTGCCGGTATTCGATCGACAGAAAGCTTAAAGAAAGCGAAGAGCGGTATAAATACCTGGTTGAGCACGCGAACGACATGATTTACAGCACCGACCACCGGGGATACTTTACGTTTGTCAATCATACCGCGATACGGTGTATGGGCTATGAGGAGAATGAGGTTCTCGGCAGGCATTATCTGGCGTTTATACATCAGCCGTTTCGCAAGGATTGCGCAAAATTTTACGATCTGCAGTACGAAGCGTGTCTTCCGAACACGTATATCGAGCTTCCCCTCATAGCGAAAAACGGCGCTCTTGTGTGGATAGGGCAGAATGTCCAGCTTGTAATAGAGAACGGTGAAATCATCGGATTTCAGGCGATAGCGCGCGACATCACGAAGCGCCGGCAGGTTGAGATGGCGCTGAAGGAAAGCGAGGAACGCTATCGGATGGTCGTGGAAAACCAGACCGAGCTGATATGCCATTCGAAGCCCGATGGAACCATCACGTTCGTCAACGAGGCCTACTGTAAATACTTCAATAAAACACGGCATGACCTGATCGGGAAAAGCTTCATGCCTCTTTTGCCCGAGGAAGACAGGAGGCGCGCCGACGCACACCTGAAGTCTATCGACCGCGACAATCCCATCGGCGTGATCGAGCACAGGGTGATTATGCCCAATGGCGATATACGATGGCAGCAGTGGACCGACAGGGTGATATTCGATGATGCCGGCGAAATCGATGAATTCCAGTCGGTCGGCAGGGATATTACCGAGAGTAAAAACCTTGAACAGAAGCTGAAGTATTTGAGCATGCACGATTCACTGACGGGATTGTACAACCGCGCGTATTTCGACGAGGAGATGCGCCGTCTCGACAGCAAACGTTTTTTCCCCGTGAGCATCGTGATCGGCGACGTGAACGGCCTCAAGATTGTGAACGATACGCTCGGCCACAAGAAGGGCGATATGCTGATTACGGCCGTGGCGTCGATTCTGAAGCGCTCGTTTCGCAGCAGCGACATGGTCGCGCGCATTGGGGGGGACGAGTTTGCCGTCCTGCTTCCAAACACCGGGAGGGACGTTGTGCGAAACTCGTGCGAAAGGATACAGAGGCAGATCGAGCAGTATCGTGAACAGAACCCGTCGATGCCTCTGACGTTTTCAATAGGCTACGCCGTGTGCGAAAATCCGGGCCAACGCCTCGAAATCGTTTTCGCCGAAGCCGACGATGACATGTACCGCGAAAAGGAATCCCAGCGGAAGGCCACCACTACGATAATTCTGAACGCGTTGTTAGCGCAGCTGCGCGAGCATGACGGCGGGCGCGTCGACCATCAAACGCGGGTGCACCGTTACGCGCTCAGGCTGGGCGGCGAGTGCGGCCTTACCGCGGCCGACATGAAACTGCTTGACATCGCCGCCGCGTATCATGATATCGGCATGATCGGCATCGATGGGAAAATCATCCGTAAAAACGGGCATCTTTCAGTGGACGAATTCGAGGAAATCAAACGGCATGTGGATATCGGGTCAAGGATCGCATCCGTACATCCCGCATTGAAGGCTGTTGCGGATATTATTCTCAAACACCACGAGTGGTGGATGGGGAGGGGATACCCGTCGGGCGTGTGCGGCGAGGACATACCTCTTTTGTCCAGGATAATCGCGATTGCCGACGCGTACGACGCGATGACGTCGGATAGCTGTTACCGGGCGGCGATGTCGGAGAGTGAGGCGATGCGCCGGCTGACGGATGCCGCCGCCACGCAGTTCGATCCGGAGCTTGTCCGTAAGTTTGTTGAATTAAACGGCATATAACCTGCCGCATCTGGAGCACCATTATGAAAGACCTTGTAATAATCGGCGCCGGCCCCGCGGGACTGGCGGCTGCGATATATGGCGTGCGCGCCGGTCTCGATCTTCTTGTCATCGAGAAGTTTTCGCCCGGAGGCCAGGTGATGAACACCTATGAAGTGGAGAATTATCCCGGTTTTGTGGAGCCGGTTCCCGGCTGGGAGCTGGTAAGCGCCATGGAAAACCAGGCCCGTCGGCTCGGTGCCGATATACAGAGCGTTGAAATGTCGTCGCTTGCAAAGAACGCCCATGATAACTGTTTCGACATTACGTGCGCCGGCGGCGATGTTATACGCGCACGCTCTGTTATCGCCGCGACCGGGGCGTCGCTTATAAAGCTGGGCGTGCCGGGCGAAAGCGAATTTACGGGCCGTGGCGTATCGTACTGCGCCACGTGCGACGCCGCGTTTTTCCGCGACAAAATTACGACGGTCGTCGGCGGCGGCGATACCGCGCTCGAGGAGGCCGTGTACCTTGCGAAATTTGCGTCAAAAGTCTATCTGGTGCACAGGCGCGATCAGTTCAGGGGGATGAAGGTCTTGCAGGACAGGGCGCGTGCGTGCGAAAAAATTATTCCGGTATACGATTCCGTTATCACCTCGATCAACGGAGCCGGAAAGGTCGAATCGGTATCGGTGCTGAATAAAAAATCGGGCGAAACGCGTGACCTTGGCGTCGACGGTGTGTTTATCTTTATCGGATACCGGCCCAACACGGCGTATCTTTCCGCGGACATGCTCAATGAGTACGGCGAGGTGAAGGTCGATATGCGCATGAAAACGTCTATGGAAGGGCTCTTCGCGGCCGGGGATATGCGGCAAAACTCGATTCGGCAGATTGTCGCCGCCGCCGCCGACGGTGCAACCGCCGCTCTCGGTGCGTACGATTATATAACGGGCCTGTCTTAAAAAAACCGCGCGTAAAACCTTTCGATCGATGATTGCAGCCTGTCACGGATATCGCTGATGCGCAGATTGTCCACCCGCAGATAGTCGAAGTTGAAATGCGCCTCATTCAGAAAAAGCGACCTCGAAACGGAAAGCCGCAGCATCGGAATACCGCCCACGCCGAACGTCTTCAAAAGATTGCCTCTGAAAAGGGGGATGTTTCCCGTGAAGCGCGGGGCGACGGTCGAGGTTTCGCCGCTGAAATTTTTCTTCATCGCTTCGAGTATGCCGCGCAGCAACTCTTCGTTGCACGTTTTCAGGTTTTTGCCGTCCGCATCTGTAACGTTGCACGCGGAAATGATAGGCCGCGGTTTTCCCGGATCGGGCGAACCGGGCGGGCCGACCGGCATCATGGTATGGCATTCAAGAATGAGCTTTATTTCTCCCGTGGAAAGTATTTTCTCGATTGTGCGATAGAAGGGAAAGTAGTAGCGTTTGAGGATGTTCGATATGGATATTTCGTCGGGGAAAACATCGGGCGGGAAGAGCGGCTTTCCCGACGACGTTTCCTTTTTTATTACGCCGTCGTCGCTTGCCGGCGGCAGCAGAAGTGACGGGCGGTCGAGATCGACAAAGAGGCGCGATACATACGAATCGATGCTGGCGGTTACCGCGTCATCGAAGGAAAAAATCTCATTTGCGCAGGTGTCCGCTTCGAAAAAAAGCTCATTCTTGCCGGCAAGGGTAAGGCCGGCAAGCTCTTCTGGAACCGAATATCCCCCATGGGGGATTATGATAAGTATCGGCAATCTGGATTTCATGGCCTTATTGTGAGCAAATTAATATTGACGAATCCAATAGTAAAGACTTTATTCACTGTAACAAATCAATTCTATCATAACGGAGAAAATAATGCATCCATTTAAACCATATAAAACCGATGAAACGGGCAACGCCATTCTTGAAATACTCGCCACCGATGCGAAGGCGGCGCCATCTGATATTGCGCTCCAACTGAATATTCCCGAAGCGAAGGTGAAAAAATATATCGCGCAGTTCGAGAAAGAACGGATCATTTTGAGGTATAAAACCCACATCAACTGGGAGCGGGTCCGCAACAATGAAGTGCATGCCCTGATCGAGGTGAAGGTCACGCCCGAGCGCGGCATCGGGTTCGACGCGGTAGCGGAGGCCATTTATCGTTTTCCGGAGGTTTCCTCGGTGTACCTCCTTTCGGGAAGCTATGACCTCCTGGTGCAGGTCGAGGGGCCCACGCTGCAACAGGTCTCGCTGTTTGTGTCGCAAAAGCTTGCGACGATCAGGAACGTCCAGTCCACGGTGACGCACTTCCTTCTGAAGAAATACAAAGAAGACGGCGATATTCTCGTTGACCAGCCCGAATCAAAACGGCTGCCGTTGAGTATTTAATTTTGTTTTCTTGGACCTTGCGTCATTTTCCGCGATGCGATATGTATAATGCCGACAGTCAACACAATCTACACCCGGCTTGAAGCGGCCTACGGCCCGCAGCACTGGTGGCCCGGCGAGACGCCGTTCGAGGTGGCCGTGGGAGCCATCCTCACACAGAGCGTTTCGTGGAAAAATGTAGAAACCGCGATCGCGGCGCTTGCGGACGGCGGGTTGCTCAATCCGCGAAAGCTTTACGCTCT
>DHPI01000086.1:79445-81074 GCA_002407865.1 Spirochaetia bacterium UBA5368
CAATCCGCGAAAGCTTTACGCTCTCGATGCCGGCAGTATTGCCCCCCTCATTCGCTCGACCGGCTATTTCAACCAGAAGGCGAAAAAATTGCGCCATTTTCTCGAGTGGTTCAGTTGCCATGATTTTTCGTTCGACCGGCTTTCTCGGATTGACGCACTTGCCCTGCGCGGCGAGCTGCTGCGCGTAAACGGCATCGGCCCCGAAACCGCCGATTCGATATTGCTGTATGCGCTTGAAAAGAAGATCTTCGTGATCGACGCCTATACGCGGCGCATCTTCAGCCGAATAGGGCTGTGCGGCGGGGACGAAAACTATGACGATTTACAGCGCATGTTTCACAAAAAATTTCGCGGCGATGTGCGGGAGTATAACGAGTATCACGCGCTCATTGTGCGCCACGGCAAGGATGTGTGCAAAAAAAAGCCGTTGTGCGGCGCCTGCTGCCTTGCGGGGGAATGCGCTTTTGGGAAAGACGTTTCCGGGGCTGCCGACTGAAACGGCCGCCGCAGGGGGCGCTATCGCGGTATTCTGATAATCGAGCATACGTCGCCTGTGGCGTCGGATGCCGAGTCCCTGTTGTAGAGGTCGACCGACCACGTCCCGTCGATGATGTACTTGTAGCGGTATGTGCCGGGATAAAGCCGTTTTCTAAGCCGCCACACGCCATCCCTTCCTTTCTCTAACAGGTCGTTTTCCGGGTTCCAGTTGTTGAAATCGCCCACAAGCGAGATCAGACGGGCGTGCGGCCGGTATATCCTGAACTCAATGGCGGCGTTTTTCAGCACCCTGTAGGTCAGATGCGTTCCCTCGCTGAACGAACCCGGATAGATCAGCGATACGTACGATCCGGAGCCGTCGTCGTCGCTGTTGAAGTTTTTCGGATCGCGCGTCCATATGCCGTCGACTATGTACTTATAGCGTAGCGACGGCGAATCCAGCATGTCCGTAATGAAATAATACCATACCCCGTATTCGCCCCGCGACATGGGAGTGTTTTTCCAGAGCGTAAAATCGCCCGACACGCTGACGCTCCGCGCGTCCCTGTTTTTATACGATACGAGGATCCCCTGCTCCACGCGCGTCTGGCGTGTCGCATTATCGAGCCGAATTAGTTTCATTTCCCTGGGCGGCTGCGCGTTTTTCAGAAACCTGAGGTTGTAGTAGCTGTCGGTGTTGATTGGCTGCGGCTCCATCGGCATAAACGCGGTCATGAGCAGCGGCAAAAGCGTTATCAGCTTTCTATGGGGTGCGATCATAAGGGTTAATCCTCTTCCGGCCAAAATGAATTTCAGCGATACATTATTTATGTCGATAACAATAGTGAAAATGTTTATGCAAAAATACGGCGGCTCCGCAAAATACGCGCAACACGGTCTGCGGAAACGCGAACGGCTGTACGGAAGTCGACGGTGGGAGGCGCGTCAAAGTGGAAAAATCCGCGACAAATTGGCAGCAAATATGAAAATGTATTGATTTTTTCAGTACAGGGGAGTTCACTGATTATGTCGCTTTTCCCTTGTTTTGCGCGCGCGGCGACGTTACATTCAACAGGGCTGGATGCACCCGCGATAATTACTATACACCCCGGGATGGTCGATGGGCGATAAGGAAGAAAAAATAGAGTACAC
>DHPI01000086.1:81249-81512 GCA_002407865.1 Spirochaetia bacterium UBA5368
CCCGATGAATTGAGCGAGATCGACAGGATTCTCGATATTCTGCCTGATGAATCGGCCGCATTTGAAAAACCGGCGCCGCACACAGCGCCGGGAGAGGCGGGGCTGCCGGACGAAATTTCGTTTGAGGATGTCGATCTCGGCGTGATGGAGGAACCGGAAGCCGCAAAGAGCGAGGAACTGCTTGATATTACCGACCTTCTCAGTGAAGTGAAGGAGCCGGGAGAGCATCCTGTCCCGGAAATGATTGAGTTTCCCGAAGAAAT
>DHPI01000086.1:81691-82594 GCA_002407865.1 Spirochaetia bacterium UBA5368
CTGGCGCCGCCCCGTGTCCCGAAAGCCGCGACCCCGCTTGATGAGCTTGAAGCGCTGACATCGCTTGAACCCGCCTCGGTCGACATGCAGGATCTGTCGAAAGATGTCTTTACCGAAGAGATTATGCCGGCGGAAGAAGCTGTTGCGCACGCCGCGGTTGAAATTCCTGAAATCAGCGAAGAGCTGCCGGAGCTTCCCGGTGAAGTGGCAATTGCGAGCGATCTCGAAGCGGATATCGGCGACCTGTCTGATATAGAATTTGGCGAGACGAAAGAAATCCCCGAGGCGCAGACGGTCGAGATCCCGGAAATAGATCTTGGCGATATCACCCTTCCCGGCGAAGTTGAAGCGCCGCGGATGCGTGAAGCCGGCTCCCCGGCCGAGCCCACGGATGACTTTTATGATGCGAGCATGCCGAGCCCTGTCGATTTTGACCAGCTCGAGCCAATCGAGGGAAAAGCGCCATCGGCTATGACGCCGCCGCACGATGAAGGATTTGGTGATGAAGGGATTATCGGCATACCGAAAATCGGTGAATTCGAGGAAATAGTCAAAACCGAGGAGATTCCGCACGTCGAAGAAGAATTTGCCCCTCTGCACGAGGAGCCGCCCCGAGGGGACGAGGAGGGCGGCGCAGAAGGCATCGAGCTTACCGAGAAAGAACTGAAAAAGCTGAGAGCGGCGCTTTTATTGCTTAACGCGGAGCTTCGTAAGGAAATAAAGCAGACGCTGCTGAATGATCTTCTACCTCAGAAGGATACGCGCCAGCTTGTCGACATGATCATTACCGGCAAGCCCGAGGATAACATACGGCGTTTTCTCGAAAAGAAGCTCAAAAAGAAAATCGAAATTACTGAAGAAGTGAGAGAAACAGGGCGGCGCGTTATCGCGGCCCGGCCGGAG
>DHPI01000086.1:82708-86006 GCA_002407865.1 Spirochaetia bacterium UBA5368
ATCACATCCTGGGGCTGTATTATACGAAAGAAGGGGCGGAGCGTCAGAAGCGTCTCATGAAGACCACAAAGGTGTTCGGCGCCGCGGCCGCGATCGCCTTTGTGCTGACGGTTCTCAGCTATCAATATATCTACAAGCCGGTCATGGCGAAGCGGATCATCCAGCAGGGTGTGGCGCTTATCCGCGAGCCGGGCGATCCTGTGACAAAAAAGGTGCAGGATTACAACAAGGCCGAGCAGCTGTTTAGAAAAGTTGACAAGGATTATGTAAAAGATTATATCCCCGGCTACAACGCGTACGCGCGTGCGTATTTCGATAAAAAGGAATACGATCTTGCGCGCAGAAAGCTTGAAAAGGCGCTTTCGCTCGACCCGGTCAGCATAGAAACGCTCAACAATCTCGGGTATTTCTATTCCAGAATCCCCGACAGCTATTACGAACGCATCAGGCCGTCTGGATCGACCGAAACACGGCTCGACACCGCGATTAAATATTACCGCTATGTGCTCAATCGCAAGCCGAACGATGTGACGGCAATGTACGGGATAGGCAACGCATACCTCTATCAGGGCCAGCATCTGAAGGCGCGCCAGTATTTTGAGGACATCGTTCGTGTCGATCCGAAGTCGATTGTTGGCTATTCGGGGCTGATTAATCTGTACATTGAGCGCGACGCGCTGGACCAGGTGTTATCGATCCATGCGCACCTCGTCGACAAGAAGATGCTTGAGGAAACGCCGTCGGCCCTGCTTGGCAAGCTTGCCGTATATTATCTTGGCAAGAAGCGTACCGATTCGACGAACATCCGCATCGATTACGGCATACAATCGTCAAAGTATAAAGACCTCAGCGACAATCCGTATCCCGTGGTGCGTTCCGTGCTCGACGCGCTGCACCGCCGCGATCCCGGCTATCCGCCACAGTATCTGCTCTACGCGAAGCTGAGCCAGGAACAGAAAAATCTGGCGCTCATGGATAACTATCTCAAAAAGGCGCTCAAGCTCGAGCCGAACTATTTTGCCGCCCTGCACATGCTGGGAGAATATCATTACCTTGTCAAGGAGCCGGTCAAGGCGTACGAATATTTCAAAAAAGCAGTTAAGGCCAGCCTTTCGCCTCCGGAATTTACGTTCGAGGATTTCTACTTTGAAACGGAAAGCGTGGGCAAAACATATTATTATATGGGCAACATATTCTATTATTTCTTCGATAAAGTGAGATATCGCTTCGGTGACGAGCTCGAGGAAGAGGAGCTTGATGCCGACGTGGAAGAACAGGCGAATTACGAAATAGCCCGCACAAAATATGAGATGGCGTTGAAAGAAGGGTACGAATCGCCGGAGCTGTCGTACAATCTCGGCAGGATATACTACATGGCGGGACAGTACGAGAGGGCGCTCGATCGGTGGCTCAGCCTGTACGAGGATTTTGTATCCGAGCCGGAGATCATGTTTGCCCTCGGCAACGCTTTCTATCATCTCGACAATTTCGAGGCAAGCAGGGGCGAATACCTCAAGCTTATTTCCCTCTTCGAACGGGATGCGGAGGGCATCAGGACGGTAGTGCCCGACAGGAAGGATCATATCAAGATTTTTCAGAGCCTGTCGTCGGCGTACAATAACCTTGGCGCGATCTACCAGCGCAAAAACAACGAAACGCGCAGCAGCGTAAGTTACTGGAAGGCCATCGATTATGCGAAGCGTATTGAGCGCGAAAACGAATTTGCCCGCGTCAACCTCGGGCGCGCGTTCAAACAGCGGAGCGAGCCCATATTGCCGATACTTGACGAAAACATTCCCTACAGCATCGGCGTCTACAGCGCGTCAATGCGCTGATGTGCGCGCATTGACGTTTTCTTATGCCGGGGCTCTGACCCCTTGCGACAGTTAATGATATGGCCGGCGACATAACCCCCTGGCTCCCTTTCTTATAAGGAGGCGCCCGCAGGGCGGGGGATTGCCTTTGCCAGCAGCGCAAGCGTCACGAGCGAAATGAGAACCCCGGCCGCGAAGAGGCTGGAGTAGCCCATCCGTTCGGCAAGCAGTCCCGATACCCACGCGCCTGGCGATTTTCCCAGCACCTCGACGCAGGCGAGTATCGTATAGTGCGTGGCGCCGATCTCTCTGTTGACCCGCGACATCATGTAGGCGAACATGGCCGTGGTAAGCATGCCGCCGAAGAAGTGTTCGGCCAGCGTTACGCCGATTACCTGCGCCGCGCCGGGATGCAACAGCGTGAGGCGCCACTCGAGCGCAAGCGGAATGATGCGCAGCAGCGCGGCGATCGCAAGCCCGCGGAACACGGAAAGCCGCGATGAGCAGTAACCGCCGAAAAGCGAGCCCGCCAGCGACGCCGCCATCCCGTAGGTGCCCAGCCACAGGCCGATCTGCGCGGCGGAAAAGCCGCTGTCGACGAGAAACGGCTTGAACATAGCGTCGATCATCACCTCGCCGGTCTTGTACGTGGCAATAAACGCCATCAGCCACCACGCGCCGGGGAGCGCGAATGCGGCGCGTACTTTCGATAGTATAATTCCGAGGCTCTGACCCCCGGCACCGGCCGCCGCGTGCCGCCCTTCGCGATAGAAAAGCAGCGGGAGTACTGGCAAAAACGCAAGTGTCCCCATGATGAGAAAAAGGCCGCGCCAGCCGGTCCATGCAGATAGCCATACGAGGAGGCCGCCGCTTATCAGCATGCCGGCCTTGTAACCCACCACCTGCGCGGCGTTGCCGGGGCCAAGCTCGCGCGGGCCCAGCATGTCAACGGCGAGGCCGTCTACGGCGATGTCCTGCGTAGCGGCGATAAGGTTAACGGCGAACACGGATATAAGGAGACATGTCATCTCTGTTGCCGGATCGAATGCGGAGGCGGTGAAGATGACTGCCACCATGAGCAACTGCAGGGGAAGAATCCACGATTTGCGCATGCCGATAGAAGGCGAACCGAACCGGTCGACCAGCGGTGACCAGAGAAATTTCAGCATCCATGGCAGCGCGAGCGCCCCGGTAAAGCCGATAGCGGTGAGCGATACGCCGCACGTGCGCAGGTATACCGGCAATGCTATCGACTGGAAGCCAAATGGCAGGCCCTGCGACATGTAGAGCAGAAAAAGGATGCCGATCTTTACAGACGGACGCGCAGGCGGATGTGTCATGGATATCGCGTTATCGCCGTATCGTT
Organism: Spirochaetia bacterium UBA5368; assembly: GCA_002407865.1. Classification (GTDB taxonomy): domain Bacteria; phylum Spirochaetota; class UBA4802; order UBA4802; family UBA5368; genus UBA5368. Next base: position 85,889 of record DHPI01000086.1, read on the forward strand.
TGCAGGCCCTTCGAGGCCATGTCGACGGCAAATGCGTCGTAGCCGTGCCGCTGAATAAGTCGTATGCATTCTGAGCGGTTTGAGCGCAAAAGAAATCCGATGACCTTTGCGACAAAAG
>DHPI01000086.1:86098-89098 GCA_002407865.1 Spirochaetia bacterium UBA5368
CTCCGATGACCTTTGCGACAAAATTGTTGTAGGTTCCGCAGGCGTTTACGTCGGTATACGTTGAACAGTCGGCGCAGCTTTTGTATTCGTGTTCGATGCAGCACGAGCGTATGCCGCACCATGACGCGGCGTTGTTGCCGGCGCATCCGGGGCATTTTCCCAGTCGATATTTTTTACATGCGCCGCAATAAAGTCCGCAGTATGCGATCTGTTTTGTATCGGCGGTGATTTGTTTCATGACAGTCACTCCATGGTAAAATGATTATATTTTTTCGCCCAGACCATACCGCTGCGGGGCGTTTGTGTAATATCCTCGCATCTCGCCCGAAACCTTCGCGAGCGCCTTTACCCTGTTTCCATCGGCAGGGTGCGTCGAGAGAAACTCTGGCGTCTTCGTCCCGCCAAGCTTTATCATTTTCTTCCAGAACGCCGTCGCCGCGTCAGGATCATATCCGGATTTTGCCATCAGCATGGTGCCGGTGCGGTCGGCCTCGTATTCGTGTTTTCTGCTGAACGGCAGCAACACGCCGACATTCGAAATTCCGCCGAATGCGAGCATATACAGGGCTCTGTTTTGCGATGTTTCCGTCATCGATTCGAGCATCGTGCCGAGCGCCTGAATGACCAGGCCCTGGCTCATGCGCTCGCCCCCGTGGCGAAGCACTGCGTGTGCTATCTCGTGGCCCATAACCGCCGCGATCTCGGCCTCGTTGTCGAAGAGCTTCATTATCCCGGTATAAAAAACGATTTTACCGCCGGGGAGGCACCATGCGTTGATTTCCTTCGATTCGACAACCTCGAATTCCCACGCGTAATCCGGCCTGTTCGCGGCGGCCGCCAGGCGCGTGCCGACCCGCGTCACGAGATCGATATAGGCGCGGTTTGACGAAGGTGTCGCTTTGCCCATAAACTCTTTGTACGATTCAGCGCCCATGGCGTTTTCTTGCTGCTCGGTTGTCAGCATGAGGCGTTTTCTGCCGGTATATGGCGTGGCGGAACATGCCATGATAAAAAGCATGGCAGCGAGCGGGATGCCGAGCGCCCGGACACGGCGGTTGTTTAAACGATGTGCCATTGCGGTTCTCCTTGTTTCAACGAAACTTGTATGGATAGAATCTTCGAGTTTCATGTCTGCGGGACAGTCCGCATGATATGGGCAGTATACGACAACAGTGTGAGATTTTCAAATCATTTTGCCGGCACGTTGCGCGGTAAAAACCGGGATGTTAGCCGGCCGAGTATCGATCTTTAAAAAATACTTGAATTTTGCGCCGTAATCTGTATTATGTCACGTATACGAAAAGATGCATTCAACACTAACGTAATCCAGACATTATGAAGATAACAGGCTCCGGTACGGAGCTTTTTGCGGTATGCGGTCCGGTTGTACGCCGGCGCGCACAGTGAACCAATTATAACCAGCGAGGGCTGAATTGACTGAACGGAACGTGGCATGCCTGGATGCCGACCTTTTTTCATATAACGCTGACAACGCCGTGGGCAGGCTTGCGGCGATAGAGGGCGAGGACGCCGTGTTTCGCGCCTTCATGGAGCGCGATATCGCGCTCGATCGCCGTTTCGAGCTTACAACGGAGGCATATGCCCTGCGGCTTGCCTATGCGAACAATAAAATCCTGTCGCTGTCGAATTCGCGTACACGGATACTCGCCCACCAGGTGGAAAGCACGCACCGTATTGTGAATGCGCTCCAGCAGCGCTTTCTCCTCGCTGACGAGGTCGGTCTCGGGAAAACAATTGAGGCGGGCCTCGTGATCAAGGAGTTGGTGTATCGTTACGCGTATAAAAAAATCCTCATCGTCTGCCCTGCGTCGCTTACAATACAGTGGCAGCACGAAATGGAAAACAAGTTTAACGAAACGTTCGTGCTGCTCGACAGGAGGCGCATGAAATCTTCCGACAGGGGCGCGTCTGCGGGCGCGAACCCATGGAATGTGCATGACCGCGTTATTTGCTCGCTCGATTTTATCAAGAACGCCGCGTTCAGGGACGCTCTCAAACGAAGCCGCTGGGACGCGGTGATCTTCGACGAGGCGCACAGGTTGCGGCGCGATTCTCTGAAAAGTACGCTCGCGTACAACGCGGCGGAGATTATCGCGAAAAATACGAAAGCGTTGCTTTTGCTGACCGCGACGCCGTTCCGGGGCAAGCTGGAGGAGCTCTATTATCTGATCCGCCTGATCGACGAGAATCTCCTGGGGCCGTACCAGAGTTTTTACAACGAATACTGTGTCGAAGGCGCCGATCTTTCGGGGCTGCGGTCGAAGTTGTCGCCTGTTCTCATCCGGCGGACGAAGAAGGAGGTGGGCGGCTTTACCGCGCGCCATGCGAAGACGGTGCGGTTCGATCTTTATCCGGAAGAGCGCAATCTCTACGACGCGACAACACGATATGTCGTGGAGGAATTTAACCGCGCGCTCCAGACGGAAAACAGGGCCGTGGGATTTGTCATGACGGTGTTTCAGAAGCTGCTGGATTCGTCGTCCTTCGCGTTGCTGTCGGCGCTTGTGAACAGGCGCAACAACCTGGCCGCCATGCTTGAAAGGGCGGAACGAAAAAATCTCGATGCGTGCGGGTGTCCCGATGAGCTGGACGTTGATGCAATGGATATCGACGATTCGGAGGATGTCGATGAGCTGGTGATGCTGTCGCTGCAAAAAACCGTGGAAGAGCTGCGCGAGGAGATTGCCACGCTCGAATCGCTTATCGGCATCGCAAAGTCGATCGAGCGCAACAAGAAAGGGGAAAAACTGCGCGAGCTTCTCCGCGGGTTGATCACGGGGAAGGGCAAAAAGGTCGTTATCTTCACCCAGTTCAGAACCACCCAGGACTACCTGTGCGGTCTTCTGTCGGATTATTCCGTTGTGCCGTTCAACGGTTCGATGGATCGGGATCGCAAAGAGGAGGCCATCCAGTCGTTTCGCGACGGGGCTGACGTGCTGATATGCACCGAGGCCGGCGGTGAGGGCAGAAACATGCAGT
>DHPI01000086.1:89206-97580 GCA_002407865.1 Spirochaetia bacterium UBA5368
GCAGAAACATGCAGTTCTGCAACATTCTGATCAATTACGACCTTCCGTGGTCGCCGCTGAAGGTGGAACAGCGCATCGGGCGCGTCCACCGTTTCGGGCAGCCGTACGACGTGTATATCTACAACTTCGCTACGAGGGACACCGTCGCGGAGAGGGTGCTCGAGGTGCTGACGCGCAAGCTGAAGCTCTTTGAGGAATCGATCGGCGTGCCCGACGTGCTTCTCGGGCAGATGGAGGACGAGCTGAATCTCACGGCGCTGTTTATGGAAGCGGCCGCGGGCGGAAAAAGCAAAAAGGCGATGATGGCGGAGGTCGACGAAAAGATAAAAAACGCGCGACGGAGCTATGAGAAGCTTTCCGAGCTTACCGTTGCGCGGAACATGGATTTCAACTACGACGAGTATTACGCGATTACCATGAAGGAGCGGCAGTTTTCCAACAGGCGCATTGAAAGCTTTGTCAACCGCCTCAGGGACGCCGATCAGGAAACGGCAAAGCTCATCGGTCCGAAAAACAGGCGCAACGGGCTGTACGCGGTGAAAGGGCTTTCCGGCGATGGGGTGCGGCGGTTCGGCACGTTCGATTCGCGCATTGCCCTCGATAACGAAAGCCTGGAGTTTCTCGCGTTTGGGCACCCGCTTGTCGACCACCTGTTTTGCCGGTGCGAGTCGGAGAGCTTTGGCGGCGTGACGGGAATACGGATAATCCGGCATCATACGGCGTTTACCGGAATGCTGTTCAATTATCTTGTTACCTACGAGGGGTGGAGCGTGACTCGGGAGTTGCTGCCGGTTGCCGTCGATATAGACGAGATGGCCGACGATCCGGAACTCGAAGAGATCGAGCGCGAAACCATCTACCAGGAGGGGCTTGACGCGGCGGCTGCCGCTGCCGCATTACATGGCGTCATCGGGGATATTCGAAGCAATGCTGAAGAGCTTTTTGCGCGCGCCGGGGAGCGGGCGCAGCGGCTGGCGCAGCGGCGGGCGATGGAGATATCGGAAACGCTCGATCTATCCATCGATCCCGAGCTTGAGAAAATACGCGACGCAAGCGGGAAGCGCCTGCGCGAACTTGCCGAGCAGATGGACCGCCAGGAATGCCAGAAAAAGTGGTTTGGAAGGGACATGAAAAGCGCCCTCAGCCGCACGCGAAACGAAATCGCGAGGATCGAGAAAGAAAGAGAATTGCTGACGCAGCGTTACACACGCTCACGCAACGTGCGGTACGCTGTTCAGCTGATCAATGCGGGAATCATTATCGCGGTCACCGGTGAGTGACGGGAATTATAGCACCTTTTTGAGCAGCTTCAGGCTGTCGTTGCTCATCTTCGTAAATTCGATGCCCATGCCCGTCTTTTTGTCGGGCGCATCATCATTTCGCGTCCATCGTATAATGCCCTGTATGTTGACCGGCTGTTCGCCCGGGATATACACTTGCAGTTCGACATGGTCGCCCGACTTCAGCGGTTCCGGCGTCGTAATGAAAATGCCGCCCTGGCTCAGGTCGGCTGTGTTGCTGAATGTCATGCCCGATGCGCTGTGAACCTCTGATTTCAGCTTCTTTTGAGTGCGCGAGGTCTTTCGTTTCTCTTGCATAGATCGCCCCGTGATTGGTAGTATGGCCCAAAATAATTTGGCTCATGGTATATACGTATTGACAAATATTACAATTATTTTTTTAATAATGGCGGTATCCGGCTGCCGGGTGTCGAATATACGCGCGGGTAATGTGAACATCGAATGAAGAAATCGAAACGTTTGTCCATTCTCCATCTCTATAAAAAAGCGTTATTTCCCTATTGCACCATCACAGTCCGTTCACGGCTGAAAAAATTCGGGAAACTCTCCCAGGGCGACAGACTTATCGCACAGCCGGTGCGCGGTGCCCTGGATATCGTTTTCAATAACAGGAAGCTCGCGACGCTTGCCGAGGTTCTCGAGGTGAAATCGGATGGCGGATTTACCATGTTGCACCTGAAGGGCCTTACGCGTGTAAGGATTATCGGCGGAAACTCCGTGTTTTCGGGAATGTACGATGAAATTCCAGTAACCGGCAACGATCGGCAGGAGCGGCTGCGCGAAGAACTTCGTAAAAAGGCGCAGGAACTGATATTCCTGATCAATGTCGACGAATCCGACAAACTTATTCATCTCCTCAACTTTATCGTGAACCTTCACCAGCTTACGGATTTTGTGTCAAATTATTTTGTGTTAAAATATCCCTCGCGCTTTACTGTGTTTAACGAAATAGATGTTGAAAAAAGGGGGCATATTCTGCTCGGTATTCTCGACGGCCTTATCGTCGAGTTGAAAAGAAAAAGCGAGAAGGAGCATCGATGAAAAAAAGCGTACTGAATGACGATGTCTTTTACACGTTGATGTGGTCAAGGATCATCCCGTACGACAAGTATACGGCCGCGAGGATATTGCCCGAGATGGCGGGGATTTTGTGCCTTATGGAAAACGTGCCAAACGGTGATCCGGCATACCTTATGTTTTATGGGTGCTGGCGGGAAGGGCTTCGGATGGGATTAAAGAACCTGATGAGCCCGATTATCCAGAAGAGCAGGAACATCGCTCAGCAGTTTGACAACAGAAAACTGCTCTACAAATATACCATTGTCGATTCAAGCCTGCAGGATATGCAGGACGTAATGTACTGGCTTATACAGAATTACAATCCCGAGTTCAACCAGATTCTCGACTTCGGCGATTCAAAACGATACCAGAATATCTATGTCAAAGAAATGACAATGCGGGACGACCAGTATATCGAGAAGATTCCGAGGTACGGACTGTAACGCGCCTTCCGCTCCGGTCAGGACGCGCCGGGTGCGAGCAGCAGGTCGGCCCTGGTGTAAATGTGCTCCACGTTTTTCTTTATGGCGAAAAATTCAAGAATGTATTTCAACCTGCATGCCGCGTCGAGGGGCGATGCGGATTTGTTGTCGGATTGCAGCGAAACCTGCTGTATCCTCTTCACATTCATGGACCGTGTATCCGGGTCCGTATGAAAAATATCCTTTTTAAATAGCACATAGGTTTCGTAGATCGCCCGTATAATGTCATCGGACACGATAAAGTTCGCGAGATAGAGGTTCGAATCGGGATCGTGCGTGTTTCTCGTAAAGTATTTTAGAAGCTTCAACACGATTTCTGGATACAGACTATCGTTGATAAGAATGCGTATTTTATCCTCCATTTTGCTGTCTGACATCCGTTTTGTCGGATACGCCATATTCAGAATGTGGGGGAGGCCGGTCTGCGCCTTGAAGATGGCGAAATCGAGAAACCTGTCGATTGAATCCTTGCGCATGAGGTCGGTTTCCCTGAACGTGTCTTCCAACAGGATGTTCGCAATTGAATCGATATCGGAATCCTTAAGCAGCGATTCGATATTGATTTGTCTGCTTTGTTCGAGAGCGGCGGACGGCTGGCCGATTTCGGGTGTAATGGTCGTGTCGGTCAATGTGAAGTCCCGTTGTTAGATTAAAAATTTTTCCGTATCGCAAGCCGTACGGCGCGATAGAATTCGTCCCTGCTGTTGTATTCGTATACGTTGCGTACCGCCGCGTACAGTGAATACTGATACAGCGATATTTCCGCCAGGCTGAAGAATACCATCCTGAATGTATTATCGTCACGATACCCGTCGTATATTAAGAAAAGAAGCGCCGCGTTGCTTGCCAGCGTAAATATGCCCGTCGTATACCTGCCCGTATAAAAATGGCCGAATCCGGGAATGAACAGCGAACCGAGTATTGAAACCGCGAGGCTTTTCTTCGGCCTGTTGATTTCGCTGTCAATAAGATATTGCAGCTCGCGTACATTTTCAAGATACCGGCCATCGGGGTACGTGCGCGCGTATCCGTCAAGGCGCGCACGCGCGCCTGCGAGGTCGCCCTCAAGCGCGATCGCGCGGCACATGTCGAGCGTAGTCTCCTCGCGAAACTGACCGCCGGGATACAGGTACAGGTATTCCTGATATGTGCGGAATGCGAAGAATGGCGAACCGCTCATTAGCCGCATGTGCCCAAGATTTATAAGCGCCAGTTCGCCCTCGCGGCGCTGTTTATACCGTTCGAAGCACTCAGCGGTGATTCGCGTCGCTTCCGCGTAATTGCCGCCGCGATAATACGCCTCTCCCTGAATGAGCATCGAGAGCGGATATTCCGCACCGCCGGGATAACAATAACGATACCGCATGCACTCCGTGATAGCGCCGTAATAGTCTCCTTTCGACATTTGTGATTTCGCGAGGGGAATAAGCTGGCCGGGTCCGGCGGAGAGGGCCTGAAATTGCGTTACCGGCCACGCCAGCAGTATGACGATCGTGATATATCGAATCGCCGTTCTCATTTGAACAACTCGTCGTATACAAGGTGTTTCGCGGGGTCATACGGAGGGATATGTTTCATAACGGCGCCGCGAAATTCGGCTTCGCGTGCTGCGTTCCACGCGGCGGCCGCATTGTACGCGCCATAGATGTTTCCTGCGTAAAAGAGCGCCGCGAAAAATCCGAGCGTGAAGCCTGCCTGCCGCCGGCCCCTGTCGAACATCACGGCGCTTCCCGCGGCAAGCGCTGCCACTGAAGCAAGGCTGATTATGGCATCCAGAGGGCGTCCGGCCCATAGCTGCCCGACGCCGGGAAGCATGGCCGACATCGCGGCCGCCGCGGTCCTCGAACGGGTGCGTATATTTTTATAGCCTTCAAGCGACAGCCGTATGCCGGCAAAATCCGCGGAAAACCGCGTTGCATCTTCGTACCGCGACAGCTCGGCAAGCGCGCCGTCGTAGTGCGACTCTAACACGTGCAGCTCGACGGCGCGCATAAGTACATCGGACGAGAATGCGCCGGCGGCGTGATAGTCGGTATTTTGTACTACGCGAAGGCCGTCCGCCGTGCGGCCGTCGGCGGCATACGCGCGCGCAAGCAGAAGGCGCGAAGGCATGTCGGCCGGCCCGGATGCGGCCGAAAGATGGCCGATTACCGTGCGGTACTGGCCGCCGAGGTAATAATTTACCTCGATAAAATAGAGGTACGCGTCGCGGCGCTGTATGTCGGGCGAAAAGGCGAGCAGGCGCCGTGTTTCCGCGATACAGTTGAAATAATCCCCGCGATTGAAAAGCGTTTGTATAAACTGTTTCTGCCGTGTGATGAAATTGTTCGATTCGGCGGGGGCCGCTGCGAGCGGCTTTACGGTCGCCGTAATTGCCGCAAGACTCATGGCGAGAGCGCATATAATGGTGTGAAAGGGACGAGTAAACCGCATGCCGCCGCCGTATTATTTCCCGAGGATTGAAGCCGGCACGGCGTCGTCGCCCGGCGGCGTGAATGGATTGCAGCGCAGCAGCCTGTCGCCCGCCAGGGCCGAACCGGGAATAAGGCCGAACCGCTCAACGGCGATTCTGCCGTACCGACTGCACGTCGGGTGAAACCGGCAGTTGGGGCCGTCCTGCGGCGAGATTGCCACCTGAAAAAAACGTATAAGAAAAAATCCACCGCCCTGAGGGGCGCTGTACACTGTTGTAACACGGGCTTTGCGCGGCGCGGACCGCGGAAGGTTCTCGTCGGCAATGCGCACATCGGCGTTCCAGGGCCCGAAGCCCTCATCGCCGGCAATTGCCGGGGCCGCGGCGAGCAACATCGGCAGAATCGCCGCAGTCAGAAGCCGCGCGCGGGAACGGCCGGGCCGTCGTTCGTTCATTGCGGGTAGTACCTCTTCTGTTCCCTCACGGTGGATACGGGGAAACGTCCATAGTTGTGCCCGGGCCATATTTTTGTCGTGTCAGGCAGCGCGAGTATCTTTTTCGTGATGGATTCCATTATTTTCTCGTACGATCCCCCGGGGAAATCGGTCCGCCCCATGCCCTCGGTAAAAAGGGTGTCGCCGGTGAACAGGTTGCCGTCGATGTGTAGGCAGATGCTTCCCTCCGTGTGGCCGGGCGTGTGCAGCACCTTCAGGCGTAATCCCCCTGCGCTGATCGTGTCGCCGTCCTTCACGGTCAGGTACGGCGCGGGCGATCCCTTGCCGCCAAGCACACGCGACAGCACACGCGTGGATACCCGCCGCAGCATCGGCGCGTCGTTTTCATGGATCACAAGGCGGGCGCCAGTCCGGTTCATCACGTGTTCGTTGCCCGATGCGTGGTCCCAGTGCCCGTGGGTGTTGATGACATATGTAATCCTCGCGCGGTGTTCGTCAACCTTCTGAAAAATTCTGTCGAAATCGCCGGCGGGATCGATGAGTACGCCCTCACGCGTCGTATCGTCGACGAGGAGGTAGCTGAAAACCGACATCCATGTAACTTCAATCTGTTCAATAATCATCAGTATAATCCGATGTGAAAAATCAGTGCTTTCTTCATATCCCGGCGCGGGCGAATTTTGCAAGATAAATTTCAGCGGCTTTCGCCTGCCTTTAGTGGTTGACATGTGCGGCAACTTTATGGACTGTGAACGCTCGCATTTTAGTGCGGAGATTTTATTGCTCGGGATGGCAACATGGCGCGTAACAGAAACCTCGCGATATTTTTATTCACAATCATACCCACCGGATTGCTGTCGCGGCTTTTCGGTCATATCGCCCGCATTCCGCTTCCTGGAATCGTGCTAAATCCGGTTATACGCTGGTATTCGAAAAAATTCGGCGTCAACACCGGCGAGATATTGCTGCCGGAGGGCTCGTTTCGTACGCTCGATGCGTTCTTCACACGACAGTTGAGGGACGGCGCCCGTCCTGTCGACAACGATCCGCGTTCAATTGTGTCGCCGGTCGACGCACGCGTCGATATGTTCGGCGATATCGGCGATGCCACGATTCTTCAGGCGAAGGGAGTCGATTATTCGTTGAAGGACCTCATCCCGTCCGGCTTTCATCGTCATTTCATCGCCGGATCGTTCCTTACGCTCTATCTTTCGCCCGGCGATTATCATCGCATCCATTCGCCCGTGAGCGGCGACATTGCGGGATATTTCGCTGTCCCCGGCCGGCTCCTTACCGTGCAGGATTACATGGTGCGGGGCTACAGGGGCCTTTTCGCAAAAAACGAGCGGCTTATCAGCTATATCCGCACTTCGCGCGGCATGGTTGCCGTGTGCAAGATCGGCGCGATGAATGTCGGCAGGATAACGCTTTCGTACAGCAACGTTGTGACCAACTGTACCTTCAGAAAAAAGGAAGAGCGCCTGTACCCGGAGGGTTCAATGCCGCGCATTGAAAAGGGCGGTGAACTCGGAATTTTTCATCTCGGCTCCACTGTGATTCTGCTTTTTCCGAAAAATGCGGCGCGTTTTGAGAAGCTTATGCCCGGAACAAAGGTGGTGATGGGGCAAAAAATAGCGGCGTTCATCCCTTAGAATTTTTCTTGATGTTTTTGTCATCTCCCGTTATTTTTAAAGAACGGATGCAAAGGGGGGATGATATGAAAAACTCAATCAGCGCATCTATCGACAAACACATCAGTTCGCAAATCACTTACTGGCGGCAGCAGCGAGAGACGCTTGAGATCGAGAAACCCGTTGCGGTAATGAAAAAGGCCGAGCCCTTTATCACCATGTCGAGGGAATACGGCTGCGGCGGGTACCGCATCGCGGAGACTATCGCGGGGATTATTAATACGCAGTATAAACCGGCGCCCGAATGGCTTGCCTACGACCGAAAGGTGCTGGACAAGGTGATGTCCGACCTGGGGCTTTCGTCGCAGCTTGCCGAAACGCTCACCACACAGGCGCGTACGCAGATGACGAACCTGTTTCAGACAACCTTCAGCAAGTTTCCGCCGCAGGTTGTGGTGTACCGGAAGCTTGCGGAAACCGTCCGTACGCTTGCGTCGCACGGGCATGTCATCATAGTGGGACGGGCGGGGGCGGCGATAACGAAGGACATGGAGAGGGGCTACCATGTCAGAATCGTGGCGCCGATGGAGTGGAAAATTGAACGCATTGCGAGAGTCTGCAACGTGCCGCAAAAGGAAGCCGAAAAAATGATACTGCAAAAAAACAGGGAGAGAGAGGAGTTTTTGCGGACATTCGTGAAATTCGATTCTTCGGACCCGAAAAATTATCATCTGGTCATCAACAATGCAGAACATTCGCCCGAGGATATCGGCATGCTGGTTATGGAGGGCATGCGTTTGAAGGGACTTTTGAAATAGCCGGGACACAGATGGCGAATGCGCTGACCGATCAATTTGCCATGGAATCGGCGGATCTTATTTTCGATCCGGCTAAATCGATACTTCTGTGCCGCGCGCGGGGCAATGACGGGCGCACCATATGGGCAAAAAAGCTTTACGATGCGGGCTCGATCGCGGGCATATTCGAAGACGGCGGATGCTATTATATAAACTGCGAATCGGGCGAACGGGAG
>DHPI01000086.1:97678-107406 GCA_002407865.1 Spirochaetia bacterium UBA5368
GGGAGGGCCGTTTTCTCGCGCTGGAGCGCGAAAGCGGCGTTACCCGCTGGTTTATACCCGGCAGGTCTTTTTTACACGTGCAGTACGAGGGCTTTCTGTTTCTTGTGTTCATCGACGAGGAGGGCAGCTACTACCTTCTGAAGGTGGAGCGCGCGAGCGGCAACGCCCTCTGGCACCACCGCGTGGATGACGATCTGTGCGAATACAGCTTTACGCGGCGAAGCATCCACCTTCGGTATTCCTCGGGAAAAACAGAAACGCTGTCGCACGAAACGGGTCGCGCATATTGAGCGCGACGCCGCGTCTTTCCGCTAATTGAATTTTCACAACAGGCCGATAAATAATCAGAGATGTATCGCGCGGCGCGCGAGCCCGCGCGGCAATTGGTACGGAATTATTGATGAGATGAGGTGTTTCTATGAGAACTTCCGCGGTGCCGCGGGAAGCGGTTGACGTGTATAATAACGCGCTTGCGATGTCATGTAAGGGACAGTATTCCACGGCGTTACGGGAATACCGGCGGGCCATTGACATGTTTCCGAATTTTATCGAAGCGTACAACAATATCGGGGAAATATATTCCCGCATGGGCGACAGGGACGAGGCGATATCGACGTACCTGCGGGCCCTGAACATCGACCGCCATCATAAAATACTGTTGAACCTTGGCGTTGAGTATTACAACAGGCGGGACTATAACGCGGCGCTGAAGTATTTCAGCGAGTCGCTTACAAGGGACCAGAATTTTATCGAGGGCAACTTTTATACGGGCATGGTGTATTTCAATCTGAAGAACTACCAGATGGCGGAAAAATATTTCCTCAAGGTCATCGGCATTGACGTACGGCACCTCAAGTCGAATTACCTGCTGTCGTACATCTATTACGAGTGGAAGGACTACACCAAAGCGCTGTCGTGCCTCGATAACATACGCGACATCGCGGACGATCTTCAGTTCGTGAACAAGTATTATGGCTTCTGCCATTACCATCTCGGCCATTTCGAAAAAGCGGTCGAGTACCTGCAGGTCGCGCTCGAGTCGAGTCCGAAATATTCCAAATTCCGCGATTATCTCAAGGGGCTTACCTACGAGAACAAGATGAAGGAAATCGGCGATCTTGATGTGCGCATACGGGAAATGGAAGAGAAGATGATGAAGGACAAACCATCGCTCAGGGAATACTCGCACCTGAGCATGCTGTATATTTTTAAAGGCGAATATAAAAAAGCCGAGAACCTGTTGCTCTCGGCGAAACGGTAACGCGCAGCCGGTGAATCGCGGCGCCGACGGCGCCGCCTTCATCTATCCGCGCCGGGAATTATTCAGCACGAACATCCGGGATCGCAGCATCCGGAATTGCAACCGCCGCCGCATCCTCCCCCGCCGTATTTCGCTTCGTCGTTGATATCCACAACCTTGATATGGAAATGAAGCGTTTTCCCGGCGAGCGGGTGGTTGAGGTCGAACTTCACTTCGTCGTCTGTGATCTCGGAAACCACGGCCGGCACCTGCTGGCCGTTTTCAAGCTGCATTCCTATGGTCATGCCGATCTCCGGCTCGAACTGCGATTTTACGTCCGCAAGCGGAAAACCGTATATCAGTGATTCATCGTACACGCCGTACGCCTCTTCCGGCATGAGAACTATATCCTTTTCGTCGTCTATCTTCATTCCTATAACCGCGTTCTCGAAGCCGGGGATCAGCGATCCGCTGCCTACCTGAAATTCAAGCGGATCACTGTCTATCGATGTATCGAACACGTCTCCGTTATCGAACGATCCGGTATAGTGTACCGCGACAAATTTACCCTCTTCTACCATTAACTGTCTCCTGAGTTTAGTTTATCACCCTTCCCGGTGTACGTGCATTTTACAGGAAGCGCATGCGGCCATGTGTCTGGTAGCGGGGTTTCTACCGGGCCTGGGGCGCATCATTACTTGGACGGCCCCGCATCGCCGAAGCGGATGATTGGGGATAATATATAGCACATCGCTCCATAAATCAATATAATTCTACCAATCGAGATCAAATTTCCAGTAGGGGCCCTCTTTTACGAAGGGCAGTTCCATGCCGTTGTCGACGCGCACCGACGCCCTGTTGCCGTCCCTTTTGATTTCGATGATGTCACAGGAGAGCGCATGGCGCACGGCGTCGTCGTTCATTTGTTTCGCCAGTTTCATTTGCAGGGCGATGTAGCTTTCCGGGGTGAGGCCGCCGAGTTCGGTCGGGTCCACGCCGATGCGCGAGGCGAGCGCGCGGAGACGCCGTTCGTCCAGTGACATGGTCATGGCGATGATGTCGCGTATACGTGCACGGCTTTTCGCCGAGAGGAGGCTTGCGACTGCGCGGGGATTTTCCGCGGCATATGCCTTTTTCATTACGCCGAACGCCTCCTCGGGTGTGAGGGGAGGGCGCGATGACGAGCACGCGAAAAAAAGCAGCGCCGCCAGTGCGGGCAGCACACGACTGTAGCGAATCAGAATCTGCATACGGGCCTGCCATGGTCATGGGTAATAATCATGTTGTCGATCAGCCGTGTCGCCCCGAAGAATGCAGCGACCGCAATGACGCAGGTGTCGGAGATGGCGTCTATCGGCTGCAGCGTGTGATAATTCACCAGTGAAACGTAATCAATCGAATCCGGACGGCCCTCTTCGATGATGCCGCGGACTGCCGAAAGAATCGTGTCGCCGCTGGTTTCGCCGCCGGTAATGAGCCGCTCCGCCGTTTTCAGCCCGCTGCTGAGCGCGAGCGCCCGCGTCCGCTGGTCACTGCTGAGGTGCTTGTTGCGCGAACTCATTGCCAGACCGTCGCCTTCGCGGATAATGGGCGCGATAATAATCGTGACCGGGAAGTTGAGGTCGGTTACCATCTTCTGTATGCTTATCGCCTGCTGAATGTCCTTCTGCCCGAATACGGCCACATCGGGCTGTATAATGTTGAACAGCTTGGAGACCACGGTAAAAACGCCGCGGAAATGCCCCGGGCGGTGCGCCCCGCACAGGTTGTCGGTAAGGGTGGCCACGTCTACACTGGTGAGATGGTTATTGTACATTTCGCTGTCGTCGGGAAGAAAAATCATATCGACACCCGCGCCTTTCGCGTAATCGAAGTCCCTCTCGAGGTTACGCGGATACGAAGAAAAATCGTTCGGGTCGTTAAACTGAATTTTATTGACGAAAATGCTCATGACCTGAAAATCGCTTACCTTTTTCGCCTCGTCCACGAGGCTTGTATGCCCGCGGTGAAGGTAGCCCATCGTGGGTACGAATCCGATTCGCATGTCTTTTTTTCTCGCCGTGCGGAGTATTTCCCGCGCCTGGCCGATTGTGCGGACGACTTCCATTTCTGTTCTCCTGAATATGCGGTATACGGCTAACGCGCGCGCGCCGATAGCAGCATCATATCGCCCATATAAAATTTTTTGGCTGAAAAGTCAGCAACTTTTCTGAGAATCGACCCCGGCTTTCCGGCGCCGCTGCCGTATGTTCTGTAGTGCGTTACCTCGAATCCGCACCGGCGCAGCAGATTTTTCAACGCGGGATACGAGAAAAAGTAGAGGTGCTCGGGAAAATTATAATAGCGCCAATCCGAACCGAAGAGCTGCATAAAATTTATGTCGCCCGCCCGGCATGTCGAGAGATAGAGCCTGCCACCGTCAGCCAGGTCGTCGCGCGCCTTCTCTAAAACGCGCTGCGGATGGTGAAGGTGCTCGATGGTGGCCCAGAGGGTAATGAGATTGAATTTGGACTGATAGTGCCGCTCGAGATAGTTTCCATGAGTAACATTGAGGCCGAGGCTTTCTGAGGCGAAGCGCACGCACTCCGGCGCGATATCGATGCCCTGCGCGTCCCAGTTTCTTGACGCGAGATAATTGACGAAGTAACCCGCAGCGCATCCTATGTCGAGGGCGCGCCGCCCGGGCCCGAGGTCCGATTCGAAGCGCTCGAAACCAAGGTCGCCGAGATTGAGCGCAATAACGCGCTCAATCTCCTTTCGTACGTCGGGGGAAAAGTAATTATTGTAGCCGCGGTCCGTGCGCGTGGTGAAATATGAGCTTTCATAATAGCGGCCAATCTCCGTTTCTTCGGGCCGCGGCGAAACAAACCGCATGCCGCAACGGCGGCAGCGCACAAGCGTGAATGGCTCTCCGCATGCCGACGGTTTGCTGAACAGTGGTTCGGGCGCGCCCGAACCGCAGAGTATGCAGGTTACGTGTTCTGACATTGCCTGCATACATACTTTTTTCGCGTGTCCGTCAATAATTATTTCACATTGCAAAAATGTATTGAATTTTTACGGCGTCGTGGCTATTCGCCTTATAGAGGGTTTACGGGATGCGTTTGCCGCGTCCGGCTGTATCCAGACGGGATTTTTTATATGAATCAAATTGTGCAATCAAGAAAGGCGATTATAATTACCGAGAACAAAAGGCTTGCCATGACCATTCACGGCGCTCTCGGTAAATCGAAAATCGATATTGAAACGTCGTATCTCAACCTGTATTCGATTCCGATGATACGGAAGATTATCGGGAAAACCGGCAATACGGCGTTCATCCGGTCGGAGCTCTTGACGTTTGTCAGGGAGGCCGGTGTGCCATTTCTCATCGCGCTCGATTATACAATCGACCTCGGTCTCGACGCCGTGCTCGATCCCGACAGGAGGAAACTTCTGCGTACGCTGCTTATCTCGTATATAATCCTCTCCCGGGGAAGGGGGTTCGAGAACCTGAAGGGGAATTTTCTGCTGATCGGCACCTCCAGGCAGATGGGCCAGATTTCTGCGATCGAGGGGAACCCGGTATCCATACTGAATATTCTGACGACACGCGACGCGATTGTAAATTCCTTCATTAACGAATTAAGACACAATCCGATGAAATTTCAAAGCCTGTTCTATTTCCGCGGCCTTAACGCCGAGTTGCCCGCGGGCGATGTGGTGACTGCGGTGCACAACTGCGTTCGTTCGATCGGGGACAGGATGCGGTTGATATCTCAGCTTGAAAGCAGGCAGCAGCCGTCAGAGCGGAAAACGGAGGACGAACTGGCGAAGATTGTGTACAGGCTGGATGACGCGCGCGTCTCGGTTGACGGCGATATATGCGATATTCAGCAAAACGACGGATATGCCCGGTTGAAGGAAAACGAATTTTACATCCTTGGGCGGTGGGCCGGCAGAAACATCACCGCCGTGGCCGACAAATTTAAAAACTCGATTTTGCGCGGCGTTGCCACCGCGCGGTTCGGTCCCGATGACGCGATAGTTGTGCATCTTGAAGACGGCTGCACAATCGATGCAAGCACCGCCGCCTCGCTTGCGCAGGTTTTGTTGAAGGATTTGATTTCGTACCGAAACATCAAAATAGCGGTCAGTGACGCCAACCGTGTGATCCTGGAAAAATCGAGCGGGTATACGATGCTGAAGAATTACCTCCGCTATAACAACGCCGTGTAGCCCCGCGTCAGCAGTTGCGCGCCGAGAATCGCACGGCGTCCTCGCCCACAATCTGCGTCAGTTGCGCGATGCATGTCTCGGTCGGCGATATGTTGAACGATTGGTGCGCGCGAACGATCTGCTCACTCCCCCGGCTCTCAATAATATGAAAAAATACCGGGCACGCGCCGCTGTTGTCCGTGATCACGTTTTTAATGCTGAACAGTATTTCATCGTCCATGCCGACCGTGTCGATGCGGATGTGAATTGACGTAATGGCGTCGCGGCGTATGTCGCGGAGCGATTTGATCTCGTTCACGATGATCTTTCGCGGTTTTTCGTCTTCGAATTCCACGCTGCCGCGCACCATGACGGGCGCGTCATCGCTTAGAAGTTTTTCGCATCTGGAAAATATGTCGGGAAAGAAGAGCGCCTCGATGCTGCCGTCCATATCCTCGATGACTCCCATCGCGAACCGTTTTCCGTTTTTCGATGTGCGCACGCGGAGATTGCTGACGATGCCCACAATCGAGTAGTCGCCGTTGCCCTTCTGGTTTCCGAGTTCGCCGATTGATGTGCACGAAAACGCCTTGATTTCCTTCTCGTATTTCGCGAGGGGGTGGCCCGACATGTACAGGCCGAGCACCTCTTTCTCGAAAAAGAGTTTTTCGTTGGTATGCCACGGTTGCACCGGCGGGAACTCTATGGGGGCGCCCGCGCCGCCTGACGGGCCGCTGTCGAACAGGTTGCCCTGTCCTGACGCTTTATCTTCCTGCAGCCGGCGTGCGGTATCGATCAGGATGTCCGAACAGAGGGATATCTGCGCCCTGTTGTCGTGGATTGTGTCGAACGCGCCGGCCTTCGCCAGCGACTCGATGACACCCTTATTGACGGTGAGGATGTCCACATTTTCCAGAAAATCCCTGAGTGAAGCGAACGCGCCGGCTTCTCTGCGCGCCTGCACAATCGATTCGATCGCTTTTTCGCCGAGTCCCTTTATCGCCTTCAGGCCGAAGCGTATGCTGCCGTCCTCAATGGTGAAATCCAATTCGCTGTGGTTGATATCGGGCGGAAGCACCTGGATGCCGCCCGCTTTGCAGTCGTTCACGTATTTTACCACGTCGTCGGTGTTGTCCGGCTGCGCCGATAGCAGTGACGCCATGTACGCGAGCGGATAGTGGGCCTTGAGATAGGCCGTCTGGTACGATACGAGCGCATATGCCGCAGAATGTGATTTGTTGAACCCGTACTCGCCGAATTCCCGTATAATGCCGTACATGTTTTTTGAGACGGTGGCGTCGATCTTCTTTTCCTTCGCGCCCCTGAGAAATTTTTCCTCCATCTGGTCGATGATCTCGACCTTCTTTTTTCCCATGGCCTTGCGAAGCTTGTCGGCCTCGGGCAGGGTAAAGCCTCCCATTACCTGTGAAATGAGCATTACCTGTTCCTGGTACACGATGACGCCGAGGGTGTCTTTCAATACCGGCTCAAGCGAAGGGTGAAGGTACTTTACCTTTTTCGGATTCCTCTTGCGAGTGATAAAATCGTCCACCATCCCCGAGTTGAGCGGGCCCGGCCTGTACAGCGCGTTGATTGCGATGATGTCCTCGAACTCGGTGGGGCCGAGCTTGCGCAGAATGTTCTGCATACCGGCGCTTTCAAGCTGGAACACGCCCTTCGTATTCGACTTTTGCAGCAGCGAGAATGTCTCGGCGTCGTCGAGCGGAATTGCGGAAATGTCGAGTTTTTCGCCGGTTGTTTTCTCGATCAGCTTAAGGCATTTATCGATGATCGTGAGGTTTTTCAGGCCGAGAAAGTCCATCTTTACCAGTCCGGCGGCTTCCAGGCTTATCTTGTCGTACTGTGACGAGATGCTGCCGTCTTTCGTGTCTCTGTACAGCGGCACGTACTCGGTAAGGGGCTCGCGCGAAATTACCACGCCGGCGGCGTGTTTTCCCGCCGAGCGGACCAGCCCCTCCAGGACAAGGGAAATGTCGATCAGGCTTTTGCCGCGCCCCGCGTCGGCGGCGAGCTTTTTCAATTCTGCGGAATTGTTCAGGGCTTCAGTCAGCGAATCCTCCATAATGAGCTTGCTGATGTCGTTTGCCTCCGCGAACGGGATGTTCAGCACGCGCGCCACGTCCTTAATGACGGCCCGCGACTTCATCCTGTTGTAGGTGATTATCTGGCTGACACGGTCTTCGCCGTATTTCTGTTTTACGTAATCGATTACTTCTTCGCGGCGTTCGGCGCAGAAGTCGATGTCCATGTCGGGCATCTCATTACGGTCGGGGTTGAGAAAGCGCTCGAAGAGGAGGTTGTATTTCAGCGGGTCGAGGCTGGTGATGCCCAGGCAGTACGACACGATTGATCCCGCGGCGGAGCCTCGTCCGGGGCCCACGGGGATTTTTTTGCTTTTCGCGTAATTGATGAAATCCCACACAATGAGAAAGTAGCCCGAGAATTTCATCTTTGTGATCACCGAAAGCTCGTACTCGATGCGCTGCAGGACGTCCGTGGGTATGGAGCCGCCGTAGCGCAGTGCGGCGCCGTCGAAGACGAGTTTTTTCAAGTACGAATCGAGGGTGTAACCCTCGGGCACCGTAAAATTCGGGAGAATCGGATTATAGAGTTCGATTTCAACGTCCGTCATTTCGCAGATTTTGCGCGTATTGTACAGTGCGTCAGGATAATCCCCGAAAAGCTTGAACATTTCCTCGCCGCTTTTGAGATAAAACTGGTCCGATGAGAAGCGCATGCGGTTCTCGTCGTCGAGGGTTTTTCCGGTCTGGATGCACAGCAGTACCTCGTGCGGATAGGCGTCCTCCTTATTGAGGTAATGGCAGTCGTTTGTCGCGATAAGTGGGATGTTCAGCCTTTCCGAAATCGCGACAAGCTCCCTGTTCGCGATTTTTTGTTCGGGGAGGCCGTGGTCTTGCAGTTCGAGATAAAAGTTGTCTCTGCCGAAAAGCTCGTTCATCTTTCCCGCAGTCTCCTCGGCCTCCTTCAGCTTTCCCTGCAGAATGAGCGTGGGGATCTCACCGCCGATGCATGCTGTCGAGCAGATGAGCCCGCCGCAGTGCTTCTGGAGCGTTTCATAGTCGATGCGCGGTTTGTAGTAAAACCCTTCAATGTATCCGATAGAGGAAAGCTTAAGCAGGTTTTTGTATCCCTCGGTGTTTCTCGCGAGCAAAATCAGGTGGTACGACGAATCCCTGCCATTTGCCCGCGAGTCCCTGTCGAAGCGCGAACCGGGCGCAATATAAAATTCCTGGCCCAGCACCGGCGTGATGCCCTTCTTTTTCGCTTTCTGATAAAACTCGAGAGCTCCAAACATGTTGCCGTGGTCGGTCAATGCCACGCCCGGCATGCCAAGCCGCTTTGCCGTATCGATAAGCCTGTCTATGGTTATTGCGCCGTCGAGGATCGAATAGTTAGAATGATTGTGCAGGTGTACAAAATCCATTTGTGCCGTTCCATTATGCGTATTGACGTTTTCGCCGCTTTTGTTTCGAATGGGATGGTGCGGGAATCCTGAGCATACGGTATCCGGCGGCGGGACGTAATATCAAGAAAAAATTATAAAAAACGCCGGCTAAAAGGTATAATAATTACATATTTTTATTATTTTTTGTTGACTTCATATAATTCATTTAAGTGTATCGTTTTTAGCAATAAGAATTAAATATTTTAGCCGGGCTAACTCATTCCGCGCATCGGGGTGCATGTTTTGTTGCGCTGGTGCGTGTGTGGCGCGGCAGACCAGGGAGATACAGTATATGGAATCCAAATCGTACAATCCGTTCAATGTCGCCCAGTCGCAGTTCGACAGGGTGGCATCTATTCTCGAGCTCGAGGAGGGCGTGAGGGACTTTCTGCGCGAACCCATGCGAGAATACCAGTTTATCATACCGGTGCGCATGGACGACGGCAGCGTCAAGGTGTTCAAGGGCTTTCGCGTACAGCACAATGATGCCCGCGGTCCGGCGAAGGGGGGTATCCGTTTTCATCCCCATGAAACCGCCGACACAGTGCGCGCTCTGGCGATGTGGATGACATGGAAGTGTTCGGTGGTCGATATCCCCCTGGGCGGCGGCAAGGGAGGCGTCATTTGCGATCCGCACCATCTGAGCGCCCGAGAGCAGGAGCAGATATGCAGGGGATGGGTTCGCCAGATAGCGAAGAATCTCGGGCCGCTGCTCGATGTGCCCGCTCCCGATGTTATGACCAATTCGCAGCACATGCTGTGGATGCTCGACGAATTTGAATCGATTCATGGCGGGCGGTTCCC
>DHPI01000086.1:107505-108617 GCA_002407865.1 Spirochaetia bacterium UBA5368
CATGGCGGGCGGTTCCCGGGATTTATTACCGGCAAGCCCGTTGGGATGGGCGGATCGCTTGGAAGGACTGAGGCGACAGGATACGGATTGATATATACGCTTCGCGAGGCGCTTACGGAGCACGGTATGAGTCCATCGGGATGCACGGCGAGTGTGCAGGGATTCGGCAATGTGGCGCAGCACGCAATACGGTTGTACGATGAACTTGGCGGCAAGGTAGTCGCCGTTTCGTGCTGGGATCAGGCCGACAAGGCCTCGTATACGTTCAGAAAACGCAGCGGCGTTGATGTCGACGCGCTGTGCGAAATTACCGACAAGTTTGGCGGTATCGATAAGAACAAGGCGAAAGACATTGGATACGAAGTGTTGCCGGGCGATGCGTGGATAGAACAGGATGTCGATATCCTGATTCCCGCGGCGCTCGAGAACCAGATTACCGCATCGAGTGCGCAAAAAATCAGCGGAGGGGTTAAGATAATCGCGGAGGGCGCGAACGGGCCGACGACCCCGGAAGCCGATGAAGTGATAAAGAGTAAAAATATCTTTGTAGTTCCCGATTTTCTCGCGAACGCGGGCGGTGTTACCTGTAGTTATTTTGAGCAGGTGCAGTGCAATACCAACTATTTCTGGGAAAAGGATGAAGTGCTTGGGAAGCTCGATGTGAAGATGACCTCCGCGTTTGCGGCGGTAAGCGAGCTTGCGAGAAAGAAAAAGCTGTATATGCGCGACGCGGCGTATGTCATCGCCATCAGCAGGGTTGCACAGGCGGTAAAATCGAGGGGCTGGGTGTAAGTTTCATTTCAGGCGGGCATTTGAGCCCCTGCTTTTTTCTTCGCGCGTATCGTTGCGTGTCTGCCGCCGCAGGCGGGGATAAGGGGATAAATAATTATTGCCTGCGGGAGGGGTTTCGTTTATACTTTGAAGGGATCGCCAGGGATGCGAAGCGCAGATGCGCGGGATGGAGAAACGCGGCGGCGCGCCGCCGCGTTGAACCGAATCCATCGCAGAGGGGAGGGTTACCCGGCATATGAACGATAAACACCTGCCATCCGACCAACTGCTGCAGATCTTGCGCGAACGCGCGAAAGAGCTGAACTGCCTGTATCAGATAG
>DHPI01000086.1:108762-111364 GCA_002407865.1 Spirochaetia bacterium UBA5368
TAACTGCCTGTATCAGATAGAAGAGTTGCTGGCGAACGATGCCCTGTCGCTTCAGGAAGTTTTCGAGGGCATTATAAAAACAATCCCCTCCGGGTGGCAGTATCCTGAAATATGTCAGGCGCGCATCATCTATGACAACGCCACCTATAAAACCGGCAATTATACCTACACCCCCTGGACGGAAACCGCCGAAATAAAAGAGGAAGACAGGGTCGTCGGCACACTGGATGTTTCGTATACCAGCGAGGTTTCCGCCACCGACGACGGTTACTTTCTTCAAAAAGAGCGCAAGCTCATCCGCACCATCGCCGACCGTATCGGCCAGACGATCTTTCATCGCAAGTTAGAGCAGCTTTTACGTGAATGGGAGACGGCGCGTCAGAGCCTTGCGGGGAAAACCAGCCGCGAATGGATGGTCATTACCGACCTCCTGCGGCGTACCGACGAGAAGATGTACCTCCACGTTTCCCGCAAGATGATCTATTACCTCTTCTGGAACGGCATAAAGGATGCGAGGCTTTTGCTTCAGAAATTCGGCCCGGCGTTCACCGGCGGCGACGCCGACGCGCAGGCCGACGGCAACAGTCCCAGCCAGCGGCAATCGCGTGAAAGCCTCCTTGAGATCAGCGACGAGGTTTTTTCTCTGGCGTCGCGCAATTTGCGCGATGATGAAATCCTCTCGTGCGTCCAGAAATGGATCCATGAAAACAAAACGAGCTTTCTCATCAAGGCGATCGATTCGAGCAACACGCCGTTGAATGAAATCATCGACGCGATTTCGCGCTACCGCGCCATCGGGGACGGCGTTAGAGGCCTTGCGCCGTCGACCGAGAAATGGCTCAGGGTATCGCTCATACGCCGCTTTTTCTCCGATAACATTGAATTTATCGGCATGGCGAAGCGCTTTCTCGAGGTCTGCGATTTCTACGATCTTGTGCACTGGATCATCCATCCCTCGCGCAGCAACGGAAGGCTTGGCGGCAAGACCACAGGGCTCTTTCTGGCGCGACATATCCTCCTTAAAAGCACGGAGAACCCGGAACTTTGCGCGGATATTAAAGTCCCGAAGACGTGGTATGTCACCGCGGATTCAATATCGGATTTTCTGCGATACAACGATCTCGAAGATATCAACGAACAGAAGTACAAAGACCCCGAGCAGGTGCGCCTTGAATATCCCAACATCATTCAACTGTTTAAAAATTCGCGTTTCCCATCGGAGCTCGTAAAGGGTTTTTCCGTAGCACTCGACGACTTCGGCGAGTCCCCCATTATTGTGCGCAGCTCAAGCCTGCTGGAAGACAGGGCGGGCACCGCATTTTCTGGAAAATATAAAAGCCTGTTTCTGGCCAACCAGGGCGGTAAGCAGGAACGCCTTGCCGCGCTCCTCGACGCGATTGCCGAGGTGTACGCGTCGGTCTTTGGCCCTGATCCCATCCAGTATCGCGCCGAGCGCGGTTTGCTTGACCTTCACGAGGAGATGGGTATCATGATCCAGGAGGTTGTCGGCACCAGAGTGGGGCGCTACTTTTTCCCGGCATTTGCGGGCATCGCCTTCAGCAACAATGAGTTCCGCTGGTCGCCGCGGCTCAGGCGTGAGGACGGCCTCATTCGCCTTGTGCCGGGACTCGGCACGCGCGCCGTTGACAGGGTGAGCGACGATTACCCTGTGCTCATTTCTCCGGGGCAGCCCGCGCTCAGGGTGAACGTCAGCCCCGATGAAATACGTCATTATTCTCCCTCCATGATGGATGTTATCAACCTGGAAACGAAATGTTTCGAAACGGTGGCCGTGGCCGATCTGCTGCGCCGCTTCGGGGATGAAATACCAAACGTGCAGCACATGGTTTCCGTGCACCGTGACGGACATATTTCGCAGCCCTCGGGGATCGATATCGACTTCGAGAAAGACGACCTCCTGGTGACATTCGAAGGGCTTATTGCGCGAACCTCGTTCATAAAAAAGGTGCACGCGATTCTTTCGGCGCTTCGTGAGGGCATGGGCACGCCCGTCGATATAGAATTCGCGTCCGACGGACATGATTTTTTCCTGCTGCAGTGCAGGCCGCAGAATACAGGCGACGATGTGGCCCCGAGCCCCATCCCGCGCGAGGTTTCGGATGCACGCGTGCTGTTTACCGCGCACCGGTATGTGTCCAACGGCAGGGTGCCCGACATTACGCATATTGTCTATGTCGATCCCGAAAAATACGGCAGTATCGAGAGCCTTGACGGGCTCGTCGACGTGGGACGTGCGGTCGGCAGATTGAACGCCATATTGCCGAAACGGCAGTTTATCCTGATGGGGCCCGGCCGGTGGGGCAGCCGCGGTGATATCAAGCTCGGCGTGCAGGTCACGTATTCGGATATCAGCAATACGGCGGTGCTGATCGAGATATCGCGAAAGAAGGGGGGGTATTCGCCCGAGCTTTCATTCGGCACGCATTTTTTCCAGGATCTCGTCGAGACCGGGATACGCTATATACCGCTTTATCCTGACGACAGGGACATCGTCTTCAACGAACAGTTTTTTACCAACTCGCTCAATATGCTGCCCGATATTCTTCCCGACTACGCTCACATCGCCGACACCGTGCGCGTA
>DHPI01000086.1:111537-121269 GCA_002407865.1 Spirochaetia bacterium UBA5368
GTATGATACTGAAGGTGCTCATGAACGCCGAGCTCGGCGAGGCTATCGGCTATCTTACTGAGCCTGCCGCTGGAAGCGGTGAGGTGCAGCGAGAGCGGAAATATCCCGAGCCGAGCAGCGATGCGTACTGGCGCTGGCGTATGCGCATGGCGGAACAGCTTGCTTCGAATATGGATGCTGCGCGGTTTGGCGTGAAGGCCGCCTATGTGTTCGGATCGACGGTCAACGCCACGGCGGGGCCCGGCAGCGATATTGATATGCTGATTCATTTCCAGGGAACACCCGCACAGCGCGAAATGCTGTTGCACTGGCTCGAGGGGTGGAGCCTCAGCCTTTCTGAAATGAACTATCTTCGCACGGGATATAAATCGGAGGGCCTGCTCGACGTGCACCTTGTGACTGACGAGGATATCGCGGCGAAAACGAGCTATGCCGTGAAGATCGATGCGGTAACCGACCCCGCGCGGCCGCTGCCGCTGAAGCGGGGGTGAGATGAAAGGCGCTGTTGCACCTTAATGACCATATAATACCGTCGCGAACGCCACGCGNNAGTTTTAAAACCGGCAAAAGTAAGCGGTTCAATGTGAAAAGAGAATACTCCGATTCACAGCTCGCAAGGGAGAGAATGAAGAATAAACTCCGGAGCCCTGGAGGGAAAGCAGTATACAATCAGCGGTCATGCATCATTGAACATATCTTCGGTGAAATAAAAAAGTACCAAAAATTCAGAATATTTTATCACAGGGGACTTGCAAAGGTTAATACTATCTGGACTATTGTCTGCATTGCGCACAACTTAGCGAGTTTCACCGGCGCCCGATTTTTTCGAGAAGCGCAGGGAAGCCGAAGGCCGGACCGGCAGGCGGCAGGCCCTTCTTTTGCGCACTTTTCTTGTGGCCCAGACAAGAAAAGTGCGAGAAGTCAGCCCGACGCCGGGTAAAACCACGCGTGGTTGCACGCAGTGAAAGGGGATCGCCCCCTAACCCCCGGAGGGGGCAACGAGTTTCTTAATGTTTCTAAACGTTTATACGCCCCTGTGCAAGGGAATGCGCTTGCGACCTTTCCATGAAAAATGCGAAATACACGACCCGTTGTTACAGCAACACCCTGCGGGCCTTTTCTGGAATGTCGGGATCGAACTCCACAAGCGCAAGCTCGGCCCCGTCGTGCGCCGCGGAAAAAAGCTGCGTGCGCCCGATTGTGTCGCGCCATGCGCCCGTAATACGCGCCGATTCGTGAATATGCCCGTGCAGCGCCGCAAGCGGCTGGCGTGATTCTATAAACTGCCGTATCGCGATCGACCCGACGTGCGTATCGACAGGCGCGAAGTTGACCATGGCGCCGTCGAGCGCCGCGCGGTCGAGATTTGTGTTATAGGGCGGGGCGTGAAACAGAAATATCGCGCGCTCCATGTCGTCACCGCCGGCGAGGGCGCGCAATTCGTCCATGATGGTGGTGTGCAAAAGCTCGCGCTTGCTTACCGGAACGGTGAAGATGCCGTCTTCGGGCGCAACGGCAAGCATATCCACGAACCGCGATACGTCATAGCGCTCCCAGTCTTTCAGCCTGAACGGTGTCGGCGGCACATGCGCGTAGCCGTACACTGTGTATCCCATCACGCGTGCCTTTGTATTGTGCACATAGTCCCAGATTCCCGATGATGATGCGTCAATAAGCTTTTTTTCTTCGATGCGGACGTCGTCGTTTCCCATGATGACAAGCACCCTGGGGTATCGGCCTCCCATCGCTTTTTTCAGGCTGCCAAATTTCGGCGCGAGGTAGTCATCGATAAAATCATTGCGCCGTTTTTCATTCGGCGCCGGTATGCCCCCCCACGGCAGCAGGTCGCCGCCGATGAAAACGGCGTCGGGAGAACCGTTTAGGATGCTGCCGGCAAGCTTTTCATAGCGCGCCTGTTTTCCATGCAGATCCGACACAAAATAGAAACGTGGCACGGATATTTCTCCTTTCAGCGCGGGGCGTGTTGTTTGTATGCCGCCGCATACGCATATGGTGGTGCCTGCCCTGCGCGATAGTCAAGTTGAAATGGGCGCTGCCATCTATAATCCCGCCGTGCGCTGTCCAGAAATTTTTATTGACTGAAATGATCGTGGATTGCATACTCCCCGTCGTGCCTTTTTTCAATGCCTCCGCATTCCGCGGTGGATGTGCGAAGAAACGCGCACAATACAGTTATCCTGAAAGGAGCCGTATCAAGCGATGATAGATACAAAACTTCTGGACATACTTGCCTGCCCCGCGTGCAAGGGTGATGTCGAGTACGATGCGAAAAACGAAAAAATAATCTGCACGGAATGCAAAAGAAAATATCCGGTGAAGGACGGTATCCCCGTAATGCTCGTGGATGAGGCCGAACAGGAGTAATGCCCGGTTTGCCCGCGCGAGGCTTCTTTTTCGCGTATATTTTTAAATCTCATTGACAAAATACGTAAATGGTTTTAAATAATTTTTTGCGAAAAGGGCGCTGTCACGGCGCCTTTTATAATCGTTTGCAGAAGGTGAAGCATGTTTGATTCGAAGTCCCCGGTGATAAAAATCGGCGGGTATATAATAGTAGGCTTTTTTGTCTTGATAATCATTATATCGTTCGGTATGCCCGATTTCATGTCCCGTATCGGACTTGACAAGAGCACTGTTGCCGTGGTGAACGGGGAAAAAATACATTACCTTGATTTTCTCAGGTTCAGGGATAATGTGGCGTCGAGGGTGAAGGATGTCAACAGCAAGGAGATTCAGCAGTTGATTCTCGACAGCATGATTCGATACAGGCTTCAGCTTCAGAAGGCGGACAAAATTGGCATCATGGTTTCAGACGACAGGGTAAAACGCACCATCCGCGAGAACCCGATGTTTTTCGATCAATCGGGGAAATTCAGCAATCGGAACCTGAAATTATTTCTGGACCACTATCATCTGAACCTGACCGATTATTATGTAACGGTGAAAGAAGAGCTGCTGAACGGCGGCATGGCGCAGATGTTGCAGATGGGAACAGGCGTGTCGCCCGATGAAGTGATTGCCCAGAGCGCTATCGAGAATTCTAAGATACAGATTAAGTACTGCTTTGCGTCGAATGCGGAGTTGAAGAAAAAACTCGCCGCCGATCTTTCGGTGAGCGATGCTGAAATTGACGAGGAGCTCCGCACGGACCGCGCCGAGGTGAAAGACCCGAAAACCGACAGGGAACGCGTTCGCGGCAAGCTTGCCGACAGAAAGTTCGAGATGCTGAAAAAGCATATGGTGGACGATATCGACAAGCTGTCGCTTGGAAACGCTTCGTTTGAAGCGGCCGTTGCGCGTATCGGCGGCGCTGTGAAGATGTCGTCGGTTTTCAAGATCGGCGAGCCAGTCAAAGAAAACGATGCGAAGGGATCGGTGCTTTTTTCCATAAGCGAATCCCCCGTGTTCATAAACGACTGCCTTACGCTCGGGATCGGCAGGACCTCGCGCGTAATCAGCTCGTTTGACGGATTATATGTGTTTACGCCGGTGAAAAAGGATGTCGTGCTGAAGGCGCCTGCCGACGCGGAGTATGCAGCCGTCGAGAACAGACTTTTGACCGACAAGGCGAATTCGCTCTACGTCGCGATGATGATGCAATTTGTCGAAAAATCGAAAATAAAGAAGAATCTGTCATTTGATTAATACCGATTCGCAAAGAGAGGCCAGATATGAATATCAACGCGGAATACGTGAATCCCTTTCTTGAGGCTGCAAGCGCTGTCTTTAAGTCAATCGTCGGGGTCGATCTGAAACGCGGAAAACTTTCTATTAAAGAATCTCCCGATCCGTCGCTCGAGGTCGCTATCCTCATTGGCATTACCGGCGCCATCAGCGGCGAGGTGGTCTATAGCATGAATTATAACATGGTCTACAAAATCGCCAATATGCTTGCGCCCGGCCTGACGGAATCGCAGTTGAAGACAGAGTACAAGGACATTGTTGGCGAGCTTGCGAACATGATTACCGGCAATGCCATGAATATATTCGCGTATACCGGCAAGCGTGTCGAGATGACGACGCCGACGGTCATTGACGGCAAGAACTTTACCATTACACATGTGAAGCAGACGACCCTGGCAATAAGCCTGTACAGCCCGTTCGGGCAGCTCGAAATGAATGTCGCGCTGAAGTGATTATTGCTCCATCTTGAAATACGTGGCGTCGATGGCGCGGAGTTCCTTTTCCACGCGTTTTTTCAGCGGAGAGTTTTGAAACGCCGGATGGTTTTCCTCGTCGGCCTTTTTCATAAAAACCCTGAAAATTTTTCTCGCGGTTTCCAGGTCTTTCAGCACCGGGTCTTTTTCGTAGACCCGCCCCATGAGAAAGTAGGCGTCGTCGACAGTTTCCCTGTCGGGGTAGTAGTTTATAACGCGTATGCACATGTCGAGCACCTGTGAGCCCCTGCGCTCGTTAAGAAAAATATTTCCAAGAAAGATCAGCGCGTCATCGGCCTTTTCGTGCTCGGGGAATTGCGACGACATTTTGAAGAAGTTCTCGATCGCGGCGGCGGTGTTGCCTGATTTATACTGCGCCTCGCCGGCAAAATACAGCGCCGAGGGGTACTCGCCGGATTCTTCACGTATCGACGCAAATTCATGTATTGCGTCCCCTGTTTTGCCCGAATTAACGTATATCTTGCCGGTCCAGACCGCGGCGGAATCCCTGAACGGGCTTTCCGGGTATTTTGATTTAAGCTCGCTGAATTTTACGAGCGCGGCTTCCGGGAGCCCCGCTGTAAAAAGCTGGATGCCGGTTTTCAGCAGAAGCTCATCGGGCTGCGGGGCCTGCGGCATCTGCTGGGGTTTCTGTTTTTCCGTTTTTGCCGGTTTGCCGGGAACGGCCGCGTCATCCTTAATGTTCGGGGTTTTGCCGTTTTCCGCGGCGGGCTGATCGGTCTTCGGGCCGCCTTCAATAATGCTTTTTATAATTGCGTCGGTCTGTTGCGGCGTTTGTGCGAACAGGCATACATACAAGAACGGTATGGCGCAGAAGGCAAGGGCGGTTTTATTCATTTTTTGATTATCCCGGCGTTCTTTTCGATAGGGTTCAATTCGGATGGGGCCTGGCGCATAACGGGCGCCAATTTTTCAGGGCCTGATTTTTTTGCGCCGGTGGGACGCGATTCCGTGTCGCGGTCCCGGGCGGGAGCGCCGCCGAGGGGTTCCTCTTTTATAACGCGATCGTTCGTATCGTTGCCGAGCAACTCCGGTGACGTGTCATTTTCTTTGATATTCCCTTTTTTGCGTAAATTTCTCACATCGCGGGCGTCGGGCGTGTCGTTTGTCCTTTCGATTTCGGACAGCCTGTCGCGGGTTTCGAGCGACGGCGGCGGATTCACCTTTCTTTCGGACGAATTTGGCTCGATGATTTTTTCCCTCGCTTCTATGTCATATTTGCTGTTCGAGGGAAACTCAATTTTATTAATGCCGGATTCGCGCACTTCCCTGATAAGCTCGGAATCCAGCATTGATCGGAAATCGCCGGTTGCGCGCTCCTTCTTGATGTCGATGAGAAAAATATCGTTCGTGGAGTCGGCTATCTGCGTGCCCTTTATTTTTGCCGATTTCTGGCCCATCTCATAGCCGACAATGGCGCCGGCTATAATGAGTATGGCGGTAATAAAATAAAATCCCTGCTTGATCGTATCGACGGTGCGCCGATTCATGCCGTCAAGAACGCTGTTTATTCCTGAAATTATCACGGATAGTATTTTTACAATTGGATTCATGTGTTGCTCACGCGCCCGCCGTAGAATGCCCCAGCGGCGCTACATTTTTTTCTCCCTGTCAAGTATAAATATCACCCTGCATTTTTTCAAATTATTTCTTGTGGCGGGGGCGCTTAAAATTTTCCGCGCGTCTTTATAGGATAACACCGGGCAGCCGCCGTTATTCTTCAGCGCTACAGCGTAAAAAGGACGCGCGCCGGCCCTTGCGCTTTTTCTCGCATCATCTTCATTATAGCAGTACGACGCAAGGCCGTATTTCGAGGCATAGCGTCCGTCGACGAAAATCCTTCCATATATTTCCAGGCCGTCCTCATTGAATATAGATGGAAACAGCATGGGGGCAAGGTTGAGGCCCCTTCCGTCGATGATGAGGCTCGAATAGTCGGTGCGCAGCGGCGTATCGTCGATGACCGGGAAGTCGTTGCCGGGGAAATCGTACGGGACGATCGAAATGATATCGCCAAGCGAAAGACGCACCTCGCATTCGGTGGTGTGGAAATCGAGCGGGCGGTTGCGCACCTTCAGCGATTCGTTCAGCGCCTCCGCCATCCTCTTGCTTGTAAAATCGTGTTTCAGAAGATCGGCAAGCCTGGTGCCGGTGTCTACCTGCAACAGCTTGAATGCGCGTATGAGGTTTTCAACGGCGTCGTCTTTCGCCATGACGCGGGTGTCGGTCCGCGCCCTGTTGATGGAAACCGGCAAGCCGTCGTACGAATCCACAGGATTGCCCGACAGCCCTACATCGATCGACGCCTTCCCCTTCGCCGAAATATAACAGCCCGTCCAGTTGATGACGCTTTCCCTGTGTTGCACCGTGAAATCGACGGCGAACGCGGCGGTGGGGATAGCCAGCAACAGCAACAGGGCGCATGCCGAGCAAAATTGTTTTTTCATGGTATTCGTGATGTCCGAGTCTGTAAAAATCGTTTTTCGCGCGGGGTGCGATTCCCGAGCGGATGCTTGTGTTTCATTCTGTTTAATTATCGGTATGTTCAGTGTTTCAATATGCAAAAATATGTGGGATGGCGCCAATTATCCGTATTGAGGCCAGATTAGATGGTTCCGTGTCGCTTTGGCGTCAGTTTCGCGGTTGCCTCTTTCCCGGCAGCGAGCAGTTGTAGCAGCCTGTTCGACGCAGATGCGATGTCGGTTGCCAGAATGGACAGAGCCTTTTCGGCGGAAAGGCCGGAATGCCGCGACAGATAGACGTTCGTGCGCCGTAGAAACGGATTGAAGAGAGGCGCCACATCGTTCCCGGTGACCGCCCTGGCGCACGCCTCTATCCCCCCTGCGTTATTCTGTGAAAGCGCGTTGTCCGCGGTTTTCCGTACGGTGTCAACCGCTTCGATCGCCGCGATTATCGCGGCGTACAGAATCGATGGATCGCCGAATGCGCATGTTGCGGCATTGTGAAGCACCGACTCGGGGGACTTCTTCGCTGCGGGCAGCGTTTCGGCGAGCGATGCGAGCGTTGTTTCAACCGTGTTGCGTATGCGGGCGCCGCCTTCCGTCGCGTTGATGACTTTGAAAGGCACCTTCATTGCCGAGTCCTCGAACCAGCTTTTATACAGGTCGAACACGTAGTCCGATATCACCGTCGACCCGCCGCCATACGCCTCGACGTATTTGATTTTTCTCTTACGGATGACGCCCTGGTTGATGCTTTCGAGATTGCTGAAGCGCGTCGTTGCGGCCAGCCATCCTTCATTGTGATGCGTGCCGGTACAGTGGATTTCCCTCCCGGTGTAGGCCAGGTCCTGCCCGGCAAGTATAATCGGGCTGCACCCGAGGTTGAGCAGAAGGTCAAAAGCGCTGGTGGCCACCGAACCGCCCGACTGGATATCGCCGATCGGCGGTATGAAGCGCTCGACCCAGTCCATTACCGGTGTTGGCTCCCGGTGCGTGTTCCCGTCCGCGTCGGTATAATATTTCGATGTGGTGCTGAATATCGTGATTCCGGCGGCGCGGTCGCTGATCCTTGGGTAGCTGACAATGTCCGCAAGGAGAGGGATTCCAGCGCTTTCCGCGCCGAAAAAATGCTTCAGACTGTGTTTCTGCGCGTCAATCGTCATTACAAGGTGCGGCCGGATGTTGTATTTGAGCAGCACCTTCAGGGCCGTATCCACGCAGACGATGAGCGCCCTGTCCCGGAGGCGGTTGAGCGCGCCGACATTGGCGCGAAGCGACGGCCCTGCCGAGACGATAATGCCCGGATATCCCCTGAACTTTCCAAAAAGCCTCTGGACGGGAACGGCGCCGTACAACTTGTGAATGTTGTGAAAAATGTTTTCTATCCACCGCTCCTCAAATTCGAACCGTGTCAGCAGGTCGCTCAGTTTCGAGGAGAAAAACCGGTTGATGTCGGCAAGCAGCGTGTCGTAAAACTCTTTATCGAGATTGTACGACGGCCTGTGAAAAAATACGGCCAGGCCCCTGAAGGAATCCACCCCCATCGTTTCAAGTGCTGCGGGAACATCATTTAAGGAGGTTATCACCGCGGCGTCATCGATATGGCCGGGATATGTTGCGCGTGCGATTGTGACGATTTCGTTGTCGCGTTCAATGACAATGATGGTACGCCCGGGAAACTGCTCGCGCAGAAGTTTGATGTGATACCCCAGACCGAGCCCGCAGACGGCGATATGCGTTGCCCGCCCGCACGCAAAGGACAGTACGGCCCTCTGGGCCTCCCTGACGGGATCGAAGGATGAATGAAACTTGATCTCGCGCTCGCCTGTCAACACGAGCGTTTTCATCCCGGTCGGCGTGTCTCGAAGCTCGTAGTGTGCCATCATCTGGGTTCGGACTGCGTTTGCTCACATGTGTTGGGATTGCAGTTCATAGGATTTCTTCAATTCCAGATGCAGTTTGTTGAATGCATCCTCATCCTGAATCTGAAACCGCTCGAGCACGTCGTCTTCCATATAGCACATCTGGTATCGCCGGGTTTCGATACCGCAGAAGTAGTTTGCGAAATAGACGACTGCCACGATGTCGCGGTGATCGTTGTCCGCGCTCAATGGCGTGTGGTGGTGCTGGATCGCCTGGGTGATGTATTCAGGGAGCTCCCATTTTTGCGACATCAATCCGCCGAGGGTCGCGTGGCTTATGCCGATCGATATTTCCTCAAGGACCGTCGATGTCCTGATTTTACGGTCCTTCGTGATGTCGGCGATTTTATTGGTGAGCTGTTTGTCGGTGGATAGCATGACTATCTTTCCGAGGTCGTGCAGTAGCCCCGCGAGGTACGCATTTTCGGTGATGCCGCCGCCCAGCTTGAAGGTAGACGCGATTCTGCGCGCGTAGAACGCGACGCGGTTGCAGTGCGCCCAAATCTCCTCGAACTTGCTGTAGCGCGAATCGAGAATTCGCCGGGCTCCCGTAGCGATCAGCATCGAATTAAGGTTTTTCAGGCCTATAATTTTTACGGCATCCGGAATTGTTTCTATCCGCTTTGTGGGAACGAAGCCCGCCGAATTTGAGAGCTTCAAAACATCAGTGGAAAGCGCCGGATCGGTCATTACTTTTTCGGATATCTCGCTTATGGACGCTTCGGGATTGCCGCAGAGCACTATCAGCTTCGTTATGTGTTCGGGGAAGGCGGGCAGACCGTCGAGGTCGTTCAGAATGCGCGTCTTGATTTTGGTCACAATGCTCTCGGGTTTGATGCGCCGGGGGAGCTTAAATGTTGCGACAGTGTTTTTTCCCTCGGACCGTATGGAGTAGTTTTCGTAACCGATGCCGGAATTTTTCAGCAAAAGTGTTGTGAGCACTATGCCGAGGCCGGCGCCCTCGGTGTCATCGTAGATTTCCTCATAGGCCTCGGTGAAGTCATTGAAGTATTTGGCTTTTTCCATCCTGAGGTTTATGCGGATCATCTCATCGGGATGGATGGGTGTGTTGTTCATAATCTGCATGGTCAGGCCTTCATTATTCTGCCTCAGTGTGAAAACCACGGATAACTGGCTCGTTTCGAGGGT
>DHPI01000086.1:121341-121736 GCA_002407865.1 Spirochaetia bacterium UBA5368
CTGCATGGTCAGGCCGTCATTATTCTGCCTCAGCGTGAAAACCACGGATAACTTGCTCGTTTCGAGGTTTGACCGTATGGCGTCGAAATTGCCGACTATATTCTTTTTAAAAAGCTTGATTCCCGATGCGTAACTGTTTGCGTCGTTTATGTCGAGGCCGGATATCTGAAAGTATACTCGTTTCGCGTTTGCCTTGATGGCGTTGATGCATATCTCGCGGACTATCGTGATTACCATGTCGAGCAGGTATATCTGATCGGATTGCGACAGCGTCTTTGCCAGCAGGGAATTTATGTATTTTATAACGTTTTCTGAAAAGTAATGAAACGAAAAGCTGAAAGGCTCGCCTTCCGCCAGCCTCGAAACAGCTTCGCTTGTAGTTGGTATCGCCATAT
>DHPI01000086.1:121935-126801 GCA_002407865.1 Spirochaetia bacterium UBA5368
CGTCAAGTACATTATCGTATTTATTATACACAATGTAAATATACATTTTTAAGATCATGATGAAATTAATCCCGGGATTTCAGGAAAAAAGCAATTCCGAGATCCATTGATACAGGGCGCGGATGCAGGGGAACCGTGTCGCTGCGCCTGTTGCCTGGACCCGCCGGGCGAACAGCGGCGTGTCCCCCGGATATGAAAAAAGCGCACCTGCGAGGGATGCATCGATTCCGCCGCCGTCGGGGCGCCGGAAGATTTGCAGCGGCACGATCCGCAGATTTATGCCGTCGCGCTCGAGCAACGACATGAGCCGCGAAAGCGCCGGAGAAAATCTGAACTCGGAATCGAGGAGGCATTCCGTGACAATTACTTTTTTCATCACCTGCGTATAGCACGAAATATTTGTGTAGCCGGTTGAGACGAGGCATATCTGCGCCGTTTCTATGTTGCGGAAGGCAAGGATGTCGACAAGGGCGCGCGCGTCATCGCGGCTTTGCAGATCGCCGAATACAAGCGCATGGCGCTGCCTTACCACTGCGGAGATTTCGCTTGCGCCGGCCTTCAGCGATATGGTTTTTTCGGCGCCGCTGGTATTGTCTGCCACCGCAGCCCACGTAATTGCCATCGATGCGATGAGCGATACGCAGCCGTACTTTCTGAATCGCGGCGCGACCAGAAGCGGCAGGAGGTATAGCGCACATGCGGGATAGAGCGGCAGTGGAATCCCGGTGAATCTGAAGTTCCCGTTCAGGCCGGCCAGGAGATGTACGCACAGGATTGTGATCTCGTTGAGCACGTCGGTTGCCCGTACGAGCGGAAACGCCAGCGCGGACGAAATTACGGATATGCCGTTCGCGAAAATGGAGAGCACAAATGTCATGCTGCTTGCGGGCACCACCACAAGGTTTGACAGCAGGCCGATAAGATTGACCTCGTGAACGCGGTATGCGAGCACCGGCAGCACCGCGGCCTGCGCCGAGAGCGTGAGGGCGAACGAATTTCTGAAAAACGCGGGCATGGCTGGAAGCGATTCCTTGTATCGGGCGAACCACAGGATGATGCCGGCGGTTGCGCCGAAACTGAGCTGAAATCCGAGCGCGTATAATTCGTGTGGAAAGACGGCAAGAAGTATAGTTGCGGCGATGTAGAGGGAGTTCATGATGCTGCGGTCCATGTCACACGCGCGCTGGATGGCGTATACCGTGAACATAATGAACGCGCGCAGCAGCGATACGGGCATATCGGTAATAATAAGGTACAGGCTGATGCATGCCAGCGTGACGGCTGTAATTACGCCCCGCCGGACGCGCAATGGAGCAAGAAGAAAAAATGGGATTGCCGCGACGGCGGCAACATTAAAACCGCTTGCGGCCAGTATGTGCAGCACGCCGGCTTTTTTAAAATCCATGATCATTTGCTTGTCTAAAAAATTGCAGTTCCCGAAATACAGCGATTTCAGCATTGCCGCCGTTTCGGCGTAAAAGAGCCGGTCTATATTGCGCTCGACCGCGCACCGCATTGATACCGGGAGGGAGCCGCCTCGCCGCACAATGCTGAAGCTGTTGTCATCGGCGTAGAGAACGATCGAAATGCCGCTTCGGATAAGAGTGCGGTGAAAATCGGATTGCGCGCATTGCCCGGGCGTAATCGGCCGTAGTTCGCCTCGATAGCGGGCCAGGTCGCCTTTTTGCACATCGGCCGTTGAAGGCAGAAACACGATTGCGCGCACGCCGTCACCGCCGTGCGGCATGGCGATTCCGCTGTTATGGTCAAACCGTACAATGACCTCTGTGGAGTACTGCAGCATCCGCACCTGTTCAACGGTGACGGTATACTCGCCGGCGGCATTGCCTGTTGAAAAAAACCGAACGGTGTTGTACAATGCTGAAACCGTTGACAGCGAGATGATTGACGCTGCGGCGAGGAGAATTATTGCCGGCGCCGATTTTTGCAATGTCTGCCGAAAGGCGGTTTTCGGCATGGATTCCGCCGTTTCCATTTCGGGCGAGCGCGATAATGACGTATGCCACTGTGGATATGAATGCTTTATAATAAATGGAAGCAATACAAGCGACGCTGCGATCGAGCAAATACCCGCCAAAACTTCCGCGGCGGATTCGAGAATCGCTCCATACGCGCAGAGGATAGAGCCTGCGAGAAACAAAAGAATGAATAACGACGGGGCAAGCGGGGAAGGTCGGTTTCGCTTATAATCGGCCAATTTTCATTATGGCTGCGATTGTGAGCCCGTATGCGATGCGGGTCGCGTCTTCGCCCCTGCCATAGAAGCCGTATTTCCCGGTGAGGTCAACAATTACGCGCCAGTCTCGCATCATGTTGAATCCGGCGCCGATTGTCGCATTAATGCCGCCCCCGCCGTCGTAGCTTTTTGTCGCGGGCGGCGTGTCGAAATAGAGCCCCAGGCCGCCCGCGAAAAACACCGTTTCCCATGGCGCGTACATGTATTTGCCGGTCGCGGTATATTGCATGTGCTGCACGGCCATGGCGCTGTTTCCCGCGGTGTTCGCGACATACTGCATTGTGAACGAGCCGATGAGATCATTTGCCACGATGTTGAGCATAAGTCCGCCG
Source organism: Spirochaetia bacterium UBA5368 (assembly GCA_002407865.1). Classification (GTDB taxonomy): domain Bacteria; phylum Spirochaetota; class UBA4802; order UBA4802; family UBA5368; genus UBA5368. The sequence goes on from DHPI01000086.1 coordinate 124,525, forward strand.
CCGAAATAATTGCCGGAATCGCTTTTTGTCTCCCTGTGGCTGGTTGCCCATTCGCTGTAGTGCAGCGAGTGCATGCCCGTGCTGAACGCAGTACCGATATAGGTAAAGAAAAGCTCTTCCGCGCGCAGCGGATTCTGGAATGTGGATAGCAGCAGTGCGCCGATAATGAATGCCATTGCCGCAACGCGGCCCGCGGGCCGCCGCGCTTTACGCGATTGCATGTGTAAGTGTGTCAGCGCGGCGTTACCTTGTTTCATAAAAAGCTCCCCTTATTTTACATCAAGCGGATTTTTCACAACCTGCGCGTTTGGCGGTACGCTGAAATCGAAAAGTCCGGGCGCCATCCCTTCGCCCGTGCGCACGCCGGAAAGGGTTACCGAATAACCGTTTCCGTCCTTCGTCATTAGAACGGCCTTCTTAAGCAAAAATGACGCATCGAGCACAATGGTTATATCGGAATAGTGTTTATCGCTGTTTTTCAGCTTTACCGTATACCCCGACGGCCCCTGCGAGGCAAGTATCGCCAGATAACCGTTTACCAGTGCTGCGATGCCGCCCGAACCGCTTTTGTCGAGATCCTGCACCCCGCAGACGTTGCTCGATGAATCGAACACCCAGAGCCTTTTGCCGTTTGACGATATTATCCTGCCTGAGGGCGCGCTGAATTTAACGTACACCCTGCCCGGAGCCATGAACTTGAATGAGCCCGTAAGCGTTTGGCTCTGCGCGTCGGTCCACGAAATGGTGCCGCTCATGGTGCCGATGCTGTTCATCCGTTCCTGAAAACGCTGGATTGCTTCATCGCCGGTAAGCGCATGGCCGACCGCCGCATGAAGCACGACAAGTAGTGTGATAAAAAATCTGCCTGATAATGTCATTGTGTCCCCGTTATTCGATAAGTATACGCGTGAATGCTGGAAAAAAGAAAATAAATTTTAGCGCGCGGTCAATTTTTTCACGGCCGGCGCATTTCGTATCGTTTACCCGCGTTCGATAAAATCAAGAATAAAATTAATCCATGCCGTCGGCGGGAGCGCCTGAAATTCGCCTGTTCGAAAAATAAACTTGAGTACATGCGCTACACTGGTAATAATTACGGCGCGTACATTTTGCAGGCGATACGGGAGGGTAACGATGACACAATCCATAGCGCAGCTTTTCAGGGAAAACGAGGATATCGAGCTGTTCAGGCAAAAGACGGCGGCTTTGAACGGGGCGTTTTTGTTCGAGAAAGAAGACATGATCGAGCTCGGCAACGTGTACTTCGAGCGCTACCCGGATTGTTTTTCCAACCGCAACTGCGGCGAGATAGCGCTCGGCTATAAAATGGTGCGCATTTGCGTTATAGAGAAGCTCGTTGCCGGCATGGGGGGGGAGATGAAAGACGGATTTCGTGAAATGCTCTTCGACCTCTCCACGATCGAGCGCAACGTGAAGGGGCTTTCCGCGGCATTCGGCGCCGACGCGGTGCGGTCGCGGTTTCGCGAGATGGAGCGGACGCTTGCGGACATTCAGCATGTCATCGATACGCTGCCCATCGGCATGATTAAAGAGCGCTTTATCGGCGGTGTGAGCTACATTCATAATATCATATATTTGATCGCGGGCAATCTTTCAAAGCTATAATCATGCAGTCCCATCATAAAATATATTATATAAAACATAACATAACGAGAAACGCATATATGTATAAATAACAAAAAATAATGAAACACTATAGATTAGCATAAAAAAATAATTGACTAATCCCGGCGCCGTGGTAGACTACACTCCGTGCAACAATATGTGGCTGTAGCACTGTCACAGGGCCGCCGGGATTGGTACAGGCAATGGATTCTGCATCGAGCTCTGTTTGGTACTCACATGTCCGTCAGCAGGCTTGATTGGGAAAGCGGGGATTGGATGATTGCTCTGGCGGTAGTGATAATGCTGATTGATTATTTGTAATCATTTAAAGCATGTGGAGTGACCGTATGAATCTAAAACCTGGCGTCTGTACCTTTTGCGGAACCGGCTGTGGCCATTTTATCTCCACGGAAAACAACAAAATTACCAGGGTTTTCCCGTCTCAGAACCATCCCGTAAGCAGAGGCAGGCTGTGCGTGAGGGGATGGAATATTCATGAATTGCTTACCACTCCTGAAAGAATAACCACACCGCGTATAAGAAAAAATGGACAGCTTGAAGAAGCGACGTATGATGATGCGGTTGCGGCCGCGACAGAGAAACTTCTTTCATATGGCGCCGGCGTGGTCGGCGTACTTGCGTCGCCGCGTT
>DHPI01000086.1:126858-128424 GCA_002407865.1 Spirochaetia bacterium UBA5368
GAAACTTCTTTCATATGGCGCCGACTCGGTTGGCGTACTTGCGTCGCCGCGTTCGTCGAATGAAGAGGATTTTCTCCTGATGCGGCTTGCGCGGACCGTCTTTAAAACCAACAATATCAGTCTCGATTCCGATTCGGGCCATCGGAACAGCCTTAACGTGCTCAACGAGGGCGCCGGCATGGCCGGCATGACCGGTTCTGTCGAAGAAATAAGAAAGGCCGAGTTCATCCTCGCTGTCGGGATCGACATTACAAAGCAAAACCCGATTATCGGCAGCGAGCTGCACTACGCGAAAAGGGCCGGCTCACGGCTTGTAACCATCGATTCGCGGAATACCCAGATCGCGAAGTTGAGCTCGTCGTTTTTACAGAACAAGCCCGGCACGAACCGGCTGGTGCTGCTTGCGATGGCGAAGACCATCCACGATGAGGGGCTGATCGATCACGATTGTGTTGCCGCCGCCGAAGGGTACGATGCGTTTAAAAAAGCGTTCGAGACGCTTTCGGAAAGCGAGGTGGCCGACGCCACAGGTGTTTTTATAGACGATATTAAAGCGAACGCTCGATTACTTGCGAAGGCGAAAACCGCGATGGCGTTTTTTTCGTCGGGCATTTCCGGGCTTGATGCTGACACAATCGGCTGTATCTTCAATCTCTTCCTTATGGCTGGCAAGGTCGGAAGGGAGGGGTGCGGCGTCAATCCGATAGCCGGGCTCAACAACCTGCAGGGCGGATACGATATGGGCCTGGCGCCGGATCTCTTGACAGGGTTTCAATCGCTGCAAAATGCCGCCGTTGTCGAGAAATTCAAGAAAACCTGGAATGCCGAATTGCCCGGCGAACCGGGAGCGCCTATATATGAATTGTTAGCCGACCCGTCATCGAAACTCAAGGCGCTGATTGTTGTTGATCATGACGAGGGCATTGTCAAATACGCCGACAGCATTAAGAAACTCGATTTTATTGTGTATATCGGCACGTTTCAGAATCCGTTTGTGGATTACGCGCATGTGGTGCTGCCTATCGCGAGTTATATTGAAGACGATGCGACGTTTACCAATACCGAGCGGCGTGTGCAGCTCTCGGTAAAAAAGGTGGACGGTGATTCATCCGTATTATCGGGCTGGAAGCTCTACGCGAAAATTGCAGAAAAGGCGGGCCAGAAGTGGGGCTATGCCTCGAGCGCCGATATAATGAAGGAAATTGCCGCACTCACCCCGACGTACGCCGGCATCAGCCATGAGAAACTGGCGACGGGGTTCGGGTTGCAGTGGCCGTGCGACGAGAAAAATCCTGCCGGAACCAAACGCCTCGATTGCGCGAAGGCTGGAAGAAAACTGAAATTCGTGAGTGTCGGCGGTGTATTTGAAATCCCCCGGCCGAAAGAGGAATTCCCCTACCTGCTTATGGTGGGGAAGGCGCAGCATTTCTGGCACCAGAATAATTTAATGAAAAAGACGTACATACCGATGCGCGAATACAATGCGACGCTGCTCGACTATCCCGACGGGTACATAGAGGTGTCGGCGGCAAGCGCGAAGGAGATCGGTGTGCGCGACCGGTGGCC
>DHPI01000016.1 GCA_002407865.1 Spirochaetia bacterium UBA5368
TGTTCCTATCTGACTCGCATTTAGACTTGAAATCGTATGACGACCATCATATTCAATTATTCCATTCAGAAGCTTCTTAAAATGCCTCATCTGTGGCTTTGAAAATATTCCCTCGGCTGCCGTAAAGTACTTGTCTTCTGTTCTCTTTTGTTTACTTTTTTATTCATGTTAGAGTTTTTAAAATACTATTCATAATGGGGCTTTAAATTAATACTATTTTTTGCCCCATTATCTTTTTCTTTTAAAAAACGCCTAACTCAAGTAAATTAGTTAAGATAATACCTGACACCCTACCTGTTTTCATGCTGTCACAGCATCGTCGACTGTCAGTTTATCCAACATCTTTTCATCGGCAAGATGCTGAGAATCGATAAATGTTTGCATCGGTGTTTTACCGAAACAGAAATTTGGCTTGCAGATGCACCAGACCATATGATGCATTTTAATGGTGATAGGTTTATTGGGCCTCGAAAGCAATAAACCCCGGCTGCGAGGTCTTACTCCACCTGTATGTCGTCGCTTTCCCGCGGCTGGTTTTTCAGCAGCAGGTCGGGTATCGTCAGATATTTACTCTCAAGCTCATGCAGGCGTGCTTCAAGCGTGGCGTGCTCTCCTGTCGCGGCGTTCGTGAGCTTCTGTTTCACTCTTGCGATTTCATCGGCAACCGCCGCTGTCTGAATGTTTCTGCGCCATGCGCCGTTTGGCGCGGTGAGGATCTCGTTGACGGTCATTATGGGGAGAATGGAGAAACGCTGTTTCAGTGCTTTCTTCTTTTTTGCAAGGCGCAGCGTGACCAGTGCGGAATCGCGCGTGCTGAGGATGCCGTTTCCGTATGACAGCGCGGTGTCGACAACGGCGCCGCTCTGATTTGAGATGAAGTTACCCAGGCTGTAAAAGATGTGGCATGCCCTGCCGTCGCGCGCGGTATACGTTTCCGCCGGCTGCAGCACGTGCGGATGGTGGCCGATCACGAGGTCGACGCCGCTGTCGCAGTATTCGCGCAGCAGCGCCGTGTCGGCAGGATTTGGCCTTACGGTGTATTCATCGCCGAAGTGCGCGACCATCACAAGGTAGTCGCATCGCTGCCGTATCGCCGCGATATCATCCAGCACGTTTTTCTTTTTATAAAGGTTATTCAGAAAAATCCCGTCCCGCGCCGCAGGAAAGGCGCTGTTAATCACGCCGGTGTAGGCTATGAATCCCACACGTATTCCATGCTTCTCGAACACGTATCCCGCGCGCACGGAGCCCTCGTCGGCGCCAGCGCCGATAGAGCTCATGCCGTATTTTTCGAGGTAGCCGAGCGTGTCCCTGAATCCGGCGGCGCCCTGATCGATGATGTGGTTGTTCGCGATGCTGACAAGGCCGAATCCCGCTTTCTTCATCGCCGGGACGACATCGGGATAGCAGTTGAAGTAAAACGGCCTGCTGGCAAAGGGCGGGGATACCGGGAATTCCATGTTGCCCACCGTCAGGTCCGATGCCGAAAGCCGCTGTGAAATCCGCGCAAAGAGATGGTCGAAGCCGCCGTTGTTGATGGAGCCGCCGCGGGGTGTCGCGACGTGATTGTTGCCGGCGGCGCACAGCTTCACGGGGATGTGCATAATGATATCGCCCGCGAAGGCGATCTCGAGTGTGTCGTTGTGTGCAAAGTAACCGCAACCGGCAGGCCAGAAGCATATCGCCGCGATGAGAAATACGCGTGCGATGCGTGTCACTGTGAACGATAGCGGGGTGCGGGTACAACGGAATGGGGCTGCGGGCCGGATATCTTTCATCGGTGATTATGCTTTTTTGGCGCTGTTCTTGCGGTCGTACATTTCGAGGTCGGCCCTGTGGATAAGCTCCCGTATTTGGGAAAGCGGTCCCGACGCACTGCCGAACGAAAAACGCACCTCGAAGCCGTTGCGTATCGTAAAGCGCGATGACTTTGCAATCGCCCCCGTCACCCGTTCTTTGATGGCGATGAGGCGTTCATGGTTTTGCTCGGTTATGAGTATTAAAAACTCGTCGCCGCCGATGCGAAAAAAAAGGTCATTGCTTCTCAGACACGCCCGTATGCGCGTGCTCGTTTCTTTCAGCATCCTGTCGCCTTCGCGGTGCCCGAAGTTGTCGTTGATCTCCTTGAAGTTGTCGATGTCGATGGTGATGACGACGGCGTACAACGGGAGATCGTCTTTTCGCCGGAGCATACCCCCGGATTTCGTGGTTTCAGAAATAATACTCTCGAGCTTCGTGCGATTGTAAAGCCCTGTGAGGGGGTCTGTATTGCTTATGAGGATGGCTTTCTCGTATAAAATTGCGTTTGCGAAGGCGATTGCCGAAAATTCGGCGATGGTTTGCAGTATAATATGTTCGTCTTCGGTAAACGCGCCGCTGTCGCGGTTGATCAGTTCTATAACGCCGTAGACGGTGTTTCGGAACGTAAGGGGGACCGCGATAATCGATTTTGTGGCAAACCCGGTAATGCGGTCCACCTTGCCGCTGAAACGGCGGTCCTTCGATGTGTCGGGTACGAATATGGCGCTGCCGGTTTTTGCCACTATACCGGCGATCCCCTCGCCGGGCTTCATACGTACATGCTCCACCTTTTTAAGGTCGATGCCGCTGGCGATTACAAAGAAGAGCTCGTTGGTGTTTGGGTCGAGCCGCATAAGGCTCCAGTTGTCGGGAGAAAAAAACATCCGCACCTCTTCCATGATCCCTTCGAGAATCTCATTAAGCGTCAGGGATGAGGTGATAAGCTTTCCGATATTGGCGTATAGTTTTTTTATCTCTATGTCGAAGCCCATTGCCGTTTCCGAAAAATATGGCTCATTTGTACTTTACCTGGCGACAATGTCAACCTATAAATGAGTTCCTGTATGGTCGGTGTACAGGGTAGCAGATTAATTTTAGGGGT
>DHPI01000024.1:0-555 GCA_002407865.1 Spirochaetia bacterium UBA5368
CTTTTGCGCACTTTTCTTGTGGCCGGGACAAGAAAAGTGCGCAAAATCCCCACCCGGAGCGGCGCACACATTAAAAAGCCCGTCATCGCTGACGGGCTTCACCTTCTTTCTGTTATATACGGTCTTGGGCGTTATGATCCTCGGGGCCGGCGTGTCGAGCCGGACACCCGTCCTGATCGATTTCAGCAAGTCCTTCTTGCGTTTTTGCTTCTGTTTTTTTGTCTCCATATCGCTCACCTTCTGATAAAGGAAATATGAAGACCGCCCGCGCCCGGTCAAGCAAAAATTATACGGCGCTCTTTCGCGCATTCAATTCTTTGTCGAGCACCTGCCGCACCTTCTCCACGTCGGGGGGCAAGAGCACCGGTTTGTTCGCATACCTGCTGCCGATACCTTCGAGCGTGCCCTCATGATAGCCCACCTTGAACTCGGAAAACTTGAGCCCGTGCGCCGTAGAGATCACGATGGTGCGCGCATCTTTCGGGATGGCGCCATTTTCGACCAGCTTGATAAGCACAGCCAGCGCCACGCCGGTGTGCGGACACGAATACATCT
>DHPI01000024.1:664-2105 GCA_002407865.1 Spirochaetia bacterium UBA5368
CCCGCGGGTGTGCGGACACGAATACAGGCCGGTGCGGTGGGCAAGCCCCGCCGCATCGGCGAGTTCCTCCTCGCTCGCCTGCTCCACGACCCCATCGAATTCCTTCAGCCCCTTTATGGCCTTGCGCACCGATACGGGATCGCCAATCTGAATAGCCGACGCCAGGGTTTTACCCGGCGTAATGGGCGCAAATTCCTCGAAATTCTTTTTGTACGACAAATACAGCGGGTTCGCCTTCTCGGCCTGCGCCAGCACAAGGCGCGGTTTCTTGCTGATCATGCCAAGCTGGAGCATCATCGAGAATCCCTTCGCGAGCGCCGATACGTTGCCCAGGTTACCGCCGGGAATTATCACCACGTCGGGCACCTCCCAGTCGAACTGCTGGCACAGCTCGATCGAGATCGACTTCTGGCCCTCGATGCGCAGCGAATTCATCGAGTTGGCAAGATAGATGGTGTTATTTTTCGTGATCTCCTGCACCACCTTCATGCAGCCATCGAAGTTAGTGTCGAGCGAGAGCACAATCGAGCCGTTCGACATCGGCTGCACAAGCTGCGCCGTCGATATTTTGTTGGCCGGCAGAAACACGATCGACGGTATGCCCGCATATGCGCAGTACGCCGCAAGGGCCGCCGAGGTATCGCCGGTCGAGGCGCAGGCCACGGCGTCGATTTTTTTCCCTCGGGCTATCATCTCGTTCACCATCGAGACCAGCACCGTCATGCCGAGGTCCTTGAACGAGCCGGTATGGCTGTTGCCGCACATCTTTATCCACAGGTCGTTCATGCCCAGCATCTGACCGAAGCGCTTCGCCCAGAAGAGGTTGGTGTTTCCCTCAAACATCGACACGATGTTCTCGTTGTCGATCTCCGGGCACACGAATTCCTTTTTTCCCCACACGCCGCTGCCGTACGGCCACGCCGTGACGCCGACGCGTGAATCGAACACGCGCCGCCATTCGGCCGCGCTTTTTTCCCGCAGACGGTCGATGTCATGATGCACCTCGAGCAGCTCGCCGCATTTTTTACACCTGTACACAACCTCGTCGAGAGGATATTCCTCGCCGCATCCCGCACTGCAGCGGAACACGGCCCTGTAATCACCGTTCATTGCCTTCTCCGTCGATATAATCGTCTTCGACACGTATAAGCCGCACCGTGCCGTTGACAAAGCTGAAATTGTTCATCTCGCGCACGGCATCAAGCATCCCCGCCTCGTACGCCTCGTGCGTCATAATAACCAGCGGCACGTGCGATTTGTCGCTCTCCTTCTGTATCACCGAGGCGATAGATATTTTGTATTTCGCAAGCACGCCGGCAATGGCCGCCAGGATGCCGGGGCTGTCTTCCGTATGAACGCGCAGGTAATAGCGCGAAAGCCGTCCCTCGGGAGACACGTACACGGCGTCGCCGGATATGCGGATTGCGCTGTCTTCAACATC
>DHPI01000024.1:2200-8447 GCA_002407865.1 Spirochaetia bacterium UBA5368
TTCAACATGCTCCTTTTTCGCGATCTGCACAATATCGCTCACGACAGCCGATGCGGTCGGGTTCGCGCCCGCGCCCCTCCCGTACAGCGTGACGGGGCCCGTCATGTCGTTGTTGAACATGATGGCATTGAACTCGTTGCGCACGGAAGCCAGCGGGTGCGTCAGCGGCAGCATCGTGGGATGCACGCGTATGTCGACGCTGCCACCCGCGTGCTTGCTGATGCCGAGGAGTTTTATCACATAGCCCATCTCGCGCGCATAGGCGATATCGAGCTCGCCAATACCCGTAATGCCCTCGATGGATATGGCCGAATAATCGATGCGCTTGTTGTACGCAAGCATGGAGAGGATCGCAATCTTATGGCCGGCGTCGTAGCCCTCGATGTCGAACGTGGGGTCCGCCTCCGCGAAGCCCCGGCGCTGCGCGTCTTTCAGCGCATCGTCGAACGAAAGGCCCTCATCCTGCATGCGCGTAAGGATGTAGTTCGTAGTGCCGTTTAAAATCCCCATCACGCTTTTCACGCGATTGCCGATCAGACCGCTCCGCAGCGCCATGACGCAGGGTATACCCCCGCCGACCGAGGCCTCGAAGCCGAGCTTGCAGGTGCTGCGGTGCGACAGGGCGAATATGTCGTCGCCGCGCTCCGCAAGCAGCTTTTTGTTGGCTGTCACCACATGTTTTTTACGGCGAAGCGTCTCCATAATGATGGATTTCGCCGGCTCGAAGCCGCCGATAAGCTCGACCACGATACCGATTTCGCCGTCATTGATGATGTCGTTGTAATCGGATGTCACGGCGACGCCCGTTGTCTGTGACAACACCTTCGCGGTATCGAGATCGCAGATTGTTTTGAGCCTGATATCGATGTCGCTGCGCGAGAGTATAATATCGTGATTATGCCGGAGGAGATTGTACACGCCGCCGCCGACGGTGCCGAATCCGATGAGACCGACGTTGACCACTTTCCGCATTGGAGCCGCTCCGTTTGTAGTTTTTCATATATTGGGCGGCGCCGCCATATTTGTCAATTATTTCACATGCCGTTACCGCCGCCCGCGGCTGAGTATTTGGGCGACGTCGCGGCCGGCAAGCCGATTATTTAAAAACGTTCTTCTCGCCGGGAAATTCGCGGCCTTTTACCTCGGCGTTGTACTGTTGCAACGCATTTTTCACTGTCTCGCCGAGGTTGGCGAATTTTTTCAGGTATTTCGGATTATAGCTTTCATCCACGCCCAGGAGGTCGTTTATCACCAGCACCTGCCCGTCGCAGTGCCGGCCGGCCCCTATACCAATAGTGGGGATGGAGAGATTTTCGCTGATCTCTTTCGCGAGCGTTTCAGGCACCATCTCAAAAACAACCGAGAACGCGCCCGCCTCCTCGAGCATCTTCGCATCTTCCATTATAATACGGCGCCTGTCCTCGTCGCGGCCCTGCACGATATAACCGCCCAGCTTGTGCACCGACTGGGGCGTAAGCCCGAGGTGTCCCATCACCGGAATGGACGCCATGGTGAGCGCCTCGACGACTTTCACGAAATCGCGGCCGCCCTCCAGCTTCACGGCGTTCGCGCCGGTTTCCTTCATGATGCGTCCGCAGTTTTTCAAAGTATCTTCTATAGAGACATGGTAGCTCATGAACGGGAGGTCGCAGACGAGAAATACGTCGGGCGCACCGCGCTTCACGATTTCCGCATGATATATCATCTGGTCGACCGTGACCGGCAGCGTCGAATTGTAGCCCGCGAACGCCATACCCACGGAATCGCCGACGAGGATCGCGTCGATTTCGGTCTGTTGTATAATGCGCGCAAACGCGTAATCATAGCAAGTCACCATCGAGATGGGCGTCTTCTCGCTCTTCGCCTTTTTAAAATCGTTGATGTTTTTTATCCGGGCCATGCGGAACCTCCTTGCGGTGTGTAATATGTATACAATCGGGATCGATCTCACGCATCTGCCTGAGAACAAAATCCCTGCTCTTGATTTCAGGATGTGGGACGTCCAGCCGCCCCGTCGCGATGGTTTCGCATCCGTACAACAAAATATCGCAGTCAATAACGCGCGGCCCCTTCGGGATATCGCGCACGCGCCCCATCCGCGTTTCGATATTTTGCAGCGCGTCGAGCAATTCCTCAGGCTTCATGTCCGTCACAACGCGCACCACCTGGTTCAGAAACTTCGGCTGGTCAATATAGTCGACGGGATCCGTTTCCTCTATAGAGCTTTCCGCGTCGATGCGGGTGCCCGGAATACGCCCGATCTCGCGCCGTGCGCGCGCGAGGTTTGCGCTCCTGTCGCCGAGATTGCTGCCAAGCCCGATATACACCGGCACCATGCCACCCTACAGCTTCTCCCTGAAGTCGGGACCCGATATTTCAATGATAGCGCACATTTCCCTGATGCGCGAGAGAATCCTCCCCTCAGACAAATCTTTCAGCGTTTTCACCGGATTGCTGTTCGAGGTGAAGATGGTAAACTTCTCCGCCTCGTAGCGCGCGTCCACCAGGTTGTACAGGGTTTCCGCTTCCCAGGCGGAATCGCGCTGCACGCCGAAATCATCGACCACGAGAATATCGACATCCTGAAACTCCCGCTCTATTTTACCGGCATCGCCGTAGGTCTCCGACGACTCGTTGAATGTCGCGCGCAGCCGGTTAAAAAAGGTGCGCGATATCTTGACGAAACGCCCCTCGATCGCGTGCCGGATGATAAGCTCGGTCAAAATTATCGACGACAACAGCGTTTTGCCCGTGCCGGGATTTCCCCAGAGATAGAGTCCCTTGCCCACGTTGGGAAATTTTTTCACGATATCGTAGGCCGCGTTTTTCGCGTCGGCGGCAAGCTTGTGGTTCGAGTTGTACGAATCGAAGAAGCGCCACCGGTACTTTTTGTCGATGCCCGAACGGGCGTAAATGGCGTTGATCCGCTGTATCTTCATCCTCGTTTCGCGGCAGGCGCATTCGCGGATGATGCCGTCTTTGTAATAGAAATACGGCTCTTCGCCGCCGCACGTACATTTCGACTCGACACACCTGGGGCACGGCTGCAGCGGCACATCCCCCATCTCCTGGAAATAGGGATTCCGCACGATTCCGGTAAATTCACAATACGAGCAGAAACGGGGTTTCGCGGTTACGGTTGTTTTGGTTTTTTTTTCAGATGGCATAATCAATAACCGGATAGGCGCATAGTCTGAATTAGCACGGCGGAAACTCCCCGCCGACTGTACAGGGATATAGCATTACGTCAGCAATACTGTCAACACAATTACCTTCAACACGTACCGTGCGCCAATAGCGCCACCCGCTTCCCCGAACGGTGCATTTCATTGTATATTCGACACGATTCCGGGGTCGGCGCGCCGATAATGCACGAAATTCCGCGCAACCGTATGCTCGCGGCAACTTCCTCCGAATACTCGATCAGTCCATCCGCGCCGGTGCCAATAATCAGCGTTTCGACTCCGACGCCGAAGACGCCGGTTATCATATCCGGCGAAAGCCTGTGCCCCCGCCGCTCGCGCCACGCCGTGACATTGCCGCCAACAATCCGGATATCCTTCCCTGCGCCGATAACAGTATCGCCCGATTTCCCGTGCGAAACCCCGTTGACAACGTACATTCCCCACTCGAAATGCTCTATCGGGCCGGCGGGATCGTCGAACATGGCGCATGCCTCCTTTTATCGCATACCGTAAATCTCAATCCGCGCACATTCGAATATTGCGCACAACTTCTTCTATCTGGTCTGCGCACGCGCCGAGCGCGGCCGTGTCTTCATCGTCGAGCGCGATATTCACGATGCGCTCCACGCCATCGTGTCCAACTATCGCGGGCAGCGCAAGGCAAATATCACGGCGCCCGTACTCGCCGTCGCACCATACGCTCAATGGGAAAACACCCTTCTTGTTCGATACCATCGATTCGACAACCTGTGCGATTGTATTCGCCGCGGCGTAAAACCCGCTGCGGTCTTTCAGCTTTTCCACGATAGCCGTACCCGCCTCGCGCGTACGCATGACTATTTTTTCTATCATCTCGCCCGGCATGAGCTGCCGCACGAGAATGCCGCCCACCGTCGCCTGTTTCACAAGCGGGATCATCATGACATCGTTGTGCATGCCGATCACGATGCCGCTGGCCGAATCCACGGATACGCCAAGCGCCTCCGCGATGAAAAACCTGAATCGCAGGGCGTCGAGCGAACAACCAAGGCCGAAGACGTTCATGCCCGGCCATGTACGCTTCAGGAACGTGGTCAGCACATCAACCGGATTCGACACGACCAGCACCCGCGAGCCAGGACAGATATCCATCACTTTCTCGCCCACCGAGCGGGCGATATCGAGGTTCGCGTTCAACAGGTCGAGCCGGTTCATTCCCGCCTTGCGCGGGAAACCGGCGGCGCAGATCACGATATCCGCGCCCTCCATGTCCCTGATCGAGTTGCTGCCGGTAACGCGCGAGTCAGAATTGAAAAACGGCGATGTCTGGTTAATGTCCATTGCCTTGCCGACGGCGAGGTCATCGATGACATCGTACAACGTAATCGCGCCAAGCTGTTTGCGCACCATGACTGCCGCGCTGGTAGCGCCCACATTGCCGGCGCCGACGACAAATATACGTGGTGTTCTCATACTACCTCCTGTAATGTATCGAAATCGGCGCTCGCTTCCGCGCTCCTGCGGTGTGTGTGCGCCACGAACGGCGACTGTGCCGGCAGATCGTGCGCATCAGGCGGTATTTGCATTGACGGGATCATGATGGGTCCGACAAATGTAATTTTTTATAATCCGCGCCGGGCGATATTTGTTTGACGCCGGCGAATTTCTATCGTTTACTTGCAGTAATCTCGCATACTATATCATGGTTATTCCCAATAATGCAATTTTTATTTTACATGGTTTTTGTTTTGATCGCACCCCGCGACGCGCCGCAGATCGGCGGGCAGCCTGTTATCGTATCGTCTTTTTCCACCTCAATCGAGGACCAGGACGATGGCGTAAAGAAAAACATCTACCTCGCGTGCCGCAGGCTCAACGGCCTTGTGCTCGCCCCCAACGCGGTGCTGTCGTTTAACGATATCGTGGGCGAGGGCTCCGCGAAAAACGGCTTTGCAAGCGGACGCGTGATGTACCGCGACGAAATCCGCTACGAGCCGGGCGGCGGCCTCTGCCAGGCGTCATCCACCCTGTTCAACGCCCTGCTGCTTGCCGGCTGCCCCATCGTCGAGCGGCACCGGCATTTCCAGCCGGTAACCTACGTGCCTCCCGGGCTTGACGCGACGATCAAGTACGGAAAGAAGGATTTGCGCATGAAAAACCCACATGCCCAAAATCTGTACATCGAAGCGACGGTAACATCAAAAAGCGTAACCATGGCGGTTCGCGCCGCCGCAGCGCTGCCCTCCCGATTTGAAATCGTGACCGAAGAGGACGAAATCTCAACCCCCCTGGCCGGCGACGGCGACACAATACGCAACGGCGTCAGCGTCGAGGTGTACCGGCAGAAATACTCGGGAACGAAGCTGATGGAAAGCCTGCTGCTCTATAAAGACTTTTACCCGCCGGTTCGGGTGAAATGAAACGCGCACTGCCGCTGTGCGTCCTGTTTTCGGCGCTCGTCACGGGCGCGTTCGGCGTATCCGCGCCGGACGAGTATCTCGCCGCGTGGGAACGCTTCGCGAAGACCCCCGGCGCGGCGGAGCTCCGGTCGTGGATGGTCTGCGTTATGCGGGATATCGCGGCGGGAACAGCCTGCGGCGAGCGGCTGGCCGCGGCGGTGCCTCCGTTTTACGGAAGGCTGGGCATCTTCGTCACGCTGATGCGCGGCGGCCGCGTCCGCGGATGCTTCGGCGCGTTTCATCATGCGAGCGACGATATCGAAACCGTTCTGCGGCACTACCTGCGAGGGGCCCTGCGCTATGACCCCCGCTATCGGCCGCTCGACATATCCGAAACGGCGGACACCCGCATAATCCTGACCATCGCCGGGCCCCTGGCGCCCGCCGCCTCGCCCGACGATGTGGACATCTCGCGCTGCGGTTTGATGCTCGCATTCGACGGCGGGGAGACATGCGTATTCGTGCCGGCAGAAATAAAAAACAGGGACAATTTGAAGAGAATGATTGCCGGGAAAGACATTCAGCAGTGCGCCGCCTTCGAGGCGGTGACCATACGATAGAATCGATACAAGGCGGTGGAATGATGAAAAAGACGTGTTTTGTACTCGCACTCGCGCTGTGCGC
>DHPI01000024.1:8561-17402 GCA_002407865.1 Spirochaetia bacterium UBA5368
AACTCGCACTCGCGCTGTGCGCCGCGATTTTTTCGGCATGCGCAACGGCGCCGAAGCAGGCGCTCGTCGACGGAAGAACGGTATACGCGCCGGTTGACAGCCGCGATTTACGCACGGCGGCGGTCGTTGATGGCGTCGTTATCGACAGCGAAACGCGAAAACCGATCGGGGGCGCTATCGTTGAGATAAAGAACGCAAGCCTCGGAATGGGCTACTACCGGCGCGAGACGGGCGCGAACGGAAAATTCCGCGTCGATGACTGCGTGGCGCACGTGCGCTACATCGTCGAGGTTACCGCGCGGGGCTATGTGCCGTTCGTTACCGCCGGCTCGCTGGAATCGGGCGCGCTTACCATCAAGCTGCAGCGCGAGGCCGTGCTGACCGGCTCGGTCACCTCGTCATCGGGAAAAGCTATCGAAGGCGTCGAGGTGCGCCTCAACAGGAACGAGGTCTATTACGAGAGGGGGTATGGCGAAGAGCGCGTTCCAGAAAAACCGGTTATTGCACAGACCGGACCCGACGGACGCTACGCATTCAACAGGCTGCCGGAAGGCGGGTATGTCATCACCTTCCAGAAGGAGGGCTATATCGCCGAAACGGCCCAGGTGAAGCACATTAAACGCGGCGAGACGTTCACTCTTCCCATGGTTCTGTTCGCGCCGGCCAGCGTCGCCGGAACGATACAGATACAGGGCATCGACGCGCCCGCCATCAATATGGATGTAACGCTGCACGGGCGGGCCACCCATTCGACATCGTCATTTCACGACGGCAGCTTCAGGATAGAGGACATTAAGCCAGGCAATTACAAATTGACGCTGACGCACGAGGGATTTTACAAACTTGACACGCCGGTGCTGACCATACAAGAAGGCGAGAAGCACGAAGGGCTCGCCTTTACAGTCGCCCCGAAAAACCCGCAGGTGCAGGTTTACGCCTACCGGTACACGTTCGCCCCGGGGACGAAGGTCGAATTCAACCTGAAATCGTTCAGACTTGAAAAGGTCGGCGTAAAAATCTACCGCGTCCCCGCCGCGACGCTTTTGCAGGGAAGAAACGATCCCAACGACATCGATCCCGCCGGTGAAAAATTCAAGACCGTGCTTAGCCGCGAAGACGCGGTCAGGGAATTCGAACCGTACGAATGGCGCTACCAGAATATCGAGTTCAACGAACCGCTGCCGCCCGGCGGCTACTGTATTGAGGTGAGCGGCGCGGGAAAAATAGTCGACCGGAAGTTCTTTACTGTAACATCCGTCGGCGTTGTCGCCAAGCGATCGCCTGAATCGGTGTTCGCGTACGCGACAAGCCTGGTCGACAACACACCCCTGGCGGACGCGACAGTCATCGTATTCGACGATTCGCCGGTCAAAACAAAAAAGCGCCGGCAGCAGTATGAGGACAACCCCGCAGACCGCATTGAAAACCTGCCCATAAAGGTTCTCCACCGCGGCAAAACCGGCGCCGACGGCATCTACCGGCAACGCATGGCTCCGGCCGAGCGCCTTGCGGTCATGGTGCTGGGACACGACGGCAGTTACGCATTCTGCAGCACCGGTTCTCCCTCGTCGTTCAGCGGCGAAGCGACAAGGCTGTTCATCTATACCGACAGGCCCGTCTACCGCGCGGGCGACACTGTGCACTACAAGGTAATCGGCAAAAAACGGGACACCCGCCCCACCCCGCTCGCCGAGTCGGCGCTCTTTTACGAGATACGCTGCATCGACTTCGACCGTGTCGTAAAAAGCGGATCGATGCGCCTTGACGAATGGGGCGTATCGGACGACTCAATTCGGCTGGACGCCGGGGCAAACCTCGGCGAATACGAGATACGCGCGGGCATCGCCCCGGACAAACTGCACGACGCGGGACGCTTTTACGTGGAGCAATACCGCAAGCCGGAATTTAAAATCGACCTTACCCCCGCAAAGCCGTTTTACGCCAACGGCGATACGCTCGAATTCAAGGTCGACGCGAAATACTTCTTCGGCGCGCCGCTAAAGGGTGCGCTGGTGCGCTACCGCTTCTATGAAACGCGCCTGCGCGATACCGACACGTCGTACTGGTGGGAGGAGGATTACGGCGAACCCGGCGGCGCGTACAACCGAATACGCCTCGAAGGCGACAAGTACCTGGATGACAGCGGCATCGCCTCGCTGAAGCTTTTCTGCGGAACCTACCCCTACGACCGCGACATCACGCTGGAGGCCACGGTTGTCGACAGATCGAACGTCGCCATCACGTCGCGAGCATCGGTGAAGGTGGGGCGCGGCGAATACTATATCAAGATCAATCCGTCGCAGAATTTCTACGCTGACGACGACGCGAAGAAAAATATCGAGATAAAGGCTGTCGCGCATGACGGTACGCCGGTAAGCGCGCCCGTCGAGGTGCGGGTGTTCCGCTACATCTGGAAACCGTGGCAGCGCGTCTACGTGCATGACACAAAACCGGTCGCGGAGGTAAACCTGCGCACAGGGAAAAACGGCATCGCGTCGTTCGAGCTCCCGAAAAAATTCCCATCATACGGCGAGTTCGACATCGTCGCGAGCGCGAAGGACAACCGCGACAACGCCATCACGGCATCGCGCGTTATATGGATATACGGAAGGGACGGCGGCAGGGTGGAATCACGCTTTAAAAACCTCGAACTATCCCTGAGCGAGACAAAGCTGAAATCCCCCGGAGAGGTCACCTGCCTTGTCAAGAGCAGGTTTTCCGACGCGTACGTGTGCCTCACGCTGGAGGGCCGCGACATCTACGAATCGAAGGTCGTAAAGATGGACGGCAACATCCTCCCCGTAAAATTCAACATCAAAAGCGATTACGCCCCCAACCTGTTCGTAACGGCCACCATGCAGCGCAACCGCGCGCTGTTCGCGGTATCGTCCGGCATCGGCATCCAGGACCGCGACTCGGCGCTCGTGATTTCGATCGCGCCCGACAAGGCGCGATACATGCCCGGCGAGCGTGCGACGGTGCGCCTCAAGGCCACCGGGGAAAGCGGCAATCCCGTGAAGGCCGACCTGTCGCTGGGCGTGGTCGACGAGGCAATCTACCAGATACGCAGCGACCACACCCCCACGATGCGCGACTTTTTTTACGCAAAGATATCGAACTGGGTGCTGACAAACTATTCGTACCCCGTCACGGTGCTCGCCGGCGCCGCGAAGGACGGCAGGGTGAAGGTGCGCGAAAAATTCGAGGACACGGCCTTCTGGCAGGCCGTCATCCGCACAAACGAAAACGGCGAGGCGACGGTACGCTTCAATGTGCCCGACAACCTGACGACGTGGCGGCTCACGGCGCGCGGCCACGACCGTAACGGGCGCGTCGGCGAGAAAAAAAGCGAGATGCTCGTCACGCAAAACCTCATCGCCCGCATCGGCAGGCCGCGCTTCCTCACCGGCGGCGATACCGTGGGATTCATCGGCATCGTCAACAGCAATACGCCGCTCGGCCTGCAAAGCGTCGCCACTGAAATGAAGGCCGACGGCCTCCCGCTCGCGGCGGACGAAAAAATCCCCATCAGCCTTCCGCCGTACGGTTCGGCGCGCGAGTATTATACCGTGAAGGTTCCCGAGAAAAAGGACGCGATTCAGATCTATTATGCCGCGGACGGCGGTCCCGACGCGAAAGACGCGCTCAAAATTGGCATTCCCGTAACGCCGCGCGGCGTTCCCTATGTCATGTACGGCATAGGCGACATGGCCGGCAACCGCTCCATTACGCTGACATCGGTAAAAAACACGGCAGATTTCGAATTCAGTCCGTCGGAGCTTGTCATCACGGTCAATCCATCGCCGATATCGCGGATGATAGCCGCCTCGAAATATCTTACCGAATACCCGTACGGCTGCATCGAGCAGACGATAAATAAATTTTTGCCGAACGTCGCGCTGAAGCGGCTTCTCCAGCAGAAGGGCGTCCCGAGCGCGCTTGCCGATGAAAAGCTCGAGGACACGATGGCCGAGGGAATCGCGCGCATTCAAAACTCGCAAAACGACGACGGAAGCTGGGGATGGTTCAGCGGCGACCGCGGCAATGAATTCATCACGGCCTATGTGCTCTTCGCGCTCGATATGGCGCGGCGCATGGGATACCGCGTCGATATGGGCGGAGCGCGGCGCGGCGCCGATGCCGCCGGGAGAATGTTAAGGGACGACCGGTATTACGGCGGAGATGCGAAGGCCTGCCTGCTATATTCGCTATCGCTCTGGGGAACATGGAACGATACGGCGTTTATGAAACTGTGCCGCGAAAAAAACATAAACGCATACATGTGCGCGTATCTCATTCGTGCGGCGGCGAGCGCGCGCCGCAACGCGAACCTTACCATCGCGGAAAGAAACAATATCGCCGCGCAGCTTACGACACTGACCGCCGCGCTGAAATCGATGCTAAAAAAAGACGCGCGCGGCATGTACTGGGAAAGCGTCGGCTCGCAAAGCTGGGGATGGCAGGGCAACGCCACCGAGATAACGGCGCATGCGCTCTCGGCGCTGCTTGAAAGCGGCGACACATCGACCCTTCCCTCTCAGATCGTCAGCTCGCTGTCGCGGCGCGGCCGCGGCGACGCGTGGGGCTCAACAAAAGAAACGGCAAGCGTGATGATAGCCCTCTGCAAATACCTTGAAGCCGCCGGCGGCGCGGTACGAGAAACCGGGAACATCGCCTTCAGCCTTAACGGCAACGACGTTGGCACGATAGAATTTGACGGCGGTTCGCCCGATAGCCTCATGCGCGTAATCCCGCTTGACGGCGCGCCGTCGGCGTCATCGTACGCAATCGACGCGCGCGGCACGGCGTCTCCCGACGTGAGCTTCAGCGTCACCCTTCGCGGCCATCTCTACTTCAGGGATTCGGGGTTCCTCTCGTTTATTTCATCGCAGGACCGAAGCATACAAGAGCTTGAAAACGGCGTCGCGCTGCACCGCGGATTTTCGTCCGTGCTGCGCGTGCGTGACATCAACAACAGCGAATACCTCGTGCCGCAGGCGCTGACAGACACAACGCGGCTGAAGGTAGGCGATGAAATTCTGGTGACGGTAAAGTTCAAGGCGCAGGACAACTTTCAGTATCTCGTGCTGGAGGATTATCTCCCATCGGGGTTCGAGGTAGTGCGGCAGAACGCATACGACGGCTACCAGCCGTATTCTCACATTGAGCGCCGGGACAACCGCATGGTGTACTTTTTTACCGGCATACGAAAGGGAGAGGTATACGAGGTCGGCTACATTATGCGCGCGGAGCTCCCCGGCGAATTCATGGTAAAGCCGTCGCGCATGGAGTGCATGTACGAGCCGTCCATCCAGGGATGGTCGAGCCCGGCGCGGTTCACCGTGCGGAAAAAATAGCGGTACGGGCGGTGGCTAATCCGCCGCCCTGTGCGCAAAGCGGCGTTGCGCACTACCACATCTTGAAGTCGGTTTTTACATCGAGCGAGGCAATCAGCTGGGAATTTTCGTACTTCTCGCGGTAGTCCCTTGAATAGAGGTAAAACCACTTGTAGCGTACCGACACGCCCAGAAACGAATTCACCGCGGCCGTCAATGCGTTTTCTATTTCGCTGCGTATGTAGCGGTCTTCCGCCTTCATGTTTTCCAGCGAGATAAACGAATCCACATTCAGCACATAGCTGAAATATCCCAGAAAGGGCACGCGCACATTGACAATCGTCTCAACGCCGTAGACGGGCAACAACACCGGATCGCGCACCTGCTTTTCGAAACCGGCGCCGATCTTGCCTTTCAGCAGCGTTGTAATAAGGTACGCACCGACGGTTTCCCGCACCATGATGGGGCGCAGGCCGTTCGTTTCACGCAATACGGTTTCAATCTGCGATTTATGATACGGCCTGATAGCATCACCCAGGTTCAGGTTGTACAGCAATGTGCCGCGCAGCAGGTTCTGAAGATACTGTTCATCCTGTCGGACATACAGCATGTAGGGCGTAACGACAAATTGGTGCAGCCGGTTGTACAGCGTGAAATCGATTTTGTTTTCCAGTCCCCATTTGCGGTATGTTTCAGCCGGTCGTCCCGCAGGCTCTTCGATACTGCTCCCTTTTTTTACACACGAATTATCGATGAAATTCGAAAGATAAAAATCAATGGTCGCCCTGAAACGCCTGTCGATATATGAATAATCATCGCGCAACAGGGTTTTCTCTTTTGAAAAATCGGCGAGGATGACATCGGTCACGTTGGTCCATGAATTCACGAAAGGGATATCTTTTCCGAGCAATTGCTCTATTTTTTCAAAGGATGACTGCGTCGCCGCGACGCGGTAGCGTCTCGTGTTTTCAACCAGATATCCCTGCACGCGGCCGTTTTCGAAACCATTAATGAGCAGGCTCTCGTCACGCCCCGCGATGTTTTTCAGATCGGCACCTGTGAGTTTGAAGGTGAACAGGTTGTAATCCTGGTTGACCAGTCCCGTCAGGTCGGCGCGCGTCATATCGCGCGTCAGCGCCGCCGGCGCGAGCGTACCGGCGTCGATCGCTGAAACCTCCGCGTTGAACCTGTCGCGCAGTAGAAACGTGAGCTGCATATCGCCGATAACGATATCGCGAGCGGTGCGTTTCAGGATAACGTCGCTGTTGTCATCCTGAAACTTTCTTTTCCAGAGCGCAAGCCGGTTCGCAAATTCATGATATCCCTCGCCGGGGTCGGCGGCAATCTTTCGCGCCGGCAGCCGGCGCGCGCTTTTTATTGAGGCCTCACCGTCAAGCGTCATGGTCAGCACCCAGCATGCCTGGGACTCGGGCAACATTGCGACAGTGCGCCCGTCGGCGAGGTCAATCCGCGAGGCGCGGCCGCCGTAGAGCTCGCCGGCATTGTCGCCACCGCAGATGGCGGCATCAATCCCCCTGAACTCGTCAAGCAACGCAATCGTCTCTTTCATCGAAAGCCCGGAAAGCAGCACGACATGGCGCGGCGCGCCCCCGGCGGTCAGCTGGCGCAGCGCGCGGTCGACGCACACGCGAGGGTCGTCGAGCTGTATATTATAGACATTTTTTTCCGCAATATCGAATCGTATTTTCGTCGATGACACCGCGATAAAAGCAACCGTTAACGCGCCTTTTTTCGCGACAAAATACGGTCTGAATGCCGGCTTTTCACCCCTCCCGATATTCGCCGAAAGCAATCGAGTCATTTTTTCCTTTTGCAGAAATTCAAGATTGTCCATGCCGATGCGAAGGTCTTTCGACGCCACGAGGACAGCATCGCATCCAAAGTAATTGAAGTAATCCATCATCACAGAGCCAAAGCTGTACTTCGAAAGCGATCCGGGGTAAAAACCGTTCCCGAGGTCGAGGTAGAGGTCGATCTTTTGTCTTTTGCGCGCGTCGATTATCGTCTGTGCAAGCAGAAGCATCGGGTCGTCGGCATTCTGGTTTTTTTCGCTGAGGGAAAAGCGTCCTTCGAGATTCGAGGTGCAGAGTATGGTGATTTCCGCATCCGCATACGCCGTTGTAAATGGAACGGCAAGCGACACCACGCACACAAGCGCCGCATACGCCGCGGCAGCGAAAAGTCTATGCAATATGTTTCCGTGTTTCGTCATGGACGGCTATTTCTGTGTCTTTTTGTGTTCATCCGCGGCGATCGACTGGATACGGGCGTTCAACTCGTCCGTTTGTTTCTGAAGCCGCAGCACCATGCTGTTTTTCGCGTCAAGGTCTTTCATCGCGGCGTCGAGCCTGCCGCCGAGCTCATTGATTTTGTCCGCCATCGCGGCGGCGTCGGCATCACGCCGCGCCAGGGCTTTCACTGCTTCATCGAATTTCAGCACAAGCGCGCTGTTCTGCGTTTTCAGGGATGCGTTGTCCGTGTCCTTCGCTATAATTAATTTCTTCTGGTCATCGATGATCTTGCCAAGATCAAATTCTTTCCTGGCATTTTCGTTTTTCACCGCCTCGCGCTCCTGGTTGAACGCCCCCTGCTGGCGCGCCATCTCTTCGTTAAGCCGCTTGATTTCATTGCCGAGCTTAAGTTCAATATCCCTGCCGAGCTGCGTCAGTTCCTGAATTTTCTGAGAGCTTTCCTTCGCAAGAATTTCGTTCTTCTGCGTAAGGCTCTGCAGTTGCCCGTCGCGCAGGGCAATATCCTTTTTGTAGTGCTCGTTCAACGAAGCGAGATCGCCCTGCAATTTCTCTATCGATGCGCGCAACTGCTGAAGATCGCGCTTGTATTGGAGATTTTCATTCCTGTACACGGAGTTTTCACGCTCGAGCATCGCGAGTCTGTTTTTCATAAGTCTGTTCTCTGCGTTTAAACGCTCGTTGAGACGCGCGTAATCCTTACCCTCCACGGTCGCACACGCCGTAAGCCCGCAAATGATAAAAAGAAATATCTTTTTCATGCCGCACCATCCCCCTTCCGAATTTACTCCGACCGGGATTTGAGAAAAATTGAAAGCGTGAACATGCTATCCGATATAGAATAATGCACGCCTTCGGCCGCCTGTCCATATTAATTAGATTTCATCATCATTTTTTATTTGAAATATCGTTATGGCAGCGGCAGTATATACCATTATGAAATATACCGGCGCGTGTATACGGCGGGCGCTCCTGATCGCCCTTCTCTGCGTTTCGTGCGCAACCCTGCGCGACACGCCGCTTGCCGATCTGCCGAAAGACGCCGGATATTCCATCGTCATTCAACGGGTCGATGATCCGAGGCTTCCATCGCTTTCAGAAAGTGAATTCCAGGATATGCTGGAGCGCCTGCGCAATTATATAGAAGAATACCTCGGCTACCGGGTAAGTTTTTTCGTAAAAGGCAATATCGCGATGCGTGATTTCCAGGCACGCATGCGGTTCATCGACACACT
>DHPI01000024.1:17494-17885 GCA_002407865.1 Spirochaetia bacterium UBA5368
AGGCGCGCATGCGGTTCATCGACACACTGCCCGAGATGGGCGATTTGAAAAAAAACCTGCTCGATACAGCAAATCCCGCAGACCACGCCAGGCTGCGTAATTATATTGGCGGCCTCATCAATGCCACGGATGAGCGCATTCTCTCGGCGTATGTGCCGAACTATCGTTCGCACAGAAACAAAGCGCAGTTGCGTGACAGCCTGTACACACAGTATATTGAGAAACTGCTGAAGATCCAGCACATGCCGACGGGCGACGTCACGCCGCTCGATTCCCCGGAGTACGCAGAAACGCTCACCTATCCCTTCTGGGATGCGTCACTGAAATATCTTACGGGAGCGCATTTTGTCTTTACCAACACGATCATGGCGGACATGGAGGTCGACATCTG
>DHPI01000024.1:17985-26350 GCA_002407865.1 Spirochaetia bacterium UBA5368
ATCGACATCCCCATATATGTCGCGCTGCGTTACGGCATTACCACCGGCATGGTCGAAGGAAACGTCAGCAATGAATACAGGGCCGCGGGGGTCCTTTTCACCCTCCCATTCCTGTCGCACGACCCCTTTTTCGAGGAGGAGCGCGGAGAGGCGATCCCGCCCGAAAAGCTCACCGACGTTATTGCGCTGTACGCAACACACGAGTTCGGGCATTTTCTGAACCATTACCGCGATTACTACGACCATTCGAACTGCATCATGGTGCCGGCCAACGACCTGAACTATTTCCGCTGGTACCGCGAAAGAAAAGAATCGAAGTGCCCGCGTGTCCACGAAACGTTGAAGAATTTTTAGACCTGCCGCATACGGATTTCGCGCAGCGCCCTACACCGGCAGCAGCGCCCGTTTTTTACGGAAGTGCCGTTTTACGCCCGCGATGAAATCAACGCAGCGGCGTATCTCGGTAAACACGGGTATGCCGCCATCTTCCGCCGTTTTTCTGAATACATCGTGAATGTTGCTGTTGCCCACCATCCAGAGCGCAACGGGTTTCCGGTATTTCTTTTTCAACGCGGCAATCGCGGCAAGATAGTCAGGCGTCGACGCTTCCCAACCGACGGTTTCCACGATGATGGAATCGACGCCGTCGTCCCTCATGAGCGCCTCCACCGACGCGGGATAGACCACGTCCATGCCGTTCAGCTCCACTGCGGGCCACAGGTCAACAGGGTGCGCCGGCGCCATCCACGGCGGGAACACCTTTTTCAGCGCGTCCATTGTCTCAGGCGACAGTTCGGCGGGAGCGACGCCGCAGTTTGAGAGCAGGTCCGATGTCACGATGCCCGCGCCGCCAGAAAAGGTCACGACGGCCGTTCCGCCGCACTCCGGGCACGAATCCACCTTCGAAAAACCACGCACGAAATCCATCAGCTCGTGCACGTCGAAAACCGGAACAATGCCCGCCTGCCTGAACGCCCCCTCGTAAACCGCCGCCGAACCCGAAAGGCTGGCGGTGTGGCTCATCGCGGCCTTCGAGCCCGCATCGCTTGCGCCGCCCTTCAGCACAACGACCGGTTTGCGCGTTGAGCGGGACAGGTCAAGAAATTTCCGTCCGTCGACAATCGATTCGAGATAACAACCGATAACGCCGGTATTGTTGTCGTTGATGAGGTATTCCAGAAGCTCGGTCTCGTGCACATCGCACTTGTTGCCGATCGAGCACACCTTGGAGATTCCCATACCGCCCCGCTCGAGTATCATCATAAGGAACCCCGCCGACAGCATGCCGCTCTGCACGATAAGCGACACCGGGCCCGGCTCCATCAGGGTTTCCCACAGATCGGAGTACATGAACGAAAACACATTGCGCGAGTGCCCGTCGAGCAGGCCCATACAGTTGGGCCCCCAGAGCCGTATGCCAAGCGAGCGCGCGAGATCAACCGACTCGCGCTGCAGGCGTCTGCCCTCCTCGCCCACCTCGGAGAATCCGGCGGATTCTATGATGATGCCCTTTGCGCCCTTTCGCGCACACGCCCGGATAGTCTCCGGGAGAAATTTTGCGGGGATAAAATATATCGCGAGATCAAAATTTTCCGGTATCGCGTCTACGTCGGGCCAGCATTGTACGCCGAGAATTTCATCGTATTTTGGATTCACGGGAAATATTTTTCCCTTGAATCCAGCCCGGGCGTTACGCAGAATATGAAAGCCCCCTTTCGCGTGATTGTCGGTGGCGCCGATAACAGCGATGTTGTGCGGGTAAAAAAAGTGATCCAGCATACCAGCCTCCAGTACTATTCAATGCGTCAGCGCTATTTTCTGCTGAGGCTATTTAATGCCGCGCCGCATAACCAGCGCGGCCTTTTCATACATTTTCGCGGCGCGGTACGCGCCGGCGAGCGCTTCGCGCACATCGGCGCGCACGGGATCGATGGCGTACGCCCTTTCAAGCACGGCAACCGCCTCGCCCGGCAATCCGGCGTGCACGCACGCAAGCCCCCTGTAGAGATACGTTTCAATATCGCGCTTTCCGAGACGCTCGGCGATCGTGAGATATTTCAACGCCTTTCCATACTCTTTCCTTTGGTACAGTGAAACGCCGTACACATACGAAAGATACGAATCGCGCGATGGGTCCATTTTTTTAAAGACATCCGTCAGCTCCGCATATTCGCGCGCATCGAATAAAATTTCGATGACGCCCTGAAACGACGTAATGTCGTCGCCCTGGGCCAGTGTCGCAATCACCATGCGGGCGCCCTCGAGGCGGTCCCCCGTCTGGAGTACGCACATGCCGTTCAACCGGAGGAAATCCCTGTCGGCCGGATAGAGCACCAGCATATCATCGAGGTATTCTTTCAAGTCCTCGTATTTTTTGTCCCGGTACATGGCATGGGCGAATTTCCTAGAATCCTCGATGGTTTCTTTTTTTACATACCGGTAGTAACCGCGCAGGTACAAAAGCCGCAGCTCGGCGCTGTACAGAACAGAAACACACACCGTCCCCCCAAGCAGCAGCACAACGATAAATTTTTTCATATCTCTCCGCCCCGTCAGCGTTCCACCGCGCGCACAATCACCCGGCGCCGGGAAAATCGCATTCCCGGTGCGATGCTACAATGCGACTGTAGTATTGCAATACAAATTTGCGTGAAAGGCGGGAGCGCATCAGCGCACGGCATGCGGTACAAGGCGCGCCGGGCCGGGCGGCGTTTTCACGCCGCCACACGGGCGGATATCACCCGAACGCTTTTGAAATCTTCTGAAGCAGTTCGTCGATCTTTACAGGTTTTGTCAGAAAATCGGTAATATGCGGCAGGAAGCTCTGTTCTTCATTCAGCGAAAACCGCGAATTGGTGACCTGGTTTATCGCCGTAAGCATGATTATCGGCGTATCCTTTACGTCCTTGAACTTTGACGTGGGACGCGTGCTGCGAATCTGATAGCTTATCTCGAATCCCGCGGTGTCGGTTTCCATCATCACGTCGAGAATCATCAGGTCCGGTTTTTCGGCAAGCAGCTTCTGCAGTCCCTCGGCGCCGCTGTATGCCGTCACGACGACATAATCGTTCATCTTCAACGCCTGCGAAAGAGTGGCCACAAGATCTGTATCGTCATCAACCAGCAATATTTTTTTGCTCATACCGTGCTCCATGTTAGATTCAAGATTCACGAATAGATTCAAGAATCAAGATTTTAAGAGTAAAGATTCAATACCGTTTGTACCAGGCGCTCGATCTCCCAATTCTATTTCAGCAATTCGTATATAACATTGCGATCTTCCCACGCCTTGTTGCGTTCGTACATATCGATCGGGAATTCCATCTGCTTCAGTTCAATCGGAGCCGATTTTTTCTCCACAAGTCCCAGCGCAAGCGCGACGCCATAGATGATGGCCTCCGGCCTGGGCGGACATCCCGGCACGAAGAAGTTGACGGGAATGGCCTTGTCGGCGCCGCCGGTCACGTTATAGCAGTCGAACCAACACCCTCCCCCGACGGCGCACGAGCCGATGCCGAACACAAGTTTGGGTGAAGGTATCGCGTCGTAGGCCTTTTTCACGATAGACAGCGTGGGCCGCGTAACGGCGCCGGAAACCAGCATCACGTCGGCATGCCTGGGCGAGGCGACCAGCTTCATGCCGAAACGCTCTAGATCGTAGTACGGCGTCAGCACGTTGAGTATTTCGATATCGCAGCCGTTGCAGGCTCCCGTGTTGCAGTGATATACCCACAACGACCTGGGAAAAACTTTTTTTGCAATGGTTGATAACATGGCTTATTCCCCCATCTTTTCGGGTCGTTTGAATTTTTCCGTTTTTTCGTACAGCTTCATGTCGAACTGCTCGGAACTCACGGGCAGAACCGCGCGCATCTCCAGGTTGTCGTACTTGTAGCCGATGCGCGTCATTTTATCGATGGCGTTGGTGGTTTCATGATCGTAGCACCTGCCGCAGCGCTGGCACGTCGCCATAAAGAGCTCCATTGTTTCATTGATATCGTTTTTGTCGCCGGTCGCAAGCTCGTATCTATCGGTCATCGTAATCGCCTTTTCCGGGCACACGTCAGCGCAGCGGCCGCAGTACGTGCACCGCGATCCGTCGTACACCATCACGCGAAGCTCCTGACACAGGTCGCGCACAAGTATTGTCCGCGCGGGGCAATGGCTCGCGCATCCGCCGCAACCGATGCATTTATGATGGTCCCAGTACGGCTGCCCGCGGAAATTTTCCGGCGCGGGGCGCGGGACAAACGGGTACTTGAGCGTTACAACGCCGGGTTTCGCCACCATTAAAACCTGTTTTATTTTACTTGTCAGCCACACGGTTTGTCTCCTTGCGATTTAAGTTTCAATCTTCAATCTTGAATTATTAATCTCCCTATATTCCATACGCCGTAAGCCCCACGGCAGCCAGCGACATTACGATCAGCACCGCGTAGTACTTCATCGCCTGATCGATTCGGAGCCTCGGGTTTGTGGAGGCGGTCAGCGCGATGAGAACGAACACAACAAGTATTTCCACAAGCTGAATAAGCACGTTCAGCAGATAACTGCCTGTCGCCAGGAACGGAATAAAGACCGCCACGAAGAGCGACGCATAAAACATCTGCTTCAGCATAAGGTAATATTTGAACATCGCGAAATTGGGGCCGCTATACTCGATGAACGGGCCCTCCAGAATTTCGACCTCGGCCTCGGCGATATCGAACGGCTGCTTCGCGACAAACGCCTGCAGCGCCATGAGGAAGACCACCAGCATCAGCACATATGACCAGCCATAGCCGTTGTTGAGCGTGCTGAACACCGCCGCATCGATGGCCAGGCCCTTTGACTTGACGGCGCCAAGGATGAACGTCATAGCGAGCACCGGCTCCACCATGATCATGGTGATCATTTCACGGCTGGCGCCGACCATCGCGTAGGTGTTCTTGCTTGAAAGCGCGCCAAGAAGCACCGACACGCCGCCAAGCGTAAGAAGGTACACCACCGAAATGATGTCGCCGTACTGGGTGAGATAGTTTGTTGTGTATCCCAGCGGGATAAACGCGATCGCGGTGATGATCGACGCGAGCGCCATCATCGGCGCGAGTTTGAACGCCCAGTTGCCGGCGGTAATACTTTCCTTGCCTAACAGCTTCAACAGGTCAAGATAGGGCTGAATCAGCGGCGGGCCCTGACGCGAATGCACCTTCGCCGTGAGTTTGCGCACAATCCCTTCGAAGAACGGCGCGCACGCGAGAAAGATAACGATATTTGCCACGACTATCAATATGTCCATAGTATACCTTCCAGCTATTTTATCTGCCGGGAGAGCGTTTCAAGCTCATCCTGCGCCAGTACTTTCACGCCGCCCGTGCGTATATCCACGACCTCCATCCGGTCGGTGCACGAGAAACACGGATCGATGCTGCCGATTATGATCGGCACGTCGGCAAGCTGATTGTTCAAAAGCATCAACGGCACTCCCTGGAGGTTCGGATACGTCGGTGCGCGCACCCTCCATCGCTCGGGGCTGTTTTCCTTGCCGGTAATCACGTAATGCACAACCTCGCCCCGGGGCGCCTCGACGGCGGCGATACCGTGACGCATCGGCTCGATCGGCGCCGCAAGCTCGGTCAGTACCGGCCCGTCGTTTGGCATTTTATCCAGGCACTGCCTGATTATTTTAATCGCCTCGAATACTTCGAGTATTCGCACAAGCACGGTTGCCCATACGTCGTTGCTGTTGAACACGGGAACGTCGAACTTCATTTCATCGTAGGCGGCGTACGGATGATCGCGCCGCACGTCGATGTCCACGCCCCGCGCGCGGGCAACCGGGCCCACAAGGCTCCATTTGACAACGTCCTGTGTGCTGACATAGCCGACGCCTTTGGTGCGCCGGTGGATAGCGGTGTCGCCCACAATTGCCTTCTGCACCACCAGCAGCTCTTCCTCGACCTTCTGTATAACGTTTAAAATATCGTCTTTTATTTCGGGTGTGATGTCACGGCGCACGCCGCCGATGACGATCATGCCATAGGTTTTTCTGTTGCCAGTCATGCGCTCGCCCAGCCACATGATGGGCTCGCGGATACGCCACGACTGCATAAAAACCGTATCGAAGCCGATGAGGTGGCCGGCGAGTCCCAGCCACAGCAGGTGCGAATGGATGCGCTCAATCTCGAGCATGATGGTGCGTATGTACTCGGCGCGCCGCGATATCGTTATATCCGCGGCGCTTTCCACGGCCTGCGCGTACGAGGTCGCGTGCACCGAACCGCATATGCCGCAGATACGCTCGGCCACGAACGGCACCTCGTTGTAGGTAAGCTGCGTCTGGCAGAGCTTCTCGATGCCGCGGTGCGTCATGAATCCCCGGTAGTCCGAGCCCTTGATGGTTTCACCGTCGACATACACCGCGAAATGCGCCGGTTCGTGAAGCGTGGGATGATACGGCCCCACCGGGATGATGCTGCACCCTTCCGGGCACTCGTCAAGCTGGTAGGCGACATCCTCGGCTGCGGGCGGCATCAGGTTCCACGGCACCTCCTTGCGCAGGGGATAAATCCCTTCGGGCCAGTCGTCGGCAAGGATAAGCCGCTTCGGCTTGGGATGGCCGGTAAATTTCATTCCGAGAAGGTCGGCGTACTCGCGCTCCGACCATCCCGCGTTCGGGATATCGGGCGTGATGGAATCCATCACGGGATTGTCGGCAGGCACCGACGTGCGAATTCCAATATACAGGCTGTCCCTGTCGAAAGCAAACGTATGTATCATGCCGAGCGCGCCGTTATCCGCGATCGAGTCGTACCCGACGCTCACGAGGTAGCGTCCCCCCATCGCGACGAGCTCGTTCGAAATATCACGGACTTTTCCGCTTTTTATATCCACAAACAGCCGCTCGGGCTTCGGGCTTTCACTGCCGATGACCGCGCTGCCGAACCTGTCTTTCAGCGTTTTTATGATCTGGTCTTTCGTTGGCATACTATACCTCATTAATTTAGAGTAACGCTTATTCCTTCACATTGCCGCCCGTCCACCAGAGCGCGTTCTTGAACGCGGCGAACATACTCCTGTCGCGGTACCGTGTTTTATCGTGCAGATCCTGATAGCCGCAGAGCCACGTTGGCGCCTGGCGCTCTTTCGAGCCGGCCGAATTCCTGATCAACCGCGCCAGCACGAAAGCCGCGGCAAAGACGATGAGCACAACGGCGGGAAACGCGGCCGCAGCGATTCCCGACTGAAGCCCCGGGATGCGGAGCGATACGCCCATGAGCGAGCTGAAGATGTAATCCTGCAGCCGTACATTGGCGAAGGCGGCCGACAGCATCGAGCCGCCGGAATTCTGGAAAATCGAGATTATCGTGGAAAAGTAAAAATAGGGGATGAGGCCCTGCACTATACACAGCGCCGTCAGCACCAGCTTCGGCAGCAGCATCCCCCACGGCGCCTCCTTGATTTCTTCGTCGAAGCTCCATTCCGATCCCGACGAGGTGAAGGTCATGCCGAAGAATTTTACATAACACGCCAGCGTCACCGCGCTCGTAAAAAGGGCGATAATGCCGAATATCACGAGGAAAAGTGTTTCGCTGCCGCCGAGTATCGATGACGAGACAAGCGTCCACTTCGACGCGAAACCGCTGAACGGCGGCACGCCGGATATCGAAAGCGACGCGATGCCCGCAATGACCGCGGTCACGGGCATGAGATTGATGAGGCCGCCAAGCTTGTTAAGGTCCTTCGAACCGGTGCTGTAGAGAACCGATCCGCTGGTAAGGAAGAGCAGCCCTTTAAAAATAGCGTGATTCAGCACGTGGTAAATAGCGCCGACGATCGCAACCAGCGACAAGAGCTTCAGGAACGGGCTCGCGGACGAGAACATGTAGAGCGCCGCGCCGATTCCGAAAATAATGTAGCCGATCTGGCCGATCGACGAGTACGCCAGCAGGCGCTTCGACTGGCTCTGCTTCACGGACTGCACGGTGCCGATAAAAAGGGTTACAACGCCGAACGTGGCAATCACCGCGCCCCAGAAGAGGCCGTTGAAATGGAAGGCCTCGGAGTGAGGCGTCATCCAGAAGAAGGTGCGAATGATGCCATACACGCCGGTCTTGATCATGACGCCCGAGAGGAGCGCGCTGATGGGCGACGGCGCGATCGAATGCGCGTCGGGCAACCATAGCTGGCCAAACGGGAAAATGGCGGCCTTGAATCCGAAGCCGAGAAAAATCAGCGTGTAGATCACAAACGGCAGCGCCCCGTGCGTCGAGCCGATGCCCTTCGTCAGATAGTGCACCGAATCTCCGAACGACGTGCCCGGAATCATCAGAGCGCCGGCAAGTATTAAAAGCCACGCGAGCTCCATTAACACGAGGTACTTGTT
>DHPI01000024.1:26408-29256 GCA_002407865.1 Spirochaetia bacterium UBA5368
CATTAACACGAGGTACTTGTTTGCCGATTTCACGTTCTCGGGCTTTTTATATTCGAACTTCACAAGGAAGTACGAGGCGATCGTCATACACTGCCACGCGATGGTAAAGCCGAGCGTGAGGTCGTCGACGGTAACAATGCCCGCCATACCGGCGATAAACAGCGGATAATTGATATAATAGCTTTTCAGGCTGTAATCCGCGTAATGCTCCATGTAATCGATGGAGTAAAACGCGCTGATAATAGCCATGAAAGCGATAATGCCGAGAAAGAATCCGGCGAAGGAGTCGAGGAGAAAATAGACCGCCAGGGGCCCGATATGCACAAGCTGCGTGTCGCACGACGCGTTAAATATCACGCTGTAGCTTATGCCAAGCAGTATCGCTCCCGCGACGGCAACGAAAAGGAAGTTCAACCAGCCGGCCAGCTTCCGTTTCGCGGCGAAAAACGGCACGATCACCGCCGAGGCGATCAATATCGCCATGGAGAGCAGCAGATTTCCATAAAGATTACTGTTCATAAACGTACTCCTTCCGAGTGCTGTGTAATGTTGAAATGATACAATCCCGGAGCATGTCGGCGCTCTTCTTTACCGCCGGCGTCATATCGCTGCCGAAATCGATATCCCCCGCTTCAATGCCGAGAAGATAGGTCTTTTTGCCGGCGTTTTTCCAGATTTTTCCCGCCAGCCTGAGCGAGAGTTTATGCGTCGAAAAATCCTCCATGATAGCGCCAAAATCGTCGAGCTGGCCAAACAGCACCGTGCCCGGATCGCTGTTCGTATGCACCGCGTCGATAAGGAGCACAGCCTCGCACGGCCCGTCCGCAATCTCGAAGGCGTAGCTCTCGAGGATATCCTCCGCGTTAATGACGCGCACATGCGGTTCGCGTACAAGCCGCTGCAGGCTGCCGGCGAGATAAACGCCAACGCCGTCGTCTTTGCGGATGGCATTGCCCACGCCGACAATGCACGCGCACGAACCGAGGATGTTCCCTATTTCGGCGGCAAAATTCATGTCTGCTATATCACCTCGCCAAGTGTCTTGATCTGGCGGAACGTATACACGGGGCCGTCGGTGCACACCAGGGTTCGCCCCACCGCGCAGTGCTGGCATTTGCCGACGCCGCATTTCATGTGGCGCTCGAGCGTTGAATAGATGCACTCATCGCCGAGCCCGCGCTTCATCAGCTCGGCAATGACGGTGTTGAACATCACCGGGGGACCGCACACAAACGCGACGGTGTTTTCTATAGGCAGGTTCGCCTTGTCGAACAGCGTATGCACAAAACCCGTTTCGCCTGTCCATCCCGGCGTCGGCACATCGACGGTGATGTACGTTTCGAATCCTTCAAATCCCTGCCACTGCTTGAGGTTTTCCTTGTACATCAGGTCGTCGGGCGTGCGCGCGCCGTGCAGCACCAGCACGCGTCCGAAATCCTTCTTGTGCTGCAACGCGTGGACGATTGACGAACGAAGCGGAATGAGCCCGATGCCCCCCGCGACATAGATAAGGTTTTTCCCCTTAAAGTCCTCGAACGGGAAGCCGTTGCCGAAGGGGCCGCGGATGCCGACCTTGTCTCCCGGCTTCAGCGCGTGGAGGGCGCCTGTCACCTTTCCAACAGTTCGTACCGTTATGTGAAATCGGTCATTCTCCGGGCTCGGCGGAAGCGACACGGCAAATTCGCCCGCGCCGAAGACAGTGCACATGATGAACTGCCCGGATTTGAATTTAAAATTCTGCCATATGTCCTTGTTGTCGATGCTCATATAGAAGGTCTTCACCTCGCGGATCTCGTCACGGATCTCCTCGATTGTGGCGACCTCGGGTATGTTGACGATTTTGCCGTTCACGAAATTGGTCATCTCTTTGCTCATGGCTTTTCCCTACTCGGTTATTTCACGCCTGATATAGGTCACAACATTGGGAAGCCCTATATCGCCAGGGCATACCCAGGCGCAGCGCCCGCATCCCACGCAGCCGGGGCGCAGATACTTTTTCATCTGTGAATATGAAAGTTTGCAGAAAAATCTCTTGTTACGCCGGTCTTCAACCGGCTTTCTGGGATTGAGGCCGCCCGCCATGCGGGAGTACCCCTCGTACGAGCACGAATCCCACGAGCGGAGCCTGTCGGCGCAACCGTCACATGCGGGATCTTTCACGTCGACCACATTGAAACACGAACACGACGGGCATACGAAGGTGCATGCACCGCACTCGAAACACTGATTGCCGATATACTCCCAGACCTCTTCCCGAATAAAACCCGTCGTCACCCTGTTCATTACGCGGGATATCCATGCCTTCGAATCGACGGCGATATCCTCGAACATGGCGATTGACCTGTCGACGCGCAATTTCTTCTCCGCCAGATGCTCCGCGCCGGCGGCCTGCAGCCCCAGGCGCTCCGCGAGGGCTTTGCCTGCGTCGGAACCGGCCTCAACAAGATACTCGTCGCCGAGATCGGTCAGGTTAAGGTCATAGCCCTCCGCCGCCGACGGGCCGCTGTCCGTACACACACAGAAGCACTGTTTGAACGGCGCAACGCAGGTGTTAGTCACGATGAACATCTTTCGGCGGTGGCTTCTGTAGAACTCGTCGATAAATTCCTGCCCGAGGAAAAACCTGTCCAGACAGAGAATGCCGGCAAGATCGCACGGCCGCAGGCCGAACAGCGCCTTCGGCGTCACCCTGTAATCCGGGTCAATGCTCACCGCGTTTTTCTGCCTGTCGTGTTTGTACGATACAATACGCTCGATCTGTGGAAATACGACGATCTTCGGCGGCGTGGACGGAATAGGCGCCATGAGATTGACATCCGAAATATCGCCCGCCTTTTCGAAAAACGTC
>DHPI01000050.1:0-245 GCA_002407865.1 Spirochaetia bacterium UBA5368
TTTCCCAACTTTCCGGAATGAGCCCCATATATACACAGTTTCGGCGCCTTCTTCCGATGGGTCGCAGGTCTCGGCATGTGCATCATCCCCATGATTCTTTTCGGGAATCTTAACCACGCCCAGCAGTTTAACCTCTGGATGCTTCTGGTAATCAACGCCCCTCTGGGCGTTGTGCTTTATTTTCTGCTGACAGAGCTTTTTATACAAAAGATATACGATCTGGGAGTATTCTCCTTCATGCCCAG
>DHPI01000050.1:373-9676 GCA_002407865.1 Spirochaetia bacterium UBA5368
CTCCTTCATGCCCAGAGGAATGAAATCGCCATATAAAATGAGTATCCTCGTGAAATTGACACTATCGATTATCATGATCGTACTGCTGCCATATCTTATCCTGCTAACATATTTCTTACTATTCATCTCGAACACCGGCGCAGGCGCAGGCGGGGCATACTGGCGTATAACGGTATTCAGCCTCATCGGTATCGGCGCGGCAATAGTGCTTTCCCGCATACTGGCAAAAACGATAATACTCAAAGTGAGCATAATCCAGGAATTCCTCGGTAAAGTCGGCAGTGGAGAACTCGCCGCCCATATCAGAAAAATAGCGGTCGTTGATGAACTTGCCGACATCAACGTATCGGTATATACGATGAAGGAAAATCTGAAGGGGATGGTTGAAACCATTCAGCGGAGCTCGGGCGAATTGAAGCTTTCGAGCGATAATCTCGGAAGCGCATCCTCCCGGCTATCCAATATGTCGCAGGAACTCTCGTCAATAATTGAAGAGACCAGCAGCGCATACGAAGAGATGTCGGCATCGTTTGAATCGATAGTCTTGAACATTAAAACCCAGATGGAACATTCCGAAACGGTAAAGGAGGATATCGCCAGAATCAACACCAATAGCCTGAACCTCTCAGCAAGGGTAACCAATCTTACGTCCACAATACATGAGGCAGTTTCGGGCATTGAAAAGGGCGAGAAAACCATGAGCAGGTCGGTTGCCGCCATTGAAGATATGGCGTCATACCTTAAAACCATCGAGGAAACAATCAGCACCATCAACGACATCGCCGACCAGATTAACCTCCTCGCTTTGAACGCGGCGATCGAGGCCGCACGGGCCGGTGATGCGGGAAGGGGATTTTCCGTTGTTGCCGACGAGGTCAACAAGCTGGCCGACCAGACAGCGTCGCTTGTCAGCAACATCCGCAAAACCATATCACTGCATACCGAAAAAATTCGCACCGAACTGAACTTTATTACCGCAACCGCATCCATGTTCAGGGAGGTGCGATCAAAGGTGCTTGAAACCGAACAGGTCCTTCAGACGACAACGTCTTTTACAAGCAATCTCAATGAGCAAAATATCGAAATACGAAAAAAGATCGAGGAACTCAACGATGTATCCAGCAATATATTTCGCACATCGCACGAGCAGAACAGCACTGTTGACGAGCTCACGAAATCGATCAACGCAATCAATGAAATCGCCCAGCAGGCGTCTGAAAGCGCTTCAGTCGTTGAGTCACTGTCGGGCAATCTTGAACAAAACGCCTCGCAGCTCATGGGGAATGTGGCATTTTTCAAGATCCAATATGAAGAATAGCGGCTTTCCGTTGTGACGGCCTTCGGCTGCCCCGCGCTTCTTGAAAAAATCGGGCGCATCCGGAACTCGTTCGCTTCGCCCGCTCAGACAGTTCCCGACGCATATCCGATTATTTCTGCGACGCCCGGCAAAAAAGAATTATTGTTATTTTGGCAAACCGAGTAGTGTTTCAATAAACGAGGCAACGCCTTCGGCGTCATTTCGCACAAACACGGGCACACCCGCGGAAAGGGGCGAATCGGTCACCACGGCGGCAACATCGAGCGTCCCCGAGCGGAAGAGCGGCGGCTCGTGGGAATCACCGATCACCTCGATTTTCGGCGCACTGCCCTCTTTCTCGCCCTCGATTATGACGAGGTCGTATTCGGAAAAATATTTCTCCGCAAGCGCCTCAGACTCCAAAGCGCTGTCGTTGCGCGACATGAGCGCGAAATCGCGATCGTTGGTGATAATCACGGCATGCGCCCCCGCCTCGCGATAACGCCATGTATCCTTCCCCGGCCGGTCGATATCGAACTCATGCCGCATGTGTTTAATGGTTGCAATTTTATGCCCCCGGACACTGAAATGCCGTATAAGCTTTTCAATCAGCGTTGTTTTGCCCGATCCCGAGCGTCCTATAATGGAGATTATGAGCGGCATGGTTGCGGTTTTACCTCCGGAGTTGCCGCATTCGGCAATGCGGCGTTGAAAGGCCTTCTGTGCGGGTTTGTATATTTGCACCACATCCATGTCAAGCTATTATGAGTATGAGCGGGAACATCGACACAATAACAGCCGTCATCATCGCAGGCGGGAAAAGCCGCAGGTTCGGGACGGATAAGGCGCTCTACCCCTTCGAAGGCCGCCCGCTCATAGAGCATGCGGCCGCCGTGCTGCGGCGCATTTTTACACACGTCATTATCAGCACAAACGATATCGCCAAATTCAGCTACCTTGGCATCCCCTGTTTTGCGGATACAATCCCAGGTATCGGGCCACTTGGCGGGATTTATACCGCGCTTTCCACGGCACGCACACACTACATCTTCACCGCGGCGTGCGACATGCCGAACCTGAATGAAGGGTTGATACGCGAC
Source organism: Spirochaetia bacterium UBA5368 (assembly GCA_002407865.1). Lineage (GTDB taxonomy): Bacteria > Spirochaetota > UBA4802 > UBA4802 > UBA5368 > UBA5368. Next base: position 2,771 of record DHPI01000050.1, read on the forward strand.
ATGGCCTCGCTTGCACATTCGTACGATATCGTAATCCCCCGCACGAAAGACGGCTACGAGGCGCTGCATGCGATATACTCGCGCGCGTGCCTGCCGCACATACAGCGCACTATCGAGGCGGGCCGGCGCCGAATCGTGGACTTTTTCGAAGATGTCAGCATCCGTCACATTGAAGAGGATGAAATACGGCAATTCGGCGACCCGTCGAGGATTTTTTTCAATATCAATTACAGCGACGATCTGCGGCGGGCGTAACGACAATACCCATCATCACTCCAAACTTTTATTGACTTCCGGCGGCGGTGCAACTACAGTAGCACTGCTGCCGAATACTACATACGTATACTGGAGGACATATGGCTGCCGGGGAAATCAAGGTCGGTGAAAAGATTAAAGAGATGCGTGAATCGCAGGGGCTGTCGCTCACGGATGTGGCTGATAAAACCGGATTTTCAGCCGCCTACATTTCGCAGCTCGAAAACCATCTCATATCGCCGCCGCTCGGCGCCATTATAAAGATCGCCCGCGCCCTGAATATCGAGATGGGCATTTTGTTCGGCCAGAACAACAGGGCGCCGTTCACGATTGTCCGTAAAGACGAGCGGGTGCCGACCTCCAGGGTTGCCTCGAAGGAGGGCGTACGCTACGGCTATTCCTATGAATCCCTCGCCCCCGACAAGATAAATCGCAAGATGGAGCCTTTTCTTGTAACGCTCGAGCCTGTGGGTCAAAAGGGCGCCGCGTATAACCACGACGGGGAGGAATTTCTGTTTGTCCTCGAAGGGCGCATCGAAGTACAGCTTGGCGATTATACGGACACGCTCGAGCCGGGCGACAGCATTTACTACGATTCGACAACACCGCACCGGGTGGTATGCCTTGGCGACGCCCCGGCGAAGATTCTCGCGGTAATTTACGCATAACACGGGCGAAATACTGCACAATTTTTACCGGTCTGTAACACAGTGCGGCCGATTTATTGTTGATGTGCGGCGTCCATAATGCTATATTTGTGATGTAACCGACAATGTGAAATCAGCTTCAGCGCGCGAAATAGGGTTCTTCCGTAATAAAATGCTTTACACGGGGACAATGTTTTTTAAATCATTCCAGAAACTACACCTAAACAACGACAGGTAACACCCTCTATGAAACTATATGACTACTCGGATTCCGACGAGGGGCATAAACCCCGCGAGGAATGCGGCGTGTTCGGAATCTATGGAAATGAAGGCGCCGCGAATCTTTCCTATCTGGGACTCTATACACTTCAGCACCGCGGGCAGGAGTCTGCCGGAATCGCCACCAGCGACGGCGAGCATATATACCGCTATGCGAATATGGGCAAGGTGGTCGATGTCTTCAAAGAGGAGCATATGCGGAGCCTGCGCGGCCACATGGCGATCGCACACAACCGGTATTCCACCATGGGCTCGTCGTTTCTGAGAAACGCGCAGCCACTGAGGGTCGATTCGATCCTCGGGCCGATCGTACTGTCCCATAACGGCAACCTTGTCAACGCGGGCATTTTGCGCTTTGCGCTCGAGCGCGAGGGCTCGATTTTCCAGACCTCGATCGACTCGGAAGTCATCGTGCACCTCATGGCGCGCTCGGGCATTCCCGATTTCATGGACGCGCTGATACACGCCCTCAGAAAGATCCGCGGCGCGTATTCACTGCTGGTAATGAACAAAAACTGCATCTACGCCATACGCGATCCCCAGGGATTCAGGCCGCTGGTGCTGGGCAGGCTCGGCGACGCGTGGGTGGTGGCATCGGAGACATGCGCCTTCGACATCATCGACGCCGAATACGTACGCGAGGTGCTCCCCGGCGAGCTTATCGAAATATCGAAAAACGGCATTAAATCGTACTTCCCGTTCGAGCGGCAGAAACAGTCGCTGTGCGTGTTCGAGTATATATACTTTTCGCGTCCGGATTCTATCATATTCGGCAACTCCGTTCACGAAATGCGCATCAACCTGGGCAGGATGCTTGCGCGCCAGTCGCCGGTCGAAGCCGATATCGTGGTACCGATTCCCGACTCGTCGATCTGCGCCGCCATCGGCTACGCGCGCGAATCGGGAATCCCTTACGAAAAGGGCATGATCCGCAGCCACTATATCGGCCGCACGTTCATCGAGCCAACACAGAAGATCCGCGACTTCGGCGCGAAAATTAAATACAACATCGTCAGATCGGTCATCGCGGACAAGCGAATCGTCGTGGTCGACGATTCGATCATGCGCGGCACCACAATGCGCAAAATTATTAAGATGTTCCGCAACGGGGGGGCGAAAGAGATACACGTGCGTATATCGGCGCCGCCGACGAAATTCCCCTGCTTTTACGGCATCGACATTCCCACAAGGAGCGAACTGATCGCATCGAGCCATACAATAGAAGAAATCAGAAAATACATTCGTGTCGATTCTATCGAGTACCTTACCGTGGAAACACTGCTGAAGGCCATCGATAACTCGAACATGCGCTTCTGCACCGCCTGTTTCGACGGCAATTACCCGATCGAGTTTGAACAAATGGAGGACAGCCAGAAATATCTGTTTGAAGACATGGCAACAAGCGAGTACTATTAAAAACGGGTTTGAATTATCGGGCTGCGGTTTTGCCCGTAAAAAATATCTTGACAGAAAGCCGTACTATGAGGATGTGTTAGTAGATTTTCACAGGCGCTTAGCCCAATTGGTAGGGCTCCGGTCTCCAAAACCGGCGGTTGGGGGTTCGAGTCCCTCAGCGCCTGCATTCACAAACGGTTGCCACAGGGCAGCCATTTTTTTTTGAAACGGTGCGGCCATTGTGCCGCCGCGCGGACACCGCTTTACGGCCGCGGCACGCAACTCATTATTTCTTCCAGCGCACCAGCCTTCACCGACGTACCGAGTACAATACTCAACAGGTCATCGCACAACTGCCGCATCTCGCCGGGCGCATTCCTGACATGCAGCATGGCCCCGATTTCAATGTCCGGCGTCGGCAACTGCCTCCGCAGCGCTTCCACCAGCAGGCCTGCCGGCAGCCACTCGAACATACGCAGTTTTGAAGGCGTTACCGGTACGCTCATCGTCCTCAGCGCCCGGAAACACTCCCGAATGGAACGCACCATGAGCCGCAGAATGTCGGGCCTTTCCGCCAGGGCGGCCGCAGAAGAGCCCGCCATGTACAGCGCCGCCGCGAACGGCATAATCCAGCATACATGCGTTTTCTGCCAGGCGTCCATATTGCGTTCAACGGCAACCGGGAAACCGGCGCGTTTAAACATCGCTACCGTCGCCGCCAGTCGCTTTGTCGTTTTTCCGTCAATCTCGCCAAATGTTGTCGGCTGCACCAGCGGTTTCGCGATGACATACGTGACCACGCCATCGGCCAATCCGCCGCCCATACCGGGAAAACCCAACAGAAATCGATCCCGGCCAAGCATATCAATAATTCCCCGATATCCCTTAGGAGTGTTCACCATGATAAGGATATTCTTTATCCCCCGGTTTCGCGCCAGCACCGGCAGGATTGCGGGAAGATGATCGGCGCGAACGGGAACAAGCGCCATGTCATAATAATCATCCCTGCCAAGCGTCTCGATGACGGCCGGTCGTATATGTGTCTCCTCGCCTGTTACGCCGTGCCGTATCACTATGCCGCGGTCGCGCACCTGAACAAGACGCTCACCCCGCTCAAGTACGGTAATATCATGCCCCGACACCCCAAGCTTCGCCGCGGTAATGCTTCCGATAACGCCCGCTCCGAAATACAGTATCTTCATGGAAAGCCTCCAATTTGGTTAATAATAATCAATAGATCATTATTATGTTCAAAAAAAATTCCTGTCGCACTACGCATTCCTGCAATCCCCACGCATTCACTGAAATGGAAAGATTGTTATAAATCCCGTCCAGTACAGCATGTTGAATTCGGCATTTACAGAAGTCAATAAAGGATTGCGCGCTGGTCGGCAATAATAGTATTTTGAGCCAATCCATTCGTGGATTCACTTTATTCACCGCAATCGCAAGGGGGGGGACATTCCCGCATGAGCACACTGACAGACACCGTTACCCTGAAAGACGGGCTTCGCCTTGATACGATACTATCCATACCCGATAACCAGCGGGCGTGCCTCGTGGCCGCACCATGCATGGGTGGAAGCGTGCACATGTACCGGCCGCCGCTTGAGCGCATCAACGAAGCCGGCTGCGGCTGTATCCTCTATAATCCGAGGGGGCACGGCGCATCCGAAGGGGAGATGGTTATTGACGACGCGCTCGGAGACCTCGACGATATCATCACGCGGTTTGTCCCCGCGGATGTGCCGCTCATCATGGTGGGGCATAGCGCAGGCGCGAACATGCTGCTTCACTTCGGCGCCCGCTACCGACGGCCGTCGCGCTTCATCCTTGTCGCGCCGGTGCTCAATTCACGGGAATCTCTTTTCTACATGTACCGTTCGGGCACCATCGGTGAATTTCTCGACATACTGGCGTCGTACACAGATGATTCGGATACAATGCGTTCCATACTTGCGACCGATGCGTGGCTTGACCCCGAAACATGGCGCAAACGCGGCATGAGAGCAATCCTTGACGTCCTTCCCTCGCGAATGCGGATCGGATCATTTCTCGAAAACCTGTTCATTCCCGGATATAACGCGTACGACCACTTCGCCGAATTTTCGCCAATCACCAGCGTGCTTCTTTCGCGCGCCGACACGTGGTATCCGCTGGAAACAACCGTCCGGCTTGCCGAAACGCATCACGCGAAATTCATGTACCTCGAGGAGGCGCGGAATCACTTCTTCGCCGGGGGATGGAACGCGGCATGGCAGCATACAATCGACGCATGCCGGACGGCAGTGTGTGATGGGGCGGCTGCCGCGCAACCATGAGAAGGCTACGACTTCATTTTTCAGCGTGTGGCATTTTTCGCGTTTTGAAAATCCGATTCGATACTGACGCGCTTACCGGTCGCCGTAGTTCTTCTCGATCCAGTTGCGGTACTCGCCGCTTTTCACGCGGGCAATCCATTCATCGTTATCGAGATACCAGCGTATAGTTGTATCGAGCCCCTCGTCAAAGTTGAAGCTCTGACGCCAGCCAAGCTCTTTTTTCAGCCGGTCGCAGTTGATGGCGTAGCGGCGGTCGTGGCCGGGCCTGTCTTTCACGTAGGTGATAAGCTTTTTGTAATATCCGTCATCTTTCTCTGTAAACCGCGCCATTTTCTCGCAGAGCGCGTTTACCAGTTTGATATTTTCCCACTCGTTTTCACCGCCGATGTTGTAGGTCTCACCGTTTGCGCCGCCCTTCATTATCGCCCACACCGCGCTGTTATGGTCGTCCACGTAGAGCCAGTCGCGGATGTTGCGGCCGTCGCCGTACACGGGAAGGGCTTTTCCCTCTTTCATGTTCTGAATCATCAGCGGGATAAGCTTTTCCGGGAACTGGTACGGACCGTAATTATTGGAGCAATTGGAAAGCGTCACCGGCAGGCCGTAGGTGTGATGGTACGCCATCAGCAGGTGGTCCGACGACGCCTTCGACGCCGAGTAGGGACTGCGCGGGTCGTATGGCGTGTTTTCGTAGAAATAACCAGAGTCGCCCAGCGAACCGTACACCTCGTCGGTGCTTATGTGATGAAAGAGCGCGTCATCACGCCCCTGCCATGCGCCGCGCGCCGCTTCGAGCAGCGTAAAGGTGCCGACGATATTCGTCTGAATAAAATCCTTCGGCCCGAAGATCGAGCGATCGACATGCGATTCAGCAGCAAAATGCGCCACGGTATCAATGGAATATTTCTCGAACACCGATTTCACGGCGTCATGGTCGCAGATATCGCCCTTCACGAAAAAATAGCGTGAGCCGCCGAATTTCGCATCGACGTCCTTCAGGTTGTCCGGGTTTCCCGCGTAGGTAAGCCTGTCAAGATTGACGATGGTTCCCCTGAAATCCGTCTGTGTGAAAAGATACCGGATAAAATTCGATCCGATGAATCCGGCCCCGCCGGTAACGAGAATATTTTTCAGTGTTCGCATGGTACACACTCCCTGCTAATATGATTAATGGCCACATCCCCTCGACACACATCAGTTCATCCGCCGCCGGTACTCGCGCAGGTACTCTTCCAGCGCCTCATGCCAGTGCCGCACGGCAACGCCGGGGACGCGGCGGATCTTCTCCGTAGACAAATACGAATTCCCAGGACGCCGCGCCTTCGTGGGATATTCGGACGTCGCTATGGGGACAATCGATACAGTGTTCGATATGATACCGTCGCGGCGGGCGCACTCGTATATCGCCGTGGCGAACTCATGCCACGATATTCTGCCCTCGCCGGTGTAGTGGTAAACGCCGTATGCCGCCGAGCCGCTCTTGATTATCGCCATAATGGCGCCGGCAAGGTCCGCCGCGCGCGTGGGACTGCCCCATTGATCATTCACCACGCGCACCTCGCCGCGCTCCGCGAAGAGCCGCAGCATGGTATGCACAAAGTTAGCGCCGTTTTTCCCGTAGAACCACGCCGTGCGGATGATGAAATGCGCGGCGATTTCGCTCCTGACGCGCCGTTCCCCCTCGAGCTTGCTTTTGCCATAGACGCCGATCGGGTTCGGCTCGTCATCTTCGAGATATGCTCCCTTTTTTGTCCCGTCGAAGACATAGTCGGTGGATACGTGTATAAGCGTCGCTTTTTTTTCACGGGCAATATGGGCGATATTGCCCACCCCCGCCGCGTTGACCGCAAACGCCTTCTCTGGCTCGTCCTCCGCCCTGTCAACCGCGGTGTATGCCGAACAGTTGACGATCCATGAAATCTTTTTATCCGCAGCGAAGTGGCGAAGGTCGTGCGCATCAGTTATATCCACCTCGCGGTCGGATACGCAATAGCCGCGCCCTTCATCCC
>DHPI01000050.1:9822-14356 GCA_002407865.1 Spirochaetia bacterium UBA5368
CCGCGCCCTTCATCCCTCAGGAGGGCCTCCACCTCGGAGCCCAGCATGCCGTTGTTGCCAATAAGCCAGATCATAGTTCAGCTATCAGTTTTTACCATATTTGCACATGTATTCTTTCACAAGATTTCCCGCCGCGCCTTCAGTACCATCACGGGGCAGTAATCTTTCCCCCTGCTCAAAATCCTTGTAGGTTTTACTACACGGCACGCGCCTTTTTTCCGATCACCGATGATTGATTACCGCTTGTAGCGACGGCAGCTTCGCGTCCTTCTCCGATACGATCGACAGCCGCACCGGCCAGTCGACGCCGATATCGGGATCATCGAAGCGAATACCGGCATCAAGCGCGGCGTCGTACTCATGCGTACACTTGTAAATGAGGTGTGTGTCGTCGGCAAGCGCTGCAAAACCGTGCGCGAATCCCGGCGGAATAAAAATCATGCGGTTATTCGATTCGGAAAGCTCGATCGCGTACCATTTTTTAAAGTTCGGGGAATCGGGCCGAATGTCGACGGCAACATCCCACACCGCGCCCCGAACAACGCGCACCAGCTTTCCCTGCGACTTCGGCGCGTGCTGAAAGTGCAGACCGCGAATTACGTCCTTTTTCGAGAGCGAGTGATTGTCCTGAACAAAATTGCCGTGTATGCCCGCGAGCGTAAAGTCGGATTCCTTGTACGATTCGAGGAAGAAGCCGCGCTCGTCGGGAAATACCTTCGGCTCCACGAGCACGAGTCCTTCAAGGGGAAGCGGCGTAAAGGTAAATGGCATTTATCCCTCCATCTCAAGCATTTTCAGCAGGTAATTTCCATATCCGGATTTACACAGCGGCTCCGCTATCTTCCGAAGCTGCACCGCGTCGATGTAGCCCATCTTGTAGGCAATCTCCTCAATGCTCGATATTTTAAGCCCCTGACGGTCCTGGATTGTTTTCACATACAGCGCCGCATCGATCATCGAATCCTGGGTGCCCGTATCAAGCCACGCGTAGCCGCGTCCCATCAGCTTCACCCGCAGTTTCCCGTTTTTCAGGTAGATATTGTTTACGTCGGTGATCTCGAGCTCGCCGCGCGGCGACGGCTTCAGCGACGCGGCGATTCGCACAACGTCATTATCGTAAAAATAGAGGCCAACGACCGCGTAGTTCGATTTCGGCCGTTTCGGCTTTTCCTCTATCGACAGCGCCCTGCCGTTCTTGTCGAATTCGACGACGCCGTAGCGCTCCGGATCGTTCACATAATAGCCGAAGACAGTCGCCCCCTGCTCGTTCGAGGCGGCATCGCGCATCATCTCGGGCATGCTGTGACCGTAAAATATGTTATCGCCTAAAATGAGGCACACACGGTCATCGCCTATAAAATCGCGCCCAACAATGAACGCATCGGCGAGCCCCCTGGGTGCCGTCTGCACCGTATAGCTGAGCGTAATGCCGAGGTTGGAGCCGTCGCCCAGCAGCTGGCTGAATTTTGGCAGGTCTTCCGGCGTCGAAATTATAAGAACGTCGCGTATGCCCGCGAGCATAAGCGTGGCAAGCGGATAATAGATCATGGGCTTGTCGTACACCGGCAGCAGTTGTTTGCAGACGACCTGTGTTACCGGATAGAGCCTCGTACCCGATCCTCCCGCAAGGATTATTCCCTTCATGCTATTACTCCTGCATCATTTTTTATGATATCACTCTATGACATGTCTCGATACAGATATTTCAATATAAATCCCGGCGCACCGGGACACGGTAAAACGCGTTTTTTTGCATACTGCGTGATTGCCCCATCAACAAACACCACAGGACATCCGCACTAACGTCGCAAACCAGACTCCCCGCCCCCCTCATTTTTCGTAATGAGAGATTCGCATCGCGCCAATGGCGGCAAGAACGAACACCCGCCGCCCGGCGGAAGCTTCCGCAGCGTCACCTGTAACGAATATCACCTACCCCCTCGCGTGTCCAGCATTTTGTAAGCGCCGCGCAAATTCCTTTACAACGGCTGTCACTGACCAGAATTTTATACAAAATATACAAAAATTAAACTTGACGTATTCAGGGTATGCGCAAAGTGTACCTTCAATCAATGCCGCCGCAATGCCGGGCGTGATAACAAGACTCATAGCACGCAGGAGAAACCGCTGGCTTCCGACATGCTTGAACATATTCAAAAAAGGTTTAACCGCCTCCACCTCATCGTGGGTGTTTTTTTTTATTCAATTTACTGAAAATCCATTATTTTCAGAATCGTATCGCCAATAGTTTCAAATCACCGTTCGATTACATATTCGCCCTGGTAAGCGTAGCGGCCTGGCTTGTCATTATTTATTTTTTTCTGCTTCAGCGAAAACGGGTCTTCTGGTTCATCCTTTTTTACATCGCCCAACTGCTGTATGTCTTCATTAACTATTCTTATTTCGTGTACCACAGCGATTACCTCACGATACGGCTCGCCGTCACGCTTTTGCGGGAATCGTTCACCCTCCTCGGGAAAAACGCCGTTCCCCTGAGCAGGGGACACCTTATATTCTTCATCGACCTGCCGTTCTTCATATACATCGCGCTGAAATTCACGCCGGTGCGCAATTGGCTTCGCGGGATAGATTCGCGGATACGACACGGCGTTTTCATCGCCGCAGGCCTTATCCTCGCCGCAGCGTATTTTGTATCCGCCATGAAAACACCGCTTTCGGCGCAGATGAAGGTGCACAGGAAGGCCGACTTCATCTACACATACGGCACGCTGATCTTTCAGGTGTATAACCTTTTCGACAGCTACAATCTTCAAGACCAGATATCACCCATAGGCCCCGTAATCTCGGGCGGCAACTCGGACAAAAAACGGAGCTACATCCTCATCCAGGTTGAAGCGCTCGACGCAAACGTAATAAACGTGCTCAACAGAAACAGGCCGGTAACGCCCTTTCTGCGAAAACTGCGCAATCGAAGCGTCTGCTACCCATACACAATGGTGTTTCACAAAGGCGGAGGAACATCGGACGCCGAGGTATCGATAATCAACTCGCGCGAAACCATGGACGATCAGGTGGCCATCAACCTGGCGGTCGATTATCCAAATTCCGTGGCGAACAAATTGAAACGGCACAATTATACAACCTACGCGTTCCACGGCAACTCCGGCCAGTACTACAACCGGTTCCAGGCGTTCAAGTTCATGGGATTCGACGAGTTTTTCGACTTCTACCGGATGGGGCTCCGCGAAAAGGGGTGGGGCGCGCCCGATGGCGACGTTTTCGATTACGTGCTCGCAACCCTGAAAAAGCAGAAAGGGCCGTTCTTCTATTACATTATCACTATGAGCTCACACGGGCCGTATCACAGCGTACCCCAATATTACAAACCGGCACGCCCTTTCAAGGGGGTCAGCGCCATGGAGCGAAAATATCTGACATCGATATCGTACGTAGACCAGCAGCTCGAACGGTTCGTGAGGGCCGTGCGCTCCATAAGCGATTGCTACATTATTATCTACGGCGACCATCCTGATCTGTACGTACCCGCCGAGCAGCAATCGTTCCAGCGGTCGCTTACGCTTCACGACGGCATTGCCTATAAATTCGTTCCTCTTTACATCCTTACGCCCGACAACAGCCGTTACCTGGAAAAAAGGTTGTGCGCCTCGTTTCTCGATATCGCGCCTACCATACTTCAAACGTCGGGATGCTCTTTTTCCATTAAAACATACGGTAAAAACCTGCTGCGCTACCCGCTCGCAAACGATACCGTCCCTTACATGGGAGGCTCATTCAACCGCAGGGAGCTTCATGGCATGATTGCGGATACAGCCCGCAAAAACACGAAAAAAAAGTCCGGCGCGCATTGATGCGGGCCGCCGCGTTTTAATCTTTCAATATCTCGTGGATGATGATGCCCGCCGCCACCGAGGCGTTAAGCGAGGTGATGTTACCGCGAAGCGGTATCCGCGCCATATAGTCGCATTTCTCTTCAGTAAGCCTGCGCATGCCCCCACCCTCGCTGCCAATGATGATGACCGCTGGCTTCAACTCGCGCAACCGTTCAAGGGCGGTATCGCCGTCAGCCGATGCGCCGATAATCCAAAAGCCGAGCGAACGGGCTTTTTCGAGAAACTGCGCCATATTCGAGACAGCAATCGTTTTGCAATGAGCGGTCGCGCCGGCCGATGACTTGATAACCGTCGGCGTAATGTCGGATGAATGCGATTTCGTCAGGATGACGCCATCGCCGCCAAGCGCCTCGGTGCTCCGTATAATAGAGCCGATGTTGTGGGGATCGGTAAGCTGGTCGAGCGCGACAAGCACGCCCTTTTTCGCGCACACCTCTTCGAGAAACTCGTCGTCCCGGAGCGCCACCGAGCCGCGCTGGATTCTAAGCATAACACCCTGGTGCCGCGACGACGAATCGACGCGCGCCAGCACCTCCTTTTCACAGGAGATCACCCTCACGCCCTTGCTCCTGGCCGTGGAGACAATGACATCGATTATTTTTCCGTGCGCCGTCTTCGACACAAAAAGCTCGGCCCCCGCCGGTTCGCGCAGGGCCGACAGG
>DHPI01000053.1:0-3240 GCA_002407865.1 Spirochaetia bacterium UBA5368
GAGCAGGTGGTTTTCGTTGCACAAAACAAAGCCCCGCTCGCACGAACGGGGCTTTTCGTTATTCACCGCATCCTTTTACCGCGGCTTTACATGATGTCCTTTTCATAAATGCGGTATGTTTTATAATTTTCAGCCTTGAGCGGCTTCAGCGCCCCGATCATTTTCTTGTTTGTTTCCACGATCAGCGAGCAATCTGACGCTTCAAAGCCAAGCCTTATGCCATCCTCGATTGTCCGCAGATAAAATACGTCGTCGATTTTTCTGCCCCTGTATTCCGGGAGCACACCCATGATTGTTGTGCGGATCTTTTTCGTCTTCTTCGCCTCGCGCAAAAATCTCAGTATGCGCCACGGATACATCCTCCCGTTCAACACGCGTAACGCGGGATTAATATCCGGAAGCGATATAATGAAACCGACTGTTTTGCCGTTATCCTCGGCAAAAACAACAAGCTCCGGAACGACAACCTGGACAAGCTCTTCGACAAATCCGTCAAACTGCTTCTGTGTCAGCGGCAGATGGCCCCAGTTACCGTCCCACGCGATGTTAAATATATTAAGTATTTCGTCTTTACGCTTTTTGAACTCCTTTTTGCTGAAAATCGTGTATTGGATATTCTGCCCCTTCATAAACTCTTCCCGCACGGCTTTCAGATAGGGCCTGTAATCTTCAATTTTTTTCACAAGGTAACATGACCAGTCTATGCACTTTCTGAAACCGCAGGCAACGGCAAGGTCTTTGTAGTATCCTGCAAAATGCAAAAGCCCGACAACGGGCACTATATCTATACCCTCGACCTCGAATCCAACCGAATCGTAAACTGAGAAGCTCTGCGGCCCGTTCATTATCTTTTTTCCCTTATTTTTCAGCCATTCCTCGGCCGTTGAAAAAAGAGCCTTCGCGACATCGACGTCATTTATCGATTCATAGAATCCGAAAAAACCGGTGTCATTGTCATACTTTTTTTCATAGAGATGGTTGATGTGCGCGGTAATTCTGCCGACCGGCTTGCCATCGCGATACGCGATAAAGAGATCGCCTTCGCCAATTTCCCAGAAATACCCCTTTTTGCGATCGAAAAGCTTTTTTTGCTCGCCGATCAGCGGCGGAATCCAGCATGGATCGTTCTCATAAATTTTAAGCGTCCATGGCAGCATGATGAATTCTTTGATCATCTTTTTGCTTTCCACTTTTTTAACGACAACGGAACCAGCCATACAGCCTCCAATTACTTATAGTTTGTGTTTTCCCATATATCTAAAACAGTTTTCCCTGTACTTCCCGCATCTTTACGATATTGCCAGAATCCGGTTCATTGCACACGTTCGTTACGGAGGACTCCTCAGTGCAATCGACGCCGTTGCCCTGACTGCCTGACGAATCCTGACGCAGCCTCTCTAACACCTTTTTTATGTCCTCCCACACATCCTTTTTCAGCGGGCTGTGTTCACCGCCGTTTCTCAGCACATACGACGGGTGATATGTTGGAAGCACCGGAATCTGGCCGTACAGAAACCACCGGCCGCGAATTTTCGTGATTCCCTGCCTGGTGTCGAGGATAAACTGCGTCGACGGATTTCCGAGCGTCACTATCACCTTCGGCGAGATAATCTCGATCTGCGAACGCAAAAACCGGCCGCACGCGGCTTTTTCCTCGTCGTCTGGAGGCCTGTCGCGCATAAATTCGAGATTCACCGTTGGCCGGCACTTCACAATATTCGCGATATAGACATCGGCCCTTGTAAGGCGCATGCCCTTTTCTATAATGGCCGTCAATAGCTGGCCGGCCCTTCCTACGAACGGCCGCCCCTCTATGTCTTCATCCTTGCCCGGCCCCTCGCCGATGAACATCACCTCGGCGTCAGGGTTTCCTTCACCAAATACGATTGTGTTTCTTGTCGATGAAAGCTTGCAGCGCCTGCAATCACCGATAAGCTCACGAAGCTCATTAAGGCGCCGTTCTTTGTCGCGCGCAATTTCCGTCATCATATCTATGATCGTTTCTTTACCTTTTTTATTAGTTCGTGCTTCATCCGTTCGCAGGCGCGCTCTCCCTCGTCGAGCGCATGCTGCACCTGCAGAAAATCGAGCGTCGGCAGGTCAACGAGGTTCGGCTCGATCAGTACCGTCGGCGCATTATATTTCAGCATCATCATTGTGTTCATGTACCCCATTATGTCGATCGTCTGCGAGATTATCTCAAAAATATTCGGGAACGTTTTTTCTTGTTTCGTCCTGTCGCCAACGCCGAGCCACCGCTCGACCGACTGGAGCCATTTTCTGCCCTGCGTCCGGTCATAGACGAAGGAACCATCGATGGTATCCCCTGACTTCGCAATTTCAAGCAATTGCGGTTTTATTTCAACAGAATCGAGAGCAGTTATTTTTTTCCGTATAATTTTCGTCTGCACTGTCGGATGAAGATTGACAGCAATAGTAATGCCGGCGCCCATTCCCCTGACGACATCAATGGGGAGAGGATTCGCGACGCCACCGTCGACAAGCAACGTCTCATTATACGAAACCGGCACGAAAACTCCGGGAATCGAAATACTGGCCCTTACGGCATCGAGCACCCTCCCGCTTTTAAGAACGACAGGCTGTCCGTTGTAAAGATCCGTCGCAACGACGCCTAACGGTATGCGCAGGTCGTCAAATGTCGCTTTTTCGGATATGTACTTTTTAAGAAATTCAACAACCTTTTTTCCCTCAAGCAAACCTGATTTCGGAAACACAATATCGAAATACGACATCATCTCCCTGCGTTGCATCCGCTGGAGATCCTTCTTCAGTTGCGGAAGCGAACCTGCCGCGTACACCGCGCCAATAACTGCGCCAATGCTTGCGCCGGAAATCATGCGTACCTGAATCCCCAATGCTTCAAGGTATTCTATCACCGCAATATGGGCTATCCCCTTCGAGCCGCCGCTGCCAAGCGCAAGGCCGACTTGTTTGTTTTTAAAAATATTTAAAAGACGCAACATGCTTCCTTCGCCGGCATAATCAAAATCGTTACGCCGTATTCAAAAAACCATTGTCGTGCGTTATCAATGCACCGGAACAAAAATGAGCGAAAATATGGTCTCTTCATTTGTTTTTGAAAGTCAACAACTATTATTTGTAATATTTAAACGACAGTAATCAATTTTGGCGAAAAACAGTTGACACTGTACGGCTATATTACTAACTTGTATCAAGATCGCGCGGTGGAGCAGTTGGTAGCTCGTTGGGCTCATAACC
>DHPI01000053.1:3358-6515 GCA_002407865.1 Spirochaetia bacterium UBA5368
AGCTCGTTGGGCTCATAACCCAAAGGTCGCAGGTTCAAATCCTGCCCGCGCTAAGAAGGCGGAGTAGCTCAGTAGGTTAGAGCACACGGCTCATATCCGTGGTGTGGGGGGTTCGAGTCCCTCCTCCGCTAATGGAAAGATAACCCCCGACAGAAGTTTTTCACAGAGTATTTCAAGATCTCCGCAAACGCAAAACCAGCACATAATGAGGCATTGATTTTTTTATCTACTATCGTAGATGCGCGTGAATAATACGCGCTTACGCACGATCCATAAGCCACTGTAATTTTCCACGTTTCAGACGGATGGCCGCCTCGGGGCATATTTCCATGCAGCAATAACAGCGGATGCATTTCGAATAATCATACAGGGGCACCCTGCGAGGCGCGTCCGCCATGCCGATCGCGCCAACAGGACATATTTTTTTGCACTGGTAGCAGAGCGTGCACGTTCCTTCGACAGGGAACGGCCGTTCAACGAGAAGGTTTTTCATTATGTCCCGCTCGAGCGACCAGTTTTTCACCACATCGGCGATGCCGGTTTTCGGAGGCTGAAATCCTTTAATCGAGAAATCTGAAATCCGGCCGCCACATATGTCTATATCATCAAATGACGCCGATCCCAGTCCGCGGGCGGCGCCCGATGTGATGGTCGTCACCTTCGCGGAATCAATCCCCACAATGGCCGCAAGAACGAAATCGACAGCGATCGCGTCGACGCCCGCGACGATAGCGCCAATGTGCCTGGGCGTGCCGCTCGCGCCGGGGCCCGCGCCTTCCATGCCGATAACAGCGTCAGCGATGTGCACAATTTTTTTTGATGCTGAAAATTCGCTCATAATCGCGCCGTAGAGATCAAGCAGAAATTCGGAAAACTCGCTCTTCGTCTTCGCGCGGACGTGCCATTGGGATTTATTGAGGCCCGGAATCACGCCAAAGAGATTCTTCACCGCGGCGGTAATATAGGTTATCTCATGTGTTTTGAATTTTGGCAGGTTGATAATGATATCGGCGTCGGCAAGCGGCGCGGCGATCTCGAAGCGCCTGTATTTTCTCGCTGACGGATTGTGCGCCACAACGGTGTCACGGTTGTTCCATACGGGGATGCGTTCATCGCGGATTATGGCGTCATATCCCGTCTTGCTAACCACCTTTTCGAGGCTCTGAAACGCCGGCGATTCGACGAGCACAGGCGCACCGCCGTACGATTTCACCGTATCCACAAGCGCCCTGAAAAACTCCGGGTGCGTCACAACCGCCTTCTCGACAGGGCTCGCGTTCAGCAGGTTCGGCTTCAGGGCAACGCGCGCGTTTTTAAAATCATCCGGGGCTATCCCTATATCAGCAAGCCCTGTCTCGATTTTTTTTCTAAGCGTCGCCCGGTCATATTCGTCGCACCCTGTCAGAAATACCTTTTTCATTCGATTACCGCTCCTCCCCCATTTGCTTTCCGGGCACAATGATGTTTTGCACGACAAGGTAGACACGATCGTCGCCCCCGATCGTGTTGACGAACATCGCACGGACATCCACGATATCGCCGTTTGTCAGTTTTTCGTAATCTTTCTGGGAATAGGCATCGACAATGCCGGAAAACACGCCGTTGTCCCTGTATTCGATCAGGAGGTTAAAATACATTTTACCTTCCTTCCGTCGAAGATTCGCCGTTTTCCCCTGCCATTGAACTATCATTCCGCGATACAGGTACGGCCGCTTCGCCACATCCCCGTAGGACACGCCGCTCGCTTCACGCCCGTCGACATCGAGAATGAATTTTCGCAAAAAGTCGGCTTTTTCCTTCACTGTAAAATTCGCGTTGCTTGCCGATATTTTATTTATCAGCACAAGGGCATCGTTGTGTTTTTCCTGTTTTATAAGGGCGCGCGCAGTAGTGAAATCATTGTAGATTTCGTCATTACTGTAGTAGAATACATGCTGCCGTTCCTTGTTTATCCTGTTGATGAGGTCGTGTCTGCCGCGCTCCAGCACGACTATGTCAACCGCCCTGCTGTCAGGATGGGGAGATAAGGCGCCCTCGGTCCTTAAAAACAGCCCTGCAAACGCATCGCGATACGCGACATACAGCACGACACACAGCGCGCAGCACACAAGCAAAACTGCGGCCGTGATAAGCGGTTTTTTCAGCGCAAACCTTCTACGGCATACGGGCCGTGTTATCGGCGCGCGTACCGAACGCGAACCGGGCGCGGGAACCTCGACATATTCGCCCAGGCGCGCTTTTTTTTGAAACTCGTCGAAATTGGCCGTTTTTCGCAGGGACTTAATGGCCTTTATGATGTAGCGATCGTCGGGAAAGCGCTGCAGCGCATCAAGATACCGGGACAGGGCCGCTTCGAAATTTTCCGCCGATTTCATCACAAGAAACGCCTCAAGCTGCACCGCCGGCCGGAAATCCGGCTGATACAGTTTTATGTTTTTCAGCGCTGATTCAACCTTCTGGAGTTTCCCTGAAAGCAGATATGTCACCGCGAGAAGAAAATGCGGATACGGATCGCGCGTACCGTCAGATATGACTTTCTCCAGAAGTACGGCGCAATCGGCATAATTTTTCTTTCGGTACGATGAATACGCTGCTTTTATTAAAATGGTGTGTTCTTTCACTGGTTACCGGATTTTTTCCGTATGGTATACACGATCCGGACGGTTATTTTTTCCTGAACAGGCCGGCAATCGCGTCGATGATGGACACATCCTCGTCCCTGCTCTTCCCAATGAGATATCCTGCCAGCATAAAAAGGATGATCAGCAGGGTTTTAAGTATACCGATCGTGAAGATGAGCAGGCTGAAGATAAATCCGCATATAACACCGACCGCCCTGCCGGGATTCTCATTAATCCAATCGCCAATAAACTTGAAGATATTCATGACATCACGCCTTCAGCCGTTCAACATACTCCCACGTCCGGGTGTCAATCTTGATTGTATCGCCTTCGTTAACAAACAGCGGAACCTGTATTTCCGCGCCGGTTTCAAGCTTCACCGATTTCGTCACATTGGTTGCTGTATCGCCACGCACGCCCGGCTCCGCGTACACAACTTTGAGGCTGACGAATGTCGGCGGCTCGAACGAGATGGGGCTGCCTTCATAAAACGATATGTCGACATGGTCGCCTTCCCTCAAATAATCGAGTATGTA
>DHPI01000053.1:6606-10656 GCA_002407865.1 Spirochaetia bacterium UBA5368
CTCAAATAATCGAGTATGTTGCCCAGAAACGCCTTATCGACAGACTCCTGCTCGTACGATTCGACATCCATAAAAACAAGCGCATCGCCTTCATCGTACAGATACTGCATCTTCTTGCTTTCAACGCGCACATCCTCGACCTTCTCGCCGCCGCGGAATGTTTTATCGATAATCGATCCTTTTGTGAGCGACCGCAGTTTTGTTCGCACAAAGGCGCCGCCCCGCGCCGGTTTTACATGCTGATACTCAATCACCGAATACAGGTTGCCATCGAGTTTTATCACTATGCCGCGTCTAAAATCATTACTCGTAATCATGTGGATCCTCTTACAGAATAAATAGTTCCTTTGGTGATTCAGTCAGTATTTCAACGCCGTTATCGGTCACCAGCACCATGTCTTCTATTCGCACACCGCCTTTCTCGGGCAGGTAGATTCCTGGCTCGACGGTGATGACCATGTTTTTTTTCAGTTTCGCTGTTCCGCCCGATTTCAACGCAGGCAGCTCGTGCACCTCAAGACCCACGCCATGTCCCAGCGAATGACCGAACGCGCCCCCATATCCCGCGTCTTTAATAATCCGTCTCGCGGTTCCGTCACAGCTTCCGGCGCTAATTCCCGGGCGTATCACCGAAAGCGCGCGCTCCTGAGCTTCTCTGACGGTCGTATATATGTTTTTAAATTCAGCATCAACGCTATTGACAAATACGGTTCTTGTCAAGTCTGAATTATACCCCTCGTACTCACAGCCCATGTCGATCATGACTATATCGCCGCTGTTCACACGCTTTGTCATTGATGTCGAATAATGCGGCATTGACGACGATTTCCCCGACGCGACGATTGAATCGAACGATGTGCGCCTGCAACCGTTTTTTTTGTAAAAATAATCTATTTCGACATAGATATCCCATTCCCGTACGCCCGGCTTGATGATGCGGAGAATATGCCGAAAACAATCATCGGCAATCCGCACGGCCTTCCGAATCAGTTCTATTTCGGAATCATCCTTACACATTCTGAGCAAATTGACTTCGTCGCCGGCCGGCAAAAGTTCAGTGTCCGGGAGCTCTTTTTTCAACTGCATGAACATTGACAGTGGAAGATTGTGTTCTTCGAGATTCAGCCGCTGCGCGCCAATGCCCCCCAGCAGCTTTTTCAGGGCTTCCGGAAGGCTTTTTTTCTGCAACACGAATGTTACGTCATCTCCGAGCAGAGAGCGCGCGTATTCTTCATAGCGCGAATCCGAAATGAAATATGTCCTCTCGCCGTCCACAAGCAGACAACCGTACGATCCGGAAAAACCGGTGCAATACCGTATGTTGACGAGATCGGTTATAAGGTACGGTAATTTTCCTTTTTTTACGAGGTTCTTTTTCAATGCTTTCAATCGCATATCGCAACCCTATTGTTTATCAAGGTGGTCGAGCAGCGCCGAAATGCCAAGGATGTACGAATACGCGCCAAACCCGCAAATCTGGCCTATGCAGACCGGCGCTATCAGTGACGTTGTTCGAAATTCCTCGCGCGCGTGAATGTTGGAAAGATGCACCTCTACTGCGGGCAGCTTCACCGACGCAATCGCGTCGCGTATGGCCACGGAGGTATGCGTATATCCCCCCGGATTGATGACAAAGCCGCTGGAGCGGCCATGCTCCTGTATGTAATCGATTACAGCTCCCTCGGAATTCGATTGAAACAATTGCACGCCGACGCCGCGGGACGCGCAGAATTCCTCAATCATTCCGTTGATCTGGTCGAGGGTGACGGCTCCGTACACTTCCGGCTCCCGGCGCCCAAGCATGTTGAGGTTGGGACCGTGTATAACACATATTCGGTGCTCTTTCATGCGTCCTCCTTCGCCGCCGCCCCGTTTACTGTTCCTGCGGCGGATATCCGTAATATGCCGAAAGGTTCTCGGCCTGAATTTTTTGCAG
Source organism: Spirochaetia bacterium UBA5368 (assembly GCA_002407865.1). Lineage (GTDB taxonomy): Bacteria > Spirochaetota > UBA4802 > UBA4802 > UBA5368 > UBA5368. The sequence goes on from DHPI01000053.1 coordinate 8,543, forward strand.
CATTGCATCGGGACCTGTGCGAATATCATTTAGAATATCGCCCGCCTTCTTTCCGTTACCCGATTCTGACAGGAGTATGGCAAGATTGATTTTCGCCCTGGCAACATAGGCTGAACCGGGAGCGCCTTCATCGGCAAGCTTTTGAAAATATTTCATCGCAAGTCCCGCATTCTTCTGATGAAACAGGCTGATACCACCGAGATAATACAGCGCCTCCTCCCTGTAGTCGTTTCTTGCCTGCGACACCCTGTAAAAATAGTAATACGACGTCGCATACTGCCCCGCTTCGAAATACAGTTTCCCCGAGAGATAATTTACGAGTTGCGCCCGTCCGGGATATTTCTGCACATATGCCGCGTAGACATTAAAATTCTTCAGGTCGCCCACCAGATAATAGTGCATCAGATTGTCAAGCGCCACAGTCTCACCCTGCGGAAGCGCAAGCAGCCGTTTTATATTCATGCGGGAAAGCTCCGTCGCATCGTTGATTTTTCCCATTCTAAAACTGGCGATAATGAGCAGCGCGTTTTTCACGTCCTGCTTCGACGACCCGCGAATACTCTGAAGCAGCTCTATGGATTCCGCATAACGTTTCTCGTCTATCAAAATGCCGGCCATCTCAAGTTTCGCCGGCTCGGCCCAGGATGAATTCGGCGCATCATCGAGTATTTTGTTAAAAAAACCGATCGACGCCTCGTTATTCTTGTTTTCAGCATAATACTGTCCAAGCAGATACAGTGACTCAGCGTAGAGATCGTCTTTTTTCTCAATCTGCGAAGGCACCGCCTGTGCAGTCCATATATCACCCACCGCAAGGGCGCATTTTTCTATTATCAGAAGATCCTCAGGCGCGTACGAACTCAACGGATCGGTGAACAGCGCTCCATATGCCTTCTCCAAATCTCCGGTATAATAACAGCTTCGGCCAAGAATAAACGTCAACTGCTTCGCGACTTCCGCGTCGGCGATCTCCGGGCTGACTTCCGGCACAAACGAAAGTATTTCCCTGTGTTTCCCCAGATTGTAGAGACACCGGGCCCTGAACAGTATCACCGAGTCCCTGTCGGGGCGCGTTTCAACCGACAGGTACATCCGGTAATAGTATTCCGCCTGTGCGTAATCCTTTTTCTGGAACTTTTCACCCGCCCATATCAACATTACCCTCCCCGCCGACGGGGATTTCGGGTAGCTATTCACGATTATTTTAAAATACCGGGATCCGTCAAAACCCCTCTCTTGAATCGATTCCGCGAAGGCAAACAGCAGTTCGTCGATCCCCTCCTGCCGCGAGTGCGCCGCGAGAATCGCCGCCATCGTCTTTTCAGCGTTCCGCGTGTCATTCGCCTTCAGATAAAGCTGCAACAGGCGCACGCCGGCGTCATATTGTTTTTCGACGCCTGGAACGGAGATGTATTTTTTGAGCAACTCTATCGCCTGTATGTCTTCTTTCTTTGAAATGTGCGCAAGCGACAGGTAATAAAGGGACTCTCTCAAATATTGCGATGACGGATTTATTTCGCGCACGCGGTTGAATCCCGCTATCGCCTTATCGGTTTCCCCGCGCTCCAGCGCAATCCTGGCGCCGAGAAATTGAATAAGGTCGCTGTCCTCATAATCGGAATAGGTGGTGGCAAGCAGGTTCAATATCCTTTCCGCGTCGTCGAAACGCCCAACGTCCACATACACCCTGCTGAGCAAAAGCAGCACATTTTTCTGCTCCTGCGGATCGTCAAGCGAAACGGCATCCTCAAGATAGGGAATTGCGTCTGCGGGATTCTGCCGCAGATATAACTTGCTGAGTATGAGGGCCGCCCTGCTTCTGAGCCCCATTTTTCGCGTCGATGCGCGCACATCATCAAGCAGTTCAACGCCCCTTTTTTCGTTGTTCTCACTGATCAGGATGCCGCCGAGCTCGTATTTCGCGTTATAATACCAGTCCGAATCCTTGCCGATCAGCAAAAACGATTCAAGATATGTCTTTGCGGAATAAGTGTCGCCAAGTGCGATTGCCGACACTGCCTTGTAGTACTGTGCGTCGAAAAACGGAGCGGACTTCAGCAGCGTTTCGGGGATGCCCGAGAGCGCCCGCAGCGCGTCGCGGTGCCGGTTCTTAT
>DHPI01000053.1:10800-12091 GCA_002407865.1 Spirochaetia bacterium UBA5368
GCCGGTTCTTATTCTGGTATATTTTTCCCAATATAAGACGCGCCCTGGATTCGATCGCTTTGTCCATTTTCGCATTCAACAGGTTTTCCAGCAGATCAAGCGCCTCATCGTAGTTTTCGTTGAGGTACAGCGCCTCTCCTATTTTTACAATGCGAAGGCTGTCGCGGACGGCGTCGGCGTTCAACGCAATCGCCTTTTTCCATTCGATGACGGCCTCATCGTACCGCCCCTGGAGAATGTAGATTTCGGCAATCCGGTCGAGCGCCGTTACGACAAGTTCGTTGTTTTTACTCAGTCCGATAAAGCGTTTGTATTCCTCGATAGCGCGTATGTAGTCCTTCAAATTGAAATACGATTCCGCTATCCAATATCTCGATTCGGAACACAGATCCTGCACGGAGCAGATAAGTAAAAACCGGTTGAATTCAAAAATGGCGGCCTTGTATTTTTTCTGATTATATATTGACAACGCAAGATAATACCACGCACGCTCACGGTATTCGCTGGAATCGTCCTGCTCGATAATTTTTCGAAACAACAGTTCGGAAGAACCGTAATTGCCCGATTTAAACGCCTCGGCCCCCTGTTCGTACAGGGACTGCAGGTTCGCCGAAACACCCTGAAGCGCCGAACCAACCGCCACCGCGACGATCATTGCCGTTATTTGTAGTATCCGCATCATATACCCTGCACATGCAACCGTACAATATCCATCGCTATCTGCGACGCGATGAACCGCACCCGCTCCCTCTCGCCCGATATTACGCGGGTAAAAGTGTCAACACCGCCGGGGTGCGCAAAGGCGAAACAGACCGTACCGACCGGTTTTATTTCAGTGCCGCCGCCCGGCCCGGCAATTCCCGTGGTCGCGACCGCCAGGTCTGAATCGAACGCCATGCGCGCGCCATGCGCCATCGCTGCGGCGGTTTCCTCGCTCACGGCGCCATGGTACCGCAGCACATCGGGAGAAACCGACAACAATCGTATTTTGGCCTCATTGCTGTATGCCACAACGCCGCCACTGAACACCTTCGACGATCCGGGGATGTCGGTTATCCGTCTGCCGATAAGCCCGCCCGTGCACGATTCGGCGACGGCGAGCGTTGCGTTTTTTCCCCCGAGGATGTGTACGAGTTCTTCCTCCAGCGAGACAGCACCTTCAGACAGCATGTTTCTCCCGAATATCCTTACGGCCTCGCCCATTATGACGTCACGAGGAAAGGGCGTCTCTCCCTTCTGAACGAAGGTAACGACATTCATTCCCGGCGTCGTGGTAATGCCCCACGCCAGC
>DHPI01000059.1:0-1536 GCA_002407865.1 Spirochaetia bacterium UBA5368
CCCCTAAAGTTCTACTGCTACCGCGTCCCGCCCACCGGTGCGCGGGTTTCACGGGGTATGCGCCGTCATCATGGTGGCGTGATGCATGATTGCGAAGAATAAAATCTGGAATGCGAACGCCATCAGGCGAGCGCGTCGAAGAATGTGCCCGGCGCGCAGGTAAGCGCTTTTTTATCGCTCAGCCTGCCGTGCTTTGTGTACTCGGTCGATGGCGCGCCGCTGTATTCTTCGAGAAGGCGAACATGCTCCTGGGGCGTTGGTTTTGCATAGGCGAGGTTTTGCCCGGTGCGTCGCGCTACTCCGTGGATCTGGCCGACTTTGCCCGCATCGTAAACTGGCCATATGTAGGCCTTCTCTGACGAGATTCTGCCGCCCTCGCGTGAAAGCAGATTCAGCTCGGATATGCCCGTGGATATTCTCATGCCGATAGTGTCGGCAGGTACAAAATAAATCTTGAGCAAAAATTATTTACAAATCGGCGAGACGCGCTATTGCATGCTCCGGCTGTCGTGCATTGCCCGTTCCACCATGGAATAATCCGAGCGCGCGTTCCAGAACGTGTAACCGCTCGCGTTGCTGTCTTCCGCGGCGCGCACCTGTGCTTTAATATAGTCGGGCCCCCATGTCGGGGAAAACAGCCTGAATGCCTGCAAATATGGCCGTATTGTGACGCTGTTGCCGACAAGGGTGCGCGCACGCAGTCCGCTGTCGAGGACAAGCCGGTACGGCAGATCGTTTCCGTCGTAGTGCCGGTAAAACCGCGCGCCGAAGTGTGATGGATATACCATGGGGCACAGCGCGTCAATGACGCTGGCGAAATCTTCTATATCCTGCCCAATTGTGTCCCCGAAGCGGTACCACGCGGCGAAGCCGTATACGTCGACAGAGAGTGGAATAAAGATGCGTTTTTTAGTTTGCCAGAGAAAATCTGTGAGCACTTCGGATTTAAAGACGGCGTCGTCGGTACGGCAGGGATATTGGCACAGGTGCACGGGGCCGTCGGATGGGAAGCGGATGTAGTCGAATTGCAGTTCGTCGAAACCCAGTTGCTGCAATTCCTCGCACAGTGAAATTGTGTAGTCTCTGACAAAATCTGAATGCGGGTCAACCCAGTATTCTTTTGGGGCGCCGATCCATGGCTTTCCGGTCGCCCTGTTTCGTATTGCGCAGGCGTTGTCGTTTGCGTTGAAAAGCTTTTCATCTTTGAATACGACAACGCGGGCAATTGCATAAATATTGTTGTTGTGCAGCCTGGCAAGAATGCCGCGGATATCGAACGGTTTTTTCAGCGCGCCGATTTGCCGCGCCACAGAATTGGATGACGGGAAAAACACATTTCCGGAATCGTCTTTCATGTCGATGACAATCGCGTTGAGGCCGCACCTTCGCGCGGTCGCGATGAGGCCGTCCAGCCGCTGTTTTGCCGCCGGAGCGGTTGCGTACAGCGCCCTGCGTCCGCCGGCGTTTCCGTTGCTTCGCTTTGTGCTGTTATTTTCCTCTGAAGCCAGGTTCCATGTGAGGGGCGACCGGCTCCCG
>DHPI01000059.1:1658-14323 GCA_002407865.1 Spirochaetia bacterium UBA5368
ATGTGAGGGGCGACCGGCTCCCGCTGCCGTCGAAACGGTACAGCTCGACCGGGCCTTCGCGTGGCGGCACTTTGCCGATAGCAGTGTCATATCGCTTTTTATGCCATATTCCCGACATGGCGTCTCGTTCAAATGTGCCGGCGCCGGTTATCGCATACAGGCGGTTTTTGCAGGGAATCAGGCCCGATACCGGATACGGGCCTGCGCCGGCGGCCGGATGCGGAAGGGGTGACCATGTTTTTCCACCGTTACTCGAAACATATATACCGCCGCCGAAATGTAATCCTGCGAAAAGCGCCTTTTCATTTTCAGGGTCGCAGGCGATTGAGGAAATCTCTTCGTAAAATGACGTGTTTGCGGAATACTGTTCCGTGGGGAGGCCGCACGATATCGATTCGAATATGCCGTTGCGGATTCTGAAAACACCGCTGTGCGACGTGCCCGCGTACATCTCCCCCCGGGGGCCGAAAGCGAGCGAGGTGATGTACAGACTGAAACCATGACGGCGCATGGGCAGTATCTGCCATGAGGCGCCGCCGTCAAACGATCGGTAGATCTGGTGCTTTGTTGCGAGCGCAAGCGTATCGGGATTGGCGGGATTGACGGCAAATGCTGAAATCTTTCGATAGTATGAGGGCGGCGCGTGCCTGGCCCTGAACAGGAAGTGCGGCGAATTGATGCTCCGCCAGAAATTTTCCGGCGGCGTTCGCACAAACACGCCCGAGTGCGCGGTAATGCAATACAGGCGCCCGCACGAATCCGCGACAATCCTTACGGGAGCGCATTTTGGCGGAAGACCGGCGCTGTAGTCGATCCAGGTTTTCCCTGAATCGCGTGATTGGAGTATGCCGTTTTTGTGGGCCAGGAGAAAAAAACCGCGTCCTGTGGCGCTCGTGTCGTGTGCGCACATAACGAGAAAGAGCAGGGATGCAAACGTGATATTAAAACCGCGTATTAAACATTTCCTCATTGAGTATGATGTATGAATACCCCTGCTCAGTGAGGAATAATTGACGGTTATGAGCAAATTTTTCTTCAACCGTGCTTGATGTGATGATCGTGTAAAAATACGCCCTGTTTTCCCCTTTTTTCGGGCGCAGTATCCTCCCGAGCCGCTGCGCCTCTTCCTGACGCGACCCGAAGGTGCCCGATACCTGTATGGCGACGTTGGCGTCGGGGAGATCGATCGAGAAATTGGCGACCTTCGATACGATGAGCGTTTTTATTTCGCCCTTTTTAAACGCGGAATACAGCAGCTCGCGTTCGGAAACCGGCGTGCTTCCCGTGATGAGCGGAAAATTAAACCGCTGGGCGATCGCCTCGAGCTGCGATATATACTGGCCGATTACAAGGATGCTCGAATCGGGATAGTACGCGATAATTCTGCTGACAACATCTATTTTTTTCTCATTTTCAGACGCGATACGGAATTTTTCCCTGTCCCTGGCTACCGAATACTGGAACCGCAGCTGCTCGGATAACTCGATGCGTATTTCGGTGCACAGGGCTTCGGCGATCCAGTTCGCCTTTTCCAGTATTTTCCAGGGCATATCGTATTTTTTCGGGCCGATCAGGCTGAAAACGTCGGTTTCGAGGCCGTCCTCGCGTATAAGCGTTGCGGTCAGGCCGAGACGCCGCTTCGATTGAATCTCTGACGTCATGCGAAATACCGGCGCGGGAAGCAGGTGCACCTCATCATATATAATGAGCCCCCAGTTCTTCGAGGTAAACAGGTTGAAATGGACAAAATCCTCGTTTTTTTTCTTGCGGTAGGTAAGAATGTTGTAGGTGGCGATGGTTATCGGTTTAATTTCTTTTCTTTCGCCGGAATATTCGCCTATTATATCGGGAGATACGTCGGTTTTGTTAAGCAGTTCCTCTTTCCACTGGCGCAGCGCGACGGTGTTCGTTACGAGCACCAGCGTTGCTGATTGCAGAAGCGCCATAACGCCTATGCCGACAATCGTTTTTCCGGCCCCGCATGGCAGCACGATTACGCCGCTGCCGCCCTCCGGGCCGCCGCCGCGGTGGAACGCGTTAACGGCGCTTGTCTGATAATCGCGTATCACAAACGGCACGTTGTTTAACAGTTCGCGCTTCAGGCTGATGGGGCAGGGATCGCCTTCCTCGTATCCCGCGAGGTCTTCCACGGGGAAGCCCAGTTTGATGAGTGCCTGCTTTATGTGGCCGCGCAGGCTGCCCTTGATTCTTGCCGTCGTATCGTCAATGATGCAGTCGATATACGTGGCTATCCGTTTCTCCCGTACGATTTCTGTAAAAATCAGCGCATCGGACGAGGTGAGCAGAAGCTCGCCGTCTTTTTTTTTAAGTTTAATGAGGCCGTACCGCTTCATCTGTTCGCCGATAGTCACGAGGACGGTTTCGGGAATATCGTATCGGGAATATTTCTTCAATGCCTCCAGAATCGTCTCAGTCTTTAAGCCGGACGCCGCGGCATTCCACAGGGACAGAGGTGTTACCCTGTACGTGTGTATGTGTTCGGGGCTTTTCTCGAGTTCCGCGAATGGAGATATTGAGTCCCGCGCGCTTTCAAACTCGGGATTATTGACCTCGAGCAGAATGGTGTTGTCGCTCTGAACAATAATCGGTTTTGACATGTCAATCAGTCGTCCGGGGATGTTGTATTCAGAATCGTCAGCTCTTTTTCGATCCGTTTCTTCAGGAAAGGAGACAGCACTGCCTGGATGGCGCTTCCGGTAAGGCCTCCGGCCAGTTTTATGTCAAATCTTATTGTAACGTGTGTAAACTCGCCCGCCGCTCGCAGCGTGTACGCGCACTCATATGTTGTGAAGCCGCCGCGTATCTGCTTTAATTCGGCAAATTTTCCGGGCTGCGTCATGTATTTCAAACGCGTGGGAACAGTAATCCATAACGGAAGATGGATCATGGCATCCAGTATTTGCAGGCCCGCCTCGTTTCGCACAATCGAATACTTCGCCAACTCCTTTTTGATCATTGCGAGGGCCCGAACATCCTCGATTTTTTTAAAAACCTTTTCAGGCGGCAGCGGCAATGTTGCCTCTCGGACAATCAGCATCGTTTAATAGCCCGTCAGGTTAAATTTTTCATGGATACGCATGTCAACTTTCCTCTTCAGCTGAAATAGTAGCCACTTTAATTCATCAAAAAATAATATTTATTATTATTTAAATGTACTGCTTTCAGGCAAAGGGCGAGTATGGTATAGTTGCGGCATTTTGTCAAATGATTTCCCGCCATCATTGAATTGAGGCAGGGAGGCAGGGTGCTCTCAAAGATGATATTAATTACTTGCGCTTATGAATCGTTTGTTATAATATAACTAATTTAATATTTATGATGATAAATGTGGACGATCCGGCACGGAGGCCCACCATGAGGCAAACGGCATATCTTTACGATGATATATTTCTTCAACACGATACCGGGTCGGGGCATCCTGAGCGGTCCGAACGATTGACCGCCATCCACAGAAAAATGCGGTCGTCGCCGTGTTTTAACAATCTTCTGCGCGTCTATGCGGACAGACCTGCGGATATAAAGCAGGTCGAACTCACTCACCGCCGTGATTATATACTGCGGGCACAGCGGGAAATCGAATCGGGCGCGGCGTATTTCGATTCGATAGACAACACGGTATGCCGTCAGACCTTCAATGTGGCGCTGCATGCTGTCGGCGGGTGCGTCGCCATGTGCGATATCGTTATGAGCGGCGCCGCTGAAAACGGTTTCTGCGTAATACGCCCCCCGGGCCATCATGCGGGTGAAAGCTCCGCGGCGGGATTCTGCCTCTTCAACAATATCGCGATTGCGACGAGATATGTGCAGCGCAGATACGGCGCACGGAAAGTCGGTATCGTTGACTGGGACGTGCATCATGGTAACGGAACGCAGGATCTTTTTGATTATGACAAGTCAGTGTACTATATCAGCCTGCACCAGTACCCATATTATCCAGGCACCGGCTCCGAGATGGAATGCGGACTTGGCGAGGGGATCGGCTATACCTTGAATGTCCCGATGAAGTCAGGGGCGGGGGATGCCGAGTATCTTCAGGCTTTCAGGCGGCATGTGCTGCCTGCGATTGAGTCCTTTCGACCGGATGTTCTTATGATATCCGCGGGTTTTGATGCGCACAGGGATGACCCGATTTCTTCAATAAATCTCAGCATTGATATGTATTACGTTTTTACGCAAATGCTGAAGAATCTCGCGCGGCGTTATTGTGGCGGAAAACTCATCGCGATCCTTGAAGGGGGATACAATACAGACGTTTGCGCCGCGGGCGTTGAAAGGGTAATTACGGCTATGACGGAGGAATGATGTGAACACGCATGCGTATCCGCGCCTCGCGATCTTATTTTTCGTGTGGCGTACTATCTATTGCCGGAGTGATGAATTCATATACGCACGAACCATCCGCGATAACGGCATTTTTCGGGAAGTCAGAGCCCAGCGGCCGCGATATGTCGATAAGATGCCGCAGCAGCGTGTCGGCGTCATTGCCGCTCATCAGCCGTGGCTGAAACCTGCTGGCGGCGTCCTTGTTGCCGTTCACCGCATAGACTGTCAATGAAGCAAGACGTCCGCCTTTAATCCATAGAGCTGCGACGATGTTGTCTCTCCCGTTTTCGTTTGTCGATCCGAAAAGAAAGTTGCCGAGGGAATAGAAAATCGGTTTTTTACGGTAAATTTCCACGCCCTGGTACACGTGCGAATGGTGGCCTATAACGGCGTCGGCCCCGCTGTCAATGACGGCATGTGCGAGATCAATCTGGCCCTGTGTCGGATAATCCGAATATTCGTCTCCCCAGTGAAGAACAACGATGATAATGTCATTGTAATTCCGCAGGCGCTGGATATCCTTTCTGATAGCGTCCGCAGACGCCATCGCGAGACCTGGGGATGTGCGGGTCGCGTACGTGTCGGCATACCCGATATTTGTATAGGCCGAAATAGCTATCCGCGATGAGTTAATTACGGCCAGTACGGGCAGGTGGGCATCATCATAATCAAGTCCCGCACCGGTCGACCTGATGCCGTTTTTCGCAAGAATGGCGGCCGTATTCAGCATGGCGTCCATGCCGAAATCCAGCATGTGATTGTTGGCAAGCGAGACGCCGCGAATCGACCCGCGAACGAGCACTTCCACTGATTCTGGTTCCGCAAGGAAAATATACTTTTTATCAATATGCGGCTCGCCGGTGGACGAAACAGGACACTCGAGATTACAGAAACAGTAATCGAACGAGCTGAGAAATCCGCTGATTTTTTTTAGCGGATACGCATACCCCTCTTTTGCGCAGACGTCCCTGATGCCCCAGTCGAGCATAACGTCGCCGCAGAAAAGCAGCCGCGCCTCATTGTCCGCGTGCGTGCCGTACAGCGTTGCGCACCCGGCTGCAATGACGCATGCAGCGATCAATGTCAGTACTATGTATATCCGCCGTTTCATTTGCAGTAATACGCTCTGTATGCTTTGAATGCTCGTATACGGGATGTATCGTTATGTCAAGTATTTCACTCGTTCAAAAAAACGGGCGGATCGTGCCGGTCGGCTGGCTGCGAAAAAGGGGGATGTGCGTGCGCCGCTTAGAATGTGCCGCTCGCCATCATTTCAATGCGTCTTCGCATCGTGCAGCCGCCCGCATACTGGCGCATGTATCTCAGGGACGCCTGCACAGATTCATAGCGCATGCTCGCGTTTGCGATAACGATATCCGTTGTTTTCTGGATATTCGTTCCGGGAATGGATGACTGTTCCATTGGCGAAATAACGGCATAAATGTTGTTGCCGTATCCGATCAGCGCGTGACGATATTCGCAGTCGAAACGCCAGCGGCGTGTGGGCAGCAGGCATACGCCTGTGCCCGCCATCGCGGAATATGGCGCGGGATTGGCGCGCTGATACAGCAGCGACCAGCTCATGCGTACGCGGTCTGTCAGCACAAGCTCGGCATCGTGTGAGATCTGCAATCTGGATAGTTTTGTCCCCTCGGTTTTTTCGTAGTGCTTTACGAAGCATCGCAGCGCCCGAATGCGTTTCCCCCTGTACGCCGCATATGCCTGTTCCCTGCGAGTGACGGGCAATTCATCTGCGCCGTGTGCCGCCAGCAGCTTTTTTTCAATGCTGAGCAGCGACCCGAGCGTACATGCCGCGGCAGGCCTGTACGTTATATCGAAAAAACAGCCCTGCGCGGGGCCGCTTGCACCGGGTGCTGCGGAACAGGGCGCGTAATACTTGACATTCGTATTTCTGCCGGTTGCGGATAGCGTGAAAAACGGGGAGTCAAGCGATATGCCGCAGAGGACGCCATCGCCGTAGATAGCACGCTGCTTGCTTTCGTCACGTTCCACTGTTCGCGCTGTCAGCGCATATTCGCAGAACATTGAGAGTACGTTGTCGCTGTAGCGCACGAGAATTGCGCTGCCCGCCGCCGCTGACGTCCCGACACGATGACATCCAATGTTCTCGGCGTCCCATGCGAGGGTGTTGTTGCCGCCTGGCGTATGCATGCGCAGGTATACCGATGATAGCTGCACTGCGATGTGGTCGAGCGCGAATACCGTGAGCATGGCGCCTGTGGTGCGTATAACGACGGGCTCGGAATGGGTGTACGTACGGTCGACAGATCCGCCGATTGTCGTTGGCGAGCTGCCGGTTTCCCTGCGATTGTAATCGTTTTCGCTGATGAAACGCGTTGCATCCGAGTAAAATACATCAAGCGACAGCTTCGTATTCCACAATCCATACCCGGCGGACAGCGCGATACCGCTGAAAGAACCTGCCGGATTTCCGGTGCACGATGGCCGGAATGTCGATGATAAATACTCCGGCGATGCCGCGGTAAAAATGTCAGGGTTGAACGGATTGCGTTTGCCGACGATAAGGCCGCTGCCGAATGACGCATGAAAATTTCCTATTATAAGCGATAGATGGGGAGAGATGTCGCCAAGTACGCAATTCCAGGTATGTGTTCTGCTCCCTGTGCGTTCGAGATACATCCATGCCGTGTTGATGCTGCTTGCGCCGCCGAACCGGGCGCCGGTTTTTATCCTGTAAAAATCGTATTCCGCATTCTCGTAATCGATTGCGTCATTTCTGTATTCACCCTGCACATACATCTCCGTCCCGTCGACGTGTGCAATCCAGAACACACAACGCATTATAACGATAAGGATTACAATATACCGGCGCATGTTTCGGCGATTGTCTTTTTCTGGATTGGGGAGATGCCCTGCATTCCATCGAGTTCCTTCAAAATTTCCGACTTCGACCTGGTGCGGGCCATATCGGCTATGTGCAGCGCCGTGGCGGCGGGGATTCCGGCGCGCAGCAGCTTTTGAAAGAGATCGCGTCGTTTTTCTATCGTTACGGGCGGATATTTCCCGGCACGTTTTGTCGTGCGGCGTATCCCGGCGTGGCCGGGATTTCTTTCGCCGGGTTCGGGCGCCAGATTATACACGTAGTCACGCATTATTTCCGCTTCTTTTTCAGTAAGTCCTATTTGAACCAGCGACTTGAAAGTGGTGGGGCCGATCATCTCGCGGTATGCGATGATGCGTCCGGCGGTTTCTTCCGTTACAACGGGTATTGTCATGAGATCTTCCCGTGTGCAGAGTGCAATATCGAGCGGCGGCGTTTCGCGCCGTGCGGCGGTCGAGCGTGATGGGGTTTTGATATACGCCAAATTTTCAAACGCCAGGTCGCGTGACGCGGCAGTGGCCGAAAAGGAGTGCGTGGCGCCCAGAAAGCCATGGTACTGGATGCCGTACGAGATGGCGACATGCTGTATGAAGGTGGTGCACGCGACAGCATACGAGGATGTTTCGCGGGAATATCCCGCCCTGAAACTCAACGTGCGGAGCAGATGCGCTGAAACGGCGAAACTATTGCTATAGCCGAGATATTCTCTGGTAAGGTTCCATGTGAAAAACAGGCCCTTCAGCGGACGAAGCGCAATCCCCGCGCTCCATCCCGGATAGAGAAACTCGTCCGACGGACTGCGCGTATATCCCGCGGGATTATTCTGAATATAGCCGGCGTGCAGCCATTCACACGGCATCAGCAGGAGGGAAAGTGTCATGCCGGTTGCGGTGTCGTTGTGTGACAGTTCATCGGTTTGTATGCGGGCACGATAATGGCCGACTCCCATTGCCGCGCAGAGATACTGGAATGGCCTGTATGCGATACTCCCCTCGCAGATTGTTTCCGTGTAGGGACGCATCCCGAAGGTGTGGTATGCCGCCTGTGTGGTGATATCGTCCCAGGCATAACCGACGCGGGCGTCCACTGCGTTGAGCTCGTGGATGGAGTAGGGCTTGCTGTACGCAATGCCGCAAAAGGCGGTGCGCCAGAGGGCCGCATACGCGGGATTGGAATAATTCCCGAAGTGTGACGTGTCCGATACGGCGACAGGATAATGAAAAAGAGCCTGCGGTGCGCTCTCCCTGTAGGTAAACGCCGCTGGCTGGCAGATCTGGGCGGCGATGACGATCAGTATTCGTATCATTTTTCGCGCCCTACGATGACGAATATCCGCTCGGAATCAGATTTTTTCAGCTCACGGCTTGTTCCGTTAATGACGCCGATATACATGCCCGCGGCCGCCCTGCGTCGCAAAACCGAGGCGTCCCACATGATGTTGAAGTGGCCCGGCATAATGTCGCGATAGAGCGGAGATTCGAAGACCATCATGCCTGCCGGTGAAAAAAGCCTGAACCGAATAGTACAGGGCTGCAACACAAAGACGGGGACGCGCATGTTTTTCAGGTCGCCGCGCCCCTGGAGTACGGTATGCGTTTTTTTGGTAAGGGTAAAAACTTTTTTACTGTGAGGAGCGTCGTGTATGAATATATTGTCATGCCCCGGCGTCTGGAACGGCGTCACGGCGAAATCGGCCATTGAGTTGGAGTCGGCAGTCGTTGTCCGCGCGACGCTCATATGCGCCTGAAGGCCGTTAGCGCCGATATCGATCATGCACATCTGGGGATTGTCGTCGTCGCAGGCGGCCCACATGGAGGCGTTTTGCGCCGAGATCAGATATGACTTGATGCTTGGATTGATGCTGCCGTCCCTGTTCGAATACGCGGCAACATCGATAATGCCGCCATTGGCGGGATCGTCGTCGGTGTCGATTGCGACAATCCCGTCGCTGTTCCACAGGCTGCCGAAATAATTGTTGCAGTATATGTCGAGGCAGCCGTTGCCGTTTGTATCGCCGGTGTAATCCGTTTCGTCGGCCTTTCCCGGCGCCGTCAGGTGTATCACGGCGTATCTGTCGTCAAACGGCGTTTCGGGCCTGTCCCTGGACGAGAGTGTAATAGGGTCGGCGCTCAGCGGTTCGTTTGTGCCGTAGTACATCGTCACATACAACGGTGCGATGTTGATCTCTTCTTCGATCTCGCTGTAATAAAACAGCTCAACCCAGTCATCGCCGGGGACGTTGCACGTAAACTCGTTTATCAACAGCTGTCCGGCTGAAACGCTGCACGGAAGCAGATAAAAAAAGGCGGCGCATACGGCCAGCGCAATAATGTCGGCAGTGTTTTTCATTATATGGAATACGTTTCGCTGCTGTATTTTATGAATATTTTTTTGCATTTTACGGGAAAATATTGCTTTGAACGGCGAAAATAATTGTCGACAGATAATGCCCGATTCTCTCAAATTACCACAGGAGGGAAGACCTTCCGGGCGTACCAGTGGTTGAATGCGAGTCCCGGCATGTGTGTGATGTGGAATATCCATTGTCGTGGAAGGGATATGGTTCAGAACAGAATAAAGATAGGACGCGACAAGCTCGCGGAAATTGCGATACGTTGCGGCGAATTTGCTGAAGCGCCTTCACGACGCGAGGCCCTGGCGCGGATCGCCGAATACGTGTCGGCGGAAATCGGCCGTTATCTGAACGCGGGAATGCTGCTCTCCCCCGATGATGTCTCAATCGCCTTCATCGAGCTTCTCGACCAGATACTCTTCGAAATGAACGACGAAAATAATGTCCGTAACGGTATCGACGAATATATCATCGACGACCTCTATCGGCGTGTCGAGGTTTACCTGGAGCTGTTCCGCGGTATCGATGTGTACAAAAAGAATTTTCACCTCAGGCTTCTGAGCCATGACGATACCATAATAATAAAGGAATACCGGATAGCCGAATTTCTGCCCGGCCTCATGCTGGAATTTCACGAGCAGCCGCATCTGGCCATGTCGATACTGCGGGTCTTGATGTTTTTCAGCGGAGAGGAGCTTTTGAATTTTTTTTATCAGGTTGCGCAGGGCGACTATGATGAAGAGCTCCGGGTGTGCGCCCTTGTCGGATTGAAGAATAACAGCGTGCGGTTTCATAACTGGCGCCTCCTCAAAGGCGGAGAAAGCGCCGAATACAACGGACTGATCGCGCTGGTCGCCGCCGAGTCGACGGGTAAAAGTACGGTTGACGATCACGGCGGTGTGATGGACAGTCCCTTGATGCTTTTTTATCGCATGCTCGATCTCGAGCTTCAGCTTGAGAACCAGGTGGATATTCCCATGTGCAAAAGGGTTGTGGGCACCCTGTACGATGTGTGCAGGCTGAATCTTGAGGGCGTCATTTTTCGAAATCATATATACGATTCGCTCACGCGCATATTCAACCGCATTCAGTGCGATGCCATGAAACGCTTTCTTCAGGATGACGAGAACATTACGTCGTTCGTCTACCTTATCGATTGCCTCCCCATCGAGGTGTTCGACAGGCTCGCTGCTATGCTGGAGTACCTTGGCGATGAGTTCATGGCCAGCGTCGAAAGGCTTGTTTCGCGCGGCGTGTTGCATCTGGACGAAAAAAACTCACGGCTCTGGGGATATCTTTTCTCGCTTGGCTTTGATTCCCTGCATTTATAATCCTTCATGCGTGCCAGTCTCACTGGCGGCACATGCCGGCAGTCTGCCCCGGACATCCAGCGCAAATGATATTACGCAAATTATAAGAAATTGACCTCAGGGCGCATATTTGCGGACAGGGCAGGTATTGTGCTTTACAAAACTAAACATCTCCGGATTATTAGTTCAAAAATTATTTATTGCGTCGGTATTTTTAATAAATAATTATCATAATACGTGTATTTATTACTATAATTTAGCATATGCATAAAATAGTATATGTTCGTTTTACATGGCGGCCATCCGTGACGGGGTGCCGCGTATAATTAAAAATTATATATACACGGAGAGGAGCGTATGAGGGAAGTGATCATTGCATCAATAGTGAGAACACCGGTTGGAACGTTCGGTGGGACTTTGAAGGATGTGCCGGCCGTTCAGCTTGGGGTAATCGCGGTTAAAGAGGCGTTGAAGCGGGCGGGCATCGAACCCGGCCAGGTGGAGAATGTCGTTCTGGGGAATGTGTTGCAGGCGGCGCAGGGGCAGAATCCGGCCAGGCAGGTACTGGTGCACGCGGGCATTCCGTACGAGGTGCCGGCGCTGACGATCAACAAGGTGTGCGCGTCAGGCCTCCGCTCGATTTCTCTCGCGGCGCAGATGATCAAGGCTGGTGACGCCGATGTCATTGTCGCCGGCGGCTTTGAAAACATGAGCTCGGCGCCGTATGCCATGCTAAGCTCCCGCTGGGGCGCGCGCATGGGCGATACAAAAATGATAGATATCATGATCAAAGACGGTTTGTGGGACGCGTTCAATCAGTATCATATGGGGATTACCGCTGAAAATGTTGCGGAGCGCTGGAAGCTTACGCGCGATGAACTTGACCGGTTTTCGTTTGAGAGCCAGCAGAAAGCCGAAGCCGCGATTAAGGCGGGGAAATTTAAGGACGAAATCGTTACCGTCGAGGTTTCGGGAAAAAAGGGGAGTGTGATGTTCGATACCGACGAGCATCCGAGGTTTGGCACGACAATGGAAATGCTCTCACGGCTTAAGCCGGCATTCAAAACGGATGGCGTTGTTACCGCAGGAAATGCCTCCGGAATAAATGACGGCGCGGCCGCCGCGGTGGTGATGTCGATGGAAAAGGCGAAATCGCTCGGCGTTACACCGCTTGCGAGAATCGCGTCGTATGCCTCAGCGGGCGTCGATCCATCGATAATGGGGACCGGGCCGATACCCGCCAGCCGCAAAGCGCTGAAAAATGCGGGGTGGAGCGTGCAGGATCTCGACCTGGTGGAGGCAAACGAGGCCTTTGCGTCACAGGCGGTTGTCGTCAACAGGGAACTGGGATGGGATCCCGCCACGGTGAATGTCAACGGTGGCGCAATCGCCATCGGTCATCCCATCGGCGCGTCGGGCGCCAGGATTCTGACGACGCTTGTGCATGAGATGAAGCGGCGAAATGCGAAAAAAGGCATCGCCACGCTCTGCATCGGCGGCGGGCAGGGTGCGGCGCTGGCGGTTGAAATGTAGATGCGAATTTGCACATGCCACAATCGATTACCCCGCCCCGCGCGGGGTAATTTATACCCGCGTAATGCGAAACAGCCGGTACGTAAAAAACTGCTTGATTATCCCGGCGGATCGAGTGGTATTATTTTGTGCGCAATGAAGTATGCGAAAAATTTTTACTGTGATGAAGGATTGATCCATAGATGCGTCGGATACTATTGTATAGCGGCTTAGCAGCCATTTTGATTGTGGCCGCGCCGGTGGTGGTAGCCTTCGGCGCGGT
>DHPI01000059.1:14456-17485 GCA_002407865.1 Spirochaetia bacterium UBA5368
GTGGTAGCCTTCGGCGCGGTGAAAAAAGCGCCGGTTGTCGCGAAGAATGCGGTGAAATCCGGCCTGAAAAATTATGCGGACAAGGGTCAAAACGGCGGAACCGCGGGAAAAGACGCCGCGATAGAGCCAGATAAAAAAAACACCATCCCCCCGGCGGATGCGGAGGCGGACAATACCGATAAACGAATTGCCCTCGAATACATGCGAAGTGCTGAAATGAGTAAAATCAGGCGCCTGTTTCTAAACGGACGGTATGCCTTAATGGAAAAGCCTCTTGCGGCGTTCAGGGAAAAATATCCGGTTGAGAAGGATAAGGATTATTATTATTATCTCGGTGCTGTGCTTGAAGCGAAAGGCGAGTATCGCTGGGCGGTGGAAAGCTACTTGCAGGCCATACACGTTGAGCCCGAGAACTCGCAGGCGCGTAACAGCCTCGCCAGTCTCTACTGCCGGCTTCATAAGTATCATTTTGCGATGAACCATTTTCAGAAGGCCCTCGAAATAAATCCGTACAATCCCTTTGTGCAGTATAATACCGGCAACCTCTATTTCGAAATCGGCGACATGGAAAAGGCGCGCCTGCACCTGGAAAAGGCTGTTGAGTACAAGAGAAATTTCGGCAGCGCGTATTACAAGCTTGGATTGCTGATGTATCAGACGCAGCGATATAAAGACGCGATCGATTATTTTACGAAAGCCATGAATTTTAAACGCGAATCGCATACCACGCATTATTATATAGGGCTTTCATATTTCAATCTCGAAAAGGGAAGCCTTGCCATCACCAGCCTGAAAAAAGCGCTGCAGATAAAGGCTGATTTCTTCGAGGCGGCGTTCGAGCTTGGCCGCGTGTACCATTCGTACGGGGAATTCGCCAATGCCGTTGAGTATTACAGGAAGGCGGAGGCGCTGAATCCGGACTATGGCGAGCTGAAGCTGTGCATGATAGAATGCTTCAGGGAGTTGAGAAAGTACAGGGAAGGGATCGCGATAGCGCGCCAGGTGCTTGAGCGTGAGCCCGACAATGAGAGGGCCCGGCGGTATATGAAAAATCTTCAGGAGGGAAGGCTCATCGAGAACCTGTCGGAGCCATACGATTATTATAGTTACTGATTCATTTCGTGAAGCTGCACACTATGCTCCGCTCTATTCGCGCCATTGCCTCAAAAATATCTTGAAAATACCCTGACCAATGGCTATCTTGCCCATCATGAACGATGCATGCGACGCAAAAAAACACGTGCCGCAGCGCCTTACCGAGTCCGTTAAAGGTGCGGGGTGAGCTTCCAAAATCGGGCCGGCGGAGCTGGCCCACGTGATGAAGGGGCTGCGCATTCCCTATGACGAGAATGTCATCGTGGGGATGGATACAAGCGATGATGCGGGTGTCTACCGCCTGAGGGACGATCTTGCGTTGATACAAACGGTGGATTATTTCACCCCCATTGTTGATGATCCCTTTGTCTTCGGTCAGGTTGCCGCAGCCAATGGGCTGTCCGATGTATACGCGATGGGAGGGCGGCCGCTTACCGCCATGAATATCGTGTGTTTTTCCACGAAAAAGTTCGATCTCGGCGTGTTGGGAAAAATTCTCGAGGGCGGGCTCGATATTCTCACGAAGGCTGGCGTGCAGCTTCTTGGCGGGCACAGCGTCGAGGACGATGAGATAAAGTACGGGATATCGGTCACCGGTGTTGTGCACCCCGGCCGGGTGCTCCGCAATTACGGCCTTTTGCCGGGTGACAGCCTGATTCTGACGAAACAGCTTGGAACCGGTATAGTCGGTACTGCCGTGAAGGCGGGCGCCGCACGCGAGACATGCGTCACGGCGTTCATCGAATCGATGCGCTCGCTTAACCGGGAAGCCGCGGAGGCAATGGAGGGATTTCCGGTTCATGCCTGCACCGACGTGACTGGTTTCGGCCTGATGGGCCATCTGATGGAAATGATCGCCGGCGACAGTGTCGAGGTGGCCGTCGATGCCGCGAATCTGCCGCTGCTGCCAGACGTGGACGAGTTTGCCGCGATGGGGCTTATCCCCGGCGGAATGTACCGCAATCGTGACTTTGTCGGCGTGCTCTGCGATATAGCGCCGTCGGTGCCGCGAGAAACGGCCGATATCGCCTTTGACCCGCAGACATCGGGGGGGCTGCTGATCGCGCTTCCCAATGTCGCCGCACGGGATCTTGTTACAAATCTTCATCGCCGCGGCGTTGCGCATGCCCGCATAATCGGCAGTGTGGCATCGTCGGCAAATCCCCGGATACGACTGGCGTAAGTGCGGTATTTCACCTTCCCGAGGCGGGGAGCAATAGAAAATCATTGACACAATAACGCGCGAATTGTATTTCAAAAGATGAAGGATTGCCGTATAGTTAAATTCTGGAAGAGGATGGGGTCCGGTGGCTCCCGCGGTCTTCAAAACCGTTGACTGCAATTTATTGCAGTGGCAGGTTCGATTCCTGCCCCTTCCGCATAGTTATGGTGAGAATGCACGACGAGAATATTTTTAAGAGCATCCCCCAGGTTGAATCGCTTCTCCAGAATGAACAAATTTCCGTATTTATACCCGCCCTCGGCAGAGGCACCGTCATCGATATAATCCGCGAGGAGGTTGCGCTGGTGCGGGAAAAGCTGAAATCGGGCCAGCCGCAGGATGCAAACTTTCTTACAACGGCCATTCTCCGGCGGTGCGCCGCGAAAAAGCTTGAAAAGCTTCAGCGCGTCATCAATGGCACCGGCGTCATTATCCATACGAACCTTGGCCGCGCGCCGCTTTCAGCGGAGGTGCTCGACGAGCTGCGGCAATCGCTGTGCGGCTACTGCAACCTGGAGCTGCATCTCCCGACACACGCGCGAGGCAAGCGCGGCGGATTCGCCGAAGAGCTTTTTCGCGGCCTCACTGCGGCGGAAGACGCGCTTATCGTGAATAACAACGCGTCAAGCGTGTTTCTCATATTGCATCAATTCGCGCGGGGACGGGATGTCATCGTATCGAGGGGCGAGCTTGTGCAGATCGGCGGGGGGTT
>DHPI01000059.1:17577-17903 GCA_002407865.1 Spirochaetia bacterium UBA5368
GCAGATCGGCGGGGGGTTCCGTATCCCCGACATAATGCGCGAGAGCGGCGCGCGTCTCGTGGAAACCGGCACAACGAATATTACCGAACTTGCCGACTACAGAGACGCGATCAATGACGGCACGGCCATGATCTTTTCGGTGCACCGCTCTAATTTCAGGATGGAAGGATTTACCCGCGGGCCGTCGCTGAGGGATCTCGCCTCTCTGAAGAGCGGATCGCTCCTTCTTGTGCGCGACCTTGGCAGCGGCAACCTTGTGCGCGACGGGCGGTTGCCCGTTGGTTTCGAGCCGACCGTGGCGGACGAACTGGCGCAGGGCGCCGACC
>DHPI01000059.1:17974-28702 GCA_002407865.1 Spirochaetia bacterium UBA5368
TGTCTACCTGGGGCATTGATGAACCCACGGTGCAGGAGAGTGTCCAGGCCGGCGCTGACCTTGTCTGTTTCAGCGGCGACAAGCTGCTCGGCGGGTGCCAGGCGGGCATTATCGTTGGTAGAAAAGACCTCATCGCGAAGCTCAGAAAAAATCCGCTTATGCGGATGCTGCGCGTGGATAAAATCACCTATTTTCTCCTTCAGCAGACGCTCCTGCGATACGCGAACGGCGCGGAGGAGACTATCGGTGTATGGGATATCATTTTTCAGGATATTAACACTGTTTCCCGGAGAATTGACCGGGTGATTAAGACGGCAAAAAAAACCGGCGGCGGGCCGTATCTTAAAAAAATTTCTGTTGTGAGCACCTATGGCGGCGGCGCCATGCCGTCCGGTGAAATAGAATCCGTCGGCCTGCGGATCGTCATTCCCGGCGTAAGCGCCGATGAAATCTTCGAAAAATTCATTGGCGCGGCGGTTCCCATCGTGGGATACATAAAGGATGACGCCTATACCCTCGATTTCCGAACGATAACGGACGACGACATCCGCGTGATTTCGGACACCCTGCGCGAAATTCTTTCCAACGCCCCGGGGGCACACTGATGTATATCGTCGGCACATCGGGGCATATCGACCACGGCAAGACCTCGCTCATCCGCGCCCTCACGAATATCGATTGCGACAGGCTTCCCGAGGAAAAGTCGCGTGAGATGACCGTTGATATCGGTTTTGCCAATATCGAATACCCGAAATTCGGAACCGTCAGCATCATCGATGTGCCCGGCCACGAGCGCTTTATCCGCAATATGGTTGTGGGTGCGTGGGGCATCGATCTGGCGCTGCTTGTCGTTGCGGTGGATGACGGATGGATGCCGCAGACCGAGGACCACTTCCGCGTGCTGTCGCTCCTCGGCATTGAGCGTATTGTGACAGTGCTGAACAAGATTGATATGGCTGATGAGGAAATGATCGACTATGTCACCGCGGAGGTTCAGGACCGCCTCTCCGGCAGCCGGTATGCGGATGCGGATATCGTGCGTGTTTCCTCGAAAACCGGCGATGGGATAGCCGAACTGCGGGATGTTATATTGAACAATTTGCGCAGGCTCACGCATGCCGCTGATGCGCATAAGCCATATCTGTTTGTTGACAGGGTTTTTGCGTCCAAGGGCTATGGCACAATCGTTACGGGAACGCTGAAGAACGGCACTTTCCGCGACGAGGACGCGGTAACGCTTTTGCCGCTTGCGCGCGAATCGCGGATCAAGAAAATAGAGAGCCATTATCACGAACTTGCGGAGGGTGTCCCGTCGCAGCGTACCGCCCTCAATCTTACAGGGGTGTCCAGCGACGAGCTATCACGCGGTGATATTGTGGTAAAAAAGAATTTTTTTACCGGCGCGGATGAAGCGATCGTGAAAATAGAGCTTTTGGAGAAGAAAAAGGAAATCAAGAACAACCTCGGCATCGAAATACTCATTGGCACTACAAGCCTCAAGGGCAAGCTGATACTCTTCAGTGACGATGCGAAGGATACGGATGTATTCACGGCGCGGATAAAATTCGATCGGGGCTGGTATTTCTATCCCGGACAGCCGTTTATTATTACCAACCCTGGCGGGTACAAAATAATTGGCGGCGGCAGCATCCTCATGTGCCTTGACAGATCTGTTGCCGACAGACGGTTGCTGCGGCAATCCCTTCAGTTGTTTAGAAATTACGGGAAGGAAGAAATTATTCATTATATGATATCCGTTCGGCGGTATGCAGGGCATGCCGCCGTTATCGGCGTGTTTCCTGAAAGCGAGAAGGCCATCAATCAAATTGTGGATTCATTGCGTGCGCAAAAGCAAATAGTACAGGTTGACGCCTTCCTCGTTGAGGCGGAATTCTATGCAGCCGTATGTGCGCTTCTTGCGAAGGTGATTGCTGAAAACGTGGGATTGAACCTGCGGGAAATCTCCGACCGGATCGGGATAGACGCGGAATTCTGCAGGGTGCTTGTCCCGATTGTCATGGAGCGGCACAGGATTGTGGAAAAAGACGGCAGATATTTTGCCGGTGACGCCATTACGCTGGATACGCTGTCGCCGGATAGGAAAAAAACACTCGACGTGGCGGCGCAGCGCGGCAAAGACGGCCTTGAACTTGACAAAATAAGCGATGAAGCGATGAAACGGAACGCCAGAGAGCTTATCAAGCTGGGATTTATCGTCAGCCTTGACGGCAATATGTTACTGCATCGGGATATCTACGAAGAATTGAAAGCGCGAATCATGGCGCTTTTTGAGGGAAGGGATAAAATCACTATCGGTGATGCGAAAGACGCGACGGAACTATCGCGAAAATATATCATTCCACTGCTGAACAGGATAGAAGGCGACGGCCTTATCAAGCGGATCGGTGATTTCAGAATTAAGGCCTGACAGCGATTATAGTGGTTGACTTTGGCGATAGTTTTAATGTACACTGTGAGGCGCTGTGCCGGGTCGGTGATCAGTGAGTAACGAGTGGGGATCCAACCATGGGAATATTTACACCGAATATTGACAGGCTTGCGGACAACAACGATATTCAGGGCCTCCTGAAGCTTATACGGCATCGAAAGCCGGATATCCGATTACAGGCGTTTCTTGTCCTGGCGAAAAGCAGGGATGAATCCGTCATTAATGAAATACGAAAGCTTCTGAACGATCCCGATCCAAAGGTGCGCGCCATCGCGACGCTCAAATTCGGGGAGCTTGGCGAGCCCGGCATCATAGAAAACCTTCGATCGATAATAGTTGCCGGCGCGCAGCGCGATAAAATAGAGGCGCTCAGAATTCTGGCCGGAAGGGGTGAGACCGACGATCTCCAGATATCGAAGATTCTCTATCTTGCGCTCAACGACAAAAAGCCCATGGTGCGGATCGAAGCGATCAAGACTATGGGGGCGATCAGGGACAGGTATTCGCTGAAACACCTTATTGAAAATCTTGACGAGCGCAGTTTCCAGATCAGGCTGCATGCCACGAAGTCGCTTGGCGAGATAGGCGATGAGTCGGCGGTGTATCCGTTAATCGGCTCGCTTGTTGATAATCATATCGAGGTTCGGAAGGCCGCCCAGGATGCATTGCGAAACATCGGCACCGAAAGGGCCCTCAATGCGCTTAATGATGCCCCGTTCATGCTTCTGGTGAAACGCATGACGGAGGGTGAATTTACCAGGCGTGAAACGATACGGCAGATAGGCCAGCTCAAGCTGCGGGAGGGTGTCCCTCTGGTGAAAAAGGCCTGCCTTGACGAATATAAAAATGTGCGGATCGAAGCCGCGCGCGCCCTCGGGTTGCTCCGCGAAAAGTCGGCGGTCGAAGTATTGCGCCGCCTCATGGACGACGCGTATTACGATGTGCGGCTTGAAGCAGTCAAGGCGCTGGAAAAAATATTTGATCCCGCCGCCCTTGAAGGCATTGAAAAGGCGATGAACGACAAAAACCACAATGTCCGGGACGAGGCCCGTGCCGCGTATTATTCGCTTAAAACGCGGCTTGATAAGGTCGTCCCGCAGCAGTAGGGCGTGGGTCGTCGGTGCCGCATGATACTCGGATTCGATATTGGCAATACGAAAACGCTGCTGGGCATTTTTGAGGAAGGCTCGCGTATCCCCGCCGCAACATACCGGTATCGCACCATGCGTGAAATGACCTCAGACGAGCTCACGATACTCGTCCGCAGCCTGATTGCGAGCCATGCGCCTGAAGGTTCGAACGCCCCGTTAATAGATGGAATCGCGTTTTCAAGCGTTGTGCCAGAGGTAAATAGCCGTTATCACAGGATGGCGCAGGAATCCTTCGGCATGAATGCGTGCGAAATTACCGCCCGGAGCAGGCTCAACATAACGATCAACTACGAGGAACCGGGCAGGCTGGGCGTTGACAGGATTGTGACCGCCGCCGCGGTATACGACGAATACGGCGGCGATTACATTGTAATCGATCTCGGGACAGCGACGACCTTCGGTGTTGTGCTGGCGGGAGGGAGGTTCGACGGCGGTCTTATCGGGCCGGGGATCGGCATAACCATCGACGCCCTCGCGGCCCACACCTCGCAGTTACGGAAGATTGCGTTTGAAAAGCCCGCCTCGCTCATTGCCAGAAATACGCTGGATAACCTGAAATCGGGCTTTTACTATGGATGGCTTTCGCTGGTTCAGGGTGTCGTAGCGCGGATAGAGAATGAATATAAAAAAGAATTTTCCGTCATCCTCACGGGCGGGTACGCGGCCATCATGGGAGCGGCAATGGAGCGAAAGGCGATAGTCGACCCCCTGCTTACAATGAAGGGAGTCGGGCTTGTATACCGCTTAAATGCTCAGGATTCGCAGCCCCGCACGCAATAAAAATCCCCCGTCACAGAAAAATACCTTATTTTTTTACCCTCATCATTGAAGCAAACATTTTTTATGCTGATCTGGCGGTTTTTTGGCTTAACACAATAAAATATTGTGTATATTTATATTTTAATCGCTTCAAATGCCGACTTATTCACAAATTTATCCACACAATCCACATTTTCAGGCGCGTGTTTCATTAATTTACTAAATTAATTTCATCGAATGTTTCATATGACGTGCGAGTGAGGCGAAAAAATTTAATATCAAGGATGGCGCGTAAAAATAAATAGAATAATGCCTGAAAAACACAGGGGTTTTAAATCAATACGTATAAAATATTATTTTTTCATCATCGTGTTTATGCGTGGTTTCGACCGTGATATTATTGATGAACAAACCAATTTTTGTGTTTATTTTCGCGTCATTGTGAATAAGTTATACATTTGTAGAAATGTGAACATACTTTGTTCGTGTGTCGGATGCGGCTGGCCGCCGTACGACGCACAATCCTGTGTCGAACATGATTCCTTGAGACCGTGAGTGCGGCCACAACGCGATCGTTTTCTTTCAGTAGAGATGCCGCGGAAGTTTATTTTTCACCGGGGTGGATTAAAATACTTGCAAAATGGCGTTTGCGTTCAAATTATTGGGACACGCAAACTGCAGGGTGTGTCGTGTTTTCTTCGGAATCCAAAATATCCGGGCGAACCTGCGTGATTATTTTTTTCCACGAGGACGTATGAACAGCTATGAAAGGTATTCGCGCTTTATCGTGCGCTCTGTCGATCATATTTTCAAGAATTTTCTGCAGGATGCTTCAGTAGAAGAAGTATACGAATCGCAGACGTCAAGCCGGGACCACCGGGTAGCCATCGAGTTCAGGGGTACGATTGAAGGCGAGATCATTATAAATATGCCGGCAAGGACTCTCGATTCGATTACGAAAAAAATGCTCCCTGACGCGAACGCGAAGGCGCTGAAGCAGTATCATGCGGATATCGCCGGCGAAATCGCGAATCTCATCACCGGGACCTTTGCGAACCAGTTGCAGTTTTTAAAGCATGACGTTCGATTGTTACCCCCGGAAATCGACGATGATCCTATCAGCCTGAAAGCGCTGTATGATAATATAAATCTGTCGTTTACATCGGTATACGGCGGGTTCGATATCGATCTTTATTATAGAGATACAAGAGAATAATGATCTTTCCTGTCGATATAACCGTTATTGCCCTGTATTTCGCTGTGAGCTTTGCGATCGGCATATATTACGCGAAGCGGGCTGGGGCCAGCACCGAGGAGTTCTTCCTTTCTGGCAGAAAACTTCCCTGGTGGATAGCGGGAACGGCGATGGTGGCGACAACATTTGCCGCTGACACCCCGCTTGCCGTGACCGAACTGGTTGCCCGCAACGGCATCGCGGGCAACTGGCTGTGGTGGAACATGGTCGCGGGAAGTGTGCTCACCGTTTTTTTCTTTGCGAAGCTGTGGCGCAGGGCCGGTATAATGACTGACGTCGAATTTATTGAAATCAGGTATTCGGGCCGGCCGGCGGCGTTTCTCAGAGGCTTTAAAGCGGTATATCTTGGCGTGTTCATGAACTGCATTATTATGGGATGGGTCAATGTTGCGCTTGCGGAAATTCTTTCCATTATATTCGGAGTCCGCGGCGATTACATAGTTGTCGCGGTTATGCTGTGCATGCTGGTTGTGGGCGTCTATTCGGCCGTATCCGGCCAGTGGGGCGTGGCCATGACCGACGTATTTCAATTTGTTATCGCGATGACCGGTTGTATCGTGCTTGCTGTCGTAGTGCTTAAACAGCCTCAGGTTGGCGGTATTGCCGGGCTTAAACGGGCGCTTCCGGACGATGTTTTTTCCTTTTTCCCGGCTGTCGGCTCGGGCGGTCGTTACGCGGCGCACAGCGTCATGGCGCTGTCATTCGGCGCGTTTGTCGCCCATATTTTCGTGCAGTGGTGGGCATCGTGGTATCCCGGGGCGGAGCCGGGAGGCGGCGGATATATCGCCCAGAAAATGATGTCCGCGAAGGATGAGCGGCACTCGCTGCTCGCCACGCTGTGGTTTTCCATCGCGCATTATGCGCTTCGGCCGTGGCCGTGGATTCTGGTAGGTTTGGCGACGCTGGTGCTGTATCCCGATCTTGACGCAGCCGATAAAAAGGCCGGATATGTCATGGCAATGAGGGATTTCCTTCCGCCGGGCTTGCTCGGCCTTGTGAGCGCCGCGTTCCTCGCGGCCTATATGTCGACCATATCGACCCATCTCAACTGGGGGAGCTCGTATCTTATCAATGATCTTTACCGGCGGTTTATAAAAAAGGACGAAACCGAACGCCATTACGTTCTGGCATCACGGATTGCAACCCTGCTGCTTGTCGCTCTGTCAAGCCTCCTGGTGATGGTGATTAACTCGATTTCAGGGGCGTGGGCGTTTATCATCGAGTGTGGCGCCGGTCTCGGGCTGGTGCTCATAATGCGCTGGTACTGGTGGCGTATAAACGCGTGGTCCGAAATCGTGGCAATGATTGCGCCGTTCGCCGGCGTCGCGATTGCCAGGCTGGTGTTTCATCTGCAGTTCCCCGAGAGCCTTTTCGCGATCGTTATACTTACGACGTTTGCGTGGCTTGCGGCGACGTTTCTCACGCCGCCGACCGACCGGCGGACCCTGGAGGATTTTTACGCTCGTGTACGGCCCGGCGGAAGGGGATGGAAGTCGTTTTGCGAATCAATGGGCAGCGGGGCCGGGAACGAGCAATTTCTCTCGCAGCTGGTTAACTGGGCGGCGGGTGTTATGCTTATATATACATCGCTGTTCGCGATTGGAAGGCTGCTGTTGGGCGATTATATTGAAGGATGTGTGCTTGCATCGAGCGCTGCGGTTATATTTGCGGTTATAAATATACGGTTGCGGAAGCAGGATGCGGCATTAGCGCATTATACAGAGAGGAGCACAGTTGGCAATGAGTGATAGCAGCCAGTATTCATCGGACGCTTGTGACCGGTGTTACAGGGTATATTCCCCGATGATTCGCCGTTTTATAATGAAGTATCTAGGGGATTTGCATACCGTTGAGGAAATTACGCAGGATGTATTTATAAAGCTGATTGAAAAGAAGGTTCCGCTGGATGCGGAATGCGCGACAACGAAAAATTTTCTGTTTACTGTCGCGAAGAATAAAATGCTCGACCATCTCCGCAGAAATAAATATGAAATGGAAAGGCAAAGCAATTGCCACATAGATGAAGTGGTTGTTGATTCCCGGTTTTACGACGACGTGGAGAATTTGTATATTGAGGGTGAGGTTATTTCCGAGTTTCACGACACGATCGAGTCCCTTCCGCCGATAAAAAGGGAGATTTTTTTGCGGCATGCGCTGCAGCGGATGCCCTTGAACCAAATTGTTGAGGAGCTTGACGTGTCCGTATTTATAATAAAAAAGGTTGACCGTGAGGTGCGGCAGGTGCTGAGAAAACGGCTTGGAAAGTATTATGGTCAATGACTGTGCGTATGGTTCCGCAGGGCGCCGCGAGGGGAGAGATGTCATGAGTAGAAGTTACGAATCGCTTACAAGCGTGGAAGAAGCGCTCGATATTATCGTCCGCTCCGTACGTTCGCTGCCGCAGGAAACCGTATCGTTGTTCGATGCGGAGGGGCGCGTACTGTCGAGTGATATCATCGCAACGACGGAAATTCCTCCATTTCATAATTCGGCAATGGATGGGTATGCATTACGGGCGCTTGACACGCACGGGGCGTTACGGGACAATCCGGCGCATCTGACGGTCATTGACGAACTGCAGGCGGGCGCATTCGATTTTGAAAAGATCCTCGGTGAGGGCGACGCCGTGCGGATTATGACCGGCGCGCCGATTCCGCAGGGAGCAGACGCTGTTGTGCAGTTTGAGGATACCGAGGAGCGCGACGGCGTTGTTATGGTATACCGCCAGGTGGCGAAGAATGAGAATATACGTTTCGCCGGCGAGGATATTTCAAAAAATTCAAAAATACTCTCAGCGGGAGATATCATACGCCCGGCTGACATGGGATTGCTCGCGTCGCAGAATATTGCCAATGTTGCCGTGCATCGTGCGCCGGAGGTCGCGATCATTTCCACGGGTGATGAGATTGTCGACATCGGCCAGCCGATGCGGCCCGGTCAGATCCGTAACAGCAATGCATATACGCTGTATTCGGAGGTGCGCCGCTGCCGTGCGAAACCGCGGTATCTCGGCATTACCGGCGATTCGAAGGCCCATACCGTGGAGATGCTTCGTGACGCAATGAGTAGCAATGTAATACTTACAACTGGCGGCGTGTCGATGGGGAAATACGATTATGTGAAAGACGCTGTCCGGGAACTCGGATTCAGCATCCTTGTGGAAAACATCCGAATGAAGCCCGGAAAACCATGCGTCTTCGGGAAAAAAGACGACATCCTCTTTTTTGGTCTTCCCGGAAATCCTGTGTCGACAATGGTGTCGTTTCTTCAGTTTGTGCGCCCGGCGCTCTTGCGGTGTATGGGGGCAACCCATCTCGAAAAGCCGATGCTTGATGCGGTGCTGGAAGACGATATCAAAAAAAAGAGGGGCAGAAAGCATTTTATACGCGGGTTCTATACCATACGAGACGGCAGGTGCCATGTGACGACGACGGGCCCGCAGGGATCCGGGATTCTCAAATCGATGAGTATCGCGAATTGTCTCATTATTATCCCTGAAGATCAGGGGGATGTGCCGGCCGGTTCAATGGTTACTATTCAGCTTATCCGGCACGAAGAAATGTAATGAAAAGAAAGGGGATTTTGCTGTATTCGGGGGGCCTCGATTCACTCCTTGCTGCGAAGGTGCTTATGGAGCAGGGTATCGAGCTGATAGGTCTGCATTTTATCCTTCCGTTCGCGTCGCCGGATTATCATCCTGAAGAAAGCAATTCCGTGAAATACGCAACGCGTATCGGGCTTTCCCTCTCGCATTTTCGGTGCGGCATGGAATACCTGGAAATGGTTAAAAATCCGCCGCACGGATATGGCAAGGAAATGAATCCGTGTATCGATTGCAAGATATACTTTCTCAGAAAGGCGGCGGAATTGATGGTACGGGAAAAAGCCTCGTTCGTCGCAACGGGCGAGGTGATCGGCCAGCGGCCCATGTCGCAGATGAAGAACATGCTGCTTCATATTGAAAAGAGTGTCGATCTTAAGGGATATTTATTGCGGCCGCTTTCGGCCAGAATTTTAGAGCCGACCATTGCGGAACAGGGCGGTATTGTCGACAGGGAAAAACTATATGGCATCAGTGGCAGGTCGCGCACCGTGCAGTTCGAGCTTGCCAGGAAGTATGACATCGAAGAATATAGCTCGCCTGCGGGAGGGTGTCTTTTTACCGACAGAAATATCGCGGCGCGCGTGCGCGACCTTTTCGAGCGTCATCCGGAATTCAATCCAGTCGATATGTACTTGCTGACAATCGGACGTCATTACCGGATTGCCCCGGAATTAAAGATAATAGTTGGCAGAAACGAGCGGGAAAATATCGAGCTTGAAAAATATGCGGGTATGGCTGATGCGATGTTTGTTCCCGAATTCAAGGGACCCTCAATATTCGCGAAGGGAGCGCTGAATGACGGCGATTGTGAAACGATATGCGCGGTTGCCGGTCGGTACGGCAATTACGAAAAGGGCGGCACCGTGCTGAATGCGCGTTTTAAAAATGGCGGTATCGCCTCCCTTGAATGCGGGCCGAAGGTTGACGATACGACGCTTGACGCGATGCGGATATAGCTTTAAACGCAATCACTATTATCTGAATGGAGAAACAATGAACAAAAAGGTCGTGTCATTTCTTGCGTCGGGCCGCGGGTCGAATTTCAAGGCCGTTGCGGAACGTATCATCGCAGGCGCGGTGCCGGCCAGGCTTGGTATTCTGATAAGCGATAAAAAAGACGCGAAGGCTCTCGATATAGCGCGCTCGTTTGGAATGGATGCGTATTTTGTCGATCCTAAAACCTGTACCGGCAGGCGGGAGCATGAGGATGCGATGATACGCTTGTTTAAGCGCCATGATACAGACCTGATCGTCGCTGCCGGCTATATGCGCGTTCTCACGGACCATTTTGTGAAGGAATACAGGAACCGGATAATCAACATCCATCCCGCGCTGCTGCCGTCATTCCCTGGCGTACAGGCGCAACGGCAGGCGCTTGAGTATGGCGTTAAAATTACCGGGTGCACCGCTCATTTTATCGATGAGGGAACCGATACCGGGCCGATAATATTGCAATCGGCAGTCAGCGTGCGCGAAGATGATACGGAGGATTCGTTATCCGCGAGAATTC
>DHPI01000059.1:28806-30514 GCA_002407865.1 Spirochaetia bacterium UBA5368
GGATTCGTTATCCGCGAGAATTCTTTCCGAGGAGCATAGAATCCTTCCCGAGGCGGTAAAGCTGTTTTGCGAGAATAAACTGAGCGTCAGGGGGCGAAAAGTAATCATCAGCCGTTAAAATATTCTTGCCTTTGTGTATGTTTTTCTGAATACATATACTATAATGGCGTACAGAGGCGGCAGTTGTTCTCATCTGAAAATACTACCCCGGAGGCCTGAATGGATCTTGTCTATATGCTTCTGATATATTTTTGTTTTATCTTTTTCCTGTTTGTCGTGAATTACTATGTGAACCTTTTCTCAAGCAAAGAGCTGTATACGCGGGAAGATGTCTCGAATTTTATGCCCTATCTCTCTGAATCGCTGGGCAAAATGACCCAGAAATATAATGTGTCTGGTCTTGTTGTTGCGCTTGCCGTATCATCATTGTTTGGCGTCGGCATCCCGTTACTGTCAATGCACTGGTTCTTTAATTCTTCAATATTGTTCGCGGTACTGTTTCTTGTGTCGCCGGCTATCAAGGAAAGCTTTGATGCGTCGAAAGTGAACGCCTCCGATAGCAGGGTGGACGAAATCGCGAATCTTTTTTCCAGATATATTGGCATCATCGTACTTGGATTTGGTACGGGAACGGGGGCTTCGCTCATGTTGAACTGGGCCAATAAAAAAGAACTCGGATTTTTATGGTTTGCCGTGAACATTATAGCTGTCATCGTACTCGAACAGTATGTGATATCGCGCGAGCTCAAGGAGTGAGGGAAGTACAGGAAGCCCGCGCTGCGATGTGCAAATGCCGTTTCACGCGATATGCGATAATGAAAGTGAATTTTTACATAGTATTTCAAAAATGTAACGGTACACTAATTTTCTCATTTGATGGTAAAAATGCGTTTTTTCAGTTGACGATGGCGCCTGATGTCAGTACACTATTCACCAATTAGTTTTACTATGAAAAATATAAATTATTCGGGATTTTTATTCCGAGAGTCCGATTATTCATTTCATCAGGAGTAACCATAAATATTTTAAGGAGGATTTTATGAAGAAGTTTGTCACATCAGCATTAATCCTTGCCGTTGCGATTACTTTCACCGCGTGCGGACCCAAGGGTATGGGCGGACAGGTAAAAGGAGATACCTTTGTAACGGAAGGATGGGTAACGGATGATATTTTCCGTGTAACATCAGTTGGCGTTCCAAAGGCCGGTTTAACGAACAAGATACAGAGGCAGGGTACCGCGAAAGAAGCGGCGCAGATTATGGCGGAAAAGAGGATTATTGAAAAGTTCGTTGGCGCCCGTCTTGAGGGTGCGGCTGGCGCTGCTGACTATGCGTCAACCGGAATCGCGGTTGCGAAAGAATTCAGTGGTGTTGTGAAGGGCGGAACCATTGTCCGGGCGACATATGATGACGATGACAACTGCGAAATTGTATATCAGGTTGAGAAAAAAGGCCTGAAGAAGGATGTTATGGGCGGTGCGTCAGCAAACTAATTGCTGACCGCGTCAATATAATACCCATAAATAGGCCGCGGAAATATCCGTGGTCTATTTTTGTGTGCACATCTGTCGGGAGAATAAAAAAGAGGCATCCTTTCGGATGCCTCTCAGTATAAATGATATGATTGCAACCCCGGCAGTGTCCTACTCTCCCACACAGTTACCCGTGCAGTACCATCGGCGATGAAGAGCTTAACTTCTGTGTTCGGA
>DHPI01000059.1:30637-36606 GCA_002407865.1 Spirochaetia bacterium UBA5368
GTGTTCGGAATGGGAACAGGTGTTTCCTCTTCTCTAAAACCACCGGAGAGTTGTTTGCTCTCGAATGAATGTACTTAATATCTGGGGCTATTTTTTGTCAACTAAAAATAATAAAATTTTCTCATAGTGCTAAAATTTTTATAATTTTGCCGCGGCATTAAAAAACGACTATTTTTCAGAGGGGTGTGACTGAATTCAAGGATGATGGGAAATCAAGTTGCGTGCGCACATGTCCGATATTAAAATCGGTATCATGGGTTTTTCCGATAAAGAACATTACGGACAGGCTATGTGCGTATTTCTCATAGATTTTCCACACAGCAGGCCTTGCCGCCTGGCGCGCGCCCTTGCTGCGTCGGTTGCTATTGCAACCGCCCTGATACGGCCGCTGTCTGCGCAGCAACCGGCACAGGGCGATTATATACAATTATATAACCGCGGAGAATTTCGCGCATCATATGACGCCGTACGCGCGAATCTGGCGCAGGTGTACGAAAAAAGAAATGAAGATACACGGGTGCCCACGGATTTTATCTCGTCGAAAAAGCTTGAAAGCGCGGTGCGCATCAATGACCTTTTTCGAAACAGAATTGTGAAGGCTTTTTTTATCGAGGATAACAGTCAACTTTTCACCTCGCACCTGTATGCCGCGAGATGCTGCTACCGGCTTGACGAGTTTGACGCGTCGCTGAATCACTATGCGCAGGCGCTGCGTTTTAAAAAACTTGAATTTGAAAAGGATGATACTGTCTTTTATGAGATGGCGAAGGTCTTCGAAAAAATAAATAATGCTCCAGCGTATGTGCGCATGCTTGAAGCCGCCTATTCAATGAATGCGGCAAATTACGAATATTCGCGCGAAATCGCCCTGGCCCTGTATCGCACCCCTGAGAAGAAAAAGGCGATATATCATCTCACACGGTATCTCGATTCCCGCGGAGATGATGTGGACGATCCGGGTTTGTACTTGATGCTTGGGAACCTTTACGAGGATATTAACAGATATCTTGACACGGTGCATTATTATAAAAAATATTGCGCGCTGAAACCGGAGGATGGCTTTGCGCGATTTGCGCTCGGCTATCTGTCGTTCAGTAAGACAGGTGACTACGCGCTTGCCGAGGAAAACCTGAACGCCGCACTGAGCTTGCTGCCCGAAGAGGATGTGTTCAGGCGCTCAAAAGCCTATGAATACAGGGCGGATATGGCGATGAGCAATCTTGAATTTCCTTTTGCGGTCTCGTTATATCTGGAGACCATCAGGTTTCAGGATGCGGTGAAAAATCAGATAAACAAAAAGAAAGAGGATGTTGCCGGGCTCAAAGGGGCTATCAGCGATGTGAAGCAATCTCTCATAAAAAACCCGGATTATGCCACATTCAATGAATATGAATACCTTCAGGAGGAAAAGGGCAGACACGAGTATCAGCTGCGAGAGGTCAGGTATCAGTATGACAAATTGAATGCCGGCAGGGTTCGCTGGAATCTCGCCGCATGTTATGAAAAGCTTGAAAGTTTTGATGACGCAATCCGGTATTATCGTGAGGCGATCGCGTTTAATTACAATGCGGGGGGCGCACGAGACAGGATTGTAAAATTACAGTTGAAAATAAAACGTGGATATTAAAAAATTGATTTCCTGTGTTTGCAATTGTATTATACAAATGAAATACTAAGCCGGGCGTGAGGTGATATATGTCAGGACATTCCAAATGGGCGACAATAAAAAGAAAGAAGGCGACTACCGATGCGAAGCGGGGCGCTGTTTTTACCAAGTTGATACGTGAGATAACGGTTGCGGCACGAGTGGGCGGTGAAGATATCAATGCCAATCCAAGGCTGCGCCTTGCAGTGTCCAAGGCGAAAGAAAGTAATATGCCGAATGACAATATAGAGCGGGCCATCAAAAAAGGGATAGGGGGGCTGGATGGTGTCGTATATGAGGAAATAACGTATGAAGGATACGGCCCCGGTGGTGTTGCAATCATGTTAGACTGCCTTACCGACAATAAGAAACGCACGGCTCCTGAATTGAGGACGATATTTTCCAAAAATGGCGGAAATTTAGGTGAAGCCGGGTGCGTATCCTACCTGTTTGAAAAAAGGGGGATGATAATAATTGAAGCGGGACAGGCGACCGAGGAAGAGATAATGGAGCTCGTCCTTGATTATGATGTGGAAGATGTTAAAAGCGATGACGGGAATATCGTGGTGACGACAATGCCGGAGAGCTTTCAGAAGGTGTCGGAGCTTCTTCAAGATAAAAACATGACGCTCATTCTTAATGAGGTCACGTATGTGCCGCAGACTACTATTGCTCTTGACGAAAAAAGGGCCGAGCAATGCCTTCGCCTGATCGAGCTTCTGGAAGACCAGGACGATGTGCAGCATGTGTATTCGAACTATGATATCGCGGATTCAGTGATGGCGAAAATCAGCGAGGGCAGGTGAGGATTTTAGGCATCGATCCGGGATTCGGCATACTCGGATGGGCCATTGTTGAGGGGGACAACGAGGTTGTCGCGTATGGCGCTGTTGAAACGCCGGCGTGTCACAGCCTTGATGAGCGGCTTTTCATTCTGCATGAGTCTTTGAAAGAAATTATTCGCAGTTATTCGCCGGATTGCGTCGCGATAGAAAAATTATTCTTTTCAAACAATACAAAAACCGCCATGGATGTGGCAAAGAGCATCGGGGTTGTGTTGCTGACCATCAGGCTTGCGGGCTTGCGTTATACGGAATATGGTCCGCCGCAGATTAAACGCGCGCTCACTGGTTACGGTGGCGCCACAAAGAAACAGGTGCAGCACATGGTGAAAAATCTGTTTCGGCTTACGGCGCTGCCCACGCCAGATGATGTTGCTGACGCGATCGCCGTGGCGGCATGTCATTCCTTCTCGATTTCGCACAAACAGGCTGTGAAAACCGCATATAATTGAACGTCCGCCGTGCTCGCACGAGGGCGCGTGTCATTACTATATATTCAGGAAAAAAGATGATTGCCAAACTGACGGGTGGAATTAATGAGTTGCGGCCTTCGGAAGTCATCATAGATGTGCAGGGTGTCGGCTATTTGTGTTCGATACCGTTAACGACATATATGAAATTACAGGGACAGAAATCGGTGACGCTGCATATATATACCCTGCATCGTGATGACCAGTTGAAATTGTTCGGATTTTCAACGTGTGAGGAAAAGAACATGTTTACGGTTCTTATGGGCATCAGCGGTGTTGGCCCGGCCCTGGCGCTGTCGATACTCTCCGGCGTTTCAATTGATGAGCTTGTCGACGCGGTCAGAAGCGGGAATATGGCAATGCTTATGAAAATACCCGGCATTGGAAAGGCGAAGGCTGAAAAGCTTGTCTTCGAGCTGACGCGAAAAATAGCAAAACTTGAGCCATTGTGCACTGTGGCGCCCCGGGCTTCATCGGTTAAAAATGATTCGCTTGATGCGTTGGTATCCCTGGGTTTTGATGAACAAATAGCGAACAGGGTCGTTGATGCGCTTGTTGGGGAAAATCCGGACATTGGCACTGAAGAGCTTATTAAAGCGGCGCTGAAACACTTATAATACAATATTAAACCATATTAAATTTAATAAATGCCATTTGAATAATTTGATAAAAAAATTATATAATAGTACCTATTTATTATATGATTATAAAAATAATAATTGATTTCATCCGTCGAAAATTGTATATAATTAATCGATATGGGAAATAAAATACAAAATGTCTGAGAGGGTTATATGAAAATAGAAATAACGATTCTTGGATTGCTCATGGAAGAGAATTTATATGGGTATGAGATCAAAAAAAAGATAGTGGAGCGGCTGGAGGACTATGTGGATATCAAGTTTGGCTCCATTTATTACGCCATCAAAAAAGCAGTCGATAACGGATGGGTAAAGCGTGTGGGAACCGAAAAGGAAGGCGGTAATCCCGAACGGTATATTTACCAGATCATGCCGGCCGGCAGAAAATATTATAAAAAGATGCTGAAACAGTATTTTGAACGTACGATGATTCATTTCGATATAGACATAGTGCTGATGTTCTATAATGCGCTGATGCCGGAGCAGAAAGAGCTGTTCATCGAAGACAGAATTGAGGCTGTAAAGGAGAAACTCGCGGCCATAAAGGAAAAAATCGATGAAGAATTTAAGTTGCCCGAGGAAAAATCCCATTTACACATATTTACGTATCTGGAGAACCATCTTAAAGCCGAGCTTGGATGGCTGAAATCGCTTAAAAAAGGAGAGCTTCTGGCCGCCGAGATTGAAAGCTAAAACTTTTCGACCAGTTCTTGTAAAAATTCCGCATCCTTCGAATTGCGGAGAGCAGTTGTTTCTTTTTTTAGCGAAAGAAGTTCCGTGAGTGATTTGTGCACATCGTATGGTTTTTGAGTGGCTCCATCGGAGGATGCAAGTGTTTGCTCGATTATCAGATTGTTGAGGCTCAATATTTTCTGAATGTTGTAGAAATGCTTTTTCGCGAGCGAAACGACGAGTGAAAGCAACACGTCGCCGTTGTGTGATGATATCTCCCGCAGATCATTTTTCCGCAGGCGCGTCATTACCACGTTGTTTTTTGCCGTGAGCGTGGCCGACCGCGGTTCACCGAGAAGCAATGCCATCTCCCCGAAAACGTACCCGCTGTCGGAGATTGTCGTTATTCTGGTGCCGCGCAGCATTACATCGACGGCGCCCGCTTGCAGAATGAACATCTCCTCGCCGACGGTTCCCTCTTCGCAGATGACGGCGTCCCGTGGAAATTCGATCGTTGTATCCGAAAGATTGATGGGGGTTGTAATCCGCGTTGGCTCGGCCGTCTTTTCGAATGCTTCTCCGCGCTTGTAAAGAAGGTTTGTGGCAAACCTGTTAATATGGGTGCCAAGCCAGGGAAGTCTTCGTTTGTCGTTTTCCTTCATAAGAAACGCGAGTATGCGGTAATATTCGCCGGCTATTTCCTTATAGCGCTTTTCCTCGCCTTCAAGGCTGCCTATATTTTTATTGATTATCT
Organism: Spirochaetia bacterium UBA5368; assembly: GCA_002407865.1. GTDB lineage: Bacteria > Spirochaetota > UBA4802 > UBA4802 > UBA5368 > UBA5368. The sequence continues at coordinate 35,662 of DHPI01000059.1, forward strand.
GGTTGGTCAGGGAAACCTGTTTGGCCATTACAATTGATGCGTTTACAGCGACCGAGTAATTAGTGAGCGACGAAATGAATTTATCGGCGGCCATTTTTTTGATTTTTGTGGTTGCGTCAATAACTGCCGTTTCGAGCCTTCCGATCTGCATTCCCGCGATCGTATTGAGTATCACTTCGCTGCATCCGATGAGCAGGTTATTTCCCCGTACCGCGTATTTGTCGGATTCAGACACATAAAAGTAAACTGAACCTTCGATCAGCAGATATACCGTATCCGGATGTGATGACGCATTGTAAACAGGAAAAAAATTGGCCTTCTTCATAAAATTGATTGCACTGCGTCCAGAAGGGTTTTTTTATCAAATGGTTTTGTAATGAATGCGCTGGCATTGATCGTTTTGTCGTTAATGCGCAAGGTTTTTTCGTTCATGGCGGAGATGACAATGATTCTCGCGTTCGGATCGATGGAATGAATCTCGGCGACCGTTTCAATTCCGTCTTTCCCGAGCATGGTAATATCCATGGTAACAAAATCTGGCTTCATCATGCGATACATTTCGAGGCCGTCGACGCCATTGTCCGCTTCTCCGATAACCTCATGTCCGCCTTCGATGAGCGTTTCGTGGATTATCTTGCGCATGAATTTCGAATCATCAACAATTATTGCTTTTGCCATACGGAAATCCTGATATTATTATCGGTTGCTATAGAGGCGTCATCCAGCGCAAATTTTCAGACGCTCGCTAAATGTGGCACTAACGCCATCGCCCAGTCAAATGTCATGATAAAAAGTATTTCTGTTTCTGCAATAAAAATTGTACGTTTGATTATAAATAAATTGCATTATTATGACAGGCGGTGTGAATGCGATACTGGATGCCGCTGAGGCCATGTCGCGATGCGATTGGTTTCCCTTATCAGCGGATATGCGGGCATGCTGTTC
>DHPI01000059.1:36740-44570 GCA_002407865.1 Spirochaetia bacterium UBA5368
ATGAATTCGATTGATGCAAAACATATTGCGGCTATACGAAAGAAAATCGGCCGCGCGATTAACACATACTCATTGATCGGTTCCGACGACAGGGTGCTTGTTGCGCTTTCCGGCGGCAAGGACTCCCTCGTGCTGCTCGATGCGGTTACGGCGCGGCTTTCGTGTCTGCCGATACGCTACGATGTTATTGCGGCGCACGTTGATAATCGGGAACTGCCGGTTTCTGTTTCAATTGACTACCTTCAGGAATTCTGCGACGCGAGAAATGTGCCGCTGGTGGTAAAAAAAATTTCTCCGGGAATTGATTTCTCGCGTGATACGTGTGCATGTTACGCGTGCTCGATGCACAGGAGGAGAGTGTTGTTCGATCTCATGAAAGAAACGCAGTGCACACGGCTTGCGTTTGGGCACCATATGGATGACATTGTGGAAACGCTGATGATGAACATGGTGCTTAACGGAAAATTCAGCACCATGCCTCTCAGGCTCCCGGTATTCGGGGGGCAGTTCGATATAATACGCCCCCTTGGATTGCTGTCAGAAGACGAGGTGCTGCGGTATGCTCGCATAATGGATTTTAGAACAGGGGCGGGGATGTGCCCTTTCGGTGAGAAATCGAAAAGGGCGGAAATGAAAAAAATTATTGGGCAACTGGAAAACATTTCCAAAAATGCGCGGCGTAATGTCTTTCGGTCGGCATCGAATGTTGCTGATGAATACCTTCCCTGATCGAACAACAGAAATTATTTCAGCCCCCGCCCGAGGGTTTAAGACACGATACTTCGTCGCCTTCCCTGAGCCTGTGCCATAGCCCGACACGGTTTCCCTGGATGAAATACGCGTTCGCGAGCAGTTGCTTCATGCCGATCATCCGCAAGACGTTTTTCAGACGCATACCGTTTTTTATGGTAACGCGCAATCCCTGTGACATGTCATACGTAGAAAGCTTCAGCTCGCGGTGCAGTCCTGAATATAGTTTTATTGTGACAGTTATTTCCTTAGCCCTGCAAAACAGCATGTCGTTGGCCCTCCTGATCGATAGATTCCGGGCGAAGCCGGATACGTTTGTATATTAATCGGGATCGTTGTAGCCGCATCCTTCGTACGGGCTGAGCGGTCCGTTGCGGTCAAGATTCGGCACATCCTCATAATAGGGAAAGTCCCTGCACATGCGCGGCCGAATTTCATAGATTGAACAGGCCGGAAGACCGGTGTCGTCGTGCGTGAAGTGTTTGCATCGATAATGATAGGGCAGGTCCTCGGCCGTATTTTCGAACTTGAATTCCAGCATGGGATAGATCAGATATATTTCTGAAAATGTCGGCTTAATCGACGGCGATTTAATCCAGAATTCGTACGCACGTTTCAGAAGTGCAGGATCTTCCGCCAGTCGCACATCCTGGCAGCATATGCCCCGGCGTTTGCAGTGGCCCATAGCGGTGTGCCCCCTCGATAATATTCGGCGCAGTCTTGATTCATCATTCCCTGACATGTTTTTCTTGACAAATTTATTATGCAACAACTAATCAACCTAATTTATATTGAAATACCCGTGTTTTATGGTACTATCTATATAATATAATTTACTAATGATTCCAATGACCTGGCGGCCTGCGGAATAGCGCATTCACTCGTGCAATAATAATTAAGATGTTACAAATTTTGTATCGCTCATTGTATAATTCCGGATTGTAGCCTTTGACGCGGTAACAACATAACGCGCATACCCGTACTGCCGGGACATTATATACTAAAACAATACTATTATTTCTGGAGCTAATTATGAAAAGAAAGGACGGATACTCAGCGGATGAACTGTTCGGTTCGGAACAGGGACTTACGTACAATGACCTGATTATTCTTCCGGGATATATCGATTTTTCGCCCGATGATGTGGATCTGGAGTCAGACCTTACGCGTAATATAAAAATAAAACGCCCGTTGATTTCAAGCCCCATGGATACGGTAACCGAGCACCGGATGGCGATTGGAATGGCGCTTCAGGGCGGCATCGGCATCATCCATTATAACAATACGATCGATGAGCAGGTGGAACAGGTCAAAAAGGTAAAGCGTTTTGAAAATGGCTTTATTACCGATCCGGTGGTGCTGTCCCCTGATAACACGATAGCGGACATTGATGCCATCAAGAATAATTTCGGTTTTTCGGGGATTCCGATAACCGAAAACGGCAAGCTGTACTCGAAGCTGGTGGGTATCGTGACAAACAGGGATATCGATTTTGAGACGGACCGCAGCAAAAAAATTCGTGAGGTGATGACGAAGGATGTGCTTACGGCAAAACAGCATATCCCATTGTCGGAGGCTAACGAAATTCTGAAAAAATCGAAAAAAGGAAAACTTCCGATTGTCGATGAAAATGGCTGCCTTGTTGCGTTTATGTGCAGAAATGACCTGCTGAAAAACCGCGAATATCCCTATGCGTCGAAAGACGGGCAAAAGCAATTACTGGTAGGCGCCGCGATATCAACAAAAGATGAATCCAGGGAGCGTCTGGAAAAACTTGCGCAGGCGGGACTCAATGTCGTAGTTATCGACGCGGCGCAGGGCAACTCGGTTTACCAGGTGGAAATGATTAAATATGTAAAGAAGAACTATGCTTCGTTGGATGTTGTTGGCGGCAATGTGGTAACCGAGGAGCAGTGTGAAACGCTTATACGCGCCGGCGCGGATGCTCTCAGAATAGGCATGGGGCCGGGCTCAATATGCACAACGCAGACGACAATGGCCGTTGGACGCGCACAGGCTACTGCGGTCTACAGATGCGCGAAATACGCGAAGAAATATAATGTGCCGGTCATTGCCGACGGCGGCATATCTACAATAGGCCACATTGCGAAAGCGCTGGCAATGGGGGCCGGCACAGCCATGATGGGTTCCATGTTCGCCGCCACGGAGGAGGCGCCCGGGGAATATTTTTATGAGAACGGCGTCAGGCTTAAGAGATATCGCGGCATGGCGTCGCTGGAAGCAATGGAAAAGGGCGGCTCCAAGCGTTATTTCGCAGAGGAGGCGAAGATTCTGGTAGCCCAGGGCGTCTCGGGTGCCGTTGTCGATAAAGGCTCGCTGATGGATTATGTGCCGTATCTGGTGCAGGGACTCAAGCATTCATTGCAGGATATCGGCGCCAGAAGCGTAAGAATGCTGCGGGAGATGCTGTATTCGGGTGATCTCAGGTTTGAAAGACGGTCAATCTCGGCTCAGATAGAGGGCGGCGTACACGACATGTATTCGTATAAAGAGCCGAAATATATGTAGCTTTTCGGGATTGCCCACGGGGATATCTAATCTGGTTTTTGCTGCGCGCCTCGTCGCGTGCGCATCTTTTTATACAGGTGGATTGCCATGGCTGTAAGCGCGGCCAGAACCACCACCGCGGTCACCGCGATGGTGTAGTTCCGCAGTATCATCTGCATTTTGTGCTTCACGATGTCCCAGTTGTTTCCCAGCATGAAGCCGGTTTGTATCCATATGAGGTTCCATACGGCGGCGCTTACGAGCGAATACGCCAATACCCTGACATTCGAGAGCATTGAGATGCCTGCGACGATCGAGATGGCCGAGCGAATGCCGGGCATAAATCTGTTTGCGAGCACGATCGCGTACCCGTATCGTGAAAACCATCTCTCCGCGGATTTTATTTTTTCGGCGGAGAAATGCGTGTAATCCCGTTGTAAAAAAAATTCTCTTCCAAAAAATTTTCCGAGCAGAAAAAGGATATAAAAGCCGGTCACGCTGCCCAGCGTTGTCGACGCGTACACGCCGAAATACGTCAGCCTGCCCGATCCCACGAGGAAAGCTCCGAAAGCCGTTATCGTATCGCCTGGGATCGGCGGGAAAAGGTTTTCAATGACCGCGCTGATAAACAGAATACAATAAACGGCGCTGCTGTTTGCCGCTGTCATTGAATTCAGCAGATTTATAACATAGTTTTCCATGACGTTCTAAGTATTTGCCAGTAAACAATTACGAAATGTATTCTGTAAAGTTATTTTCAGTACTGTGCTGACAGATTATCGATATAGAATTATTCTCAATGCGGCCGATTATGGAAACCATACTAGAAAAATTGTTGAAAAAGTTTCTGAGTATAGTATCTGAGTCTGAGTGGTTGATTTCCGCAGGGTCTTTCATCAACGCCAATTTTGATAATTCGAGGATGCCATGAAGAGTGTGTATCGTAGTGCTGTTATTGCGGTATGTGTGTTTATTGGTTTTATCGTCGCATGCAAAACTTCTCCACTGAAGGATGTGCGAGAGACGGAACTGGAGATGGAAATTAAGAAATATCTCGCCGTGGATGATAGCGCGCCTGAGGTTTTCAGGGTGCTGATGATGTCCGACCGGTATTGTGTGTCGCAGATGAAATATGCTGAAAAGTTACGGCGAGTGGATGATCAGGGCGGCGATAAATATATATGCGAGGAGATAAAAAAACTCGATAAAATTGACGATACGCGGGAAGGCATAATCACGGTCTGGCTTTTCCCGGATTCGGGCCGCCTGATGAGAGTGCGGCCCAAAATGCTTACCTATCTTGTCGAGACCGACAAATTAATGGTGGAAGATATTCAACGCTGGAATTTCACGACGACCGAAAAAACACTCCAGCCGACGCAGTTCGACGTGAAATACAGGATCGTGCTCCGCAAAACGCAATCGGACGATGAAATAATGAAAGAAGTCCGTGAAAAATTAAAGGGTAAAACAGCATCTCATTAATCTAGATTGAACTCGTATTGATTATAAGCCGTACGGCGTGTTCGTCAATCAGGAGCTTTTTGGAGATTTCATTCGATGACCATCCCTTGCTGGAAAGCTCACGCACGGTTTTAATCATGCTTTCGTTAAGGTTTTTTCCGAGCGGCAGATCCCCCTTTATCTGCCGTGCAATCGGGTTGTTTGTTCCCACCGCCTGTAAAAAATCGGCAAATTGCTTCATCTTCATGTCAGTCTGGCTGAACATCTCTTTCAGGCGGGTATCTGTTGTATCGATTTCGGAACGCATCGATTCGATTTTCTGGAACATGGCGTGGATTTGTTCGATTCTTCTCTCGATGTGTGCGGACAGGCCCTCGAGTTCGCTGAACTTGTCCTTTACGTCGCGGATTTCCTGTTCGCGCGATTTGAGCACCAGCGTATTTTCCTCAATTGATTGCAGATAGTGCGTTAGCTTCTGCGTGCGCTTGTCCGAGCGATCGACTATATTCTGGAATGACAGGATTTTTCCCTCGATCGATTTAATCAGCACATCCGCCCGCTGAATGGAATCAAGATTTTTGCTGATGGTTTCCTCGTATTCATGCAGTTCGGCAATGCGCGATTCGAGATTCGAATAGCCTTCCGCAAGGGCGTCGATCCGCGAGTTGACCTGGTCGATTTTCTGCAATTTCTCCTCAAGGGTGTCCGCCTTATGCGTTACCATGTCGGTGATCTGGATAAGGCCGGTAATCTCGTTTTCAAAGCTTACCAGCTTTCCTTTCCGCGCGTCGAAGGTCTTCAGTTCTTTTTCGACGGTTTTTCTGAGTTCGCGGATGTTGTCAAAATCCGACATGAATTTTTGAATATCGCGCGTTTCCTCCCTGGCGGTTTTTAAAATGAGCTGATAATTCGAAACGGCGTCTTCCACCTTTTTTATCATCTCGTCAGTCTTGGAAAATATTTTCCGGTTTTCCTCGTACTGAAGAATTTCCTGGCGAATTTCGCCCAGGCGCTGCTCCATTTGCGAGAACTCTCCCTTCACCCTGTCCATCTGGTTGTTCATGGACATGGAGAACTGCTCTTCCATGATTGACATTTTGTCGGAAAGGCTGTTAAAGCGCTGTTCGACGCTCTGGTATTCACCCATGAGGGTCGACATTTTATCTTCCGCGGTGCGGGAAAGGCGGGTTTCCATCTCAATATATTTTTCGCCGAAATCCTCGATTTTGGCCTTGAGTTCCTCGGCCTCTTTACGGGCGGCCTTGACAATCTCGTCTTTTTTGGAAATGGAATTAATATTGAGATTGTCGAGTTCGGTGTGGATCTTCCGCACCTCTTCCTCGAACGACGAAATAAGCTTCGCCTTGGAGTCGTCAATGTTCAATTCGACATTGCGCATCTTGTAATACACCTTGTCGATATCGCTGTTTACCTTTTCGATAATCGTGTCTTTCGTCCGGTAGAACTCGGCGAGCGAATCGCTTATCTCCTTGCGTATTTCCGATGATTGCTGCTTCATGTCGTCGAATACGCTGCTTTCAAGTTCGGTGAGCGTTGTTTTCAGGGATGAGATTTTTTCCGCAAGGTTGTTGATGTCGTCCCGTGTCTGCAACAGCGACTGTTCCCTGCTCGATTGTATCTCCTGCGAGAGGTCCTCGATCGATTTTTCAAGGTTTGACACCTTCGAGCCGATATCGGAGAACACCCTGTGCTCCGCGGCGTCGATGCGGCCTTCGAGGAGGTCGACAGAACGGCTCATCGAATCGATTCGTCCCTTCACGTTTTCAAGGATTGCGTCGCCCGTTGTCGTGATTCCCTGTTCCATGCGAGTCAGAGAATCGGAGAACGTGCGCGTGAGCATTTCAATTTTTTCATGGCTTGAAGAAAGGATGTCGTTCTCACGGTCGTGTATTGAATCCTTCAACCTGTTTATCTGCTGCGCGATTTCCTCCCCAAGCTCCCTTGAACGATCGCGTACTTTTTCATTGAATGCCTGTATTATAAGGGCGGTGTCGCGGTCGATTTTTACAAGGTTTTCGGTGAGCGAATTAATTTTTTTCGCCATGTCGCCGAAACTGGAACGGGACGCGGCGATAAATTCAATCTGGTTGTTTACCTCGCGTGCGGCCTGCGATATTACCTTGAGATCGTCTTCGACCTTCTTCAGGCTTGATTTTTCAATGTCGAGGCCCTTGATCCTGTTTTCGATGTCGGCAATGGATTCGCGCATGCCCGCAGAGAGGCTGTTCGCTTTTTTTATCAGGAGATCCATTTCTATGGTTGCGTCGTTGAACTGTCTGCTTTCCGAATCGGCGAGTTTTTTAAAATCATTGAAAATCTTCGATGAGTACCGCTTCAGCTTGATCATCTTCGGATTGGTTCGGTCGAACCTCCGGAAAACAAGCAGCATAAAGAGGCACGATATAAACGTGAGAATGTTCCAGGTCATTTTGACACCCCAGATATGTGTTTTCGGATTCGACAAGCAGACACTATAAGCCAGTTAATGATCATAGATACGGAATATGATAATGTCAATATTTATTTTATGTCTCATTAAAAAAGCGGCGTTTTACGGGGTTTTTTGCGGCTTTCCCGAAAATATTCTGACCATGGTTCGTGTGGGGGATATGATGTACGTATGAGGGCGGCAATGAATCCAAAAAAAATGGTGGCGTTGATATGGGTAGGCGTACTTCTGTGCATTGGGACCGTTGTGTATTCAGATTCGGACTCGGACCCGACTTCGGACCCGGGCCAGGAAATGGAAAGTGACGTCTTTCTACGGCATGTGCTTGAAGCCGGGCGGTTTGAGTTCAGGCAGCACGAGAGCCTGATCTGTGATATGACCGCATACTGTCCGGGGCCGTGCTGCAATACCGGGTATGTGCACGTAAATGGCGTCAGGATACGCAAGGACTGGAGCGACAGGATTGCAGCCGCGTCGGTTAGATTACACGAACTGCACGCGTGCGGGATCGGTGTTGCCGCCGTTGATCCGTTGCTTATTCCGCTTGGGTCGATTATTATATACGATGGAAAGATGTATATGGCGCTTGACGTTGGCAGCGCCATCAAGGGCAGACGGATCGATATATCCGTGTACAC
>DHPI01000032.1:0-1528 GCA_002407865.1 Spirochaetia bacterium UBA5368
CATGTGGCGACAGCGTCATATTGCTGCGAAGCCCCCACCGGGGGATTGAGGGGGGCCAATCGTTTTTGCCTGGCCCGGGTATTTTTATAGTTTACTGTTTTTCCAGTAGCCGCTATGCTTCGACTATGAAAATAATCACATTAAATTGCAACGGCCTTCGCTCGGCGTCGGCGAAGGGTTTTTTTGCCTGGATGGCGGGGCAGGACGCCGATGTCGTGTGCCTGCAGGAAACGCGCCTTCAAAACGAGCATTCGAATAACGGCATGTTCGCGGCGGAAAGGTATCATTCATATTTTCTCAACGCGGAGAAAAAAGGATACAGCGGGGTGGCGCTCTACTCCAGAAAGAAACCGGACGGCGTGGTCTACGGTCTCGGATGGGACGAGCTCGACAAAGAGGGCCGCTACCTTCAGGCCGATTACGGAAACCTCAGCGTGGTGTCGCTGTATATGCCGTCGGGCTCCAGCGGCGAAGAGCGTCAGGCGATAAAATACCGGTTTATGGACCGGTTCATGGAGAAGCTGAAAGAGCTTCGGCGCACGCGGCGCGAGTACATTATCTGCGGCGACTGGAACATCGCGCACAAAAACATCGATATTAAAAACTGGCGGGGTAACCAGAAAAATTCCGGTTTTCTCCCCGAAGAGCGCGCATGGATGGACGAGCTCTTCGGCGCTGCGGGATTTATCGACGCGTTCCGTGAAGTGAGCGGCGAAGCGGAGCAGTACACGTGGTGGTCGAACCGCGGACAGGCGTGGGCGAAGAACGTGGGATGGCGCATCGATTATCAGGTGATAACGCCCGGCCTGAAGGGGAAGGTGCGCTCGGCAAGCATCTACAAAGACGAACGTTTTTCAGACCATGCCCCGCTGATCATGGAGTACGCGCTGTAAGCGCCGGCCGCCGGGTTACGAGGCGCGCTCTTGTTCCCGAAGTTTGCGGTCGAGCTCCCGAAGCTCGCGCCTGAGGATTTTTCCCACCGCGCTTTTCGGCAGCTCGTCGATAAACGCGATCGATTTCGGCACTTTGTAGGCGGCCAGATATTTTTTGCAGTGCTCGCGAAGCTCGTCTTCGGTAAGAGATGCGCCCGGCTTCGGCACCACGTAGGCCTTCACCGTCTCGCCGCGGTACGCGTCGGCGACTCCGATGGCGCATGCCTCCAGCACGCCGGGGTGTGCGTAGAGGGCTTCGTCGATTTCCTTCGGATATATGTTGTAGCCGCCCGCGATGATCATGTCTTTTTTTCTATCGACAATGGTAAGATATCCCTCCTCGTCCATGATGCCGATGTCGCCTGTGTAAAACCACCCGTTTCTGACCGCTTCCGCCGTTTCCTCCGGCTTTTTGTAGTACCCCTTCATCACCTGCGGCCCCTTGAAGATGATCTCGCCGCGTTCGCCGGGGGGCAGCTCCCTTTCGCCCGAATCGAGATCGACTATCTTCATGTCGGTGCCCGGAAACGGAACGCCCACGGTGCCGGGCTTGATTGTGCCGCCGTACGGCGTGGCGGTCGCAGCGGGCGAGGGTT
>DHPI01000032.1:1626-2882 GCA_002407865.1 Spirochaetia bacterium UBA5368
GTTTCGGTGATGCCGTAAACCTCGCACATCGTCGCGCCGGTGAGCGTGTGCAGATCGCGTATCGTTTTTTCCGAGAGCGGCGCCGCGCCTGAAATAAAGCCCTTCACGAAAGAAAGATTAAGCGATTTGAATTTCGGCGCGTTCAGCAGGCCCGTGAATATTGTCGGGACGCCGGGAATTATCGTCGGCCGGTATTTTTTTATAAGCTCGATAAGTATGCCCGGTTCGGGGCGCGGAACGAGGATGACTGTCCATCCCATCCAGACAGAATGGTTCTGAATGGCGGTGAATCCGGCGGAATGAAATATGGGAAATACTCCCAGCAGGATTTCCCTGCCTTCGACAAAAAACGGTTTCACGGCGGCGCGGAATTGCTGTACGTTGGATGAAAGGTTTGCGTGCGTCAGCATCACCCCCTTGCCGGTTCCCGTGGTTCCGCCCGTGTAAATAAGCGCGCCGAGGTCGTCCCACGCGGCGTCGACCGGCAGCGGTTCCGGCGAGTGCTCCCTGATGATGCGGGCGAAATCGTGAACGCCGGGCGGCAACGCCGCATGCATGCTTTTTTTTACGATGGGGAAGAGTTGCTTTTTTGGGAACGGCAGATAGTCGTTGATATGGCAGGCGATGATGGATTCGATTTTCGTGCCGGCCTGCAATGTCACAGCGCGCCGCGCCAGAATGTCGAGGGTGATAAGCATTTTCGAGTCGGAATCGGCAAGCTGGAAGGCGAGCTCCCTGTCGGTGTACAGGGGATTGTTCATGACAGGGACGGCTCCTATTTTGAAGGCTGCATAGTTCGCGATTATCATCTGCGGGATGTTGGGCAGCAGCATCGCGATTTTGTCGCCGCGGCGTATGCCCAGGCTGCGCAATCCCCTCGCAAATCGGTTGACAAGCGTGTCGAGGCCGGCGTAGGTGATGCGTTTTCCCATGAATACAATCGCGGTTACGCGGGGATATTTCTTTGCTGTGCGCACAAGCGCCTCGCCCGGCGTAATTTTTTCAAAGTCGACATCGGCCGGGACGCCCGGCGCGTACGATTTATGCCAGATTCTATCAAAGGCCATGATATGCCTCCCTGCAAGTGATATGGGTCGTGGGTCATGGCGATCTTTGCGGTTCCGGAACCTGGCAGTGGCGGCGCGGACGGGTCGGCTGTATCCGGATGTTGTGGCTCGGGATACAATGCTTTTCAAAAGACTACACTGGCGGGCGTAAAAAAAAAAAAAAAAAATTTGTTAAAAAAAAAAAAAAAA
>DHPI01000032.1:3057-5362 GCA_002407865.1 Spirochaetia bacterium UBA5368
CGTACAGAAATTTTCCGCCGAAGAAGACAAGCGCAACTCCGCACGCGGAAAAAAGGATTTTCTGGAATACGCGGCCGAAAAAGCGCGCCCCCCTGTACGATGCCACAGAAAGAAAAGAGCTCCACGCGAAATCGCACATCCAGTGCAAAAGGGCAAACGCGATACATCCGGCTGTCCCGAACGTCTTTGCCTGGAAAATTAATGACGCCCCGAGGGTTATCCACCAGATGAAAAAGTATGGATTTCCCGCGCTCAAAAGAATTCCCGCCACGATGGATGACCCCGTGGCCGATGTTTTTATCGAGTCGGCACGCAAATTGGTGAACATCCCGAAGGCCATGTAGAGGAGAAAAAGACCCCCCGCGATCATGATTGATGTGCGTAGCGCGGGCAGCGCCGGAACGGCCCCGATACCGTAGTATATCGCGACCATCAGCGGAAACTCAATGATTCCGTGGCCTATCGCGATATATGCCCCGGCGCGCGGATCGCGTCCGCCCCTGCCGAGCGTCGCCGCGGTCATGGGGCCGGGCGCCATGACGCCCGACATCGAAATTATTATTGTTCCCGCGAGAAAAGAAGCAAGTCCCATGAGTTTCTCCGTGTACACGGACAAAATAGTACAGTATCCAATCAGAGGAGGAGTGTACCACGACGGGCGCTGTATTGTAAAGCGCAAATGATGTCACTGTAATATGCGCACCAGCGCCGGTATTGTGGAATACCCGAATAGTGTTTGATTAATCGCTTGACCATTCTATGGTTATGGTTTCTGCGTACAGTGTCTCAAGCAAGTTTATTTGCGGAGAGTGCCGGAAATGTCGAAAAAGCTTCTGCCCGCGCTGCTGTGTGTCGCGGTGTTTGTCGCGTGCAAAGACAGCGGCGCTCCTTTGAAAAAGGGGCGTATTATCGCGTGCTCAATATTCCCGGTGTGCGACATTGTTAAAAACGTCGCGGGGAACCGCGCCGATGTGTTTTTCATTATACCCGCGGGCGCGAACCCTCATACCTTTGAAATGCTTCCATCGATAATAAAAAAGATCCAGCAGGCCGACATGTATATTGGCGTGAATCCCGGTTTCGACGGCTGGGCCGCCCTGTACCTCAACGAAAAGGCGAGTGCCATGTACCTGCAACGGGACAATGACAACGCGCACGCGCGCGACCATCATGCAGCGCACGATCACGAGGTGAATCCGCACATATGGCTTTCCGCCGGAGGCGCGGCCACAATAGCGCGCGCCGCGGCCGCGTATTTAGCCGGGATTGATCCGGACGGCGCGCGTGTCTATTCGGAGAATGCAGCCGCGTACGAAAAAGAGCTGGCCGCCCTTGATGGCGCGATGAAGCGGCTTTTTGGGGGCGTGAAGAACCGCCGGTTTATACAGTGGCACCCGGCCTGGGACTATCTGGCGGCGGAGTGCGGGCTCGAAATTGCGGGCACCATACAGAAGGGGCACGGCGATACGCCGTCGGTCCGCGAATTCAAGGAACTGGTCGAAAAAGCGAGGAGCCGCGGCGTCAAAGTCGTGGTTGTTGAATTCAACATCCGCAACAGGGAGGCCGACGCGCTGGCCGCCGAGATTGGCGCCGGGGTCGTCGGGCTTGATACCATCGGCAATCCGGCTATTGATGAAAAATCGAGCTATATAAAGATGATGATGCATAACGCGGAATTGCTGTCGCAGGCGCTGAAGAGATAGATTGCCCGTTTAGCTGAAAACGAATCCGGGGGGCATGGTTTTCATGCCGCCGTGCCACAGGGAATATAAAGATGGATAACGTTGCCGTTTCTATGAGGGATGTGTGGGTGCGGTACAATGGCGCGCCGATTCTTGAGGATATCACCCTCACCGTAAAGAAGAGGGAAATCGTTTCTATTGTCGGCCCCAACGGCAGCGGCAAAAGCACGCTGCTGAAGGCAATCATGGGATTTGTCGCGCCGTACCGCGGCAATATCGAAGTGCTGGGCATGTCCCCCGAAAAGCTGTACCGTTCCGGCGCGATCGGCTACCTGCCGCAGAACATGCAGTACGACCCGCGTTTCCCTGTAACCGCCGCAAACGTGGTGGCGATGTCGCGGTACGCGCGGAAGGGTATTATCGAGCGGCTCTCCCCCGCCGACCGCGCCATGATCGATGAATCCCTGCAAAAAGTTGAAATGTCAGAGCATGGGGACACGCACTTCGGCTCGCTGTCTGGCGGCCAGAAACAGCGCGTGCTCATTGCGCGGGCGCTTGCGATAAAACCTGAAATCCTGATTCTGGACGAGCCGTCGACGGGCCTTGACGCCGTGGCGCAGGAG
>DHPI01000043.1:0-254 GCA_002407865.1 Spirochaetia bacterium UBA5368
GCCAAGCATGTATGCCGCCGGCCGCTTTCCGTATAATTCCTCACACAATGCCAGCACCGATTGCGCTGACATTGCATGAGTGGTAAACGATATTTCATTCGACGGTTGAATTGACAAAAATTCAAAAGGCGCGCGCGCGTTAAGCGACGCATCGACAAAAATCACCGTATCGTATCGAGATACGGTAAGGGCATCCTCGACATTGAGCTGATAATTACTGTCACAGTCGACACGCGTGTAATTCTCGTTTTCAC
>DHPI01000043.1:366-10111 GCA_002407865.1 Spirochaetia bacterium UBA5368
CGCGTGTAATTCTCGTTTTCAACCATCGTAACAAACTCGACTCCCAGACCGTCATCCTGCCTGCCGGGATTGCCGTAGCCGTATACAAGAACACGTGAATCTGACAATGTTACTTCCTCTTTACGTCAAGCAGACTTCCGCCGCCATCAACAATCGATATTTCGAGAGGCATCTTGCCAAGCGCATGCGTTGCACAGCTCAGACACGGGTCATAGCAGCGTATGGCAACTTCGACGGCGTTCATCATCCCCTCGGTAATTTCCTTCTGTCCGTTCATGTTGCTCTTTGCCACGAAGTTGACCGCCCTGTTCATTGGCTCATTATTGTTTGTCGTCGAGACAATCAGGTTCGCCATTACAATCTGATCATGTTCATTGATTCTATAATGATGAAACAGAGTGCCGCGCGGCGCCTCGACAAGACCAACGCCCTCTGATTTCTTCTTGCCCTTCACGACAAGATTATCTTTCAGGATATCCGGATCGTTGAGGAGTTCTTTCAGCGCCTCGGCCGCATGCAGAATCTCAATTAATCTCGCCCAGTGCATGTGCATTGACATGTTGTTCGGCTTCCCATTCGTATATGCCCTGTAGATCTCGAATTCCTTTTGCGCCTTCGGTGAAGGAATGAAATCGCACGTATTGAGCCGCGCAAGCGGTCCTACCGTGTACCAGCCGTCTTTTTTTCCGATCGATTTGAGGTACGGGAACTTCATATAGCTCCAGGATTTCACTTCTTCACCGACATGTGTGAGATAATCCTGATAATCGACATCGTTCAGTATCTTTTTTCCATCGGCATCAACCGCGCGCAAAACGCCATGATAGAAATCGAGCGCGCCGTCTTTCCGTACGAGGCTCAGATGGCTTGACGGGAATACTGCAAAATTGTCGATAAACTCCCTGTTCTTCTTGTGATAATCCTTGAAAAAATCGACGGCGCCTTGAGCCCAGTCGATCATCTTGTCAATGTTCATAGGATCGGCGCCTTTCAGGAATGAATCGCGCTCTTCTTTGCTCATGCATTTGTTGATACCGCCCGGTATCGCACCAGTGCCGTGAATTTTCTTGCCGGCAGTCGCGAGTATCAGCTCCTGGCCGAACTTTCTCATCATGACGCCCTGAACCGCGAGGTCTTTATGTTTTAACGCGACACCGATAACATTGCGTATTGCGGGATCGGCATCGATACCGAACAAAAGGTCGGGTGAAACAAGGTGAAAGAAATGCAGTGAATGCGACTGGAACATTTGTCCATAGTGCATAATGCGGCGCATCTTTTCACCTGTCGGCGTAAGCCCGTCCCCCGTGCCGGCGCCCACGATGACGTCCATCGCCTTGGCGGCGGCGAGATGATGGCTCACGGGGCAGATGCCACAGAGCCTCTGTACAAGCACCGGCGCTTCCCAGTAGGGACGTCCCTGGACAAAACGCTCGAATCCGCGAAACTCGACAATATGAAACCTTGAATCGGCCACATTGCCCTGATCATCTATCTGAATTGTTACCTTCCCATGACCCTCAACCCGGGTCACCGGTTCTATCGTTATTTTTCGTGCCATAGTAATTCTCCCTATTAATCAAACTTAACTACTTCGTACGGCAAATCCAACGGTTTGCCTTCGAGGAGCGCCACCAGAGCCTGCCATATAAGATCCGCACGCGGAGGGCATCCGGGCAAAAAGTAATCAATTTTAACTATTTCATGGCAGGGGTACACCCTGTCGAGAATCATGGGGAGCTCGTCATCGTTCGGGATGATTTTATCATCAACCGTCGGAGAATTCAGGTACGCTTCTTCCAGGCAATCTTTGATCGGAATGCCATTCCGCATCGCGGGAAGACCTCCCATGATGGCGCACTCACCGAGAGAAATCAATATCTTGCAGTTTTTTCGGAAATTCCGAAGATTTTCGACATTTTCACTATTGCAGCATCCGCCTTCGATAATTCCAATATCACACTGTTTCGTAAATGTCTTGATATCATCTATCGGCGATTTATTGAATTCAACGAGATCGATAAGCGTCAATATCCTATCATCAATGTCCAGCAGAGACATGTGACACCCAAAACAGCCCGCAAGAGATGCTGTGGCTACTACCGGTTTGCTCATATTTTTCCTCCGTACTATTTCAAAACCCTGAGATTTCTTTGATACTATCTCACCATACGCCCATACGCCGATTATTTCTGGATTTCACTGCCGATCGGCTTTGTATCAAATTTTCGCTTGCCGATAGGAACCACAAAACCGACTTCTTTCTTGAGTATTGCGCCAACCGGGCACATTTCCATTGCCTTCGCAGCCTGACGTTCCGTAATATCAGCGGCAAGTTCATCATCAACATGAATCATGGTTTTCCCGCCGCGATTGATAAGACCGAAAATATGCCGTCCGTCTTTTGTCGTTATGCCACGAACGCAGCGGAGGCACTGAACGCAGCGGTTCCTATCCAGATAAATCTTCGGTATCGTCGCATCTACCTGACGAATCGGCCACATGTACGGGAATCTTGGCGCCATCATGCCATATCTGTATGCAAGGGCCTGGAGCTCGCAATTGCCGCTCTTTTCGCATGTGGGACACATATGATTACCTTCGACGAACAGCATCTCGATGATCGCTTTGCGCATATCCTCCAGCTCCAGGATATTGTTTTCAACCATCATACCTTCGGTAATCGGTGTTGTACATGCGGCCATATTGCGCCCCCCGACCTTCACCGTGCATATTCGGCAGGTCCCTGCCGGCTTTAAGCCTTCAAAATGGCAAAGTGTGGGGATATAGACGCCGTTATCCTTTGCGGCCTCAACGATGGTCTGGCCGTTTTTCCCCTTGCATTCTTTTCCATCAATTGTAAATTTTATTTCCTTCATAATTAGTGTTCCCCGTGTAAATTTGGTTTTCTTCCCGCTGCTTTGCACGATTCTTCAACGGCGGACGCCAGATTAAACTGCGGTACAAAATCAACACCCTTCCGTATTTTCGCCTCATACACGTCCCTGAAATTTTTCAACGTTGTGGCGATTGGGTTCGGAGATGTCTGCCCAAGGCCGCAGCGGCTCATTGACTTGACTATTTTGCACCACGACTCAAGGTCCGCAAGATCGCTTTCAGCGCCGTGCCCTTCCATAATCTTTTCAAGCTTGTTCAGCAAAATCTGATTGCCGGCCCTGCAGGGTACGCACCAGCCGCACGACTCTTCCACGAAAAACTCCATAAAATTTTTAACAATTTCAAGCACGTCGCGATCAGGGCCGATAACGATCATCGAACCACCCGTCGCAAGATCATCATAGCAGATGCGCTTTCCAAAATCGTTCTTGCCGACACAAGTGCCGGAAGGACCGCCTATCTGAATTGCTTTCGCGGTGCGCCCCTCAACCATTTCAAGAAGCGTCTGTACGGTTGTACCAAATTCAATTTCGTAGATGCCGGGCTTTTTGCAATCGCCGGAAACACTGAGCAGCTTTGTTCCGGCCGACTGCGCGGTTCCCATCGCCTTGAACCACTTTCCGCCTTCACGCATTATTCTGGATGCCGCACAAAATGTTTCAACGTTATTCACAGTCGTAGGATATCCAAGGTAGCCGCTCTGTACCGGGAACGGCGGACGATTTCTGGGCTCGCCCCTTTTACCTTCAGCCGATTCAATCAGAGCCGATTCTTCGCCGCACACATACGCACCCGCGCCCATCTGGATACGGATATCAAAATTGAAGCCCTTTTTGCCGGCGATATTTTTGCCAAGGATTTTATTTTTTCTCATTTTCTCGAGTACGTCTTCGAGATATTTTTTGAGATACATATATTCGGCGCGGAGGTACAGGATTCCTTCTTCCGCACCAACCGCATACCCGCCAACGGCCATGCCTTCAAACAGCATCTGCGGTATCTCGGTAAGAATAACCCTGTCCTTGAATGTTCCGGGCTCTCCCTCGTCGGCGTTACAGACAACATAGTGTTTTTTACCTTCGGCCTTACGGCAGAAGTCCCATTTCATACCGGTCGGAAACCCCGCCCCGCCCCGTCCGCGGAGATTGGATATCTTGATTTCTTCGATAACGTCTTCAGGTTTTTTCTCAACAGCCGCTTTTATAGCGGAACCTGCTTCAAAGGGCGCGAAAAGAACAGGCCCTCTTCTCTGGATGTTATTGCTCACCATTGCCTTGATGAGCGCCGACTGGTTCGCGCCGTCACCATATTCTTGCACCATATCCTGAACAGCCCTGCCCGCCTTCATGTCAGCGACAATAGTTTTCGCCCTGTCAGCGGTTAATTTCGTAAAAACCACACCATTGATAATGGCTGCCGGTTCCTGGTCGTTCATACCGATACACGACGTATCGAAAAGCCCGATAACGCCGTCACCTGTCGTCTTGCCGAACGCACATCCCGCCGCATTTGAAAAAGCCTTCGCCACAGCGGCACGCCCGTTCATCTGCGCCGTAACGCTGTTGTTCAGATACACTGAATATTTTCCCACCGGATTCTTCGAAAAGAAGTGGTAGAACGTCACCACGCCCTCCACATCCACCCTGGAAATCCCCAGTGACTTTGCAATCTGTACAATAGCCTCATCGGATACACACCCGAGCTCGGACTGGACGTCCCGTATAATGTCCAGGAGGAGAGCTTTGTTCTTGCGATACTTTGCAACTGAAGCTGTTACAATCGTTACAAGATTTTTTCCCATATTTCCTCGCATACACATATTTTTGTAATAGCAATAATATTGTATTATGGTTATAATATGTCTTACAATATTATATATTAATATAATACATCAAAATATTCGACATGCCTTTACCGCGCACCTATCGACTATTTCTAAAAAATGGAAGAGAATCTAAACTATTATTTGCTTCATGAAACGAAGTAGAGGCCAGGAGAATCTACCATATATAACTGCGCACTTCCCATCAATCCGGAAATCGCGTTATGAAGGCCTTCGTTTCTCACATGTGAAAGAACCAAACATCTCTTACCTTACGGCATGCTCTATATTTCTGCGATGTTTAGTATATAAACTTATATAAGACTACTTTTAGACCACAAACCATAAAAATAAAGTTTTCTCTGTGTCAACAATTTTTTATAAGAAAATAAGTAAATTTTGCCAAATCGACAAAGGCGAGATGTACAAACCGCCGGACGCGTAGCAAATAAAAAAGGAGTGCTAATGCACTCCTTTTTTATTTGCAATTTTAATTTCGAATTATGCGTTTTTGCCCTTTCTAACGTATGCAAAATAATAGGCAAGCCCAACGAAAACGGCGCCGCCCACTATATTTCCCAACGTTACTGGAACCAGGTTGTTGACCGCAAAACCGCCCCATGTCAACGCATCGGCTTTCGCGCCAAAACTCGCGACCTGATCTACCATTACAGGATCGGCCTTCAGGAAAATACCCATGGGGATGAAATACATGTTGGCAACACAGTGCTCGAATCCCGAGGCAACGAATGCCATGATCGGGAAAAAGATGCCCCATATTTTACCGCTGATTTCCTCCGATGAAGCTGCAAGCCAAACGGCAAGGCATACAAGCCAGTTACAGCCGATGCCGCGATAGAAAGCCTCGCTCCATGAGAGATTAACTTTTCCTATGGCAATGCCGAGCGCCGTATTCGCGCATCCGCCGCCATCAACACTGCATACACCATCAACCATCTTCGCACCAGTTTGCCAGAGATTGGATTTATACATGATGTATACCAGCAACACAGAACCGATTAAGTTCGCAAGATAAACAACACCCCAGTTCTTCAAAAGCGCCAAAAACTTAACATCGCCGTTTGCGACGCCGATTGTCATCAGGTTATTGCCGGTGAACAGTTCCGCTCCGCCTATAACAACCAGCATGAGTCCAACGCTAAACACCGCCCCACCGAAAAGCTTTGACATGCCCAGGCCCAGTGTGGCTCCCGGGCCTGTGAGAACCATTGTAGAAAGCTCGGCGCCGAAACCAATGTACGCACCGGCAAGAATCCCGAGAATAATCATTTTCATGATCGGCAGGGATCCCTTAGCTTTTCCAACGCCGTTAAATGATTCTGCAATCTGTGCTGGAGCTTTAAACGCCATAACAACCTCCCCTAAAATGTTTGATAAATATTAAACGTAATAATCCTTATTTATATAACCGCCATGCCAAAAAAACATTTGGCATGGCGTTATATACCGTACCTATAATCAATATTCACTCAATGACTTGATGAGGAATAGTATTTACGCAATGACGTATCACACGCCGCGCAGGAATATTTCGGATCACAATGCTGTTCAAATTCACTCCGGAAATATTTCAACATCGTCGTTATCGGCATTATCGGCGATTGCCCGAGCGCGCACAGTGACGCCTTTTTCATGACAGTCGCTTTTTCGACCATCAAATCGATATCGGACAACTGCGCCGTACGCATCGCGAATTTCTTAACGAGCGCATGCAAATGCGAGGTGCCGACCCGGCATGGGACGCATTGCCCGCACGATTCGTGCTCGAAGAAACTCAATATCTGCAGCAGAAAATCAACCGCGCACGTGCTTTCATCGCATACAAGCACAACGCCCGAACCCAGCGTAACGCCCTTTTTAAGGGGCTGGTCAATATCCAGCGGAAGGTCAAACAGGTCTTCGCCCAGGATACCGCCCGCGGAACCGCCGACCTGCGCGAATTTGAATTTCTTCCCGCCGGCCATCCCCTTCCCGTATACATCGATAATCTGGCGAAGCGTGGTGCCCATCGGCATTTCGATAAGCCCCGTACGGTTCATCTTCCCTGAAAGGCAATACAGTTTGGTGCCGGAACAATTTGTCGGGCCTGCCGATTTATACCATTCGGCGCCCTGATTGATTATCATCGGAACCGACATGAGCGTTTCCACATTATTTACATTGGACGGCAGATTATTAAATCCCGCTCCGCCGGGAAACGGGGGTTTAAAACGTGGATATCCGCGCTTGCCTTCCATAGAGTTGATAAGCGATGTTTCTTCACCGCACACATACGCTCCGCCGCCTTCTTTTATGAATACGTCGTAGCTGAATCCGGATCCGAATATATTTTTACCGAGATATCCCTTTTCGCGGGCCTGATCGATCGCACGCTGAAGCCGCTCAATCGAACGACGGTACTCACCGCGTATGTAAATATAGCCGATAGATGCGTCAATCGCGTATCCGCAAATAGCCATGCCCTCGATAAGCAGATGCGGATTTTCCTCCATGATGATCCTGTCTTTGAACGTTCCAGGCTCACCTTCGTCGGCGTTGCATATTACATACTTTTGCATGGGACCCTTTGTCACAAACGACCATTTCATCCCGGCAGGGAAACCCGCACCGCCGCGGCCGCGCAACCCGGAATCCTTGACAACATCAATGATTTCCGACGGTTTCATCGACAGCGCTTTTTTCAGCGCGGCGTAGCCGCCGAGGCTCACGAACGAATCAATTTTCAGCGGGTCCACTTTCCCGACATTTTCAAGAAGACGCTTTGTTTGTCCCTCTTCATCGATCACGCATGCTTTCCCCTCAACCTCGGGGCCGCATGATTCGCCGAAAACAGCTTCTTTTTTTCGGTACGAATCGAATATTTCCTTGATGCGCGTTTCAGTGAGATTGCCATGAATGTCATAGTTTATCATCATGGCAGGCGCAACCGAACAAACGCCCAGACACTCGCACTTCTCCAGATAAAATAGCCCGTCGGCAGTAGCTTCACCAACGTCGATGCCGAGGTGTTTCTTAATCGCATCAAATATTGTTGCTGAACCCATCACATGGCATGGGCCCGATTTGCATACCCTGATCAGAAACTTGGCCCGGGGCTTTGTTTTGAACATGGTATAGAAATCGATGAATCCGGCAACCGCGCTTTGCGGGATAACCATCTCCTCGGCGACCACTTTCAGCGTTTCGGTATCAAGCACATTTTTGCCCGACTGGCTTTCAAGATCGCGGAGAATGAGCATTAAATGCTCTTTATTATTTCCCCACGTATCAATCGTTTTCTTAATATCAATCGATGTCATTTTTGCCTCCCTTACGCATTAATTTTCTCAATTTTGCAGGCGCAGACCTTGTACTCCGGAATCTTGCACGTCGGATCCAGGGCGTCAATTGTCAGCTTGTTCGCGGCAGCCTCGCAAAAATGGAAGGGGATAAAAACGACATTGTCTTTCGGACGATCCGATATTTTGGCTTTTATTCGAATGCTTCCCCGCCGTGTCGATACCGAAACCGTCTCACCATCAGCTATGTTAAAATTACTCGCGTCATTCGGATTGATTTCAACATAACCTTCCGCGACTATCTCGTTAAGTATGCGGGAATTGCGAGTCATAGTACCCGTGTGGAAATGCTCGAGCAACCGCCCCGTTGTAAGAATCACCGGATATTCCGGATCGACATCTTCGGCCGGTGGAGTGAATTCAATCGCGGAAAGCAGCCCGAGACCGCGGGAAAATTTATCCTTATGTAGGAACTGCGTTCCGGGATGGTCTACCGTAGGACACGGCCACTGAATGAGTTCTTTTTCGAGACGCGCATAGGTGATCCCCGCGTACGACGGCGTTACCTTCCGCACTTCCTCGAAGATTTCCTCGGCGCAATTGTAGTTCCAGCTCGCACCCATCCTGTTGGCAATCTGCATAAGAATCCACCAGTCTTCCCGGCAGTTTTCATGAGCCTTTACAACGCGGTGCATCAACTGAACCCTGCGCTCGGTATTGCTCACGGAGCCTTCTTTTTCCAGGAACGCATACCCCGGCAGCACAACATCGGCATACTGCGCCGTTTCGGTCATCACGATATCCTGAACTACGACAAAATCAAGCTTCTCGAGCGCTTCAATGACATGGTGCTGATTCGGATCGGACATTACCGGATTTTCACCGAACACATACAATCCCTTGAGATCGCCATGAACCGCCGCGTTCAGGGATTCAACGATTGTCAGTCCGGGCTTTAAGGAAAGTTCCGCGGTCGCGTTCCATGCCTGCGCGAATTTCTTCTTATTGTCTTCATTTGCAACCGGCTGATAGGCGGGATACACTGCGTTCAGCGCGCCCATATCGCATGCGCCCTGCACATTGCTCTGTCCGCGGAGCGGATTCACGCCGCCGCCCGCAACGCCGAGATTGCCAAGCAACATCTGAAGATTTGCGCAGCTTTTAACGCCATTAACGCCCGATTTAAACTGCGTAATCCCCATGCAATAATACAATGCCATGGGTTTCGCAGCGGCAAGCAACCGCGCGGCTTCGACAATCTTTGAAGGATCGTCAAGCCCGCATATTTTCGCCACATATTCGGGATTATATTTCTCAAGGACTTTCGAAAGCTCTTCAAAACCTTCACATCTGTTTTTTACGTATTCAGCGTCTAAAAGGTTTTCCTTGAGTATCACATGCATTAATCCGTTGAGAATCGCGACATTTGTGCCGGGTTTGATCTGGAGAAAGACATCCGCGTATTTCGCCAGCTCAATCTTCCTCGGATCGACCACGACAAGCTTTTTACCCCTGTTTATCACTTCCCGTTTTATCATTGAGCCGATAACAGGGTGATTTTCAGTGGTGTTCGAACCTATAACTAAAAACGCCTCGGACAGGGGTGTTTCCCTGATGGAATTCGTCATTGCTCCTGAGCCCATTGTTGCCGCCAGACCGGCGACGGTTGAGCTGTGTCAAAGCCGGGCGCAGTGGTCGACATTGTTGGTGCCGATCACCGCGCGCA
>DHPI01000043.1:10232-10417 GCA_002407865.1 Spirochaetia bacterium UBA5368
TGGTGCCGATCACCGCGCGCATAAGTTTTTGCATTAAATAGTTTTCTTCGTTTGTGCATTTCGCCGAAGAAAAGGCCATTATCGAATCCGGGCCGTTGTTCTTTTTTATTTCACCTAATTTGGAAGCAACGAGGTCAAGCGCTTCGTCCCATGTCGCCTCTTCGAACTTGCCGTTCTTCTTGATG
>DHPI01000043.1:10548-10916 GCA_002407865.1 Spirochaetia bacterium UBA5368
GAACTTGCCGTTCTTCTTGATGAGAGGCGAGGTGATTCGCTTATCGCCCTGTACGAAATCGAAACCGAATCGGCCTTTTACGCACAGATGCCCCCTGTTGGGACCCTCATCATTGCCAAGCGCCTTGACAAGCTTGCCTTCTTTATTGGTATAGAAGTCTATCTTGCATCCGACACCGCAATAGATACAGATGCTCGATTCTTTCTTCAATTCCCACGCCATTCCCCTGCCAAGGACATTCTGATAGGTCAGCGCACCGGTCGGACAAAGCTGAACGCATGTTCCGCACTGCACACAGCTGGAATCCCCTATCTTTTCGAACATATCCGCCGTAAGATGCGCGTTGCTGCCCCTGCCGGCAAAGTTCC
>DHPI01000043.1:11061-14818 GCA_002407865.1 Spirochaetia bacterium UBA5368
CCTGAATTTCGCCGCATGCCTTGACGCAACGGCCGCAGAGTATACAACGGTTCTCATTTCTTTTTAACCCCTGGCTGGATGTATAATCGACAGTCCTTTTATTTTTTGGATATTCCGCATAGGGCTGTTCAACGCCATAGCGATAGCAGAGGGCCTGCAATTCGCAATCGCCGTTCGCGTCGCAATAAAGGCAGTTGTGATCGCCTTCCGCCAGTAAAAAGCTGAGTATTTCCTTGCGCAAAACGACGACATCGGCATCTTCTGTGTCCACCTTCATGCCGTTTGCAGCCGGTTCAGTGCACGAGGTTTTTAACATTTGGTCATTGATTTTTACAATACATATTCTGCACGCACCCGTTTTACTGACTTTGGGATGATAGCAGAGGTACGGGATATCAATACCATTGTCACGAGCAACCTCGAGAATGGTCTGACCTTTTTTCCCTATAACCTCTCTACCATCAATGGTAAGGGTTATTGTATCCATCCGCGACTCCTTAGTAAGCTATAATATATTTCTGCATGTTATTCAGGGCTTATCGCATGAACATTTGATATTTATGTCAAGGATAAATATGCAATAAAACTGAAAAACACAAATTTGCATAGTACATACTTCTTTATAATGATATAATCAGATATATCAGCACATACATTATTATGTAGTACAATTTTGGCGGTTTTATGGATACTGCTTCATTGCATTGATTTTTCGTGCGGTTATGAAGATTGTGATCAACTCATCGGTCGTACAGTCATTCCAGGGATAGAATGACGTACCCGCACACAACCGGGGTGAAGTACGGATCTTTTACGGGAGGAATAACAAGCGCGACTTTCATCGTATCACAGCAAGTCGAATTCCTTTTTAATTTTTTCGACAAGCGGGCCGTCTTCGCGCCACACATAACAGGTATTCAACGGAAGCTGCTTCAATCGTTCAGGGCTCTTTGATTCGCCGAACGTCGGCTTGCTCGCCCTGTTGGACCAGTATCCCTGCACTGCCGCCGGCGCCATAGCGAGCAGCAGCGACGTGAGGTGAAAGCATCCTTTCACGCCGCCGACCAGCCGCCGCACCGTGCCGGTGAATCCCGATGTAATCGACAGGCCAACAATCGGTGCGAGGCTCTCGCGCATTTCGAGACATGCATCGCGCGGCACGCCCGGCATCTCCACCTCGACCTCGCGAATTATCAGCGTGGGGCCTTCAAGAAGCATTCGCAGCACCATATGATGCAGCACGTTCGCCGGTTTTTTTTCGCCCGTAAGCAGATAGTATTCCTTCAGCCGTTTTTCCAGCAAAACACCTTCAACAACGACACAATCGTTATCCGCGGGATATGTGCTGATACTGATATCGCGCGAATGCACTTTATCCCCCGCCATCTCCATCAGTCTACTCATGCTGACCCCAATTCGCTATTCGCAGACAACACATGCCCTCCGAGTATTTTGCACACCCTTTCGATTATATGCGTTACGCCCGGACGGCACGCCTGTCAAGCAGTAATACTGCCTGTATCTTTAGGCCAAACCACAATGCCAGCCACTGCGAAATAGAGCGACAGTCGAGGATGTTTTTTCATAGAATATATTTTATATATTACTCAGCCACTATTATCCGTATATATATTTTTGTTATTTTACAATATTTTCTTGACTATGTTCATTATTATAATATCCTGAACGGGATGCTTCCGGGATATAAACACAAAAAGAGGAGGATTTTTTCATGGAGAAGATATGGCTGAAATCATACGCCAAAGGCATACCCGATACATTGACGTATGAGAAAATTACCATTACCGAAGCTCTGGAAAAAAGCGTGAAAGACTTCCCCGATAACAATGCGCTGATTTTTCTGGATGCAAAAATAACGTACAAAAAGCTTGATGACATGGTAAACAGCTTCGCGAACGCGCTTATAGATATGGGCGTAAAACCCGGCGATAAGGTCGCGATGCTGATGCCGAATATGCCTCAACTCGTGATCGCAACATACGGTGCATGGCGCGCCGGGGCCGTTGTCGTGATGAATAATCCGCTCTACACTGATTCGGAGCTCGAATACCAGTTCAATAATTCAGAGTCAATAGTGCTTGTCACGCTCGATCTTCTCGCGCCCCGGATGATCGCGCTCAGGCCGAAAACACAAATAAAGCAGATTGTCGTCGCCCATATACGCGATCACCTCGGTTTCCCGAAAAAACAGCTTCTTCCGCTGGTGGCCAAGGACAAGCACCGTGAAATTCCGCCAACGGAAAACGTATACGAATGGATGAATTGTATAAAAAAATATCCGGCGAAAAATCCCAACATCAAAGTGGATTTCGAAAGCCTCGCGTCGCTGCAATACACCGGCGGGACGACAGGCCTCAGCAAAGGGGTCATGCTGACGCACAAAAATCTCGCTTCGAACGTGCAACAGATCATGGCATGGTTCCCTGATTTTACAAGGGGCGATATGACAGGGCTTGGCGTATTGCCATTTTTCCATTCATTCGGGCTTACCTGTGTAATGAATTTTATCGTCTGGATGGCCGGCGCCGATGTGCTTATTCCACGCCCCGAACCTGTCGCAATCCTCGAAGCGATTCAGAAGCACAAGGTAACATTTTACCCTGCGGTTCCAACGATATATGTCGGCCTTCTGAATCATCCGGATATCGATAAATACGATATTTCTTCGATCAAGGGATGCTTCTCCGGCGCGGCGCCGCTTCCCGTTGAGGTAATCAAGGATTTCGAGAAGAAAACGGGTTCACAGATATGCGAGGGGTACGGCCTTTCCGAGACGTCGCCCGTTGTCACAATCAACCCGTGGGGCGGAAAGACAAAAGCGGGTTCGATCGGATTGCCCATCGCCGATACCGAAATCAAGATCGTCGATCTCGACGAGGGCACGCGGGAAATGCCAATCGGAGAACCGGGCGAGCTCATTGTTCGCGGACCGCAGGTAATGATAGGATATTACAAGATGGCCGATGAAACGGCGAAGACGCTGCGCGATGGATGGCTGTTTACCGGGGATATCGGCAAGTACGACGAAGACGGATATCTTTCCATAGTCGACCGCAAAAAGGACATGATTATCGCCGGCGGGTACAACATCTATCCGCGTGACATCGACGAAGTGCTCTTCGAGCATCCGAAAATTCTCGAGGCATGCGCAATCGGCGTTCCCGACCAATACCGCGGCGAAACCGTGAAGGCGTTCGTCGTGCTCAAACCGGGAGAGCAGATGACATCGCAGGAGGTCATCGATTACTGTAAGGAAAAACTCGCGAAATACAAGGTCCCGACCCAGATTGAATTCATTAAAGAGCTGCCAAAGAGCGGCGTGGGAAAGATTCTGAGAAAAGAACTGCGTGAAATGGAACTCCAGAAAATTGGCAAAGCCGGATAATTTTTTTCACGTCGACGCACATCGCTGAAGGCGCGAAACACGCGCCTTCACTTTTTATAAAATATCGCGCAGGGGAGCGTATTTATTCTCCCGCAGATCAAACTCCATACTCGATCGTTCGCCGTTTGTGTCGATAAACGACGCCCTGAATATATCGCTGATCGCCGCACCCTCTTTCAGTTCGATTATGCCATAGTCACGAAGCTGCGTTATGTATGTGCGCATTATGCCGAACGCCATCCGCTGTATCGCGACATCGTTATGATGTTCGTGGTCATAAAGACCGAGATTGACGTCAGCGATGCTGAAATTTTCAATCACCGACTCGATATTGATGCCCGTTTCCACGCC
>DHPI01000043.1:14929-18278 GCA_002407865.1 Spirochaetia bacterium UBA5368
ATATTGATGCCCGTTTCCACGCCATACATTTGCCAGAAGTGTACGCGGTTGAAAAAGCTCAATGTTCCGGCGACCTCGCCGGAGAGCGGATACGAAAAATCCGCGAGGTTTTCCAGCGCATGATGCCGCACCACCGAAAACAACGGCTGCGCAACATATTTTTTTACGCGCCCCATCGCTCGCCAGAAACCCGCCTTCGCGAAATCATGGCCGTGAAGCACCGCTCCCGCGAGGCCGCGCACAAAATGCGCGCCGAAATGGGCCGGCGCGACATCTGCATCCAGAAATACGACGACGATGTCTTTGTCGGATATGCCTTTCGCACGCCGCGTGTTTATATGATACAGGCAGCGGCGCATATCCGCCCCCTTGCCCTTTTCATCGCCCATATCCGGCACCGGCAACGAATTACAGATAACCACATCGGTATCTGCCCATGCAGCCTTCGCCTTTTCCTCCGTAAGCTCCGGTACGGCTCCCGCTCTGCGGTGGGACAGCAGTATCCGGTCGATAATGTCGCCCGCCTCGCGGCGTAACAGCGATATCTTCTGATGGATGAGTTCGGCCTCCCGCTCGCCAAATGTTGAAAACACCACGAATATCTTTTTGCCGCGCTTCAACTCGCGCACTTTGTCGGCCGTAAAATCATCCGATTCGTACTGAACTATTTTTCTCATCACACGCTCCTTTGTGTACCGATATCTATTACACACGGCAACACATATGCACGGCAAGCATTTTACGACCGAGACGTTGCGCATTCACGTAACCGTGTGTGAAATAATTGGCGCGACATCCGCACAACTTTTGCGTTCATTTTCATGTTCATGTTATTTTACTTGCAATTTTGCTCAAAATCAGAAAGAGTTTTACGCTAATAGAAAGGAGGACGCCACATGGGAAAGAAATCCGCGTTCCGCGGCAAGGAGCTTTACGCGCTGATACTGTTATCACTGATGAATTTGTTTCTTTTCGCCGATCAGAACCTCATGGCGCCTAACCTGACGCAGATCGCGCGCGATTTCAACTTTACCGACGTACAGCGCGACGTGATGCTTGGCGGCAACATATCCTTCGTATTCTGGATACTCGGCGCGCTGGTAACGCTTGGCATCGGCTACCTCACCGACCTGGTGTCGCGCAAAAAGCTCTTTATCATAACAATTATCATCGGAGAGCTTCCCTGCCTCCTGACGGGATTCGCGCAAAATTATACGCAGCTTTTCTGGCTCCGGGCGCTGACCGGCATCGGCATAGGCGGAGCCATACCGCTGACGTTTTCCTTCGTAGGCGACTACTTTTCCCACGACAGCAGAGCCATCGCCGCAGCGTATCTCGGCCTCGCTGAAGGCCTCGGTATCGCGATCGGCCAGCTTATTGCCGGGTTTATCGGGCCCGAATACGGCTGGCGCCTTCCCTTCATCATTATCGCGCTTCCAAATTTTGTGCTGGTCGTCGTCTACTGGCTGACGATTAAGGAGCCGCCCCGCGGCATTGCCGAGATCAGCCTCAAGCACCTCATCGAGGAAGGCAAGGTCTATACGGGAAAAATCAACTGGGCAAGCTACAGGGATCTTTTCAAGATCAAAACCAACATAATGGTTTTTCTCCAGGGGATTCCCGGCACCGTGCCATGGGGTGTGTTTTTTATATTTCTGAACGATTTTTACTCTCAGGACAAAGGCTTTTCTGTCGAGGTAGCGACTCTCATTGTAATGATGGTCGGGGCCGCCGCGATTATCGGCGGATTTGCGGGAGGCGTTATTGGCAACTGGCTTTACAATATTAAGCCGAAATATCTCCCGATGCTGTGCGGCACCTCAACGCTTATCGGCATAATCCCGATGGCGATGCTGCTGAACTATCCTTCTCAGATCGGCGTGCAGAATCCAAGCGTGGTGTTTCCGCTCGCAATCGGATTTATCACCGGTTTCACTGTAACGATCACCGGCCCGAACATAAAAGCGATACTGCTGAACGTCAATTCACCGGAAACGCGCGGATCGATATTCTCACTCTTTAATCTTACGGATTCGCTTGGCAAGGGATTCGGACCGGTTATCATCAGCCTGCTCATCATGGGCTTCGGCCGGCTCTGGGCGTTCAATATCGCCAACCTTTTCTGGCTGGTATGCGGCATTATTCTGCTTTTTATGGTAATAACATTTCCGAAGGACGAGGCGGCCCTGAACAAATTGCTTGAGGAGCGCGCAAAGGAGATGCGGAACTGATTGTATTCGATGGTTTCACACAGTGACGTATTCTCGTTTTATATATATTGTAACGCGGTGAGTTTTTTAAAACGAGGAGCATACTGCGCGTCTTACAAATGAGCAAAAAAACAAATAATTTTTATTTTAAGGATGAAGCATCCTGTTGATGCTGCCCGGCCAGGGCTTGAACCTGGAGACTTCTGATCCAGAGTCAGACGTGTTGCCAATTACACCACCGGGCAATGAATGCATTGTATATAAAAAAGGCGGCCTGTTTTTGTCAACAATTTATTACCTGGCCGCGATTTTCGCCCATGAATCTTTGAGGCCGACCGTTCTATTGAATACGAGCATATCACCCGAAGAATCGGGATCGACGCAAAAATAGCCAAGCCGCTCGAACTGAAATGTATCGCCGTGCTTTGCGTCTTTCACAAAGGGCTCCACAAAACCACACACCACCTTCAGGGAATCGGGATTGATGTTCGACATGAAATCATCCCCCTCTTCCGTTTCGTATGGGTTTTCCTTTAAAAACAGTCTGTCGTACAGACGTATCTCCGCTTTGATCGCGTGCCGCGCCGAGACCCAGTGGAGCGTCCCCCTCACCTTTCTGCCGTCAGGCGAATCACCGCCTTTACTGGCAGGATCGTGCGTGCACCTCACCTCGATCACGTTGCCGCTGTCGTCTTTCACAACACCTGTGCAGGTGACAAAATACGCCGCGCGCAGGCGCACCTCTCGTCCGGGTGAGAGCCTGAAAAATTTCTTCGATGGCTCTTCCATGAAATCGTCCCGCTCTATGTAAAGCTCGCGCGAGAACGGCGTCTTTCGCGTTCCCATCGACGGGTCTTCCGGATTGTTCGGGATGTCGAACTCCTCTATCTCGTTTTCGGGATAATTTTCAATGACAAGCTTTATAGGATTCAGCACCCCCATTACGCGCTGCGCGCGCCTGTTGAGGTCGTCGCGGAGACAGTGCTCTAACAGCGCAACATCGACAACGGCATCGCGTTTCGCCACGCCGATGGTTGCGGCAAAGGTGCGTATCGATTCCGGCGTATAGCCGCGCCGCCGCATCCCCGCAATGGTAGGCATCCTCGGGTCGTCCCATCCGCGCACAAGACCGTCGCGTA
>DHPI01000043.1:18356-30024 GCA_002407865.1 Spirochaetia bacterium UBA5368
CGGCATGCGCGGGTCGTCCCAGCCCTCGACCTGGCTCGTCTCGACCAGCTCGCGCAGCATGCGCTTGCTCATCACCGTGTAATTGAGATTAAGGCGCGCAAATTCTATCTGGCGGGGGCGGTTCGCCGTCTCGCCGGCAATCTGGTCAAGAAACCAGTCATAGAGGGGCCGATGCACTTCGAACTCGAGCGTGCATATGGAATGGGTAATGCCTTCAACGTAATCGGACTGCCCGTGCGCAAAATCGTATGTCGGGTAGATACACCACGCGTTTCCCGTGCGATGATGCTCGGCGCGCTTTATGCGATAGAGCACGGGATCGCGCATGTGCATATTCGGCGACGCCATATCAATCTTCGCCCGCAGCACCTTTTTGCCGTCGGCAAACTCCCCATTGCGCATGCGCTCAAAGAGGTCGAGATTTTCTTCGACCGAACGCTGCCGCCCGGGGCTTTCCATGCCGGGTTCCGTCGGCGTTCCGCGCGTCGACGCGACTTCTTCCGCGCTCATGTCGCACACGTATGCCTTGCCCTTCTTAATCAGCAGCACGGCCCACTGGTACAACTGCTCGAAATAATCCGATGCGTAATATGGCGTGTCGTTCCACTGGAACCCAAGCCAGCGTACGTCTTCCATTATGGAATCGACATATTCGACATCCTCCTTTTCAGGATTTGTATCGTCGAAGCGAAGGTTGCATTTGCCGCCATATTTTTTCGCAATGCCGAAATTAAGGCATATCGACTTCGCATGGCCGATATGAAGATACCCGTTAGGCTCCGGGGGAAAGCGCGTATGCACCCTGCTTTCGTTCTTTCCCTGTTTCAGATCTTCTTCGATTATCTCTTCGATAAAATTGAGCGATCGGGGGGTTTCTTCATTTTCCATAACGTACCGGCCGGTATAGTAAAATTTCACTGTGCGTGCTGACGCTGCCGCGCCATACGCCGATGTACGAAGCGTGATGCTGTGTACTGTTGAAACATACGGATGTTTTGTCAAGGATTTCGCCGCGCCGATCTTTGCCCCGGTGTAAAATGACTCAAATTTTCGTGCGCCAGGTAACGATATACTCGCACCCGCCCGGCAGCGCCGCTACTGCCGGATTGCGCAATGTAAACCCGCCGTCCAGGCCAATCTCCCGCGCCGTGTATTCAAAATGGCTCATGGCAATACCCATATCCACACGCTGGAGATCGAGGATGGCAAGCATCGTTTTATTGCGCTCACGATAACCCTTTGTGCGCATAAGATAGAAGTCAAACTCGCCATCGCCGCGCATAACGACACGCCAGGGCTGCTTGTTCGAGGCCGACGGCGCGCGCCGCAGCATCTCGAGCGGTTCGGCCCATATCCCCGAATCCGATTGCCGCAACGGCGTTTCCAGGCTCGTCGAAAAGAAAAGCTCGCTCCATGCCTTGCGGTAATTCGAGCCGGCCTTCCACCGGACAACTGAATCGAGCATTCGCCGTCTGTCTGCCGGATAACCAAATGCCGCCACCGCCGGCAACACCTCATTGTTTTCGAGGGATATCCGCTGCGCGAACGAGCTCCGGGTAAACGTACCGCCAAGCCAGCAGGTCCCAATCCCCAGTCCCGTGGCGTAGAGAATAAACGTTTCCATGACATAGCCAAAATCTTCGAGCGCCATGCCGCTATCTTTTACAGCGCCTATAATGAATCCCTGCGGATTCTTTATAAATCCGTACGTGCCAAGCCCCTTCAGCATGGCGGTATCGCTTGTCTCCGCAGCGATTATCGCCAGCCGAACATCACCGCCGAAGGGCCCTTTCGCGCATTCCGCAACGCAATCATTCAGCGCGCGCAAATCTTCCGCGCACACCGGCTCGTCCCTGAACGATCTGCAAGAATATCGTTTCGCGATTATATCGCGCACATTTCCATTAAATAGCATTTACCGATACCTTTAATAATAATCGATTCAGCTTCTATCATACCGCATGCCGGAGCACAACCATTATATATTTCACCTGCCGCATTTGATAGAAGCCCCTGAATTCACACGTACGTGCGCACCCAATTATTTTGCAATAATGATTGCAATTCATATGGAGATATATAGTATATTCAAATATTAATAGCTTATATTGTTTTATATGTATTATCCATTTTATCCGCATAAAAATATCATATAAAATAGGAGAGTATCATGAGCACACAGAGTACCGCACAGCGGCGTAAAAACTTAACCGAGGAATACCTTCGTAATCGGAAGGACCTGGAAATTGAATTTCAGCAGTTCCTTGATAAAAACAGGCATTTTGGTTTAATGGTGCTGGACCGTGTAAAAAAATACGGTTCGCGCGCGGAGCTGCACCACAAACCATACGGCACATGGGAAACCATAACATGGGAACAGCTTGGCGAGATGATGCACGCTGTTTCGAGCGCGCTCATTGAATACGGAATCAACGAAGAAGACATGGTCGGCATCTTTTCTCCGAACCGCGCGGAATGGCATATTGCCGACCTCGGCAGCCTGTGCATTCGAGCGATCGATGTGCCAATCTATGCGACAAACACGACCAGGGAGGCCGAATACATAATAAACGACGCCGGCATACGCGTGCTTTTCGTGGGGAGGCAGATGCAGTACGACCGCAGCTACCCCCTGCTTGACCAGTGCCCTTCGCTTGAGCACATCGTCGTATTTCACCGCGACACAAAAATTCACGAAAACGATCCACGGGTGATATTATGGGATGATTTTCTCGAACTTGGAAGAAAGACCAATCATGAAACCGAAATCGCGAGGAGGCTTGAACGCTGTCATTATGACGACAAGGCTACGCTCATCTATACGTCGGGAACAACCGGCGAGCCCAAGGGCGCAATTCACACACACAAAAGCCTTATGCACAACAGCTGGGCGGTGGGCTATTTCCCGCAGGCAGGACACTTCGATCACGAATCGACGCTCAGCATGCTGCCCCTGAGCCATGTGCTCGAACGCTCATGGTGCTACGGCGTCCTCCAGATCGGCGCGCATATCTGGTACTGTGAAGACCATACGCAGATACTCGAGCACATGAAAGAAGCGAACACCATCCTCATGAACAGCGCGCCGCGACTTTATGAAAAAATGTATTCCACCATCAATGCAGGCGTACAGAAAGCGTCTCCATTCAAGAAAAAGCTTTTCACCTGGGCGGTCGCCACTGGCGCGCAGGCCGGCGAAAGGAAAATGAACGATTTGCCTGTTCCTCTTTCATTAAAAGTCCGCCATGCCATCGCCGACAGGCTTGTGCTGAAAAAGATACGCATGCTTTTCGGAACGCGCATGCATCATGTCAACGCGGGCGGAGCGCCCATCAATCCCGAAATTTCACGCTTCTTTTACAATGCGGGAATTCTTATTACGCCAGGATACGGGCTTACCGAAACAGGTCCGGTCATTTCCATGAACGGGCCGAAGTGCTTCAAGTTTGGAAGCGTAGGTCCGCTTGTGCCGCTGGTTGAGGCTCGGATCGATAAGGACACAGGAGAGATACAGGCAAAAGGGCCGAATATTATTAAAGAATATTACAACAAACCCGCAGAAACAAAAGCGGCGTTTACCGATGACGGATGGTTTAAAACCGGAGATATCGGCCACTTCGACGAAGACGGATACCTTTATATCACCGACCGCATCAAGGACCTTATCATAACTTCGGGCGGCAAAAATATCGCGCCGCAGATGATAGAACAGGCAATGATGGAGGATTATTATATCGAATTCATCGCGGCAATCGGCGATGGAAGAAATTATATCACCGCGCTGATCGTGCCTTCGTTTGCCGCGCTTGAAGAATACGCGCGCCAGAATAATATTTCTTTTTCATCGCGGGAAGACCTTGTTTCCAAACCGGGAATACGGGCTCTCTACAAAAAGATAATCGACGATCGCCAGAAGGACTGGGGCCGGGTCGAGCAGATCAAGAAGTTCACGCTCCTCCCGAAGGAATTTTCACAGGAGGCCGGCGAGGTAACCCCGACCATGAAGGTCAAACGGAAGTTCGTAGAAAAGAAATATGCGGACATTATAGAAGCCATGTACGCCGAGAACTGACGCTCATTTCATAGTATATCGCCTGCCGTTTAATACGACAGGCGATATATCATCCCACATACGCTGAATGCAAATGCGCCCCGGTCATCTTTTTTACTGCTCAAAACATTCTATAGCGAACGCGCAACAAATGCGTAAAAAAATATTTTTTGTGTACTCAGTGTCACAAAAAATTTAAAGTTTTCGTAATTTGTAACGAAAAATTAATAGTAGTACACGCGCGGCTTGATTTACACTACAAAAATTACAGGAGGAGTGGTACAATGCCCAAGTGCGCAACACCGAAAAAGGAAACAAAGAAAGCAGATCCTAAAAAAGCGGACAAGGCAAAGAAGACTACTGCGAAAAAAGCTCCCGCGAAAAAAACGAAGTAAGTTACTTTTCATACACGTAAAAACGGCAGGGAATCAGCCTGCCGTTTTTATTGTACGCCCCTGGTGCCGGCGCGCGTTCTCTGTCTTTCCAACGCAAGTTCCGTATCGGCCAAATCGTCAACCTTCTCCATTGCGGCAATCAACGCTTCGTATGACAGATCATTTCCATTAAAACGGGCAGTCCAATAGCGCAGGTCCTCATCGAACATTTCCCTGCGGCGGGAACTCATATGCCTCGCGACAAACTCCCTGTTTTCTCTATCATCGATAACGCACAAACCAAGGTCTTTGTTACCAATCCGCGAAAGTAGATTTATCAGCCGGTTTCGCGGAAGTTTTTTTATTTTCTCAAACGGCACGCCGCGCGCTTTCAGTTCGGCCAGACGTTCCCGGAATTTATCGCGCATCCGTTCACTGTACGCAACATTAAGAATATAACGCGTTCTGAACGATACGACAATCCTGTCGCCCGCAACCGCATTCACCAGTGCCCGCGCCGCCTCCGTGTTGAGCGCATCGAATTGAGAGGCATTCAAGTATGCGGGCAAATCATCGGCGGACCTTATTTCTTCGGGAATCAGCCGGTCAATGCGTTGTGCATCATAATCAACGGCGATTATCCGATCCCGGCTTTCGACTTCCGAGTCCCCGGACAATGCCGCGGTTTCGGCCTCACGGTAAAAAAGCCCCATAATGGCGCGGGAATACCGTGGAATGAGCACATTCCGCAGTATAATCGCGAGATCCCGGTCAGTAACCATTTCCATGAAAAGATACAACGGCATGTACGTCGTAACAATCTCTGTGTGCGCCGCGACGGCGGCGTAACGGGAAATATACTGTTTTACGCCCCTCATGAAGAGCGCCTGATTCAGTGAAAGAATGGCCTCATGAAAACCCATACGGCCGGATACCGGCTCCGTAATGCTATTTGCGGCACACACCGCGCCGCGAAGCACTTCGAAAAATGAGCGGGGCGCCATCACCGTAGATAACAGTTCCTCGCCCTTTATGCGCAGACGGCCCGTCATGCAATACGCGTTCACTACGGCATCCGTATCGGGCGCCGCAGTGAGGGAGTACCGCACAGAGCGTATCCCCACGCCTGGCGCGCCGCTCTTCAGAAACAGCAGGTTTTCCCTCAAAATATGTTTAATGAACGTCTTGAGGTCAAAAAAACGCCTCTCGAAATCATTCGCGCCGATGTCGTGGAGAAAATAATACACAGAATAATTACTGCCGTGAATCTCATACGTCACTTTGAATAAAACCCTATCGCCGGCGGAAAATCCCGGTGC
Source organism: Spirochaetia bacterium UBA5368 (assembly GCA_002407865.1). GTDB lineage: Bacteria > Spirochaetota > UBA4802 > UBA4802 > UBA5368 > UBA5368. Next base: position 24,101 of record DHPI01000043.1, read on the forward strand.
GGCATTTGACATTCCGCATCGCTCGACATTATGGCGCAGCAACACGCCGTTCAATGATGAGATCGACGGCATGAATACATTGCCCATAACGAACTCGCGCGGATTCGTTACCGTAATATCGGCCAGTTTACCCGCTTCCCCGGCCTGTTGCGTAAAAGCGCGCACATCGGAAATTACACACCGCAGTTCACGTGCAAATTTCGCATGTGCACAATCAGCTCGCAGCCTGTCCTGGACGGATGCGTCAACAATAATGTAGAAGCAGCTTCCCATTACCGAAACCTTTTTTACAGGGCATTCGGCGGCCAGCCACATCAATCCACCATGCTCCCGCGGATCGTATTCGCTGTTGACGGCATAATACGGCGATACCGCCACACTGCCCGGCCCTGCCGGTAAAAGGGCACATAGACGTGTCAGCATGCCGTCCGCGAGCTCCATGATGCCGGGCACGCTCCCGCTGTTATCCGATGCATCGCGCACTTTGACGCACGCGGCAATGAACGCATCCGGAAACAGAATAATGCAACCGGGACGCTCGCCGCCGTAAAACGCACTGCGGAGATACCCCTTTCCGACCGACGTCATTGCACGCTCAAATTCGAGCGGCTTCATCCCTTCAATGACGATTTCGTGCCGCGCGCCCGTCACACGAACGATATTTGCGGCAAGCACCTCGCTGATAATGGCATCATACGCATCTTCCTCTGACGCCTTGAAGACCCGCCGCAGTATTTGAAAAATCCTTTTTTTCACGGAATCGAACATAGCTTCACTCTTTCCATTATTCTGTATCCAATTGTTTTCGTAATTACAAGATAAAATTTACTCCGTGCGGTAACGCCGCCCGTTGCCCGAAAAGCTTCATGCGGGCACAGCAAATATTTCAAACAACGTAGCCGCACATTTCATTTCGAACAACGATATAATTTGATCAAAAAAATAGTAATAATTAATATCTGAGACATAGTATAGACAGGGAAATACTACCATAGCCTATACAGGTGTGCATCATGAAAAGACTGTTTTCCACGATCAATACCTACTTTCTGCAAAAAATCGATAAAGACGATTTCGTTACGATAAAGAAGGGCCAGTTTATTTACATAATAGACTTTGTATTCATCTTTTTTATGGGGTTCATCACCCTGGCAGGGCTGTTCGGCTCGTTTGAACGCTTTATTGATACAATCAAGCTGACAATCCCCGTCAGCTTTGTCACCATCGCCAGCATCATTGCGATACGAAAAGGCAGGGTAATCACCAGCGCAAACATTATGGCAATAGGGGCGTGTATTTTGTCCGTTGTGGGCTTCCTTGCGCGCCCCCCCCACATCGCAGGCGTTTCTCTCGGCTACTTTATGTACCTCGATGTCGTCTTTGCGACGCTGTTCTGTTCGCGGTTGCTTGCCTCGTCGATACTGGCGGTATTTTTGGGCGCGCATATCGGCTATTACACGCTTATCGCGAAGGCTTCGGCCACGGGGATCATTGCGGAAACCGCCCGTACTACACTGATCAACGGAACGATATGCATGGCATGCATTTTCACGGCGTGTATTGCGGTCAACATGTTTCTCACCAGGGCCATCGAGATGGCGCGTGAGGAATCTGAAATCAGCAAAAAGCGTTACGCGTTTATCCACGACCTCCTCGGCACCATAAAAAATGTCTCTGAAAAACTCGCGGACTCCCTCGAGAGCAAAACCGAAATGATCGCGCAATTCACCGACAATGCGCAGAGCGAAGCCGCCACGATGGAAGAGCTTTCATCGAGCGTGGAGGAGATATCCGCGAGCGCAAGCAGCGTGGGTGCGGCCACGCGCGAGCAAAACAACTCGATACGTCAGCTTATCGACAGCATCGAAGCGATGTCGCACTCATCCGGCATGATCGAAAAATACGCATCTGACCTCGAGGCCCATTTCAGCTCGCTGTATAAAATGGCGCAAAAGGGAGAATCATCGTCCGCAATCCTTAACGAGATCAACACGATGATCTCGTCGAATTCTGAAGAAATACTTTCGGTTGTCGGCATCATGGGAGATTTCTTCGACAGGATCAACCTGCTGGCGCTCAACGCGACGATCGAGGCGGCCCGCGCCGGCGAGATGGGACGAGGGTTTGCCGTGGTCGCCGAAGAGATAGGCAAGCTTTCCGACAATTCGTCGCACGAGTTGAAACAGATAACCGCAATAATCCAGAAGAACCGCACTGACGCCGCCGAGGGCAACAGGGTCATCAGCGACATCATCGGTTTTATCGCCACATTAATGGCAAACATATCTCAGATTCAGCAGCAATCGCTCGCATCCTTTGAAGAGATCGCAAACCTTAAAAACCTGAAGACAGACATGAACCTGAAGGCGGAAATCGTGCGCGAAAAATCCGAGTTGATCGAGCTATCCATGAAAGAACAGTCGGCGGCGCTTGACGACGTGGCGCGCTCCATCGAAGAAACCAGCCGCACCGTGCAGCAGAACGCGCAGAACAGCGAGCTGCTTCGCGATGACGTTACGGAGCTGACCGCCCTTTCTGAAAACCTTCTTGAGAAACTCCATACTGGCGCAGATACGGAGTACTGAACCTGCCGGTCATTTCCCATGTATATGTTCGCCGATGGCCCGTATGCGCGCCATTTCTTCGCGCGCAAGCGGCCCGCGAACAAGCGCCTCTAATCCCCCTTCCATCTGCAATTCCGTCGAGGGCCCCATAAGACTCAGGTCAACGTGCGGATTGGACAGCACAAACCTGTAGCAATCGGACGCGGTCAGCGGCCTTTCACCACGGGGCATGCGTTTCGGGTCAAGCAGCCTCCGCCAGCAGGTGGCCGTATACACGGTTATGCCGGGCCGGTTCTCCTCGCGCAGAAACGGAAAGATTTCCGTTTCCGCGCCGGCATGCACCGCATTGTAGCGAACCATGAACACATCGACAGGCGAAGCATCATCGACCGCCATTGCGCCAAATGTCGCACGCCTGTGCCCCGACATGCCAATATGGCGTATGCGCCCCTTCTCTTTCAGTTTCAGCGCGGCATTGATCAGCCGCTTTGACGGCATCGAGTTGTGCCATCCGAGTATCAGAATGTCGGCATAGTCCGCGCCAAGCTCTTTCAATCCCTTTTCCACCGAACGCGAGGCGAAAAATCCCGAATGGTCGTACGTCTGCATGGCAATAACGATATTCTCACGGTCGGTAATAACGAGGTTTCTAAGGGCGTTCTCCATGCCCTCACGGCGCGGAGAGCTCCAGAGGAAATAATTGACGCCGAATTCGTAGTAGGCGCGCTCCACCGCTTTTGCGGAAATTCCATAGCCCGAGGCGATCCCCAGGCGCGACACTCGCATTCCGGTTTTTCCCAACAGCCGTTTTTCTTTAAAGGAATCTGACATATTCATGGCGCTGTCACCTCCGGCATCAGCGTAATCAACAGCGACAGTGTAGCTCTTCCGCTCCGCAAAGTAAAGAAGTATAGCGCTTCGTTATTCGTACGCCGAGGCTGACAAAATATTTGTTTTTATCACTTACACGCTATACTTTGACAACAGCGCGGTGATGCATATGAACAGGGAGCGAGTACAATCGATTGCGGGATTTATTCTTATTACCGCCCTGCTCTTCTCTATTATGAAGTGGGTACTGCCAAAATTCGGCATCCATACGTGAGTAAGCTCCATGTGTTCCCTGTACGAGGAACAGAAATAATCCGCGTCAGATTACCCCGCCTTCTTTGACAGCTCACGTTCGTGCAGTGTTTTTCTTACCGCGTCGACAAACGCTTTAAATATTGAGCCGAAACGGGGAGATTCTTTCAGCATTTTCTCGGGATGGAACTGCGTGCCCAGAATGAACTGACTGCCCGTCCCCTCAATTGCCTCCACAAAGCCGTCAGCCGTACGCGCCGTGACAATAAATCCGCGCGCAAGGCGCTTCACACCCTGATGGTGATAGGTATTTACGGCAACCGTTCCGCCGCCAAGCAATTTGCCCATGATGCTCTTCGTTTCAACGACCGCATCGTGATTGCACGAAACCGCGTGCTTATAGAATCCAAGGTTAATTTGATTCCGGTGGCGCACCGGCGCGTCTGTCGCATACTGCGATGGAATATCCTGATACAGCGATCCGCCGTAAAACACGTTCAGCATCTGGCAGCCACGGCAGATGCCGAGCACAGGGAGCCCCTGTTCGCGCGCATACCCCAGCACCGTGTATTCAAGCGCGTCAAGCTTCTCATCGACAGCCTCACAAGCCGCGTCGCGCACCTCACCGTAACGCGACGGTTCGATGTCGAATCCGCCCGGGATGAGTACGCCGTCAAGGGACGCAAGCTTTTGCCGCACCGCGGCCTGATCATCGTTGACAAAAATACGCACCGCGTACGCGCCCTGCGCTTTTAGCGCTTCGATGTATTCGCCGTTGATATCGATGCCGCACTTCAGAAGCCGCGTCTGTATGGCCCCATAGGTAATGCCAACCGCCGGTTTTCCCGCAGGCCCGGAGGGAACCGAGCACGCGAGTGAAACGAACGCAAGTAAAATAAAAAACGTACTTTGAAGCGAACGTATCATGAGCGCCTCCCGCATTTCAGCGCCGTAATCGCGTCAGAAAGCATCAGCCCGCGCGACACGGCACATCCGTTTATTTCTTTTTACGTTTTTTCCCGTTGTCGGCGCGCTTAACAATAACATCCCCGATTCCGGCGATCCTCTCCGCAATGCGCTCCGCATTTATAATACCGCCTCGCTCGGCCGAGAACGCCATAAACGAGGTCAGCACCGGCGCAATCGAGGTGAAATATCCCGCATCATCCGCCGCCTTTGCCGGCATTATCTCAGTACAGCACTCCGCCGCGTGCAACACCGTCCAGTCTGACGGCATCAACAGAAAGTAGACATACATGTAATCGCCGAAATCGGTGATGATCGTCTCGGCGTTTTCTTTCTGGGCAAAATCGAGCTTCATGTAGAACCGGCTTTTTTTAAACAACACGTACATGTCGGCTATCTGTCCCCGCACCACCGCGCGTGTTTCGTCGGAATAGTCGTCAGAATCACCCTCGTAGCCGTAGTCCATCTCACTGAAAAGCAGGCAGTCGAGCACGGTTTTTATGTGCAGCAGGATCACCAGAAGGACTTCGTCGCGGACCGTGGCGCTGAAATCCTCCGGCCTGTCGACCACCAGGTTGATGAGAAATCCCATGAGCACCGGCTGCTCGCTATTGTCGATGATCAGACTGATAAGATCGAACTCGGGCTCGTTATCGTCGGCATCCATCTCCTCAATGAGGTCGATATTGATTGCAAGCCGCGCGTCGAGCGATTCTTCGTCGATTATACCGCCATCACCGATTGTTTCCTTTATTACATGCCATCCAATCGACACGAAATTCAGCATAAGGTTTCGTTCATCAAAATTCAGCTCGTCTTCCTCGACACTCATCAGATACTCATAGACCGCCGGCTGCGCCTTGTGCATGGCGTTGACGATATATTTTAACGGCTCTTTCCTGTTCCCGCGAAGCTCTTCAAGCACCCTGTCTATGTCATGTTCCGATATAAGTTTCATGCGTCCGCCGTGAGCCCTTGTTTTTGATTCGCTACTATACAGTGTGCGCACCATTCGGCGCTTTTGTCAATACAGGTTTATAGTAATTTGCGCGATTTTATGCACGGATGAGCGTCAGATTTTCATCGCGCGGCTGGAGGTATACCGGCTGGCAACATGGTAGCGCAACAACGCTCCCGTTATTGTGCGATGGGTGCGCAGCGCCAGCTCGGGCGTGTTGTTTTCTTCGGAAAGGTGCGCCAGGCACACCCAGCGCAGATGGCCATTCGATTCGGCAATCAGCTCGGCCGCCTCAATATTCGAAAGGTGGCCTCCCGGCCCGCTGATTCGCCGTTTTACGGGATACGGGTACC
>DHPI01000043.1:30164-31053 GCA_002407865.1 Spirochaetia bacterium UBA5368
GGCGGGATCATAGTTGCTCTCAACGAGCGCCGCATCGACCGACGCAAGCGCGCACTTTAAATCGCCGTACACATGGCCCAGATCGGTAAATATGCCGAGGCGCGATATGCCGTCGTCGATGATAAACGCCACTCCGTCGGCGCCGTCGTGCGGGGTCGGCATGGTCTCCACGCGCACCGCGCCGAAGCGCAGCGCGTCGCCCGAACGGAAATGATGCACGTCGCCAAGACCGCCAAGGCCGCGCGCGGATTGCGCCGCGCGCAGTGTCTTCTGTGTTATAAACAGCGGCATGCCGAACTTTCGCTGGTAGATGCCAGCGCACGAAACGTGATCGATGTGATCGTGCGATATAACGAGGGCGTCGACCTTTCTAATGTCGCGCCCGTGTATTGCAAGCCGCTCCTTAGCCTGCCTGCCGCTGATGCCCGCGTCGAAAAGCAGCGTTACGCCGCCCGCCTCAACGCAAATGCAATTACCGTTGCTGCCCGATTGCAGCGGAAGCACGTTCACCGCGCATCTCCGTTATGCGCATTGCCAGCCGTTGTGTTCTGTGTAGTCATAGCGTGGTTTTATTTGAATTTGCTCATGTAGCACGTACACGGCATGCATGTCCAGTTATATTTTTATGGAGGGCGCTTTCTTTTGTTTGCTTAACCGTTGGACAAAACAATGCCGTTACTCACGAATATGTCCCGTACAGCAAAGCGGACCTTTGCGCTATATCAATTGATCGTGTTGCCTCATCCATATGGGCACCTCGTCTGCCTGTGTGGTCTATATCCTCGCTTGCCTGTATTCCGTTGAATCTCTCTGCGTATTGTTGATTTATGTCGATTCAGTTCATTCGCTATTTTTGATATGGAAAAGGTCATGCACCCCGTTTAGGAAA
>DHPI01000065.1:0-9383 GCA_002407865.1 Spirochaetia bacterium UBA5368
CCCTAAAATTAATCTGCTACCCGGTATCAAGCATTGAAATTTAATTTGACGAAACCATAAAAGGACATATGCTATAGTGTGATTTTTTCGAATCCCATTACGACACAGGTAACGCGAAACATGAAAAAACCATTGTGTATAACATTCTGTGCGATTGTAATGACAGTATCCGGCAATCCTGCGGTTTTTCCGGAAAATCCCGGTCAAATCACCCCATCCGTATCGGAGATTTCCGATGTAACGGCAAGCGACGGCGATTCCACGGAATACGCGGTGCTGACGTGGGCATCGTCTGTACAATACGAACGGTATGGCGTGTTCAGGGCATCCTCCGAATCCGGCGACTATGCCGAAATCGGCACCGCCACGTTACCCCCGTATAACGACGCAGACGCCATTCCGGGAGTCAAATACTGGTACAAATTGAAGGGATATACAGGGGATGCGGCATCGGATTTCAGCGCCGTCGATGCCGGTTACAGAAAAATCGCCCCCCCGCCCGGCCTGGACATGGACGAGGTGATGAAGGAAAAAAACAAACAGCCGCCGCGGTATACAGACGCAGTGCAGAAAAAGAAGGCTCTCGCCGACGAGATGAAGCTGCAGCCGTATTACATGCACCCGGTGAAACTGAACCTTGTCATCTTCGTGTCGCGCTCGTACATCAGGAACGGCGATCTGCGCATACTGAAAAATTTCGACGCATATACCGTCAGCAGCGACGGAAGCTCCCTGTTGCTGGTCAACAACAAATCCCCCTTTGCGGTCAACTTCGCAAGCAAACGCTTTTGTAGGATGTACGGCGAATTCGACCGGGAACTGTTCGACCGCCTGGTGAAAAACGCGCTCTGTTACTGCGTATACACGGGTGACCGCGAACTCGTGCAGGAAGACGGCACCATCTATATGGTTCCGGGATTTGAAGCGGTCGGGTTAAGCACCGAATATAATTATAACAGCAGGGAATGGCCGCAAAAAACGCTCATGTTCGCCACCGACAATAATGAATACAGGGAAAAGATGAAAAAAGCGGAAGAAACCACCGGCGAAACCCCATGACGGTAATTGTTTGAATTATGTATCTCCCACTACAAATCACGGTTGAAATCGGCGTATGCACGCTGCGCATGCGCCGTCTGGATTCACAGCGGAGAAATGCACACATAATCCCATAATAGAAGCCACAAAAGAGGCTCTGCCTTTGCTCGGGTGGAAAAAATCGTTACAGCACCACTCTCAATTGCGCCACCTCATATAAAAAATCCCGGGATAAAAACAGCTCGAATATCAGAGCCCTCAACCTCCATAATGAGATTTTTCTCATCGTATATATTTCAACGCTCGAATGTGCAAACATCATTATTAAATACCGATAATCCGGCAAAATTTTGATTTTTTTCCCGGGAGAGATACCTTGTTAAATATTTCGAGTGCTATACGCCACGCTTATCGATACGATACATATAAATAGTTGCGCTATTTTCTATGGAGAATAATAATTGCGGGATGTCTGATTATTCTAAAGATACGAAAAATAATTCTGATCTCCACACGCGCTTGCTGCAACCGGGGCAAAAGGGCACGATCCTTATCATGGATGATGAGGAAAGCATCCTCATCGTTACTGGCAAGATGCTGAAAATCCTCGGATACGATGTTCTCTGCGCCAGGAACGGCCTTGAGGCGCTGCTCTTGTTTTCCGAAATGCACGAGAAGGGCACGCCTGTAAAGGGCGTTATTATGGACCTTATCATCCGCGGCGGCATTGGCGGCAAGGCGGCAATGGAGGCCCTGCGACAGATAGATCCCGCGGTCAAAGCAATCGTATCGAGCGGCTATTCTCACGATCCCATCATGGCCGACTACCGTCAGTACGGATTCAGCGGCGTTTTAGTGAAGCCTTACAAATTCGAAGACCTGCGAGATTCGCTGCAAAAGCTCATGGAGCAGCCCGCGGAATGATTGTGCAATAACCGTATCCACTGCTGTTTTATCCACACGGACGCCCTATCCTGTTTTCTCGCGTATTTTGATTGAAAAAACAACCGGTCCGCCCATAGACTACGGCAAGATCACGACCGACAGGTTCCGCGATGAGCACCACACACGACAGCCTTGAGCACTTCCACCCGGTCATCCAGGCATGGTTCCGCGGCTGTTTCGGCGCACCCGTCGATGCGCAGGCACAGGCATGGCCCGTAATCGCAGCGGGCCGGCACGTACTGGTGACGGCCCCGACGGGAAGCGGCAAAACCCTCACGGCGTTTCTGTGGGCAATCAATCAACTTGTAACGGGCGCGTGGCCGGCAGGCTCCACACGCGTGCTGTACATCTCGCCGCTGAAAGCGCTGAACAACGATGTGCGCATAAATCTACTACAACCCCTCGGCGAACTGCGCGGCCGCTTCGATGAGGCGGGCATCGCGTTCCCCGATATCAACGTACTCACGCGAAGCGGCGACACCCCGCCCGACGAGCGGCGGCGGATGGCGCGCCGCCCGCCCGAGATACTCATTACCACGCCGGAAAGCCTGAACATACTGCTTTCATCTAAAAGCGGCCGCGCCGGCCTTACCGGCATAGCCTCGGTAATCCTCGATGAAATACACGCCATTGCAGGCACAAAGCGCGGGACGCACCTCATAACGGCAGTCGAGCGGCTTGTGCCGCTTTCGGGCGAGTTTCAGCGCATCGCCCTCTCCGCCACGGTGCGCCCGGTTGAGACCGTCGCCGGTTTTGTCGGAGGATTTATACAGCACGGAAGCGGCGCCGGGTGCGGCTATGAAGCCAGGCCTGTCACAATAATCAGGGCGGGCGGCGGCAGGCAATACCGCCTGAGCGTTACCTTCCCGGAAAACGCGCGCGAACAAATGGCAGATAATTCATGGTGGCCTGCCCTCATCGAATCGTTCAGACACGTTATCGACGAAAGCCGCTCGACCCTTTTCTTTACCAACAGCAGGCGGACCGCCGAGCGCGTGGCGCGATTGCTCAACGAGAACGCGGATGAAACGATCGCGTATTCGCACCACGGTTCGCTCTCGCGCGAGATACGCCTCGCGGTGGAACAGAAGCTTAAATCGGGCGAAATCAGGGCCATTGTCGCGACATCCTCGCTTGAACTGGGCATCGATATCGGCGACCTCGACCGCGTGGCGCTTATCCAGACGCCGTTCTCGGCGGCCTCCGCCATTCAGCGCATCGGACGCTCCGGTCACGGCGTGGGACAGGCCAGCACCGGCATCATTTACCCGACACATGGCATGGATTTTCTCACCGCGGCGGTGCTCGCACGCTGTGTGGTAACGGGCGATATCGACGAACTGCGCCCCGTGGAATGCCCCCTGGACGTATTGGCGCAGGTGATTCTCTCAATGACGTGCGTCGAGGAGTGGGATATCGACCGTCTCTACGAACACCTGCGGACATGTTATCCTTACCGCAATCTTCCGCGGCGGCAGTTCGACCTGGTGCTGGCCATGCTGGCCGGGCGTTATGCCGATACGCGGGTGCGCGAACTTGTTCCGAGAATCTCAATCGATACCATCGATAACACCGTGCGTTCGCGTAACGGCGCGCCGCGACTGCTTTTCATGTCGGGCGGCACAATCCCCGACAGGGGCTACTACGATCTTCGCGTACACAATTCACACGCGAAGATCGGCGAGTTAGACGAGGAATTCGTATGGGAACGCCGTGTCGGCGAGACCTTCGCGTTCGGCACGCAGGCATGGCGCATTCAGCGCATCACCCACAACGAGGTCGAAGTTGTCCCGGCCGGAAACGCGCCGGGAATCATCCCCTTCTGGAGGGCCGAAAACCAGGATCGCGATTTCCATTTTGCCGAGGCCGTCGCGCGATTTCTCGAAAATGCCGATCCCGGCATTGACGACGAAAACTTCGCCGCCACGCTTTGCACATCGTATTACATGGACGCCCCGGCGGCGGACGAGCTTACCTCGTTTCTTCGACGCCAGAAGGACGCGACGAAATCGCCCCTGCCGCACCGGCACCACCTGCTGGTCGAGCACTTCGACGATCCCCTGAACACCTCCGATTCAAAACAGGTGATACTCCACACCATGTGGGGCGGCCGGGTGAACCGCCCCTTTGCGCTGGCGCTTGCGTCCGCGTGGGAACAGGCCTATCACTACCGGCCGGAAACGATCGTCAACAACGAGAGCATACTGCTGATGCTGCCGCATGGATTTTCCGCCGCCGATATTTTCAGCATGGTGAGCGCCGGGAATATCGAGGCGCTGTTGCGGAAGTCTCTCGAATCGACGGGATTTTTCGGCGCACGTTTTCGCGAAAACGCCGGCAGGGCGCTTTTGCTGCCGCGCGCGAGCTTCAATAAACGACTGCCCCTCTGGTTCAACCGGCTGCGGGCGAAGAAGCTTATGCAGGCTGTGCTGAACTACGAGGACTTTCCCATCCTGCTTGAAACCTGGCGCGAATGCCTGCGGGACGAGTTCGATCTTGAACACTGCCGGCTGCTGCTCGATGAAATCCGCGCCGGCGTCATCACCGTCACGGAAACGACGACCACCACGGCGTCGCCGTTTGCCGGCAGCCTTGTATGGCAGCAGGCTAACACCTACATGTACGCGGACGACACGCCCTCATCCCGGACGGGGTCGATGTTGAGCGAGGAACTGATAAAGGAGATTGCCGCATCATCACGGCTTCGTCCGCGCATCTCGCCGGAATCCGTTCGGCAGCTCGAGCGCAAGCTTCAGCGCACCGAAGAAGGCTATGCCCCGCAGAATTCACGCGAACTGCTCGACTTCCTTAAAGAGCGGCTTCTTGTTCCCGAACGCGAATGGAATGACCTGCGTGCCGCGATGGAGCGCGACGGCGCGGTAGCCCCCGATGCGGCGATTGCGGAAACAGCCGGCAAGATAGTGACGCTTACCCTCCCCGGCGCCTCGCACCAGGCTATCGCCGCAGTGGAAACGCTTCCCCGTCTCGCCGCCGCCCTGGGCATTCGCGATGTGGCCGTCGCGCAGGCAGCAAACCCGCCGGAGGTTACGGACACGCTGTCTGTGCGCCCCCTGATTACGGATGCCCTGTCGCACGAAGCGCTTCGCGCGAACCTCGCCGCAGTGTTCCGCGTTTCACCCGATGACAATTCGTTTGACAGCGATAACGGGACAACTGACTTTATCGCACAATTTCTTTCGTATTACGGACCTTCCGGGATTACGAATATCACGCAACTGCTTGGCATCGGGGAAGCGGCGCTTAACGACGCACTCGCCATCCTCGCCGAAAAGCAGGCCATCGTGATCGACCGCATCACCGCCGACGCGTGCGAACTTGAGGTGTGCGATCTCGGCAACCTCGAAATACTGCTGCGCATGGCAAGAAGCGAGCGGCGCCCCACGTGTACGGCGCTTCCCATCGAGCGCCTGCCGCTGTTCATGGCCGCGTGGCAGGGGCTCGCGGAAAAAGGCGGCGACGTGGAGGATATGCAAAACCGGCTTGACCAGCTCTTCGGCTGCCCGGCCGCGGCCTCCGCGTGGGAGGAGCATATTTTTCCCGCACGGCTCGAACCGTACTATACCGAATGGCTCGACAGCCTTATGCTGTCGAGCGGGCTTTCATGGTTCGGCTGCGCCGCGCGAAAAATCTTTTTCGCCTTCCCCGAGGATACCGGCCTGTTTGCAGAGCGGGCACAGAATGGCGATACCGGCGCCGAATCGCTGCTGCCCGATACAGCGGGACGATACGGCTTTTTCGACATCGTGAAACACTCGGGACTCGGCACTGCGGAGGCGACCAGGCGGCTGTGGCGCGCCGTATGGGATGGCCGCATCGCCGGCGACACGTTCGGCGCGCTGCGCAGGGGAATGCTCAATAATTTCGCCCCGTTTTCGCCTAACGAGGGGGTGCCGGCCGGCGCTCGCTCGCGGTACAACCGCTGGACGGCAAGTCGCCCGCTTCACGGGAACTGGTACGCGGTAACGCCCGGCGGCGCTGCGCTGAATGAAAACGGGGAATTCGATATTCTCGAAATGGAGGAGGTCGCCAGGGACCGCGTGCGGCAGCTTTTCCGGCGCTACGGCATACTCTTCAGGGAACTGCTGGTAACCGAGCTTCCGCCCCTGCAATGGGGACGGATATTCAGGGCCCTGCGCCTCATGGAGCTTTCGGGCGAGATTCTTACGGGACGGTTTTTCGAGGGGGTCCCCGGCGTGCAGTTCATCTCGCACGAGGCTTTCCGGTTTCTGGGCCGCCCGCTTCCCTCAGAGAGCGTGTACTGGATGAACGCAACCGATCCAGCGTCGCTGTGCGGCATACAGATCGAGGGATTGAAAGCCTCGCTGCCGACGCGGATCGCCTCGAACCATATCGTATATTGCGGCGATGCGCCGGTGCTGATATCGCGCAGAAACGGCAAAGCGCTCGAATTCCGCACAACGCCCGAAGATCCCCGCATTCCCGAGTACCTCACTATTTTCAGAGACCTGCTTTCCCGCCGGTTCAATCCGCCGCGGGCAATACTCGTCGAGACAATCAACGGCGCCGACGCCGCGCGTAGCGGGTACGCCGCGCCGATGAAGTCGTTCGGATTCATCGCACAGTTCAGGCGCCTGGAGCTGTGGAAAAAGTTTTAATCCGCGCAATGAAAATCAATCAAAAATAATTTTTGACATTTTATCGCATAATGATAGCATATCAACAACGGGATGCGCGTGTTCACGCCCCGTTGTTTCGCCCGGGCGCCGCCTCGGGGCGACGCGGGAATCGCCCGCAATGAGTGAACAATTACCACATGGAGGATACGATGAAACGGTACAGGGTAAAGGGCGTGAGGATCTATGAAAATACGCTAATCCGGGGTTTCGAACACATCGTTTTCGGCGAGAACATCATCATCGACAGCTTTGTGCACATCTACGCGAAAAAGAAAATCACCATAGGCAACTACGTGTCGATCGGGAATTTCGTATTCTTGAGCGGCGGCGAGGAAATCAGCATCGGCGATTTTTCCGGCCTGGCTCAAGGCAGCAAGATATTCGCATCGACCGACGACTTCAAAAATTGGGGATTCGGCAATCCCACAATCGACGAAAAATACCGCAATCCCACGCGAAAGCCCGTGCGCATCGAGCGTTTCTGCGTTATCGGCGCGAACAGCGTGACCCTCCCCGGCGTGACCATCGGCGAGGGAGCAACGGTCGGCGCATGCTCGGTCGTGACCCGCGACTTAGAGCCGTGGGGCATCTATATCGGCAACAGGCGCATCGGCGAGCGCGACCGCGACGGCGTGTTGCGTAATTACGAAAAGTTTCTCAGCGAACAGGAAACGCAGAAACGCGAGGGGCGCGCATTCGGCCTGTTTCGGCGCTGAAAGACAGTGACCTTCCGGCCGGAGGGTCACCGTAACCGCATGACGGTTCCAATTTTTTCGAAAACGGATAATCACGGATGGGCGTCGATATCTCCGCCCTGATTATTCATTTTATATTCTACCATACTATGGAGTATACATTCATGAACGATTGTGCACAGAACGCTTCATCCATGCCGCACGCAACGATAATTGTAAATCCCGCGTCGCGCTCGGGCCTCAGGGTATACCACTCCCTGGAAAAGCATATTGACCAGTTCTTCCACTACGATGTCAAGTTTACAAAAAAACGCGGCCATGCCGCCGACCTTGCGAAGCACGCCGAGGGCCCGGTTATCATCGTGTGCGGCGGCGACGGCACAATCAACGAGGTTGCAAACGGAATCGTTGAGAGACAGGATGTGGTAATCGCGCCGACATTCGGCGGCTCAGGCTGCGACCTCGGCCGGCTCTTCGGCATCGAGCGCGGCGTGGCGCGGCGAATCCATGAAATATACGAAAAGCTCCACACGAACCGGCTGACACGCATGCGGCTGTCGCTGGTGGAAACGCGGCTGGGACGCCGATTTTTTATCGGCGTCGGCGACGCGGGATTCGGCGCCGAGGTCGCGATTCTCTTCGATTCGTATCGTAAGTTTGGGAAGTTCGGCTATATCATCGGAATTATCCGAGCCCTCATAAAAATAAGGCCCGTGCGCGTATCCGTGACGGTAGACGGCGCACGCACGGCGGATACGGCAATGATGGTGATGTTCGCCCGCAGCAAGTATTATGCCGGGGGACTGAAGGTATCGCCCAACTCGGACCACCTCTCCGGCGAAGCGAGGATGATTTTTCTCAAATGGATCAGAAAGCTCACATTTCTGCGGTATTTCCCGACCATCTTCACGGGGTCGCACATTGCAAAGTATTTTGTGGAAGAGCGTGCGGTGCGGCGTCTGGAAATCGACACGCCGGGACTGCTCATCGATGTGGAGGGCGAATTCGCGGGCCATACGCCCTGTACCTTTTCCATAACCGACACCTATATTACGGTGGTATAACGTGCGGAGGGCAAGGCGCGCTACTTTATCGCGGAAACGGCCGGCGGCATCATTACAGCGGCAATAATGATCGCAAACGCGACAATGACCGCGCCGATGAGCACCGCCAGCGCCACATTCTGCTCATCCTCTATTTCGTGCCGTATCGAAAACGGCACGATAAGCTTCACCAGCAGAATCGCGACTCCAAGCAGCGCAAATCCGCCAAGGGAATACAACGACATTTCAGCCAGGTTGAAAAGTATACGGTGCCAGTCCATTCACTCACTCCATTGGGGATCGTTCTGCGTATACACACGATCACCCGCCTGCGCGGGATCTTTTTTACTTTTTTGCATGATGCGGATTTTCATCATTCACCGGGGCGTGCGCAAATCCGATTCGCAGCCACGCGGCGCCGGATATTCGGAACCCGCTCCAGTACCGGGCCGTATATATGCGCGGACCTTTTTCTTCGCCTCGACATAGGTCTGCCCCGCACGCTCATATCCCACGTGATAATACGTGAGTGCGAACGAGGCGGCCATCACCGCACACGATACGACAATCGCGCGAATCACCTGCACCCCCTACTATCGTGACGGCCTACCGCCGTCTGTCCGGCCGCTGTATGCCTCCGCGCCTGGAGCGCTCCCTGCTGAAAACCGCGGCAACGGCGAAAAAAACGAGCGCGGCCGCGTACCAGCGCATACCACAGTGTGTTTCGCGCATGCCGACGATAACGCTTTTCACGTCACGCTTCCGGGCGCTCCATGCCTCGGCGTACAGATAGTACGACCCGGCGTTACACGCCACAAACGGGTGCGCAGCCGATAGATTCTTCCATATAGCTGAGCCCCTGCGCCCCATTACCGGCCTCTCGTAAAGCTCCCCATCCGCCATGTACACCTCGAGCGGCTCAGGCCGTGAAGCGATGCCGTCGAAAAGCTCGCCGGCGGCACGCGGCGACCGGCCTGCCGCGCCGACTGTATCCTCCGGCACAC
>DHPI01000065.1:9570-16820 GCA_002407865.1 Spirochaetia bacterium UBA5368
GCGGATGAAGCCGTTCAGCGGCTGAACGGCTTCATCCGCTCCCACCGATATTTCATATAACGCATTTTTTTCTGTCAACCGCACCGGCCCGTAGAGCACGCGCGACACACTAATGCCCTCCCCGGCGTCAGCGTTGTCGGCAATCACAAGAACGCGCTCCATGACGCCCGGAATTTCGCGCGTTGAAAAGAAACACGCGGCGACCATCACCGCCGACAGGAACGCCATGCAGAGGTAGACGAGGGCGCTTCTGCGGTACGCCTTTTGCTCTTTTATCGCCCCGCCGTAGAGCTCGTCATATTCGTCACTAAGAAAATATTTCATCAGGGACGCTTTCGAAATTCCGCGTCCGCTGCGCACATGCAGCCTGCCCTTCCATGATCCAATGATGTAACGTGCGCCTCCGCGCTTGAACTCGTAACACACCACCCGCTCCCACAGGGGGGGCGTTTCGGTCAGCCTGCCTGCTATTTCCACAACCCGAACGTCGCTTCTGTCATGGCGCACAATTTCGCTCTCGTTGAGCCTGAGAGCGCCCTTCGCATCGAACGTGAACACCGACGCATCGAAGGACTCGAAAACATAATATCTGCCTCCCCGCTCGACAATCCAGTGGTATTCACCATCACCATCGATAACCAGCCACTCGTCCCACACGGCAACGCCAGTGCTTCTTTCATCCTGATAGCGTATGCGCCCGATTATTTCAAAGCGCTGGCCCCGTACTTCGCCCCTGAGGCCGAGGCGCAGCATGGAATCTGAGACATCGCGAGTAAACACATCCGCAAAAAGTATGTAATATTCGGCGGTGTGCCGGTCATATTCACGGTTGCAGACGCCGCAACGCGCAACGCGCGTCCGTACGTCGCCGCCTTCCTCCGATTCCATGCGCAGACTCTTCAGCAGCGCACCACCGCATGCCGGACAGGCCACCTGCTGGTTGTCTTTTCCACTCTTTTGCCGCACCCTGTAAGAATAACGGCAAAAAGCGAAAAGTCAAGCAGAAGGCGACAGATCAAATCGCAGAAGGCGACAGATCGATTTGTCGCCTTCTGCTTCAAACCTTCTGATACCCCACCGACGCAAGCGAATCCTTTATCTCGTCCAGAATAACCGGATCGTCGATCGTTGAGGGGACATTGTACGGCTCCGCATCGGCGATCTTGCGCATCGTCCCGCGCAAAATTTTTCCCGACCGCGTCTTGGGCAGGCGTTTCACCACCACGGCCTGTTTAAAGCAGGCAACGGCGCCGATCTGATCGCGCACCATTCGCACCAGTTCGTCCACGATCGCGTTGGGATCGCGCGCCACGCCGCTTTTCAGCACCACGAAGCCCAGCGGCAACTGCCCCTTGAAGCTGTCCGCCGCCCCCACAACGGCGCATTCGGCAACGTCCGGATGCTGCGAAATAACCTCCTCCATCGCACCGGTCGAAAGCCGGTGTCCGGCAACGTTGATGACATCGTCAACGCGTCCCATGATGTAGATGTATCCGTCGGTATCGTAGTATCCGCCGTCCCCGGTAAAGTAATAGCCGGGATAGATATCGAGGTACGATTCGCGAAACTTGTCATCGTTCTTCCAGAGGGTCGGGAAGGTGCCCGGCGGCAGGGGGAGCCTGATCGCCACCACGCCCTCGGTGCCGTTGGATACTGGCTTTCCATCGCCGTCGAGTATCTCCACGTGAAAACCGGGCACCGGTTTGGTCGGCGAACCCGCCTTGACCGGCAGCGGCTCAAATCCCATGCAGTTGGCGGCGATGGCCCAGCCGGTTTCGGTCTGCCACCAGTGGTCGATTACCGGCTTGCCCAGCATGTCACTCGCCCAGTGGTAGGTATCGGGGTCCAGACGCTCGCCCGCCAGGAAGAGCGTGCGAAAATTCGAGAGGTCGTATTTTTTCATGTATTCGCCGTTTGGATCTTCCTTCTTGATAGCGCGGAAAGCGGTCGGCGCCGTAAAGAGGACGCTGACATTGTGCTCGGAAATGACGCGCCAGAAGGCGCCGGGGTCGGGCGTGCCGACTGGCTTCCCCTCGTATACAATGGTGGTGCAGCCGTACAACAGCGGCCCGTACACAATGTACGAGTGGCCCACAACCCAGCCGACATCCGAGGCCGCCCAGAAGACCTCGCCCGGCTCCACACCGTAGATGTGCTTCATGCTCCAGGCGAGGGCCACAGCGTGCCCGCCGTTGTCGCGCACCACGCCCTTCGGCATGCCGGTTGTCCCCGAGGTGTACAGGATGTAAAGCGGGTCGGTAGCCTTCACCGGCACGCAGGCGGCCGGCTTCGCCTTTTTCATTGCCGCGGCCCAGTCGATGTCCCGCCCCTGAGTAAGGGCCGCGGAAGCCTGGGGGCGCTGATAGATGATAGTCCGTTTTACCTTATGCGAGGCGAGATCGATGGCGCGGTCAAGGAGCGGCTTGTATTCAATCACCTTTTTTCCCTCTATCCCGCACGATGCCGTAATGATGAGCACAGGCCGCGCGTCATCGATGCGCACGGCGAGCTCGTTGGGGGCGAATCCGCCGAACACAACGGAATGCACCGCGCCGATGCGGGCGCATGCCAGCATGGCGACGAGCGCCTCCGGTATCATCGGCATGTAGATGATTACCGTGTCCCCCTTGCGGACACCGTTGTCGTCCAGGACTCCGGCAAAAAGCGCGACCCTGTCAAGAAGCTCGCGGTAGGTATAGCGGCTCACCGCGCCTGTCACCGGACTATCATAGATAAGCGCGGCCTGATCGGCCCTTCCGCCCAGTACGTGACGATCGAGCGCATTGTAACACGTGTTCATCTCACCGCCGGTAAACCATCGAAAAAAAGGCTTGCCTGAATCATCGAGCACCTTCTCATACGGCCTGTCCCAGTGCACGGCCTTTGCCGCCCTTCCCCAGAATTCCCCCGGGTTAGTAAGCGATTCATCATATGCCTTCTGATACGTTCCCGTCATGCTGTTCCTCCTTGATTAACCCACATCCCAGGGAGCGCCCCGGCAGAAAATGCCGGCGCACGGCGGAATATGTGTTTATAAATTAATGTTATAATACTACGCTATATTGTTTTAATGATATTACTACTAAAATGACCTTTTTAATGAACAATGGCCGGCTGTCAACCAAAGATTTTCCTGTACCGTGCGGGTTTTCCACGTGTATACCTGCGCCGTATTGCCTGCGGATACATCCTGTAGTTCCTCGGCCAGAGGCATCGTAGCTGCTGCAATTTTCTTTCGCCGGTGTCTTTTTCGCATAAAAAAATCGGCATAAAGGTTCGTAGATGGCGTACAAATCATTCCCTGTTCCCGGAGGCGAACGCCACGCTCCCCGCGTAATGCGATAAAACGCGCAACACGCATAAAATTGTATTGTAAAAAACATCCAAGTATCGCACCTTTACCGTACAAAGAAAGGCTGTCGACACTTCCCGGAAAGGGGATATATTCCATGATGCTGTTTAAACGCGTATTTTCAATAGTGCTTGTATGCATCATTCTCCTGTATTTTCTGCCGCTTATCGTCGAGGGACTCAAGCCCGAGACCGCGCGCGTCCGCATAACCGAGCACGGCATATCGACGGTAAAGGTAATGGGCCACACAATGGCGTACCGCGAGGCGGGAAGCGGCTATCCCGTCATCCTGGTCCACGGCTTTTCGCAATCGACGCTCTCATGGGAAAAGACGATGCCGGCGCTTGCCGCCGCGGGATACCACGCGTACGCGATCGACCTCTTCGGCCACGGCATGAGCGACAAGCCCTACGGCGTGAAATACTCGCCGGAATCGTACGCGCAGCAGGTGTACGAATTCATGCGGGCCGTGCGCGTACCAAAGGCGAATATCGTCGCGCACTCAATGGGGGGCGCCGTCGCAATGAAATTCGCGTGCGATCATCCCGACATGGCGCATAAAATGGCGCTCATCGGCAGCGCGGGGCTTCCCGGCCAATTGAAGAACAGTACGCTGCTTGGCGCGCTGAAGTACCCCCTCATCGGTGAATTCCTTATACTGTTCGATTTCAAACCGGTCATCAGAAAGGCGCATGAGGATATCAACGTCAACGGCAGAATCCCGGTAACCGACGACTACGTGCGCGCATTCGCCAGGGCCTCGTGGACACGGGGATACGATTACACGTTTCTGCGGCTGCTGCGCAATTTCAACGCTCCCGAGTGGGACCTTGCCGAATGCATGCGCTCGATAACGAAACCGGTGCTTATACTGCATGGCGCCGACGACAGGCTGATCGAGCCCGAGGCGGCTCGCATCATGCGCGGCATGCTGCGCAATTCGCGTCTTGTCATCATTAAAAAAGGACCGCACGCGCTCATGGAAACCGATGCGCCGGCGGTTAACAGGAATATCACGGACTTTTTCGGAGAATGATCCGGCGGGACCCGGCACTACCCCCTGCCCGGACATACCAACACAGACCGGAGGTTACACATGAAAGCTGTAAAAATCAGGGACACCATCTACTGGGTGGGCGGCATCGATTGGGATCTCCGAAACTTTCACGGCTATCTCACGCAGCGCGGCTCAACGTACAACGCCTATCTTATCCTCGACGAGAAGGTGACGCTTATCGACACGGTGAAATATTACCTGTTCGACGAAATGTTAGAGCGCATCTCCTCCGTTATCGATCCCGCGAAGATCGACTGCATCGTATCGAACCACGTGGAGATGGACCACTCGGGGTCGCTGCCGATGATCACCGCCATCGCGAAGAACGCACCGGTATATACGTCGCCTAACGGCGAAAAGGGGCTGAAGCTGCATTACACGAACCGGATGAACCTGAACGTCGTGAAGACGGGCGACTCCGTCTCTATCGGCAAGCGCACCCTCGCCTTCGTCACCACACAGATGGTACACTGGCCCGACAACATGGTGACGTACGTGCCCGAGGAGAAAATTCTCTTCTCGAACGACGCCTTCGGCCAGCACATTGCCTCGCCCGAGCGCTTCGACGACCAGCTTCCGTTAGATATCATCCTCGAGGAGGCCGCAAAATACTACGCAAACATAGTGCTGCCGTATTCCGCACAGGCGCAGAAGGCGCTCGAGGCGGTTTCGAAGCTTGCGGTCGATATTATCGCCCCGAGCCACGGCATTATATGGCGCAGCCGCATCCCATCGGTGATTGAAGGATACTCGAAATGGGCCGCAAACCAGACCGACAACCGGGCAATCATCGTGTACGATACCATGTGGAACTCGACGAAAAAGATCGCGTTCGCGATACAGCGCGCATTCGAAAACAGGGACATACCCGTTTTAATGCTCGACCTGAAAAGCAACCACATTTCGGACATCATGGCACAGACGCTCACGGCGAAGTATATCTGCGTCGGGTCGCCCACGCTTAACAACGGCATGCTGCCCACCGTGGCCGCGTTTCTCACCTACATGAAGGGCCTCGCGCCAAAGAACCGCACAGGCCTCGCTTTCGGCTCGTATGGATGGGGCGGCCAGAGCGTCGACCAGGTGGAGGCAGTGCTTGCCGAATGTAAGTTCACGCTGATGGAAAAAATCAGAATCAACTACATACCCGACGACACCGCGCTGAAAGAAATCACCGCGAAGATTGAAGCGGCGCTATAGAGAGTTATTCGTATCCGCACGGGCGCGTTTCATGAGGCCGAACTTTAAATCCTTCATGCCGTTTGAGAGGCTCACCTTATAGATGTGGGGATTGATAAAGCGCCTGTGCGTATCGTCTAACGAGGCGAGGTTTCGTATCGCGGCGGCCCGCACCTGGGCCAGCGGCGGAAAATCGGCGCACGGCTCGCCATGCTCTATCACCTTCGTCAGCAGCGTCTCGTAGCGGCCATAGCCGGACACGACCGTTTTAACGTTCTCATTCGAGGGGTGGTTCAGGCGCACGGGCTTCCCGGCGTCAAGCTCGCGTAACGCGGCGTCGGGCGCCGCGGCATCGTCGGCCACGATGAGGTCGGCAAGCATTATCCCCCGCGTGTCGTAGATACGGGCGACATTTTTGCGGCAGGGATTCGTGATCTTTTCCATGGTGTTCGATATCTTCATCGTCGGCAGATACGCCCCGTTCAGTTTCTTCGCCACAATCTTGTACACCCCCGACAGCGACGAATCGCCCTGCGCCGTCACAAGGCTGGTGCCGGCACCCCACGAGTCGATCGGCGCGTTGCGCGACACCAGCTGATGGATGATGTTCTCGTCGAGCTCGTTCGACGCGTATATCTTCGCATCGGTGAAACCCGCGCGGTCGAATTCGCGGCGCGCAAGCTTGCTTAAGTATTCCAGGTCGCCGCTGTCCAGCCGTATGCCGATCGTCGAAAGGCCCTTTTCCCGCATCTCCCTGAATACCGTAATCGCGTTGGGAATGCCGCTTTTGATTGTATCGAATGTGTCAACCAGCAGGATGCACCGGTCAGGATACAGCTTCGCGAATTCCATGAACGCCTGGCGCTCGTCAGGGAAGGCCATCACCCAGCTATGCGCCATGGTGCCGGCAACGGGAATGCCAAACATCTTTCCCGCAAGCACGTTCGAGGTGGCCGACGCGCCGCCAATATACGCGGCCCTCGTCGCGGAAATTGCGCCGTCGACGCCCTGCGCGCGCCGAAGGCCGAACTCGAGAATGCTCCCCTGCCGGGACGCGTTGAATATCCGCGAGGCCTTGGTGGCGATGAGCGTCTGGAAATTGACGATGTTCAGGAGAAGCGATTCTATCAACTGGCATTCGATAATGTTCCCCTCCACACGAACGAGCGGCTCGTTGGGAAACACCACGGCGCCCTCCGGCGCGGCGTACACGTCGCCGGTAAAGCGGAAAGTTTGCAGGTAGCCAAGAAAATCGTCGGTGAATATTTTCTGGCTTTTCAGGTACTCAATATCGTCGCGGGTAAAGCGCAACGAACACAGTTCGTCAACAAGCGGAGCAAGTCCCGCGAACACCGCATAGCCGCCGTTGAACGGAGCGTGGCGAAAGAACATATCGAACACGGCATGCATGTTTTTCAGGTGATAATAATACCCCTGCATCATGGTAAGCTCGTAGAGGTCGGTCAGCAGCGCGTGTCCGTTCACATGCAAATTCCCCTCACAGGTTCTGTTTTATTTTGTCCGATACAGTAAGGCGTATGCCCTTTGCAAGCATCGCGTCCCTGACGGTTTTTTTATAGCCGGGAGGGATGTCGACGGCCCGCGTAAGGTCTTCTATCACAAATGTTTGAAATCCGGCCGCAGCGGCGTCTATCGCGCTGT
>DHPI01000065.1:17025-17712 GCA_002407865.1 Spirochaetia bacterium UBA5368
GTTTTCGTTAAACGCCGAATACGAGTCGATACCGGGATTCGCGCCCTTGCGCACGATGCAATCGACACGCGACATCGAGAGCGACGTATGGATTGCCGCCCCCTTTGTACCGCGCACGCAGTGATCGGGCCAGAGCACCTGCCGCCCCCCCGGCGCATCGATGATATCATAGGGATTTTTGCCGTGGGTGCTCGCAAACGAGACATGCCCTTTGGGGTGCCAATCCTGTGTCGCAATGATTTTCACAAACGCATCACCGTACTTCTCCATTAGCACATTCAGGGGAGGAATTATCATGTCGCCTTCCGCGACGGCAAGCGCGCCGCCGGGACAGAAATCGTTTTGCACATCGATTATCAATAATGCGTTCTTCATTGGCCACTTCCAGTTATAGTGTACGCAACCGCGATGTTGTTCATAACGGTATCGCGGCGCAAAACAGCTCGTAGAATGAAAAGAGCCGCACGCCGTATCGCCATGCGAGATGTGAGGCGCGCAAATATACGCTATGCCTCGGAAATGAAAAACGCAACCATATTTTCGCGCGATATTTTCAAATGGCCGGGCATATTAATTATTACTTTACTTTCTGTTGAATAAACAATACAATATTGTACAATATTGTCGGCTGTATTCCGGAAACGCGTCAATCCACGCGTAGCGCCGGACATCATTGGGAACAGGGTG
>DHPI01000065.1:17855-26451 GCA_002407865.1 Spirochaetia bacterium UBA5368
GTGCCGCCGCGCCTCATGCACGTGAACGACCTGATAACTTTTATGCCTCCTATGCTGTACCTGACGATATGCTCGGGCATACTGCTTGTCGGCATCAGCATGTACACCATTCTGTACTGCTTTTCCCGCGACCGGCTGCATCTGGCGACACTGCTCTTCGGCATATTAGGGTTTGTGTTCGTCGTAAGCGAAATCTGCGTGCTCTGCTGTTTTGTGTTTCAGGAATACGCACTCGGGCGGCAATTTCACCGCGTGCAGGCGCTATCGACGGCATGGTTCATTTTCGCGGTGCCGTTTATGCTCATGTACCTCGTCGAGTTGAACACCTCGTGGCGAAAGATAAACAGGGCACTCATCATTACCGCGATGGCCGCCGTAATCGGTTTTACGGCCGCGGCATTCACGTACCCCGACCTCTTTATATCACAGGCGAACTACGGGCGCAAACTTCTCCATATCGGGTGGGATTACGCGCGCGGCAGAACAGGGTCGCTGTACATGCTCAAGGATGCCATACTCGCCATTTTAATGATCTATATGGTCATCTGCATTATCATCGACCTGCTGCGGCACAGCATGTATTCTTACCTGCTATATACGCTTGCAGGTATCTTCATCGCAACATTATGCGCCTACTACGATTACCTGTACATTTACCAGGGCGTCACGATTGTGTTTCTGCCACACTCATACTCGTCGTACTTCAGCCCCGGCATTACGATATTCGTCAGCCTCAGCATGATCGGGACAATCATCAAGTTTATCGGGCAAACGCGCGAAATAGAAAAGGCCCGTAAAATCGAATCGCTCGGCCTGCTCGCAGGCGGCATTGCGCACGACTTCAACAACCTGCTGACCACCATCATCGGCAACCTGTCGCTGGCGCGGCTTTCCATGGATTACCACGACAAAAAGCTCCCACTCCTGCTCGACGCCGAGACCGCATCGCTAAGGGCGAAAGACCTTACCAGGCAGCTTTTAACCTTTTCAAAAGGCGGCGTTCCCGCGAAAGAACTCACGTCGATCAGGGACATACTGGCCGAAACCGCAATGCTGGTGCTGCGCAGCACGAACGTAAGAAGCGAGTTCCGTATCGACGACAACCTCTACCCCGCGTCAGTCGACAGGGGCCAGATATGCCAGGTAGTGCACAACATTCTACTGAACGCGGTCGAAGCCATGCCGGGCGGGGGTGATATCGTCATCACGGCGAAAAACATTCAGCGGCCGAAGGCCGCGCACGGCCGGCACGATACCGAAAAATTCATCTATATATCGATACGCGATAACGGGCCCGGCATCCCGAAAAAAGCAATCGATACGATATTCGATCCATATTATACGAACAAATCGGACGGAAGCGGACTCGGCCTTGCCATATCGCAGGCGATAGTGCAAAGCCACGAAGGGCGCATTACCGTCCGCTCGCGTCCGGGTGAAGGCGCGGAATTCGAGATTTACCTTCCGGCGGCGGACGGTGAGCCTGAGCCGGCCGGCGATTCTGACGAGCAAAACGGACATGGAAAAATTCTGCTGATCGACGATAACGAGATGATACTGCAAATCGGGAGAAAAATGATCGAAACCCTCGGCTACGAAATCGACGCATACCGGAACGGCGCCGATGCCGTTGCCGCATACAGACGCGCGCGTGAAACGGGCGCGCCGTTCGACTGCGTTATCACCGACATTGGGCTTGTCGGCGGCATTGCCGGCGACGAGGTGCTGCGCCGGTTGAGGGAGATTGATCCCGATGTCGGCGTCATCGGGTGCACCGGGTATACAGGCAGCGCCCATTGTGTCAGCGCGGGATTCCGTGCCATCCTGCATAAGCCGTTCACCATTAATGATATAGCGCTGGCCGTGCATGGCGCGCTTCACAGGCAGCCAAGGCCGAAATCATCCTCCGCGCAATAACGTCACTGCCAAAATATTTTGCTTGCCTATTCATGTTTTTCACAGTATCTTTCAAAAATATCGCGTTATATGAATTAGAGGGAGGTGCGACATGGTGCTTACTGTTCCCGATATGAGCTGCGAACACTGTGTAAAGCGAATAACCGCCGCCCTGAAATCAGTCAGCGGCGTTGATAAAATAGAGATAGATCTTTCCCTGAAAAAGGTTGTAATACAGGGGAATGCTGACGAAACGGCGGTTGTCGGCGCCATCAAAAACGCGGGCTACACGGCTCACTTACAACACTGACGATCTTAAAAACCGTTGAGGCTGTCTCAAATCCCCCCGGTTGACCGGGGAGGAGAATATCGCTTTCAAGACAGCCTCTTTCCCAGAGCATTAGTGCGATACCCGTGCGGCATATGCATGCGGGTCTATCGACAAGTATAGTTTATTCAATCTGGAGGATGCATGTATGAAAAAGTATGTATGTACTGTATGCGGGTATGTTTACGATCCTGAAGATGGCGATCCCGATAGCGGAATAAAGCCAGGGACGCAGTTTAAAGATCTTCCCGAAGACTGGGTGTGCCCGGTATGCGGCGCCGAAAAAAGCGCCTTTGAACCGGAAAGCTGATTTTTAACATCCTCCCGGGAGGCGCGCAATGGAATTTATACTGCGTTCCCGCATTCAGCCTGGATTTGCGGCCGGTTTCCATTTCATAGTCCAGCCGCTAACCCGGGGAGACACGGATTCTATGTAACGTTACAGGCATTGCTGTATCGAATAGAAACTACAGTTTCACAAGGAGGACACAATGGTTAAAGAAAAACTTGAGATCTACAAGTGCGCGGTATGCGGGAATATGGTCGAGGTTGTGCATGTGGGAGGCGGCGAGCTTGTATGCTGCGGCCAGCCGATGAATCTGATGAAGGAAAACTCAACCGACGCCTCGCAGGAAAAGCACGTTCCCGTGATCGAAAAAACCGCCGACGGCGTGAAAGTGAAGGTCGGCAGCGCGCCGCACCCGATGGAGGAAAAACACTGGATCGAATGGATACAGATCATAGCAGACAGCAAAAGTTATCGGCAGTTTCTCGCGCCGGGAACGGCCCCGGAGGCGGTATTCAAAATTGACGCGACGAAAATTACCGCACGCGAATATTGCAATCTTCACGGGCTCTGGAAAGCATAGTCTATGTGATTGGCGAATGCCGTTTTTCACGTACGGCATTCACAGGTGCATACAATAACACCAAGGAGAATGAAATGAAAAGCGTAAAGGGCACAAAGACCGAAAAAAACCTGTTAGTCGCGTTTGCCGGCGAATCGCAGGCCAGAAACAGATACACCTATTTCGCGTCTCAGGCAAAAAAGGAAGGATTCGAGCAGATATCTGCGATATTCCAGGAAACTGCCGACAACGAGAAAGAGCATGCCAAGCTTTTTTTCAAGTTTCTGGAAGGCGGTGATGTCGAAATAACCGCCGCGTATCCCGCAGGCGTCATTGGCACCACCGCCGACAATCTCAAGGCGGCCGCCGCCGGCGAGAATATGGAGCATACCTCCATCTATCCGGAAATGGCGGAAACTGCGGAAGACGAAGGTTTCCCGGAGATCGCCAGGATTTTCAGACGGGTGTCGGATGTTGAAAAACACCACGAGGCGCGCTACCTCGCGCTGCTTAAAAACATTGAGCAAAACAAGGTTTTCAAAAAGGATTCGAACATGATGTGGAAATGCCGCAACTGTGGTTTCATTCTCGAGGGGGCGGAAGCCCCGAAGGAATGCCCCGCGTGCGCGCATCCCCAATCGTATTTCGAGCTGCTCGCGGATAATTTCTGAGCAGGCAGCGGCACGTCGGCATATTGTGCAGAAAAGTTATTTCACCCTTCCCGGAGAGGCTGCCTGAAAAGGCGGCCTCTTCTTCGGTTCGCCGATTACGGCATACCGCACGGTATTAATTCTTCTTGAAATTATTTCGAGGGCAGGCGCATGTTCCTACTGTACGTGAAATAACTCAAGTCCACAGACAATGACATCATGACCCTGGCCGCGGCCGTTATATTCATCATCACCTATGCCGGCATCATCTTTACTCGCCTGCCGTGGGTCAACATCGACAGACCGTCGGCCGCCTTCTTCGGCGCGGTCGCGATGATTCTCACAGGGGTGCTAACGCTCGACGAGGCAGTCCGCGCCATCGATTTCAACACAATCCTCCTGCTTCTCGGCATGATGATACTCATCACGGTGCTCGAGCTTGATGGTTTTTTCACGTATATTGCATCTAAAACAATTCACTATTCGCGCACCGCGGCGCAGTTGCTGACTATCATAGTATTCAGCACGGGGATATCCAGCGCATTTCTCGTAAACGACGCGGTAGTGCTGCTCTTCACGCCGGTGATAATCCGCATATGCCGCTCGGGAGGGCTGAACCCGATGCCCTACCTCATCGCGGAGATCATGGCATCGAACATTGGCAGCGCAATGACCATCACCGGCAATCCCCAAAACATTCTGATCGGCATGCAATCGGGCATCGCCTACGGCAGGTTTCTTCTGTACCTGCTACCGGTATCGTTTACCGGCATGCTGGTTATCATCGCGCTCGTAAGGGTCTTTTACAGGAATGATTTCAGATCGCGCGCACCGCTCGAATTCCATAACAACGACCTTACCTATAACTTCGCCTCGATGAAGGTTTCCGTGCCAATTTTTCTTCTGGTCATTCTGCTGTTTTTTCTCAGCCCCGTGCTGAGACTCCCCATTCCGCTCATCGCGCTTACGGGCGCGTCGCTGGTGCTTATATTCGGAAAAATACGGCCCTCGAAGGTGATACAGGAGGTCGACTGGGTGCTGCTGGTGTTTTTTTCGGGACTCTTCATCGTGGTGCATGCGGTTGAAAAAACAGGCCTGTTAGAACCGTATATACGCGCCATGGAGTTTTCCGACAGCCTGGCAGGCATACGCGCGCTCCACGGCCTCAGCCTCGTACTGTCGCAGGTCGTAAGCAATGTTCCCTACACCATTCTCATGCTGCCGGTACTGAAGCCGCAGGCGGGAGAGGCGCTGTGGCTCGCGCTCGCGTCGGCGTCCACACTTGCGGGAAACGCCACGATTGTGGGAGCCATGGCGAACCTGATCGTAATAGAATCCGCGCGAAAAGACGGCGTGAGGATACGCTTCTTCCCGTTTCTTAAAATCGGCATCACGATAACGCTGGCGACGATGGCCATTTCAGTGTGCGTACTGTATGCGGAATCCGCGCTCGGACTATTCGCCCGGTAACAGGGTCAATCCTCGGTAAAAGCGCGCATCATGGCGGCGGAGCTTTCAGCGACAGCATACAGGTTGTAGCCCCCCTCGAGAAAAGCGATGATGCGGCTATGCGAATGCCGCGCCGCGACATCCTTCAGCATTTTCGTAAACGTGTGGTACATGCCCGTGCTTAATTCAATAGACGCAAGCGGATCCGCCTCGTGAGCGTCGAAACCCGCGGATATAAGGATGAACTCCGGCGCAAAATCGTCGAGCACCGGCACAATTTTGTCATCAAAGGCATCCCGGTAATCCTCATCGCCGCTGCCGGGACTCATCGGAATGTTCAGCGTATACCCCTCGCCGGCGTCCCTGCCCCGCTCCCTGCTGGAGCCCGAGCCGGGATAATACGGGTACTGGTGAAGGCTTATGTACAGCACGGAATCGTCGCTCTCGAAGGAATGCTGCGTGCCGTTGCCATGATGCACGTCCCAATCGACGATAGCGACACGCCCTATGCCGTGTTCGTATTGCAGGTAACGCGCGGCGATCGCAATATTGTTAAAGATGCAGAAGCCGGCCGCGTAATCGCGCTCCGCGTGGTGCCCGGGCGGGCGCACCGCGCAGAAGCCATGAACGGCATCGCCGCGCATAATGGCATCGCACATGGCGAGGCCGCCGCCAACCGCGTACAGGGCGACATCAAAGGATTTTTTACACACGCCGGTGTCCATGGAGTCAAGATAGTCGATGCCGCTCTCAATCTCGTGTTTTACGCGAAGGATATAGTCTCTGCTGTGAATGCGCTCGATATGCGAATAGTCCGCCCTGACCGGCTTTATCCTGACGAGACCTTCGTAAAAATCGAACGATTGCAGCTTCGTATCGATGGCGATCAGCCGCTCCGCGCGCTCGGGATGTCCCCACCCGCTATCGTGTTGCAGGTAGATCGGATCGAAACAATACGCGGTTTTTCCCATTATGCTTCCACTTCCGCCGAAACGTTCTTCAGCACCTCAATGCCGTTCTGGTTCGTCACGGTCAGCGCAACGACGGCCCTGCCGCCGCTGACGCCGGTTACCGTACCGCTGACGGTCAGCGTATCCTCCATGTGCACCGGCGCGGAAAATCTGCATTTCAGCTTTTTCAGTTTTCCCGGATCGCCAAGCCAGTCGGTAAGCGTTTTCGCGGTAAAGCCCAGTGTGCACAGTCCCTGCAGAATCGCCCCGCCGAGCCCCACCATTTTTCCGAATTCGGGATCGATGTGGATGGGATTAAAATCGCCCGACGCCCCGGCGTAATAGATCGCCCGATATTTATCCACGAACTCGTCGACCCTGAAGCTGGCGCCCTGCGCAATAATCGATTTTTCCATGGTCATTTCCTCACTACAAAGGTATACACGCCCCTGCACACATCCTCGCCGCGCTGATTTTTTGTCATAAGCTCGATTGATATGCTGTCGAGTTTTTCCTTGTTCGCGATGTTCGCAATCGTCGCCTCGGAGGTAAGCACATCATTCGCCTTCACCACGTTATAAAACTCGAACTCCTGCTCGCCGTGCACCAGCATGGTGAGATTGAGATTGAGCTCGTTGTCGTAAAAAATCGGCTCAATAAGCTGCGCCCCGTATACAACGGCAAAGGTCGGGGGCGCAATAACCGCGCCATATTTTGTTTTCTTCGCGAATTCATCATCGAAAAAATGCGGGTCGGCGCACTTGATGGCCTTCGCGAACTCACGTATTTTTTCCTTGCCCGCCTCGTAGGTCAGGGGCGGCCACTTCTTTCCAATAAACTTCGGATCGATTCCCATAGACTGCCTCCTCTTTGTACTTGTCGCGCACCAGCGGCGGCAATGCGCGGGACGCGTCGCCGCCGAACGGCACCCGGCGCGTTTACGCGCAGTAGCGCTCCAGTATGCTCCGCGCGATGAGTATCCGCTGAATCTCCGACGTCCCCTCGCCTATCTCGCCAAGTTTCGCGTCACGGTAAAGGCGCTCGACCGGAAAATCCTTGATGTAGCCGTATCCGCCGTGTACCTGCAGCGCCATGCTCGATATCTGCGTGGCCGCCTCGCTCGCGAAAAGCTTGGCGCACGACGCCAGCACCGCCGATTCAGGGTCTTTCGCCTCCTTTGCCCATGCGGCCCTGTATATTAAAAGCCGCGAAAGGTCCGTGAGAATCATCATATCGGCGATTTTAAATGATATCTCCTGGTAGCGGTTGATCGGTTTTCCAAACGCCTTTCTATCCTTGGAATATTTATTCGCCTCATCCATGCAGGCTACCGCAATACCCAGCGCAACGGTTGCCATGCCGATGCGCCCGTACTCGAGCGTCTGCATCGCCTGGATAAAGCCGCGCCCCACTTCACCGAGCACGGCATCCTGCGGCACTTCGCAATCCTCGAGAATTATCTCCGATGTCGGCGATCCGCGAAAGCCAAGCTTGTCGAATGCTTTCCCGACCGAGAACCCCGGCGTGTGCGCATCGACAACAAACGCCGTGACGCCTGCGCCGGGGCCCGCGTTTTTGTCGTTATACGCCATCACCAGACACACGTCCGCGATCGGCCCGTTGGTGATAAACGTCTTCGTCCCGTTGAGCACCCATCCCTTGCCGTTCTTCACCGCCATCGTGCGTATCGAGGCCGCATCGGAACCGGCCTCCGGCTCGGTAAGGCCGAAGCTGCCGATAATATCGCCGGCAATAATGCCCGGCAGGTATTTCCGCTTCTGCTCCTCCGTACCGAAGAGCTTCACCGGCACGCCGAAAAGCCCGCAGCTTGCGCCGCACGAAAGAAACGTTGATGCGCATGCCTTCGCAATCTCCTCGCCCGCGACAACCTGGCTTATAAGGTCATTGTTCGTGCCACCGCAGCTTTCCTCGTGCCCCATCCCGAGGTAGCCTATCGACGCGAGCTTCTTGATGTTTTCACGGATCAGCTTCAGCACATCGTGCTCGGGCGCCCTGTCGAGCAGTTGCGCGCGCGGCGCGATTTCGTTGCGGCAAAAGTTGGCAAAATTTTCCTTTATCGCCTTCTGATCGTCATTCAGATCGTAATTCATGTCTGCATTCCCCTCCCCCGTATTAGAAGCTCATCAGGCGCGATATGATGAAGCGCTGCACCTCTGATGTGCCGCCCCCTATCTGCGCCAGCTTGGCGTCACGAAGCATCCTCTCGACGGGATACTCGTGAATAAATCCGTAGCCGCCGAAAATCTGCACGGCCTCCGACGCGGCCCTGATGCCCCAGTCGCCCACAAACGCCTTCGCGATTGAGGTATGAAGGTGATTAAGCGGATAGCCGGCGTCTTTGTCGTACGCGACCCTGTAGACCACGAGTCGCGCCGCTTCCATGATAACCTTCATGTCCGCAAGCTTGTGCTGTATCGCCTGAAACGATTTTATCGGTTTGTCGAACTGCACGCG
>DHPI01000065.1:26551-30964 GCA_002407865.1 Spirochaetia bacterium UBA5368
AGCGTACCGGCCGCACTGTTCGAGCATGAGCATCATGCCGCCGACAAACGGCGCGAGCAGCGCGCTCCTGTCCCACGACAGCGTTTCGTGCGTATATGCAAATCCGTGGCCGACTTCACCAAGAAGGTTTTCCTCAGGAACTTCGCAATCTTCGAGAAACACCTCTGACGTCGAAGACGCGCGCACGCCCATCTTGTGAAACGGCCTGCCCGTTGAAAAACCCTTGAAATTTTTCTCGACAATGAACGCGGTGATCCCCTGGTGCTTCTTCGTCTTATCGACCGTTGCGTACACTACGCACACATTGCTAACCGGCGCGTTCGTAATAAATGTCTTTGTCCCGTTGAGCACCCAGCGGTCCCCCTTCTTTACAGCCGTGGTCTGCAATGACGCCGCGTCAGAGCCGGCTCCCGGCTCGGTAAGGCCCATGCAGCCGATCCATTCGCCAGAGGCCAGTTTCGGAATATATTTTTTCCGCTGGGCATCGTTTCCGTTCTTGTACAGCGTATCGGCGCACAGGTACGTATGCGCGCCGAGCGCGAGCATGTGGCCGCTGTCCACACCGGCGTGTCCAAGCGCCTCTCCCGCAAGGCAGCATGTCACCACGTCGGCGCCGGAACCGCCGTATTCCTCGGGAAACTGAAGGCCGAGAAGACCCATGGCGCCCAGCTTTTTCCACACCTCAAAGCTGAATTCAGCCCGGAGGTCAGCCTCTTCGCATAACGGCGCGATTTCGTTTTTCGCGTATTTGTAGATCGTGTCCCTGAACATCAACTGTTCTTCAGTGAAGCCAAATTCCATAACCGCCTCCTGGTGTTACATGGTAGTCGTTAAAATCATTTTTATTATCTGCTCTTTCGTTTTTTCTACGTACCGGTTGTAATCGAACGCGCTTTTATCTATGACGTACTGCACAATCGTTCCCTGGATCAGCGATATGATGATAGTCGCCGTATACTGCACGTCCATCTCCACAAACACGCCCTTTTCCACGCCCTCCTTAAGGATCTTCGCGCATTCATCGCGATAGCTCTGGAACAGCTTTATGTTTGCCTGTCGCATGCGGTTGTTGCGATTCACCTGTGTCCAGAAATCGATGAGCACATAAAAATAATCCTTCTCCTTTTCAACCAGGCCGAACGCCTGCGCCATGTACGCGTTCAGCTTGTCCAGGGGATTCTCAAGACGGCAGAGCTCCCTGTTGAGGAATGTTTTTATGTTGACGTTGATCTCCTTCAGGAGGTTGAGCAGCAAGTCCTGTTTGTCCTTGAAGTAGTAATGCACAAGACCGGCGGAAAGCCCCGCCTCCTTCGCAATATCTTTAATCGTAAAATTGTAATACCCCTTGCGGCTGACGACCTTGTACGCTGCCTTGGTCAACTGCGACCGCCGAAGCCTGCCGATATCGTTTGATTTTTTTTCTTCCATTGCCCGTTCCGGCATCCCCGCTGTTTTCTTGAGTGGCGGCACCTGCGCGATACGCACGTAAGCCTCCATATTCTTTCAATCAATTCTTCTGATTTTTACTGGATGACCAATCAATTTAATGATCGCAATGGCCCCTCACAGTATTTTTATTCCGCACGAATCCATAAGGCCTTTCTTGAGCGTCATTTCCTCCACGCCAAGCCACCGGTAGATAAGACGCTCCGGAACAACCTTTTTCTGATACATATCTTCCTCGTACGGGCTCGTGCCGCCCATCAGCACACGAAGCCCCCCCTCCGGACACACGTTGTCCGCGTCTATCACGATCAGGCCGATATCGTCATAGACCTTCAGGCTGCACTCCTCCGAAGGAAGAATCGACTCGTGTATAAGGGCAGGGATTTCACTCACCGGACGACCGCACATGACGCTTCGTACAATCTCGCGTATATCGGAGCCTGACATTCTGGCGATATCGCACATGCCGTCAGAACAGATCACGATGCGCGATTCATGGTCCAGGTTGATCCTGTGTACCGCCGAAATGCCCCTGCTTCTTCCCGCAAAATTCATGTCGGGCGTTGTCTGAAATTCGATATCGCCGGAATTCCTGTTGACGACGAATATCATGCTGTCACCGCCGTGAATGATAAAGGCGCTCACCCTGCCGTCCTCGCCGCGGCACAGCGACACACAGCTGAACGTGGCCCTTTGCTGGTAGGCCTGCGCCGAATATATGCCATTGACGCATTCCAGCCATCGGTCCCTGTCGGCGGGAACACCGTCTTCCATGCGTGCTCCAAAGCGCTCGAGGATATCGCGCGAGGCGCGTGAATACCTCTCGGCGCTGTCCGAGAGCGCAAACACCATGTGCTTGAAATCCAGCAAAAGGCAGTCGCCGTTGCCGAACCCGCTTTCAACCTTGTCGGTGCCCGTGATGACGAGGGCGCTCACCTCGCCATCCTTCACCAGAATCCTTTCCGCAGCGTTAATCATGACCCTGTGCGTTCCCCCCATTGTTCAACTTCTATTCCCGATCGCGTTCCGTTCTTCGCGCATCTCGCCTACTCCACGATTTTGAAATACAGAATATCTTTGATAGTGCCCTTACGCTCCTCCGAAAATACCGGTTCCACCCGCGCGCCAATGCGCACCTTTTTCTCGTCCTTGATTTCAATATAATGCTGAAAAAAAGTATCGGCGCCGTCGAGTTGTATAAAGCCGTAGCCGTACGGAACCGGTTTCTGTTCACCGGTTTCCGGATCGATAAACGCGTAGCGCAAAATCGTGAACGTGCCGATGTTGCCGCCCGGCCCCACCTCGACGAACTCTTTCATTTCCTCGTAACAGTCGCCGCACACGCGCCGGGGAGGGATATACACCTTTTTGCAGCGGGGGCACTTCACGCCGACGAAAACGCGGCGGTCGCGAAGCTCCCTGAAAAACATGCTCCCGTACATTCCTATCGCGTATTTAAAGGGCTGGTCCCTGTCGCCGGATTCTATTATGATGTTTTCCTTTTCAGCCATGTTCGTTTCCCCTTATATTTCAGGCTTGTTTTTGCCGTGCAAAATCATATCGGTCCACATGCAGCCGCCGAAGCCTGTGCTGACGGCGATGTTCACGTCGGGAACCTGCCGCCCTTCCGCTTTTCCCATTACCTGCATTGCGGCCTCTGCACATCGGATAAGGCCCGTCGCGCCTATGGGATTGCACGCGATAACGCCGCCCGAAGGATTGACAGGCAGCTCGCCGCCCATATCGGTCGCCCCGCTCCATATGTACTCGGCGCCCTTTCCGCGCTCGACGATCCCCATATCCTCTATCCAGATAATCCCCGCGAACGAATAGGGCTGGTACATCTCGATAACGTCAATCTCCTTGCGCGGCTCGCGTATCCCCGCTTTTGCAAAAAGCTCCTTCGACGCCGCCGCCATCGAATCGAGCACGCCCCAGTTGACGTCGCCGAGGTACGTATCTGTGTGCCTGTTGGCCGTCGCCAGTATCCAGTCGGGCCGCGGAGAAATCTTCTCCGCGACATTTTCGGATGCCATAATCACGGCGCACGCCCCGTCGGTGCGGGGACACACATCGAGCAGGTGGATGGGGTCGGCAAGCATCGGCGACGCCAGCACCTCATCGATCGTGACCTCCTTGCGAAGCTGTGCGTGCGGATTGTTGCAGGCGTGCCTGCGGTCGCGCACCGACACCCGTGCGCCGTCCCTGTCCGTTGCGCCGTACTTCGCCATGTACGACTGCGCTTCAACCGCAAGCCCCGATATCGCCCCCGCGAACACCAGCCTGTCCCATACGGCATCGAACGCCGTGGTAATCGCGCCGGTGGTAT
Source organism: Spirochaetia bacterium UBA5368 (assembly GCA_002407865.1). GTDB lineage: Bacteria > Spirochaetota > UBA4802 > UBA4802 > UBA5368 > UBA5368. The sequence continues at coordinate 30,327 of DHPI01000065.1, forward strand.
CCGATTCTGAATTCTTTTCCCATCCGATGACAAGCACCCTGTCGAAAAATCCAGAGCCGACAAGGTGATACCCGCCTATCGCAAGCGTGCTGCCCGTCGTGCCGCCGGTGGTGAGTTTTATGACAGGCTTCATATAGCCGCCGGAACCATCGACGCTCCAGCAGTCGACATAGTTGATGCCTTCGAAGTGATCCATGTTGCCGATGACCACCGCATCGATGTCGCGCATATTCATGTCGGCGCTGTCGAGCGCGCGCTGTACCGCTTCGTGTATCAGTTCCTGCCCGTTGACATCCGGCCTGTGGCTTTTATGGAAGGTCTGACCCGTCCCGACTATGGCTACCCTTTTTTTGCCCATACTGTCCTCCTACCTTTTCCCGCCGAGAATCCACACGCAGTGCGACTGGCCGCAAAGCCCGTTGACGCCATGCGCCAGCGCCGTTGCCGCACCGTCAACCTGGTGCGCGCCGGCCTCGCCGCGAAGCTGTTTCACCGCCTCTGCGATGCGAATGAGCCCGGCCGCAATGACAGGATGCCCGCCAAGCAATCCGCCCGAGGGATTCACCGGCAGCCTTCCGCCGATGCCGTACTCACCCTTTTCAAGCGCCTTTCCCGCGCCGCCGTCTTCGGCAAGGCCC
>DHPI01000065.1:31110-31971 GCA_002407865.1 Spirochaetia bacterium UBA5368
AGGCCCATCGCCTCGAGCCACAAAAGCTCCTGGTAGGTAAACGCGTCGTATACCTCCGCAACGTGCAGTTCTTTCGCCGGGTTCGATATCCCCGCCATTGCATACGCCTGCTTCGCCGCCTTTTCCAGCGATGGCGCGCGTGAAAGATCGCGGTCGCCGAGAAAATACGCATCGGAACAGAACGAAACGCCTTTAATCCATACAGGTTCAGCATTATATTTTTTCGCGCGCGACTCGTTCGCGATGATGATAGCGCAGCAACCGTCCGACACCGGGGAACAGTCAAGTTTATGGAGGGGGTCGGCGATCATTTCCGAATTGAGCACATCGTCCACCGTGATATCCATCGGAAGCTGCGCATACGGATTGCGTTTCGCGTTTCCGTGGTTTTTCACCGATACCATCGCCATCTGCCGCGGCGTGGCGCCCGTCCTGTGCATGTACGCGCTCGCCTGAAGCGCCGATGCGCTGACCATGTCCATACCCAGCGCCCGGTCGTAAATCGGATCGAACGCCGCGTTGGTGATCAGGCTCGATATGCTTTCCGATCCCTTGCTGTGCGCGGTCACCAGCGTTGTGCCATACGAGCCCGAAAGCGCCCGCGCAAGGCCGTAAAACGCCCCGAACGCGCCATCACCCTCGACGCACGACACGTTCTTGTTTTTCGCGCCGCTCGCGTCGCCCACGGCCATGCACGATATTGTACGCCCGTCCCAGAAATCGTTCGATGTGGTCACTATGTTATCAATGTCGTCAATGGTCATCCCCGCATCCTGAAGCGCAGCGTTGACCGCCTCCCACGCCATGTCGGCAAAGGTATCGCGCACCTTGTTCGCCTCTATTTTCGTCATTCCTATGCCT
>DHPI01000065.1:32076-36353 GCA_002407865.1 Spirochaetia bacterium UBA5368
CAAGATTTTCGTCATTCCTATGCCTACTATCGCTGCCCGTTCCATCTGGCTCACCCCTCCGGCCTGAAATATTCAATATCGAAGATATGACCCTTGCGCTCCGGGGCGAACTGCGCCCGCACCCGCATCCCGATTTTTACATGCTCGGGATGTACGCCATCAATCATGTGCAGCATGCCGGTTTCGGCCCCGTCGAGCTTTATAAGCGCGTACACAACCGGCGTTTTTTTCGGCATGGCGGCCATCTGCCGGCGCACAACCGTATACGCAAGCACCGTTCCGCACGCCGCGACATCGGCCCATTTCATTTCCGCGGCGCCGCAGCGGGGGCATGTTTTCCTCGGCGGAACAAATGTCATCGAGCAGTAATCGCAGCGGGCGCCGAGAATTTTTTTCTCGTCCCTGAGCGCAATGAAAAACTTGCTCGCCGTATCGCCCGCCCACCAGTGATACGGCACATTGATGCGGCTTGCATAGACCATGGGCTCCACGCCCTTGAACAGCTCATCCATTACGATTTCGCTCATCTGATTTCCCCTTTTTTCAACTCGCACTGACGGCCGCCACGTACGCGCGGCGCTACCGTCCGATTATGTAACGATGCGGATCGACCTCTTCACGGAGTATGCGCAATTCATCGTCGGTCGGCGGCTCGGTTTCGCCGATCGCATCGGCCCACAGAAGCTCGAAGCCGCAGTTATCCTGCACATCCTGCCGCGCGTATCCGGGATTGATCGACAGCACCTTCATCCATTTTGTTTCATCGTCGAATCCCATGATCGCCATGTTGGTGATTATCCTGTACGGCCCCGTACCCTTCGGGAGCCCCGCCTCGTAACGCGAATTGCCGCCCTTCAGATATCCCGGCGATGTCATGAAATCGATATTGGCGGTAAACCGTTTCGCGTCCTGCACCGTCATCATCATGGTGCGCCAGCACAGCGACGCCAGGTCGTTCGCGCCACCCGATCCCGGGAATCTCACCTTCGGCTTCGCGTGGTCGGACCCTATCATCGTCGAATTGATATTGCCGTACATGTCGATCTGCGCCCCGCCGAGAAACGTGTAGTCAACCATGCCGCGCTGGCATGTTTCCATTATCTCCGGCATAGAGCTGGCCATAATGGCGCGGTGTATGGTCCGCGAATCGCCCACGGATATCGGCATCGCCGGCAGAATCGGCGCGATACCGCCCGCCTCGAACATGATGCACAGGTTCGGCGAGTGCAGCTTCTGCGCCAGCATGGACGCGGCGCAGGGCGCGCCCGTGCCCACCACAACGGTCGCCCCGTCCTCGAGGTTCCGCGCTGCAACGCATATCATCAGTTCCATCGGATTGTAATCGCTCATTGCGCCCTCCCCTATTTCCCGTTTGTCAGCAGCTCAATGGCGCGCAGCTTTTTCATCTTCTCGATCCCGCCATTGAGTTCAAGGTACTCGTAAAAGTTTTTCGTTCCGTAAATCTGCCTGTCGAGAAAACGCTTCAGATCGTCAGGGTCCTTTTCCACCCTCAGCCATTCTTTGAGGTGTTCCTCGTCGGAAAAATATTCATACGGCATATTGCCGGGATAGCTCCCGTACGGCATCTCGATGACCGCATCGACGCACCAGAACGGGATGAACGTAGCTTCCGGGTTCCGGCGTATCTCGTCATTTGGGATTATTCTCTCGGCGGTAATCACAACGCGCTTCGACGCCTTCGCGAGGTCCTGGTCTGACACCGACGAACCGTACAGATGGCAGTTTCCGTAAATATCGCATTCGTGCACATGTATCGCGGCGAAATCCGGGTACAGAGCCGGGAACGCCGCGTACTTCTGTCCGGTAAACGGGCACTCTATTTCCTTCGCGCCGCTGTACTTAAACGTGTCGGTGCCTAAAATATTGCGGGCCGGCATGAACGACAGTCCCATCGCCGCCGCCTTGATGCGCCACGAAAGCGTCGCATTCGTCCATTCGGTCAGCTTTACCTTGCCGCTCTCGATATACCGACGCGCGTTGGGCGAAAGGCCACGCGCCTCGAGACCGATGATATAGGCGATATCGCAGCGGTTGAAGCACTCGCCCGCGGAAAGCACCTGGAAATCGTGGGTCGACGTATGCCCCGCAAAGCCGAGATTCTTTTTTCTCTGACGCACGATTTCATGAACAATCGCCGTGGGAATCCTGTTCGCGCCAAACCCCCCTATGGCGATATAGTCGCCGTCCCTGATCATCGTCTTCACCACTTCCTCAACTGTCGACAGCTTCGGCTTTAACGCCCGCGACTTGTTTCTGAAAAACGCCCTCGCCCTGTCGGCATCGGGATCGGTAAATATTTCATTTATGCCCGATTTCAATTCACGACCTTTCTCCTGTAGCTCCACAGACATAACCTCCCCCTTTAAGATAACCATGGTATGTTCATCATATATCGCATAACGTACCTGCCGAAAGCCGGGCGCGCATCACCCGACCTTCAGTTCCTCGCCCTCGTACATGCTTTCGATAACGTCTTTGTACATTTCCTGGACGATCTTGCGGCGCACCTTGAGGGTGGCGGTAAGCTCGCCGGTTTCCTTCGAAAACTCACGTTTGATGATTTTGTATTTTTTAATCGTTTCGTATTTCGCGAGATGGTTGTTTCGCTCGGCCACATGCTCGTCCACCACGGCAAGAAACTCCGGCATGTCGAGCAATTGCGCCGGGTCATTGTACGCAATCTTTCTTTCATCCGCGAGTTTCGCCGCGAGCATCAGATCGATATTCACCAGCGCGGCAAGATACTTTCGCCTGTCGCCTATTACGATACACTGTGTAAAGAGGGGATCGCTCTTGAAGAGGTTTTCTATGTTCTGCGGCGCTACGTTTTTTCCGCCCGAGGTAATGATGAGGTCTTTCTTTCTGTCGGTTATTACGAGGAATCCCTCATCGGTAAACATCCCGATATCTCCCGTCTGAAAATACCCGTCGCCTGTAAACGATTCCCGTGTCGCTTCTTCCTGCCGCCAGTAGCCGCTGATAACGTTATCGCCTTTTACAAGTATTTCCCCGTCATTGGCGATTTTCACCTCAAAGCCCGGCAGCGCTTTTCCCACCGTACCGATACGATAATCGGCGAGATTGCTCATCGTGGCCGGCGCGGTCAGCTCGGTCATCCCGTAGCCCTCGATCACCATGATGCCCGCGGCGTTGAAGAAGTGTATTATCTCCTTCGCCGTCGGCGCGCCAGAGGCTGTCATCCACTTCACCCGCCCGCCCAGCGCCATTTGCAGTTTTCTGAAAATCATCCTGTAGGCTATCGCGTATTTCAGCCGCAACCCCAGCGGTATTTTCTTTTTCATCTCGCGGTATTCGCTTATTCCGGCCCCCACCTTCTGGCCCCAGAAAAAGACCTTCTGTTTCCATAACGGCTCTTCTTTCACCTGCATGGTGATACGCTGAAACACCTTTTCGCACACGCGCGGAACTGCGAGAATCATCGTCGGGCGCTTTTCCTGAATATCCTGCACGATCGTGTCCATGCTCTCGGCGTACGACGACGTAATCCCGACATACATGCCGAAGAAATGCCCGGCGATGCGCTCGAACACGTGACTGAGCGGCAGAAAGGGCACCGTGCTGTCGGTATCGTACGCGTACGGCGGAGTAACCTTCGAAAGCGCCAGCATCTGCGCCATGATGTTTTTATGGCTGATCATCGCCCCCTTGGGCGGACCCGTAGTGCCGGATGTGTACACAATTGTGGCGAGGTCGTCGAGCCCGACATCGTCTGAAAGCCGTTCGAAAAGACCGGCGTCTTCGTTGTACGCCGCCTTTCCCAGTTCCATCATGTCGTTGAATGTCATCGCGAATTTCGGCAGCGGTGAGATATCCTCCGTATCGATGATGATTATCGTTTGAAGTCTGGGGCATTTTTTCAGCGCAGCGAGGGCTTTTTCGTACTGCGTTTTATTTTCGACGATGAGCAGCTTCGATTCCGAATGAGAGACGATATATTCCACTTCCTCCGCGATGAGTGTTGGATATATCGGCACCACACACGCCCCGATTCCAAGAGCGCCCATGTCGGTGTAAAGCCACTCAAGCCTGTTTTCCGACATCAGCGATATCCGGTCCCCTTTTTTCACGCCGAGCGCAATCATGCCCAGACCGGCAGCCCGCGCCCGTCCGTAGTACTGATTCCATGTCGCCTGTTCCCATGCGCCCTTACGTTTCTTCTCGATGGCGAGCCTGTCCCCGTATTTTTTTACGCGATTTCTGAAAACATCATTTATTGTTTTCTCCATAGCCCCCCA
>DHPI01000065.1:36511-38688 GCA_002407865.1 Spirochaetia bacterium UBA5368
TGTCTTTGAATATTGCCCTGCGTTTTTCCAAAAACGCGCGTATTCCCTCCTCCTTGTCCTCGCTTGCGGCAAGCCGCCCAAAAAGCGCGCTCTCAAGCCGCAGCCCTTGCTCCAGGGGAAGCTTCACGCCGTCCATCACCGCCTCCACGATCGCCCGCACCGCGAGCTGCCCTTTCGACGCAATACCCCGCGCAAGTTTTTGCGCCTCTGCGACAACGTCCGCGTGCGGCACCACACGGTCAACCAGCCCGATGCGGTCGGCATCGCTCATATCGACAAACCTTCCCGTCAGCATAATCTCCAATGCCCGCGACGGACCAAGCAGCCGCGCCGCGCGCTGCGTGCCGCCGAACGCGGGCATTATCCCCAGCAATATCTCCGGCAAACCCATCTGCGCCTGATCGCCCGCTATCCGCATATGGCACGCAAGCGCAAGCTCCGTGCCTCCGCCAAGGCACAATCCGTTGATCGCGGCGATAAACGGTTTTCTCGAATCCTGTATTCTGTTGATAATCCCCTGCGCCTCGGACGTCGTCGCAATCCCGCTCTCGCAGGTATTTATTTCTCTCACCTTGTTCACGTCCGCCCCGACGACAAACGTCGGCCCGCCGCCTGTCACCACCACAACCTTGACACTGTCATCCGACGCGATGCGTATAAGCGAAGCCTCCAATTCCCTCATTGTCTGCTCGTCGAGCGCGTTCATTGGAGGATTGCTTATCGTAAGCAGCGCGACCCCCTTCTCATCGACCGCATATGCACATTTATCCATGAGTGATCTTCTTCCTCGATAATTCAACAATCGCTACGGGGCTGTACTGAAAGTCCCCTGAATTCCCCGGAGCAGGATATACAGTGACGCCCCGTACGTGCTCAATCACACTATCGCTTCTTTAATCCCATAATTTCACGAGCCTCGTCGGGCGTCGCAATCTCGCGGCCAAGCACCTCCGCGATTCTTACGGCCCACTCGACCTGTTCCCAACTGCCTTTCGCCATTTCGCCGTTCGGTATGCGGATGTTATCCTCAAGGCCGACACGCATATGGCCGCCTACCAGTGTCGACATGGTTATCGCCTGGAACTGCTCTATACCAACGCCGCAGGTGGTAAAGTTAGAGCCCGCGGGCAGCGCATTCTTAAGCGCAATAAACGATTCAGGCCTGAACGACTGGCCGCCCGCCACGCCCCATACGAAGTTGAAGTTCATCGGCGCGCTGAAAAAGCCCTGCTTCATTATAATGAGTACGTTATCGAGTCCGCCCATGTCATAGATTTCTATCTCGGGCTTCACGCCGTTTTCTTCCATCGCCTTGCCGAAATCCTGAAGCATCGTAAACGTGTTCTCGAATACGAAATCGATGAAGATCTTGCCGCTCTTTCTGTCGACAATGCTGAAATTCATGGTGTTCGTGTTCAGCGACGCCATTTCGGGCTTCACGTGAATAATCTGGCTGATCCGCTGCTCGGGAGTTTTTCCCATGCCGACCGCCGAACTCAGGTTGACGATAAGCTCGGGGGTCATGTCTTTTATCGCGTCGTGCGTTTCTTTGATGCGCGCATGCTCATGGGTCGGCATGCCATTCTCTTCCCGCGAATGCACGTGCACCATGGCCGCCCCCGCCTTGTAGCACCGCGCGGCTTCCTCGGCGAATTCTTTCGGCGTATACGGCACCGCCGGATTCTGGTTCTTCATTGTCGCCGCGCCGGCCAGCGCCGCGGTTATAATAACCTTCCTTGACATGGCTTTTCTTTTTTCCTCCTTTTCCATCTGGTTTTTTGTTTTTACCGGAGCCTCCGGTTTCGCAACGTCCCCGGCCCTTTCTTTAACGTATACCTTTGTATCCCTGATTGGCTGAAAATGATCGATGTCGAGAATTGTATTTGTCGTCTGTTTCGCAAATACCGCTTCCACCCTCATCCCGATTTTAACGCTGTCGGGTTCGATCCCTTCGAGAATGTGGGCAAACGGCGTATCGGCGCCATCGAGCTTTATCATTGCCAGCACGAACGGGGCTTTTCTCGGAAGGTGCCTGTCATTATAGCGGACAACCGTGAAGTTGACGACCTCCCCGGTGTTCTTCAGATCGACCCATGCGTCGCGAAGGTCGGTCATGTCGCGTTCGCAGGTCTGGCGGGGTGGGATGTACACCCTGTTGCAGGCCGGGCACTTTACGC
>DHPI01000065.1:38823-41655 GCA_002407865.1 Spirochaetia bacterium UBA5368
TGGTCGCGGATGGTCGTTATAAACCTGCTGCCAAGTTTTCCGGCGAAGTATGTGTAGGGGAGCGCAAGTTTCCCTTCCACGGTAAAACATTCATTCGTTTCATAATTCAAACTCATCATCACCCTCCCTACTCATCGATTTCGAAATACTTGATATCGAATATGCTGCCAACACGGTGCTCGTTCCACACAGGCCGTACCCGCGTGCCCGCTACTTCGTTGTTACCGCCTTTGATTTTGTCGATCTGGTCGCGGCGGATGAGGTGGGCGAAGGTATCGTTGCCTTTGCAGCCATCAAGCAAAATGTTCACCATCCCGTACGGCGTTTCGCGCGTCTCGCCGGTAAGCGGGTCGGGGCTCGAGTAATAGACGTATTCCATGTAACGCACCTGCCCTTTGGGGCCTACCTCCAGCCATTCGTCGGCGCGCACACGGCATTCGGCGCACACCTCCCGCGCGGGAAGATGAATGCGTCCGCACTTCGGGCACTTGTTTGTATAAATTTTCTTTTCCTTGAGCGCGTTGAGAAATTTTCCCATAACGGGCCCTGTGGCAAACCGCTGGTTGACCGATATAACCTTTTTCAGGGCGATAAGCTCCTGCTCGGGCTCGCCTTCGGGGATGGGCGATTTGTACTTCGCGAAGATTTCCCCTAACTTCAGGGCAATCTGTGTTTCGCCCTCGATCGACGCCCTGCCCGCGGAAAGCAGCGTAAACGGGTCCGATTTACCAAGCATCACGTCAACCCAGTCCTTCGCTTCGTTAACATGCAGGATCGTTGTCGGCCTGTCGGCCTTTCCTTCCACCAGCTCGCATTTTCCTTCCTTAATGATAGCCGTCCACACACCGCCGTCATTTCCGCCGATGTCGTAGCACACCTTCGCGTCAAGCCCCGGTATCGCGTTCGGCTGAAAACGGCTTACCAGCGTCCCGAACATGTCGAGGATATAGTCACGCGTGCTCATCTCTTTTTTGCCGTTTACATACTTTTTGAACATCTTCGCGGTTTTTCCAAAGGCGCTGAAATCGCCCTCTACCGTGACCCTGCCCGAGGTAAAGGCGCTCACGCCGTCAACCTTGCCGGTGTTCACGCCCACAAACGTCTCGCCATCGGCCAGCATTACCGATACGCACCCGGTGAGGTCGCCGGTTTTTTCAACCTTCAGGGTTTCATTCGCCACAGTCAGTTTCCATTTCCCCTCGCCCTTGATGTCATAGCCGAAACAGGCATTGACGCCCTTCGCGCCCTCGGGGCGGAATCGTTCCGGCATGGTGTTGAAAATATCCTCTACCTTTATACCCCAATATTCACTCATCGCCTTCCCCCCTTACCAGTTGAGTTCCTTTTCAAGCATCGTAAGCACCGTCCACATGGTTCCGCCGAATCCCGACGCAAGGGCGTGGCTTACCGGTGTCGGGATCTGGTGATCGCCCGCATCCCCCCGAATCTGCAGCGCCGCCTCGGCGATGCGCACAAGCGCGGTCGCACCGATGGGATTCGACGCAATAACGCCGCCCGACGGATTAATGGGCATCTTCCCGCCGATCATGATCTCCTCGTTTTCAACAAGCTTCAGATGCTCGTCGCCTTTAAGCTGGAAGAAATCGCGAATCCAGTCGACCGCCCACCATGACGCGGGATCGTACATTTCGAACACGTCGAAGTATTCGACCGGGCTGTCAATACCGTTGCGTTTGTACAACTGTTCCGCCGCGAACCTGTGAGTCATCGGGAACGGGTATTTTTCGTCGTACCCGAACATAACGAACACCTCTTCGCGATGCACGGTAATGTGGTCGCGGATCCACACGGGGTTTTTCGAAAGTTGTTTCGCTTTTTTTTCGCAGGCGTAGATCACCACGCACGCGCCGTCCGACTGCGAGCACATCTCTATAAGCTTCAGGTCGCCGACAAGCTTCGGGGATGTTTTAATGAGGTTATCCATCTGTTCAAATTCGAGGCCGAAGGCCCTGTGCGCCTTCGGATTGCGCATCGCGTGCTTATCCATGATGATACGGTACTTCATCGATACCCGCTTCGCCCGCTCTTCCCCGAATTCGCGTATAACATCGTACGCCTTCGACCCGGTAAGCGCGCCGGTCTGTAAATTTCGAAACCAGAGGGCGTCGGCCATGTTGGTGATACCGCCCGTGGTATGGCCTTCCTGCAGTTTTTCAAAACCTATCGCCATCACGATATCGTACATGCCCGACGCAATAAGGTTGTCGGCCGCGCACGATATCGTCGCACCGACGGTGCCGCCCGTGGTAATGCGGATGCAATCCTTGCCGCACGCCCCTGTGCCGATCGTATGCCAAAGGTCCGGCTGGTGTATCATCTCGAAGAGCTCCATGTTTCCGTGAACAACGCAGTCGACATCCTTCATCGTGATGCCGGCGTCTTTGAGCGCCGCTTCAACCGCTTCATGTATCATTTCAGGCTGGTTCACATCTTCCCTGTGGCTCGAATACTTCGTCTGGCCTATTCCGATAATGCCGACATTCCTGTTCTTTTTTCTGTGTGTCATGAATACGCCTCCCTATACTTCCATTATGACAACACCCTGGTGCTGTCCGGCCGCACCATAGGTGCCGTGCGCGAGGGCGCGCTGTACGCCTTTCACCTGCCGGCCTCCCGCTTCGCCGCGGAGCTGATAAAAACAATCGATAGCTCTCGCCGCGCCGCCGAGAAGCAGGGGATTCCCGTTCAACTGCCCGCCCGAAAGGTTCACATTGAACTCGTCCATGCCGCCGCTGTCGATCCATGCGCCGCCTTTCGCCTCGGCCGCAATACCGACGCCTTCGGCCCACATGGGAAGCTGATATGCCGCGT